>JAEINK010000066.1 GCA_016342585.1 Spirochaetales bacterium
CATTTTTTCTCACAGGTATCTTGGGTATCGGAATGGATCTTTTTTATTGCAGCTACGCTAAGACTTCTATATGTTATCTGCTTTAAGCTCGACATCCAGACCGTTCAACGGAGTTAGGTCTGGATTCTTCATCTATATTCACATAATCACAAAGAACAGTTAATTTTCCTTAAGGGTTGCTATTCTATTCAATAATAACTCAAAAAATCCTTCTGAATTGACTTTATCAATCCAATTTACATTTTTCTTCTTATTCGTAAGATTCCAATAATCGACCACACTCGCTCCCATTGTTAATTCTGATGTAGTCTCAATACTTACATTACATTTTCTACCCTCAAATAAACCTGGTTCTATCAGATATGCTATTGTTAATACATCATGAATTGGCGGTTCACTTTGTCCATAAATTTCTTTATATGCAGACGCGAAATAATCTATTGAAACTTTTAAAATATCTGTTGCAACTGTTTCAGGTAAATCATCTATTTCGTGCCTAATCTTTTTTGATACTCTAGCCTGATGCGTTGCATCTAATCCAAATATTGTTACAGGAATATCACTATCAATTACTATCTGAACAGCATGTGGATCAACATAAAAATTAAACTCCGCCGCTGCAGTAACATTTCCTCCTTCAAAATAACTGCCGCCCATTATTATTATCTCTTTAATCTTTTTCTTCAGATGAGGTTCTTGCAAAAGAACCATTGCTATATTTGTTAAGGGCCCTATTCCTATAATACTAATACTTTCACTTTCTGCTTTTTTCAATTCTTCTATAATAAATTGTATTGCATTTTTATCTTGTAAAGGTATTTTGGGTTCAAATATATCAATTCCATTTAAACCATTTTCCCCATGATATTCTTCAGCAGTTACAAGATTACGAAATAATGGTTTTTCACATCCACTAAAAACTGATATATCATAAACACCTAATTTCTCACAAATAAGGCGAGCATTCCTTTGTGTCATTTTCAACTGAACATTTCCGGCAACAGTGGTAATACCTAAAATATTAATTTTATCTAATGCTGCAAAAGCTAGCATTAATGCAATTGCATCATCTTGACCGGGATCACAATCGATTATTATATCTTTTTTCATTTTCAATTTTCCTTTATAACGTATTATTCTTGAATATTTACATTAATTCAAAAACTTTGAAAGTAATATATTTTCTTCTCGCCCGTCGGCCGGAGGTCCGGGCGTCTTCCTCTTTTCGAGCTTATTGCAGATAACGGCCGGCGGGAATCCGATAGTACCGTCCAGGCAACGCCATGGTAAGGTATTTCGGATGTCCCGCTGTTGTACGACAGTCGCGTAGCGATTGGCATGCTACAGCGGGACCACAGTCCCGCCGGCCGTTGTCCGAGATCGCGCAGCGATTTTGGACAACTACAGGATATCAGTATTGCTGATATTCCACCCAAATCTTTATTTCCTATTTTATACCCGATATCAGGGTATTGCGTATATAAAATTCTGATATCGAGCAGATTTTACCGGTATCACGTACATCCTCTTTTCAACTCAAATATCCAGATTATCCAAAGGGCTTCTAATATTCCCAATAGCTTTCTTACTTACATGAGTATATATTTCTGTTGTTTTACTGCTGCTGTGTCCCAAAAGTTCCTGAATGTATCTTAGATCGGTTCCATGCTCCAGTAGGTGAGTGGCAAAACTATGCCTGAGTGTATGTACCGTGGCATTCTTGTTAATTCCAGCCTTCGCAACAGCATTTTTTAATATATTCTGGACACTTTTGGCAGAATACCGACCACCTCTTTGCCCCTCAAATAGATAATCCACTGGTTTGTAGTCTTTGGTATACTCATTTAAGAGTTTAATAAGTTTGGGAGAGAGCAGGGTATACCTGTCCTTCCTTCCTTTTCCCATCCTTACTTGAATAAGCTGACGGTTTTGATCAATATCATTTACTTTAAGATCCAGAAGTTCGCTTAATCGTAATCCCGCAGAGTAGATAACCGTCAGAATAGTTTTGTGCTTCAAATTAATGGGGGCTTGCAGGATATCGGATACTTCCTGCTCACTGAGAACGAGAGGTAAGGTTTTGTCTTTTCTTGGACGTTTATACATATGGTTATTGACCGTTCTTAACAGAACTTTTTCAAAATAGAACTTGATTGCATTTATAGCCTGTTTTTGAACTGCCGGGGATACTTTTTTAACGGTTACAAGGTAGTTTATGTATTCATCAACATCCTTATCAGTGAGAGAATCTGTATCTCTGGATTGGTAATAATCCAGGAATTTGGAAAAAGCTGCTGTATAGGCCCTTTTTGTATTATTGCTGTACCTTTTAAGTTCCAATTCTTTTTTGTATCCTGACGGAATACCCTGAGCCTTTTCCGGGGTTTCTATTTCAATAAACGCAGAATCTTTGAATATATTTTTTATTTTTGGGAGAGACCCTTCAGAGAAAGGAATAACCCATGACTTTTTTGCGGGGAGATAAATTCTTCCAGGGATGGTTTTTACCTGAGCTACCAGTTTTTCGTCATAAAGGAATGTCAGTTCTGCTTGAGAGTTAGTAAGAATTTTGATTTTTACTCTTTTTTTCATTTAAATCTCGTCTTTAATATAATCAGAATAATACTCACTCCTGGTTTGTGCAAGGCTTTTACTTTTTAATAACGAAAGGTACACTTAAAAAGACGAAAGGATGGCTTCTCCCATCACTGCCGTGCGAACGCTCTCTATCCATCCGTGGCTAACCTACATTTAAGGAGTAGTAAGCAGGTCGCGAGTTATCGTAAATCATTATGATGCAATACTATTTCACAAAGGTTAGAGGGGGAGAATCGACCTGAACCTATTCCCATACCACCCATTCGAGCTTTGACAAAACCCGAAATTCGGTATAACATCCTATTACTTTTAACAAAAACTTTCCTGATAGTTGAGAATATCTGATTTTTTCGATGTCTTTTTTGAAGGATCTGTTTTTTATAAATAGTGGGGCTTTTCGCCCCTTATTCATATCTCGTATAAGGAGCAATTATGAAAGAGATGGTTCTGCTAGGGGATGAAGCCCTTGCAATGGGTGCTATCGATGCGGGAATATCCGCGGCTTACGGTTATCCTGGGACCCCTTCCACTGAAATTATTGAATTTCTGGAAAAATTTACAAAGCAGGAAATTCCCGAAGGGAAAGAGAATCCTGCCGATATCAAGGTCGCCTGGTGTGCCAATGAGAAAACCGCATATGAGACGGCATTAGGTACATCCTTCGTCGGCAAGCGCGTACTTGTGACTATGAAACATGTTGGTTTAAATGTGGCTGCCGATCCTTTTGTAAACTCTGCGCTTCTTAAAATTGGTGGAGGATTTGTCCTTGCCGTGGCAGATGATCCTGGTATGCACTCCTCTCAGGATGAGCAGGACAGCCGGTTTTACGCTGATTTCGCCAAGATTATCTGCCTTGAACCTCGAAATCAGCAGGAAACATATGAAATGACGATTAAGGCTTTCGAGCTTTCTGAAAGATTCAATATTCCGGTTATGATCAGGCTTGTAACAAGACTTGCCCACTCCAGAGCCGCGGTCATTCCGGGGAAGAGACTTCCTCAGAACGAACTGAAAAAGGCGGAAGACCCCCGAAAGTGGATGCTTCTCCCAGCCCTCGCCAGACAGAATTGGGACTCTCTTCTTGGAAGACAAAAAGATTTTCTTGAGTTCACTGAAGATTGGGAAGGAAACAGTCTTGAGATAAACTATGCCAACAAGGGTGTCGGAGTTATTACAACCGGTCTTGGAAGGAATTACTTCGAAGAGAACCTTTCGGAGTTCCCGGAGAAACCTTCCCATCTTCATATCAATGCCTATCCTATCCCCGAAGAGAAAGTTCGAAAACTCTGCGGTCAGGTAAGTAAAGTTATTTTTCTTGAAGAGGGCGCTCCCTTTGTTGAAAAAAGACTCAGGGGTCTTATGCCTCCGGGAGTCTATGTCGCGGGAAAGATGGACGGACAGGTTCCTCCCACGGGAGAACTTAACCCGGATAATATTCGGCCCGCCCTGGGCCTTTCTGTCAGAGAGACCCTGGCTGTTGAAGAGGATCTTCCGGGTAGACCTCCCCAGCTTTGTCAGGGATGTCCTCATGCCGATACATATGCCGCATTGAATGAAGCCCGTGAAGCCTATGATAACTCTATCGTGACATCTGATATCGGTTGTTATGCTCTTGGGGCTCTTCCTCCCTATAAAGCTATCGAAACCATCGTGTGTATGGGTGCTTCTGTCGGGATGGCAAGAGGTGCTGCCGATGCGGGATTCCATCCTGTTGTTGGGGTTCTCGGTGATTCAACTTTTCTCCATAGCGGGGTAACCGGTTTGATAGACGCGGTTTCCGGAAATGCCGATATGACTCTGGTAATCCTCGACAACTCAACGGTAGCCATGACAGGTTGTCAGCAGACCGTCCTTAATTCGGCTCAGATTGATGGTGTGGTGAAGGGTGTAGGGGTAGATCCTTCTCATATAAGAGAGATGATTCCTCTTAAAAAGCATCATGAAGAGAATGTAAAAATCTTCCGTGAGGAGATGGATTATAAGGGTGTTTCGGTCATCATTGCTCGAAGAGAGTGTATTGTAAACATGAAAAAGAAGAAGTCTTCCGGAGGTGTCGCATGAAGTTTGATATAATTCTTGCCGGGGTAGGCGGTCAGGGTGTACTCTCTGTAGCCGCAATAATTGCAAAAGGAGCTATGTCTGACGGTCTTAAGGTTCGTCAGTCCGAGGTCCATGGAATGTCCCAGCGGGGCGGAGCAGTTCTATCACACTTAAGAATTTCCGATTCGGAAATCTGCGGTGATCTGGTTCCCAAAGGGGGCGCTGATCTTGTTCTTGCCATGGAACCCCTGGAGTCTCTTCGATATGTTGATTATCTCTCTCCCCGGGGTAAGCTGGTAACCTCTAAAAATCCTGTTGTTAACATTCCCAACTATCCCGAACTCCAGTCTGTACTGGACAGGATTGCCGAACTGGATAATTCTACAATTATTGATGATAAAGAGGCCGCCATCGAGGCGGGTGCTGCCAGGGCATCGAATATGGTAATTGTTGGCGCTGCCGCACCGCTTCTTCCGATTAAGGAAGAGACTTTGCTTGGTGCTATACGGGAGCTTTTTGCTTCCAAAGGGGCGGAAGTTATCGGTATAAATGAAAAAGCCTTCAGCCTTGGTGCTGCGGTGCATTAAGACTTGCCGGGAGTCTCCGTCAAGTTTTCCGAAGATTTTAAAGCCTGCTATTGCTGGCAGGTTTTAAAACTTCATACCTTTATATATAAAACAAAACAATATATAGATGATATACAGCGAGTGATACAGCAGGAGGAGATATGGATATCCGGTACTGGAATGAAGAGATAGAAACGGCTGACAGGGCAGGGATCGAAAAGGTTCAGCTCCAGAAGCTGAGGGTACAGGTTGAGTATGCCCTGAAAACTCCTTTTTATTCCGAAAAGCTGAATAAAGCCGGGATCTCCTCCGCCGATGATATCCATTCTCTGGCTGACCTGCGAAAAATCCCCTTTACGGTTAAGAATGACCTTCGGGAATCCTATCCCTATGGAATGCTGGCCGTCCCTAAAGAGGAGGTTGTAAGAATGCATGCCTCCTCCGGGACTACCGGGACGCCTACAGTTATTTATCTTTCTGATTCCGATTTAAAGGCATGTACCGACCTGACCACCAGATCTGTTGTCTGTACCGGCGGAACGAAGGAAGATGTTTTCCAGAATATGATGACCTACGGGCTTTTTACCGGAGGTATCGTCCTTCACTATGGTGCCGAGAATCTCGGTATGATGGTTATCCCTGCCAGTTCGGGAAACACCCTGCGTCAGTTCAAGATGATGAAAGATTTCGGTACTACCATCGTGCATGCCACTCCCTCCTACCTTCTTCATATTCATGGAAAGATGGGCGAGAGCGGTGTTTCAAAGGATGAACTTAAGTTTAAAAAGGCATTTATCGGGGCAGAACCCCATAGCGAGGATATCCGGTTAAAGATCGAATCTCTCTATGGGATCGATGCCTACAACTCTTACGGTCTCTCGGAGATGAATGGTCCGGGTGTTGCCTTTGAATGCATCCATAAGGATGGTATGCATGTCTGGGAGGATGCCTATATCATGGAGATTGTGGATCCGGATACTCTGGAACCCCTTCCCGATGGGGAGGAGGGGGAACTTGTTTTGACGATACTCCACCGGAATGCCATGCCGATCCTGCGGTACAGAACCCGGGATCTTACACGTATTATTCCGGGTACCTGTAAATGCGGGCGTCTCCACAGGCGTATAGCCCGTATCAAGGGGCGGTCCGATGATATGCTCATTATCAATGGTGTTAATGTATTCCCCAGTCAGATTGAGGAAGTCATTATGAAGGTTCCCGAGGTTGGCACAAACTACCTCATCGTGGTAGAGAAGGCCGGGGAGCTTGATAAGATTACCGTTAAAACCGAGATCAGTAAGGCTATGTTAACAGATGACACACGGGATCTTTATAAGTTGAAGGAGAAGATTCGGGAGAAACTGCGTGCTTCCATGACTATCAGTCCCCAGGTGGAACTTCACGAACCGGGAATGCTTCCCGTCTCTCAGGGGAAGGCTGTCCGGGTGGTTGATGAGCGAAAAATAGACTGATAAAAGCGCTTTATAAAACTATACTTCCGGGTAACAGATATTCACACTCCGATTGTTTAATAGACGTACACAGCTAAGGAGAACAATGTGAAGAAAACAATTATATTTTTATTGCTTTTAACTATCCTCATCCCGGGACTCCTCTTTGCAGGTGGGGGAGGTGGTATGATGTGGCAGAGGCAGGCCTCCGAATTTCCCTTCGCGACGGATTGGGATTTACCGGATACAAACTTGGGCCTTCATATGATGGGGGGATATGGGTATGGGATCGATCCCGATGGTCGGATCAATGGTGGTTTCGGCTATGGTATTCTAAGTGATGAGGATGAGGTTACCGGAGAACTTATACCTGGAGCCATTTCGGGTGGTTTTGGCGGGGTGGTAAACGGTTATCAGCTTATGAGTCGGCCCCTGCATATTGCCTTTGTCAGTTATGCGGGCCTTGGCGGCCTCTATCAGGCTGCCACCAGTGAAAACGATGAGAAGGGCTGGTTTGCCGTCTCCCTGGAGGTTGATGTGGAGGTTGGTCTTCCCCTGTTTGGATGGTTTGTCCCTGTAGTTTATGCCGGGTATCAGTATATCGGTTCTGTCTTTACCGACGATAATTCTGAGGTTTTTCAGACCTACAGTCCGGTTCTGGGATGTCGATTAACCTTTGGCGATTTGACAAGGGGATAAAAGTGCCTTGATATTGAAACTCTTCGCTATCAGTTTATAAAAAAGGATTAATTCTTAAGGTTAGAGAACCTTATAAATTAATCCTTTTTCGTTTAAAGCCTTAAAGAGGAAGGTTTTATATCATCTTTTCTTTCTTTTGTCCCTGACATTGGTAAGTTTATCGTCGATTTCGAAAAGCTGGGTTGCCTTGATCAGTTCACCCAGTTTTTTGTAGCCGTAATTTCTCGGGTCAAACTCGGGGCTTTGTTTGGCAATAATCTGACCGACAACGGCAAGGTAAGCCCATCCGGTCTCATCCGCTGAATCTTCTACGGCACCACGGAGGAGGTTCACGAGGCGTGAATCCTGTTTCAGTATGGCCGATGTGGCTCTGGTCGGCAGGGAGGCCGTATCGTTGGTATCATTATTTGTTGTACTTATCTTTCTAAGGATTTCCGTGTATATGAACTTATCACAGGCATTGACGAAGGGTTTCGGGGTCTTTCTTTCACCAAATCCATATACTGTCAGACCGGCTTCTCTTATTCGCGAACAGAGTTTTGTGAAGTCGGAATCACTTGTTACCACACAGAATCCATCCAGATTTTCTGTATAAAGAAGATCCATGGCGTCGATGATCATAGCACTGTCGGTCGCATTTTTACCTGTGGTATAGGCAAACTGTTGAATGGGATTTATTGCGTACTCCAGGAGTACATCTTTCCAGCCTCTCAGGTGTGGACTTGTCCAGTCTCCATATATCCTTTTAACACTCGAAATGCCGTACTTGGCGACCTCAGCCAGGAGTCCTTCCACAATGGACGCCTGAGCATTGTCGGCATCAATGAGTACTGCAAGTTTCTTTTGATTTTCTGTTTCTTGTCTCATATATATAGTTTACCTCTTTTTTTGGGTAAATGATAGGGGATTCAAATTTAAACGAATTTGTGGGTAGCCCGCCCGGCGGGCTGATAAAAAAGCCTGTCCCTTATGAGTTTCAGGACAGGCTGTGTTAAACATAAAAATCATCAGGCCGGGAGACCGGTCCTTTTTATTCTTATTTTCTGCATTCCTGCAATAAGGAGGTATAGCCCAATCATCATGATCGTAACCAGGATCTTTGCCTCTCCCATACGCAGGAGATCTGCGACCATCTGGGGACGGAGGAGTCCCAGGGTGACGACCGCAAGAAGAATCCCTTCATACCATTTGTTTCGTGTCAGAAAGAAATTCAGGGTCAGAGCTGCGAAGGCCAGCATGGCCAGCAAAGCCGTTAAAAAGACCCAGACGGCATATAGTGGGTTTGTAATTTGATATAACAGTAGATCTGTATTAAACATGAACATGAACGGCAGGATGGCTGTTCTTATATCATAGGTAAAACCCTGGATCCCCGTCTTGATGGGATCCGATTTGGCGATGGCTGCCGCCGCAAAGGCTGCAAGGCCGACCGGTGGGGTGTCATCTGCCAGGATACCAAAGAAGAAGACAAAGAGGTGGGCGGCGATAAGGGGGAAGAAGACCCCGCTTTTTGCACCCAGGGTTACGATCACGGGTGCCGTTAGGGCAGCCATTACAATGTAGGTCGCCGTCGTCGGGAGACCCATTCCCAGGATGAGGCTGGCAAAGGCTGTGATTATCAGAATCAGGATGAAATTGCCACCGGACAGAATTTCGATGGCTTCGGTAATAATTCCACCAAGACCGAAGGTTACAACACCCACAATAATTCCGGCCGCGGCGACAGCCACACCGATACCCATCATATTTTTACCACCGGCTGCCAGGGCTTCCAGGATCTGTCGTCCTGATTTACGCATGGCGTATTTTATCCCCTTATTACTCTTCCTTGAAATATAAATATTCTGGAGGGGGATAAGGATCGCAAGAGCAATTATGGCCCGGACGGCTGCAAGTGAGGCGGAATGCCTCAGGACAACCAACTCGAAAATGAGCAGGAAGAGGGGAATCATAAAATGAAGCCCGCTTAGCAGGGTCGGTAGGAACTGGGGCAACTCGGATTTTTTAATCCCCACAAGACCCAGCTTGGATGCTTCAAGGTGGGTAATGTACATGAGGGCAATGTAAGAGATTACCGCGGGAATGAAAGCCGCTTTAATAACTTCAAAATAGGCAAGATTACAGGTTTCGGCAATTATAAAGGCCGCCGCCCCCATGATGGGCGGCATGAGCTGCCCGTTTGTTGAACAGGCTACCTCAACAGCTCCTGCCTTATGGGCCGGGTATCCTACTTTTTTCATGAGTGGGATGGTAAAAGTTCCGGTGGTTACCGTATTGGCTATACTTGAACCAGATACCATACCTGTCAAACCAGAGGCCAGAACGGCTGCTTTGGCAGGCCCCCCCTTGAATCTTCCAAGGAGGCTGAAAGCAAGATCGACAAAGTACTTTCCGGCACCGGCCTTATCGAGCATGGCTCCAAAAAGGACAAAGAGGAACACAATATTGGCTGATACATCCAATGGGACCCCGAAAATTCCTTCGGTAGACATGGTCATCTTGGATATGAATTTCGTAAGGGAAACAGATTTGAAGCTCAGGGCTCCAGGCATATTGGCTGCGAAAAAACTGTAGAGGATGAATACGATGGCAACTATAGGCAGAGCCGGTCCCAGGGAACGGCGAGCGGCCTCCAGGAGGATGATAATCAGGGCAATTCCCATAATTATATCCCTCGCAAGAGGAACTCCCTGCCTGTAACTGATCCCCTGATAGCCGGGGAGCCAGATTTCCAGCAGCATTTCGAGGGCGATATAGAAGGCACAGAGACCCGCCAGGATTGTCACAGAGTAATCGACCAGGGTGAACTTATCCTTTCGTGAAAGGTACCTGGAAACAGGCCCCTTCCTTGCTTTCTTCAGCATTGGATGGCTTAAGAATACCAGAATGATTGCAAAGGTCAAATGAATTGAACGTACAATGGTACTGTTGAGCAAAACAACTGAAGCGATCAGAAGCTGAAATATTGACCAGACAATAGCAATTCCGGGAATAAGAAAGCGGGAAAACCCCTCTTTTATATTCTTGGAACCACCTTCGGCTTCATCGGCGATTCTCTGAGCTTTGTTTACATCGTCTTCAGATGTCATATGATTATTAAGATTATCAATCATTTAAGCTCCTTTTTAAGTGATAACAACCACAGGCAGAACCTGTGGTTGTTATATGTTTCAATATGATTAAATAAAATGGGCCGGAAGTTAACATCCGGCATCCCATTTAAGGCCTGTAAAGGCCTTGAGTCGGTTTATTTAAGGCCTGCTTCCTCGTAGTACTTCAAAGCACCCGGGTGGAGGGGGGCAGAGAGACCTGCGAGCATACTCTCTTTTGTGATGGTTGAGTAGGCCGGATGAAGAGCCTTGAACTCTTCAAAGTTCTCGAAAACCTCTTTTACTATGGCATAAACAACATCGTCTGAAACATCAGCTGATGTACAGAGGGTAGCTTTTACACCGAAAGATGCAACATCTCCGGGGTTTGAAGCACCGGGGTAGGCTGTGCTGACAGGAATAATTGAGGCGGCATAGTAGGGGAATTCTCCGAGCATTGCTTCGATGTCAGCACCTTCGATAGGTACGAAGTGACAGCTTTTTGCACCGGAAGTAGCCTCTTTGAAGGAACCATTGGGGTGTCCAACTGTATAGAAGTAAGCATCAATTCTTCCATCCTGAAGCATACTGGCTGCTTCAGCAGCCTTCAGGCCTTCAGCTTTCAGATCTGTTTCCCAGTCGAGTCCAACAGCATTAAGGGCGTCGATGGCGTTTCCTCTCTGACCGGAACCGGGGTTCCCGATGTTGACGGTTTTTCCAGCGAGGTCTGCAATAGAATAAATTCCGGATTCATCGGAAGCCAGGAGTGATACAGATTCGGGGTGAATTGAGAAAACGGCTCTAAGTTTGTCCTGAGCATTGCCTTCCCAGTCGGCTAAACCTTTAATAGCCTGAAACTGACGGTCGGACTGAACAATACCGAACTCAAGATCGCCATTCATGATAGCGTTTACGTTATATACAGATCCACCTGTGGACTCAACAGTAACCTTTAAATTATATTCGTCGGATTTCTTATTTACCATCTTGGAGATGGCTCCTCCAGTGGGATAATAAACACCTGTAACGCCACCGGTACCGATGGTCACAAAGGTTTTTCTTGCGGGAGAATCTCCCTCTTCATTGCTTCCTCCTGCTGCTGCTGTAAAAACAGAAAGGCAAAGTACTGCTGCGATTAACAGCATTGTAATTTTCTTCATTCTTTTTCTCCGTAACTCTCCATGAAATTCTATATATAGAAACACCTGGAGAGGTAAGTATAATTCTCCTCAACGAGGATTTTCTGCATTAAACACGTAATATTGATTTGGCTTAAACAAACAGAACTATACTATTTTACTCATAATCTGAGAATCTTGCAATGAAAATATTTTTAGTGTGCTGAATCATCAGTATTCGGTTCGATTTGCTGTTATTATGTGAATGATAGGGCAATTTATTACCTAAATGTCAAATCCAAGGAAGGTTTTTACAATCCACCCTATACCAAAAGATAAGAGGGCAACCCCTACACTTATTCCTGCCATTTGTAAAAATCTTCTTTTAAACGGTAGATCTTTGGCTACAGATATATAGAAGTTGAAGACCATTATTATCAGAACAGCAATAACTATGGTAGTAGCAAGGTTGATAAAATGGTTTGGAAAAAGGAAGAAGGGGAGAACCAGCAGGATTACCGTTATAATGTAGGCAATACCCGTATATATACTGGATAGAAGGGGATTCTCTTCATTTTCCTCTTTTTTTGACAGGTATTCACTTGCTGCCATGGAGAAGGAGGCGGAGATTCCGGTAATAAGTCCCATGAGAGCTATGGTTCTTGAATCCTGGATGGCGAAGGTGAAACCGGCCAGGGCGCCGGACAATTCGACCAGAGCATCATTTAACCCCAGGACTACTGAACCCATATAGTTCAGACTCTCTTCGTTGAGCATGTCAAGCAGCTCTTTTTCGTGATCATCCTCATCTTCCAGGATGGTTTTGAGTTCCGGAAAGTTTTTCACCAGTATTTTATAGCTGAGGGGAGCGTTTTTCTCACCTTTTTCCATAAGTTTTAAAGTAAAGGTCAGGCCGAATACCTTTGCCCAGAGGACAGTCAGGAAAACTGTTATTTTTGAAGCTTTTACATCCAGTCCCGAGTATGTTCGAAGTAGTTCATAATGTTTTTTCTCATCATTGGCTATTTGAAGGAGGAGGTTTGAGTTGTGTTCATCCTTCACACTCTCTGCCAGAATGGCATATATTGTATAACCGTTTATTTCGTCCTTCTGGTTTTGTCTGAATTCCTTCATTAACCCCGGGGAAAGAGCCTTTTTACTCATTCTTTATCTCCTCTATACAGATTTATCAGTTAAAAAGGGTGCTGTAAAGGTATCTGAATACAAATATTCTATAGAACGTTCATATTTGGTTCACATGCAGGATCTACATTATCTATGAAATTAACAAGCAAGGAGGATACCATGAATAAAAAGGGTATCATTTTATTGGCAGTATTGATGATGGCAGGCGGAGCGGTTTTTGCTTCGGGACAGCAGGATGTAGAAGAAAATGACTACGAGAATGATTCAAGAGGCAGACGACCGGGAAACATGCAGTATGATGATCGAGGCAGGGGGGATGGCCGTTTCAATGAAGATTGTGACTGTTTCGAAGATCAGGAAGAAGTTTCCATGACGGGTACAGTCGATTTTACATCGGCCGGGGCAATTCTATCCGTTGATGGCGTGGACTGGACATTGATGTATCCATACCGCGCTGTGAATTTTGACATTGCCGACGGCACTGAAGTCACCGTAAATGGATGGGCGATAGTTCAGGATGATGATTCTGATGACATGAGGCGCGGTCGAATGGATTTCGATGAGGATGGTAACTACTTTCATATCATTTCTGCAGAGATTGATGGAGAAGTGTACGAGTTGGATTTTGATGGACCCATGGGAAGGGGTAATGACCGGGACCGTGGTGGAAGAATGGGTGGAAGATCCGGACGGAACAGCAATATGGGTGGCCGACGGGGTTAATCCCTTTTAATATATATTTTTGAAGCCGGACCTTACCTTTCCTGAGGCCCGGCTCTTTTTTGTGTTTAGCAAAGAACAGCTGTTTCTGTTATTATAAATAGGAAAAAGGAGGATACAGATGAAGAAAATATTGGTTGTTGAAGATGAAAAAAAGCTGAATAAGATGATCTGTGATTATCTTGAAGCCGTAGGATGGGAAACTGTATCCGCCTTTGATGGAATAACCGCCTTGAAAATAATCAGGGATGAGCCTCCGGAGTTTGTCATCCTGGATGTAATGCTTCCCGGCGTAGACGGTATGGATGTCCTGCGCCGGCTTCGTGAAACAGCTGCGGTTCCTGTAATCATGCTTACCGCCCGGGCCGAGGAGGGGGATAAGCTTATGGGGCTGGAGTTAGGTGCGGATGATTATATGACAAAACCATTTTCCCTGAAGGAGCTTTCCGCCAGAATCCGTGCAGTAGAACGTCGATATAAACCCGGTCACGGAGGGTTTGGGAAAGATCAGATTATCGAATATGGTGATCTGAAACTGGACCCGGTCAAAAGAGTCCTTCTTCGGCTAGGGCAGGAAGTAAAACTGACCTCGGTTCAGTTTGATATAATGGCGGCTTTTATCAAAAATCCCGGGAGGGTGTTCACTCGGATGGATCTTTTAAATGTTTTTCAGGAAGATGCCTACGATGGATATGAAAGAACTATCGATGTTCATATAAAGAATATAAGAAAGGCTCTTGAGCCGGATCATTCCCACCCCAAATACATTGAAACGGTATGGCGGGTCGGGTATAAGCTGGCCGAAGATCTTTCAAAAGAAGGAGATGCGCGTTGAAAGGCAAACTCTGGATAAAAATCTTCCTCTCATTTTCATCCGTTATTATAATTTCCGGGGCATTGATTATGGGGATAATTACCTTCAGTATCTCCAATCAGTTCGAGGTCTTTGTTAAAAACGGGGATGTTGTGGCCGCCAGAGGGCTTGCCCCTTTTCTTGAAGGGTATCTTGAAATGTCCGGGGATTGGGATGGCGTCATGAATTACCTGCCTCGCCAAACCATGCGCAATGGCGAGAGGGGGAGGGCCATGGGAATGATGGACCGTCGGATGGGAACCGCTGATATCGATATGGGACGAAGAATTATCATAACGGAGCTCTCCGGTCATGTTATTGTTGATTCCGAAGGCGAATTGACCGGCCTGAAACTTGATAATATATCGGAAACTGAGGGAATAATCATTTTCAATGGAGACACTCCTGCCGCACTGCTTTTTCTGGATACAATGATAGAACCTGCTTTGAACCCCCTGGGAGAGGCTTTTATCTCCGGTGTCCGCCGGGCTGTGGTTTCCGCCGTAATTCCGGCTCTAATTCTGGCTCTTGTTGTGACCCTGTTTATTGTCCGGCATATAACCCTTCCTCTTGTCAGCATGAAGTCCGCTGCGGAAAAGATTGCCCTGGGAGATTTTTCAATCCGCACTGGAGTGAAAAGGCAGGATGAACTGGGCGATCTGGCCTCGACCTTTGATGATATGGCCGCATCACTGGAAACCGGAGAGGAGTGGAAGAAACAGATAATAGCCGATTCAGCCCACGAATTAAGAACACCCGTAGCTCTCATCCAGGGGACTCTGGAGATGATGAGTGATGGTGTCTATCCCCTTGAACCGGATAGAATAAAGTCTCTCTATGAGGAAACTCAGCACCTTTCGGATCTGATTGCCGGTCTTCAAGAGCTTGCGGGTCTTCAAGCTGAGACCGACCGATGGGAAAAGAGTGAGGTTGATCTTAAATCGATGGCAGAAGATGTGGCCGAATCTTTTGTGCCTGTGCTCAGGGATAAAAAGGCCACCTTGAATATTTCAGGAGATAGTCCTTTCCTGGTAAAGGGAAACTCAAGCCGCCTGAAACAGGTTTTTATCAATCTTTACGCTAATGCATCCCGGTATATACCGGAAAAAGGGATAATTGATGTCACCTTCCGGGATTTGACTGCTTCCGGAGAGGTTGAGGTTTCGATCTCCAATGATGGGCCTCCCATCCCGGTAAATGAGCTGGAAAAGATCTTTGAACGGTTTTACAGGGTTGAAAAATCGAGAAACAGAGATGAAGGCGGCCGGGGTTTGGGCCTTGCTATCTGCTCTGAAATTATTAAGGCTCATGGTGGTAAGATCTCGGCTGAAAATTTACCAAATAAATCGGGTGTAAAATTTGCTTTCACTATGCATTCATTATTATAATTTATATACACAGTATAAAAAGGAGATTCAAAACTCATGGATGAAATCGTTTTACACGACCGGGACCATTACCGGTTTTATCTCGAATTAGATGATGAAGAAGCTTATATTCAATACAATATCCTCCCTTCAGGAGAACTTAATTTCTATAAGACCTATGTTCCCGAATCACACAGAGGGAAGAGGTATGCCGAGAAGTTGATGAAAGCGGGTCTGGATTATGCACGCCGACAGGAACTTAAGATAAAACCCAGCTGTTCCTATGTCGTAAATTATTTTGAAAAGAATCCCCAGGACTCTTTTTTAAGGGTATGATAATTCCTTTTCCCGAACTTTCATAAAACACCCGCAGCATTTCGGAAGAGTTTTTTCTTTTCCGCAAATGTTGCAGAAAAATAAGGTTTCATCCAGTTCCATATCCTGACCGCAACAGAAGGGCCATTTTTCTGTGTGTCCACATTCAGGGCAGTATATTTCTTTAGTTGAATAATCTTTCATAGTTCAGATGATATTGGGAGTGAAGGGGAGCGTCAAGCTTTATGGTTGGCTATGTTTATAATATTAATGTAATATATGTAATATTGTATAAGGAAGGGGTTATCATGATCTATAGACCACTGGGAAATACAGGAATTAATATATCATCGTTGGGGTTTGGCTGTATGCGTCTCCCAATGATTGAGCGGAGCGGCAAAAAGAAGATCGATCAGGAAAAGGTCGACGGGATGTTTTTAAAGGCATTTGAGCTTGGTGTTAATTATTTCGATACCGCTTACTTCTATAATGAGTATTTGAGTGAAAAAGCTGTAGGAAAAGCTGTTAAACAATTCAGAAAAGATATTTATATCTCCAGTAAGAGCCCCGGTCATTTAATCAAGAAACCGGGAGATTACCGCAGGATACTGGAGGAGCAGCTATCAAAACTGGATATGGATTATATCGATGTCTATCATTTTCATGGAATTGGATATGATAGCTTTCTCGAAACGGATGCGGCATCGGGATGGCTTGCCGAGGCTCATCAGGCAAAAAGCGAGGGTTTGATCCGCCATATCTCCTTCTCCTTCCATGATAAACCGGAAAATATGATCAAGTTAATCGATCTCGGACATTTTGAATCGGTACTCTGCCAATACAATGTTATCGATCAGAGTAATAAAGAGGCCATGAAATATGCTGCCGCGAAGGGCCTTGGTGTGATCGTTATGGGCCCCCTTGGTGGCGGCCGGGTGGCAGGTCTTCCTCCTGAACTGACCGCATCCCTCAATATAAAAGTTAAGAGCAGCGCGGAATTAGCCCTGCGTTTTGTCTTCGCCAACCCGGATATCGACTGTGCCCTTTCGGGGATGGAAAATATGTCCATGCTCCTTGAAAATGCGGCGACCTCGGAACAGCGGACCGAATTGTCTGTCGATGAGGCTGCTTCGATTACGGGTGTAATGGACGAAAATGAGAAACTGGCAAATCTTTACTGTACGGGGTGCGGTTATTGTATTCCCTGTCCGGAAGAGGTGAATATTCCCCACATCTTCAAGATGATGAATTATTACAAGGTTTACAGTATCAAGGATTTCGCGAAAAAAGGTTACGCCGAGATAGGTATAAATCCCTGGGTTAAGGGGATGCGGGCCGACGCCTGTACCGAATGCGGTATATGTGAGACAAAATGTCCGCAAAAGATTGAGATTAGAAAGCAGTTAAAAGAGAGTCATTCAATTCTGTCGGTTTGAGGCGCGGCACCGTTTCGGGCAGAGGTCATAACTGGATTTATCAGCATGGATACGATGAATATTACAAGGATGGCGATTCGAATCCCCTTCATTTTGAGGAATTTAGGAGCTTTTAATCTCTTAATGTTGATTTATTCACCTCACCTTATCCTCGCATGGAAGATAAGGATATGCCTGTGATAAATATCATAGTAATGGGTGTTTTTTATCTGTAATTAATAATAAAACCTAAGTCTGTTTGGCCTTAACCAGAGCGGCAATCATGGGCGGATACCGCATATCTATCCACTCCGCCTCTTTGGCGTAATCCCGGGTAGCATTCTGAACATCTATCAGCAGACTGTTAAGGTAGGGAAACCACTCAAGCCTTAAGGGATTCTGCCATTTCACCACCACCTGATCATAGAAATCCTCAAGACCTTTCAGACGCTCTGTGTCCAGAAAGGATTCGTCCGGGTTTACAAAGGGGGACCAGAAATATTCAATGACCTTTTCGATATAGGGGTGGAGCTCAAACTTCCGGGAGACATCTTTCCAGGCCGCAAGGTCCGAGGCTCCATCATCAAGAAATTTTGCCGTTAAAGAGAGAAGGAATTTATCGGTATTATAAAGACCGGTGGGATTGATCATGAAACCTGCCAGTGAATCTGTAAATGCCTTTTCCCGTCCAAGGAGTGGTCCCAGGAAGATCCTGAATGGGGTATAGTCGTTGGCGTAGTAATTATCCCAGATAATGACATTGTTACTGAAAAGCTCCCTGATTCTTCCTGCATTGACTTCGTTAATTTTAGCAGGAACAACCTTATTGCCTGTCCAGTAAATAGGGATATCCCCGGGGATTTCCGCAGCAAGATCCTTAATATAATCTGAATCGGCGGCAGCCCCTTCCACAAAATCATCCGTATAAATGGTGGGACAGAATATCAGTTCGGTGGCGGAATTTTCTGACCGTAAATCTTTTTGAAGCCGAACAAGTAACCTGGCGTGGGCCTGCCCCAGGGAGGAGAACTCTCCTCTGCAGTTTTCCGGCAATTCCGGAAGGATATCATCCATAAGCAGGGCCATGGTGGAAATACCCATGGTAAAGTAGAGCCTGAATTTCTCCAGGAGAATCCTGTAATCCTCCTCAGACAAATAATCGTAGGAAAGACCTGGTCCTAAAGATGGTATGACCTGGACTCCCAAATCTCTTCCTGCCCTGGAAAAATCTGAAAGTTCCTTTTTCCACTCATCCGGGTAAGGTTTTTTCCACTCCACCCGGTGGTAGGGGTCTTCCTTGGGAGCATAGAGGTATGTATTCATCTTCAGATGGGCCAGATGCTCAAGGATCCCATGACGTTCTTCCCAGCTTAACTGCCGTCCAAAATATCCCTCTATATATCCTGTCTTTTTCATATCCTGATTCTCTCTCATTTCAAACCTCCCTCTTCCCATTCCCCCACCTTGAATCCCACGAGAACCTTATCTCCTTTTATCAGGAGGGGCCGTTTTATCAGCATCCCGTCGCTGGCAAGGAGTTCAACTGCCTCAGCGAGTGTCATGGTTGGAAGCTTATCCTTAAGCCCGAGCTGCCGGTACTTCATTCCGGAGGTATTAAAGAACTTTTTAAAAGGAAGGCCGCTTTTTTCTATCAGGCTTTTTAAAGTTGCCGCATCGGGGGACTCTTCGACTATATGAAGAGGGGTGAAGACCACCTGATTCTCATCAAGCCATTTCAGGGCTTTTTTACATGTACTGCATTTGGGATAGTGATAAACTGTATTCTTACTCATATTTCCTCCGAAAGATGTGCCGATCATAATTTATGGATTTAAGCCTGTCAATTATTTAAAAGTAATATTAGTATAACCTTATGAAGAAAATTCTTTTAACAATTATAACCACCTCTCTCCTTTTTTCGGTTGCCGGGGCACCAAGACCGGTGGTTTTCGACTCCTCCTATGAGCATGATAAATGGGAAACCAAACCGGTTGATCATAGATTCGAATTCGCTGCCTATACAGGAAGCTTCGATACCGATGATGATAACAATGGGGATGGGGTGGGGGATATCTGGGGAATACCCGAGTGGGTCTCCTACGAAATAAAGGCTCTTGAGGAGGACTATCCCCTGGCAAGCAGACCGGGGTGGATGACTGACGAAGTCCTTTTCAGTCAGGGGCTTGCTCCCGACGACGACACCTACCGGGTTTCCGGAACCAGAACCCTCGCCGAGGTGAAGACCAATTACCGTTTTGTTCGAGGTCATATGTGTCCCAAGGATGCCGCTGAGCGGATCAGTGCCGATGCCGCCTACAACACACACACTATGCTGAATGCGGTCCCTCAGCTTCAGAGTCAGAATAATGGAATATGGAAGGAACTCGAGCAGCACTGCACTGATTGGGCCGATGAGTACAACCGTATCTGGGTGATTTGCGGTCCCGTTTTTTTTGCAAAAACACCATCCATGTGGCTTGGTCAGGATGATGAATTTCGGGCGGCTATTCCCGATGCACTCTTCAAGATTGTGGCAAGGCAGGAGAATGATAACTCTCTGACAACCATCGCCTTTGTTATCCCCAACATTCTGACAACCACAGAAACCGAACTTGCCGATTATATCACGACTATCGATCGTCTGGAATCTCTCACTGGTTTGGATTTTTTCACGGCCGTTGATTGGATGGATGACAGTTTCGAGTTAACGAAAGGGTATGCTGAAGTCTGGGATCTGGAAAGTTCGTCTTAAGAGATTCTCCGCCCCCTTCTTCGGATGACGTGAGAATTTAGATGTAATTTGCTCATTCTCCGGAGGGGGATTTGTTTAATAATCCATCTATCTTTGAAAACAGGGAATTCGAAGTAAATGGTTTACTGATGAAATCAGAATTCTTTTTTGAGACTCCATTAAAAACAACTAATTTATCGCTATAGCCTGACATAAAGAGAATTTTCAATTCCGGTTTTATTTCAATGGCTTTTTTATATAGTTCATTTCCATCAATGCCCGGCATTACAATATCTGTCTGAAGTAAATCAATTTCACCTTTGAAGGATGTTAAAACTTTTAGAGCTTCCGTTCCATTTGAAGCAACAATAACCTTGTGATCCATATTTTTAAGCAATTCCTCCGTAAGATCCCTTACCATTTTGTCATCTTCCACCAGTAAAATTGTTTTACTTTTATTTGGCGCATATTTATAGCTTTTAGTTTTCTGAGGTTGTTCTGCCGCTAATTTAGAGTCTAAAACCGGCAGGTATATCCTGAATGTTGTTCCGTTTTCTTTGTTACTGAAAAGGAAAATGTAACCCCTATGTTTTTTAACAATGCCATAGACGGTAGATAGCCCCAAACCTGTCCCAAGTTGACCTTTAGTCGTAAAGAATGGATCAAAGATCCTATCCTGAATATCCACTGGAATTCCATTACCATTATCCTGGATACTTAGTACTATGTATTTTCCTGGTTTTATTTCAACACCTTCAATAATAAATTGCTCATTAAATTCTGCTTCGGTGGTACTTATAGAAATCATTCCATCTTTTGGAATAGCATCCTGTGCATTTAAAATTAAATTAACAAAAATCTGTTCAATTTGACTAATGTCCCCATTAATCAATCCTATGTCTGCTCCAAGATTTAAGTTGATTTTTATATTTTCGCGAATGGTTACCTGAAGTAAAGATTTTATTTCATCGATAGCTATATTTATATTTACAGGTTGATAAATACTTACCTGTTTCTTACTGAATAATAACAGGTTTTGAATAAGCTTCTTTGCCTTAAAACTGGCGTTTAAAATATAGGAAGTCATTCTTCTTTCTTCAGAAATTTCAGAAAACTTTTCTTCGAGCAGCTCTGTATACCCAATGATGGGAGATAAAAGATTATTCAAATCATGTGCTACTCCGCCAGTCAGCTGACCAATAGCATCAAATTTATTGGTTTGGTTTAACCTGTGTTCAATTATTTTTTCTTCGGAAATATCTCGAAAAACAATGATGTAACCTAAACACTCCTTATTAAATGGAATAATCGGGGATAAAGAGTAGGATATTTGAATCTGTTTACTCACCCCGGGTTTTATCAGGCTCCCATGATTAATTATCTTTGTACTCTTTAGGGATAAAGGAGCCCCAGTATCTTCAGAAATGATTTTAAAAATGGTATCCAAGGGCCTGTTGTGAGCCTCTGAAATAGAACAGCCGGTAAGAGCTTCTGCCACATTATTCATTTCAGTAATTTTGAGATTTTTATCTGTGATGATTATCCCCTCAATGATTGAGTGAATGGTAATCTGGAGATTCTCTTTTTGCTGTTCCAGGATTTTATTCGATTCCGATAAATCCAGAGTCTTATTTTGTACTGCCTTCTTCAAAGTAATAATCCAGGTTAAAATCAGGATAATAACACACGATAATAAGGTTAATACTATCAAGGTCTCTTTATAATATTTTTCAAAAAATGGTATCTCTTCATAACTACCAAACCATTTTTTATAAATCTCTCTATATTCTCCGGAAGATTTAATATTCGTTAAACCTTCAGAGATGGTCAGGATTAGCTTCTCATTTTTATATAGTGCTCCATAGTTATAATCTATACCGGGTAATTCATAGGATTGAATTTTTAAATTTTTAATCTTATTTTTCTCGATATAAAAATAGGCTGGGTTCAAGGCGACCAGGGTGCAGTCAGCCTCACCATTTGACAGTCGTAACAGGGCCTCTTCCTGATTTATCGAGAAACGGGTATTTTCTTCCAAGCCGTTCTCATTAAGATAATCATGCATGATATCATCTTTCATGACGAAAATACTTTTATTTTTAAGTTGTGTAATAGAGGTAATATCTGGGGAATCTTTCCTTGTTATCAGGGCATGTTTAACTATCGAGTGGGGTTGGGAAAAAGTAAATCGCTGTGCTCTTTCCGGGGAAAAAAAGATCCCCTGAATCAGGTCGATTTTACCGGATTCCAAGTTTGTCAATGTTGAAGTCCAGCTCGCTAATTGAATTTCGATCTCAAGCCCCAGATCCTTTGCAATGGCTTTTGATAAATCTATATTAAATCCGACAGGATTTCTATTCGGATCAAAATACTCATAGGGGGGGTAATTGGAGTCACCGCCAATGATAATTCGTCTGTTCAGAATAGATCTTCCATCCGGAGCAAACCATTTTGTCTGTATTCGCTCAAAAGTACCATTTGAAACAGCCAGAGCCAGCCCCTCATTCAGGATCTGTAATAAATCTGAATTCCCTTCCTGTACGGCGAAGCAGAATGATTGCTTAAAATCTTCAAGGATGACGGAGGTTACGAATAAATTTGTAAGATTCAAATCATTAATTAATTGATAAGCTAAAAGTTTTTGAATAACAACAGCATCAACACTGCCTTCAGATAACAACTGTAACGCGTCATCGAAGGTGTTCGTTCTGACTGTATTGACTTTGACCGCACTTCTTAATATAAACTCTTCAGCAGAATCACTTTTCATGACACCAATTGTCTTTCCTGAAAGGTCCGCATAGGAATTCGGGGGTTGAGTATCCTCTCTTACAACAATCGTTCCATACCTTGTCAAATATGGGAATGTAAAGTCGAAAATATCTTCCCGCTCCGGAGTCCGAGCGACAAGCGGTAATACCTCTACCTCGCCATATTCAAGAGCTTTTTTTACTTCCTCCCAGGATCCGAGACGAAAGATGGTATTGTACCCCATTATAGATAATGAGGCTTTGAGTAATTCTATAGAAAACCCACTGACATTCCCTTCTTCGTCTGTCATACAGTAAGGTGGATAGTAATATTCTGAACCGCTTAAAATTGCCGAAGAATTTTCGCTTTGTGAATAAAGATTATGAGACAGCAATAATGTAAAAAAAAGTAGAAACATGAAACGAATATGCATTAAATCACCTTGTTGTAGAATCTACTATAAATCTTAATTTATAGAATTTGAGAAGTCAATAAAACCTTTTTAACCGTTATTTAAAACTCATAAAATATAGGTTACGCTTTTCTTGATTTTAATTCGGCATTGCACAGGGATTCGCCTTCTGGTCGACAACATCCTGTTATAATCCTCCAGGCCGTCGGCGTCGTGCCTTTTCCCGCACTCTTGCTTCGCAATTCCGGCCACGCTCAATTTGCTCCTCAGGTTACAAATAGTGGGCCGCCTCCGTTCACTGCCGCCAGCATCCATGCTGGCTCATCCTCGCTGATCGCTCGGCGTTCACTCCGTTTCGAGTCCTCAGTACCAGGGCAAAAAAAAAGAATCAGTCCCAAAAGGAACTGATTCTTTTCTATATAGCAGGGAGAGGACTCGAACCTCTGACCTCCGGGTTATGAGACTGCTAAAAAGCCATATCACGGCGTATCATTCTGTATCTAAAGGTATAACGTTTATAGAAGTAAATCAACTAAAATAACAAGGTGCTACAAGGTGCCCGACCTGTCAAATTAAATGTCACCTGTCCTCTGAAATTCTGTACCTGTCTTAGTGTCATATCATCATCCCTTCGA
>JAEINK010000006.1 GCA_016342585.1 Spirochaetales bacterium
CGATCTTTCATAGAAACAGTCTACAAGAAATTTCCCTTTATGTCTAGTTTTTTATACGTCGTCCTGAGTAGTTACCCCGAATATTCATATTCTCCGGTTACCCCTCTTTCTATTATCTGGATTTCATTATCCAGGAAGGTTATAACCCAGGTTCCCGGTACTGAATATCCTATTAATTGATAGGATATTTCAAATGTACTCTCATCGATCCAGTGTCCTTTTGCGGCGTATCGGCCTTTTTCAGTGTCAGTAAAGTGGTATAGATTATCCAGGCCGACTGAATATGATATTATGCCTGAATCGCCTGTTGTATAGCTAAGAATGACTGAATTGCTGTCAGACAAAAAATCAAATGTAAAATTATCATAATCCCAGTTGTTTTCGTTCAATTTATATAATATCCCTGAAACCTCGGTTGTAACATCAGGATAAGTTTGTACCTGTTTATGTTCTAACTCAATTTCAGGAGGGTTTTGATAGAGCATCAAGTAATTTAAGGCCTCTTCATTTTCTGCTAATGGAGAATCAGATTTAACAGCGTTCTTTATGTACTTTGAATACAATTCACTTGGAAAAAAGCTGCCCAATCCCTGAGATTGGCTGGTAATAACAACTACCAGGTTATTTAAGGGTGAGACAATAATAAATTGGCCCCCGGTTCCAAGGGCAGTATATTCACCGGATTTATCCAGCCACCATTGATACCCATATCCATCAGTAAAAGGCTTAAATAAATTGTATCCAACCCATTTATTTTTTGACAGTTCATTATCCTTAATGCCTTCCGCATTCAGTACATCATGATATTCTTTTGGAAAGGCATTGGCCGTGAGTGAATCTTCAATCCAGGATTCAGAAATTAATTGGACATTTCCCCATTTTCCTTTTTGAAGATACAGCATGCCGAATTTTGCCATATCATGGGGTTTCAGCCACATTCTGGCCCAGCCTATTCCAATTCCCTGAGGATTATTTTCCCAGGTTACATCTGTAATTCCCAATGGATCAAACAGATTCTGATAGGCAAATGATAATGTATCCTGACCAGTTGATTTCATAATGATTGCAGAGAGCATAAAAGAACTTAAGTTGCTATAATCAAATCGAATGCCCGGTTCAACATCTATTGGTAAGTTCAAAAAATATTGTACCCAGTCATCAGATTTCTGAATTTCAAATATTCCTGTATACCCGAATAAAAAGGAATCCAGGCTTCGCATACCAGTTTCCATAGTAAGCAAATCTTTAATGGTTAATTCATCAATTCGGGGATCCATAGAGGTTTGATTCTTCTTGGGAAAGAATGAGACAACCTGCTGGTCAACACCCTGGATATATCCTTTGTCAATTGCAATTCCTATCAAGGCAGACATAATACTCTTTGTGCATGAATGAATAATGTGGGGATAATCCTGAGGGTATAATGGGTCAAAATACAGGTCTGCAACAAGATATCCATTTCTGATAATATGAATGGAATCTATATCTACTTCCTTGTTCTTCTCCTGTTCTTTTTCATAAAAAATAATCATTTTCTGAAGGATTGCAGAATCCATTCCTTGTTCTTCGGGGGTACTTTGTCTGAATCCTTCAGTAGGTGAGTAGGTCATTTCCTGTGGAGTATATTCTACCGGAGCAAATGGTTTTCCGGACACACATCCCCATAGAAATAATGCAACCAGAATAGTAAACATCCATTTAAAGTATTTCATAATTCATCCTTCCTTTAATTTGTTAATGTATAATAGTGTTAAGTGGGACGAGTCGTCATACCCTGAAAGGATTATTTGAGGGGTGAATTATTGGATTATTCCAAGATTGCGTGCTTTTGCTATTGCCTGGGTAGCACTGTTTACTCCTAGCTTTTCATAGATATTACGCAAATGACTTTTTATCGTGTGGTGGGAAATGAAAAGAGTGTCTGCTATTTCCTGGCGGGGCATCCCTTCTACAAGCAGCTTAAGGACCGCCTGTTCTCTTTCACTCAGCATCTCAATCCTAATGGGTTCAGTGGTTTTTTCCTCGGCGGGGAAGGCTGCTAAAAGTACTCCTGCATAATCCGAAACTGTTTTTCTTTTTGTGGCTCGAAATAAAATTGCGGCCAGAGTCGGTCCTTCAGAGATAAACAGAGAAGTAAAACCTAATGGTTCAGCCTGAGAAAGTGCTTTTTCTAATTTGGACAGTGATTCATCTTCCTGCTCTTTTTCGTCGAGCAGGAGTGACTGTATGATGAGAATTTCAATGGTACGGGATATTAGGCTGCATTTTATTGAAATATTATACATGGCCTCGAGTAAAACGGTACACTCGGAATACTTTTTCTGCATTAACAGGAACCGGGAAAATGAGATATATTCATAAATATTAAACGGTGTAATTTGAGTTTCAGAGTTAAGTTTTCTTTTTTTACACCAGCGTTCAGCTTCCTCCATTCTTTTTTGCTGCAGTAACAGCCGTATTTTCCATGCGGATAATGAGAAGGTAATAAATGGCGGAGTTCTGCGGCTTTGGGCAGCAGATTCAGTTTCCTTAAGAAGCTGCTCCATTTCTGTATATTGTTCATTTATAAAAAGAATACGGGCCAGACAAAGGTTACTCCAGCCGATTATTGATATATCACTGCTTCCTTTAATAAGTTTTTTTGCTGTTGCTGCTAATTGTTCTGACTCTGAAGTATTGTCCTGTTCAGCCTGCGCTTCAGCCCAAACAGCATAAAGCCAGCCGACAACAGACATATTTGAGATGCCTTTCTTTTCTGAATAGCTGATATATTTCCGGCACAGTCTGGATGTTTCTTTCAGGTTTCCAAGCATTCTGAAAGTTGTTGCCAGCTTGATCGCACTTAGAACTGTCATATAAATATTTCCAGAGGATTCACACTCCTCAAGAGCATCAATCCTTGCTTCTGTTGCTTCCTTCATTTTCCCGGACATCCCCAGTGCATCTCCAAGGGCTAAAGCAGCCATTGCTCGCCAATGAGTATCATCAGCCGAGAGTTTTTCTAGAGCATCAGTTGCAAGCTGAATGGTTTTTTGGAAATTCCCTGTAAAGGATGCAAGAAAGGCCCTGATAACAGCAATTTGATTTGTGGTTCCAATGTAATAAGGATTTTCAGTAGGGAGCGTTTCCAAATTTCTTTCTGTTGCCTGAAGGCTGTTTTCAGCAGATTCCATCCTTCCGCTTGTCATATAGCGCCAGGCCTGTAATAAACAGAGATCCGGTCTAACCTGGATAATCTCTTCCGGCAGGAGTTCAAGCCAGTTCCAGGCAAAGCCTGAGGATCCTGTATTTATCTTAAAATAGTTTTCAATCAAATCGGCTGCATGATCCCAGAGTTCTGCCTTTAAGGCGTGTCTAATTGCTTCCTCCAGGCTGCCATACTTTTCGAACCATTGGCAGGCTCGCTTGTGCATCTCCTTTTTCTGGTTATCCGGGATCCTATCCAATTGTAAACGAAGGAGATCTGTAAATAGATGATCATATCTGAACCACTTTCCTTCCTGATTCAACTGTACCAGGAATAGATTGGAATGTTTTAGATATGACAGCATCTGGTGGCCGTTTTTTTTCTGCAATACTATATCGGATAGTTCGCTGTTAAAACGGTCAAATATTGAGGTCAAAATAAGAAACTCTCTAACCTCTTCCGGTTGATGCTCAAGTACTTCTGTGAGTAGAAAATCAAAAGCAAATCCAGAGTCAAAATCAATCGTTTTTGATTGGGAATGAGTTCTCTGTTCCTCTATCGCGGAAGCAGCTAATTGAATTCCAGTTATCCACCCCTCAGATTCTCGTTCGAATTTATTTAATTCGAGGTTACTGGGTTCCTGTCCTGTAATAGTTTGAAGAAACCTAGAGATTTCAGATGTTCCAAACCGCAGATCAGCTGCTCTGAGTTCTGTAAGTTCTCCACGAGCCCTTAACCGGGGTATTGGAAGCATAGGGTCATCCCTGGTTGCCAGAACTATAGTCATATTCATTGGACTCCAATCAATAAGCATTTCAATACAATTGATTGCCGCTGAATTTTCTATTACATGGAAATCATCAAGACACAAAATGATCTGTTTCTCAGATTCGGCCAGTTCATTCAGCAAGCCCCTTATAATTTCCTGAATTGGCGGATTTGGAGAAGAAAACATATTAACAATACTTTCGGCGAAAGCAGTTGATAGGCAATTATAATAGTTTAATGTGCCAGTAATATAAGCTGTAAATCTTACAGGATCATTATCGGCAATATCCAGGGAGACCCAGGCAAAACATGGTTTTTCGGTTTTGATTGAATCTTTGTCTAAAAGGTTTTTCTTCCACTCACTAAGCAGCGTGGATTTTCCAAAGCCAGCAGGAGCGGAAATCAATATTAGTTTTCCCTGTAAACCCTTTGTAAGTCTGTCAGTCAGTTGTGATCTGGAAATATGATTATTCTGACAATGGGGGATAAATAGTTTTGTTAATAACAGATTTTGATGAATGTCCATATATTTATATGAATTGTATCATTAAATTGACAGGGGGCAAGTCTTTTTTATGGGAACTCATCCTTTAATTCATCCTTTAATCTGATTTCTGCTTCCAGGTATTTGGATTATATTTCAATCATAAACAGACAGGAGGCAGAGATGATACTTCAGAATAATTTTGACAGCAAGGTAGAATATGTTGTTGAAGTAGCCGGAAGTTTTGGTTCTGATTGGAGGGATTGGCTGGATAAACAGCAAGTTTCGCTTGTTGTCATTTCTTCAGAGAAATCAACTTTAACAGGGGTGTTTGACCAGGCCGGATTAATTGGGTTTATTCGCCGTCTTTATTATATGAGACTGCCTCTTCTGTCAGTAAATCGATTCGAATCAGTTGATCAAGAAGGAGAGATAGTATGAATAATAATGTTTATGAAAGGCAAGTGACTCCAATAGAGAGTATTTTCTCTCTGTCCCTTTTTCGGTAGTGGCTTTGGTATTCAGAGTAAAAGGAAATATTGCAAAGACTGATTTTCACAAAGCGATTGATTCAATGAGGATAAAACATCCGCTTCTAAATTCAATTCAAATTATAGATGAAAAAGGCAGAAAAGTTTTTAAGCAGGAAAAGCAAAGCAATATCGACCTGGAAATAATTCCCAGAGATTCTGATAAACAGTGGATGGATGTTTATCATAAACACTGTAATACTCCATTTGAATTTGATAAAAAACCATGTATCAGATTTTCCCTTATACAATCAGATGAGGTTTGTGAGCTCCTTATCTTTTCACACCATATTATTTGTGACGGACTATCATTAGCCTATCTCGGCCGGGATATTTTAGAGTCTATAGGCAATCAGTCGGATAAAGAACCCGAGGTTCTGGATACCATCCCAGTTGCAAAAACAAATTTTTCTGAAGAGTTGAAGTTGAATGGCTTTATGAAGAATATCCTTAAAAAGATGAACATGAAATTCCTTGCAGATAGAGAGTATTTTGATTTTGATAATTATAAGGAACTTCATGAAGCTTATTGGAATAATTTTTCTCATAAAATGCTGCCCGCTGTTCTATCTGAAGCAGAGACTTCTGAAATTATTGCCTCCTGTAAAAAAAATGAAGTAAGTGTTAATTCTGCAATTGCGGCAGCCATAGCTGGAGCCAGAAAATCTTCTTTAAATATTTCAAAACTCCCGAGCAGACAGGCAGTAGCTGTGAGTATCAGGAATAATATTCAAAATAATCCGATGCAGGGTATGGGGTTTTATGCAGGGAGCATTGATCCCTCTTTTACTTATAACCAAAATACAGATTTCTGGAATAATGCTGCAAAATTTCATAAAAAGGTGAAATCCAGGATGAAAGTAAAACACATTTTCAAAAATCTTCAGAACTGGAGTTATCTTGATCCGAGGATTATGGAATCCTTAAATTTTAAAATTCTGGGATCATTATGCAGGAATAGTAAACTGAATTATTATTCCCGGAAAAAAGATTTAGTGGCTTCACTGGTTCGAAGAGAAAAAATGAACTCTCTGGATAATATAATAATGAGTACTGCGATTACGAATATAGGTAAGTTAAATTTTAAGGGACAGTATGGTGATTCGAAGCTTGATTCAATTGTAATGAATCCAGGAGGAGCTTTTCCTTTGGTCCAGGTTCAGCTGGTTATTGCTGTTGCAACAGTCTCGGGAAAGATGTCCATACTGTTTGAATATGAAAAGAGCCGTCTTAGTGATGAACAGGCTCAGAGAGTAATGGATAAAACGATTAAAATTTTGAAATCAAAGTAATAAGGAGATTTTTATGAGAGAAACTAACATTAAACTATCCGCGATCTGGATAGTACATTTTTTACTATGGTCTTTTGGTGATATTTTATCTCTAATGCAGGAGATAACAGTTCCTGCGAATAACAGCCTGCTCTTATTGGTAGCCGCTCCATTAGGGGTAATTCAGGTTGGTCTTATACTGATTCCCTTTTTCTTAAAAGATAGAGTAGTTAAGATTACTACTTATATTTTTGTTCCTGTTTATCTGTTTTTCAATATTCTGAATATTTTTGATATATCCAATGGCTGGGAATATCTTTTGACTTCAGTATACATTGCTCTGAACATTCTAACAGCGGTAGTTTTATTCAAGTGGAATGTTTCTAAAAAAAAGGCATGAAATTACACTTTAGAGTCTTTCGTATATCATATTTATTACCATTAGATGTATCTATAACAGATAGTTGGCGTGCGTTACTTTTTCACATCTGTGATCAAATTCCATTTCTAATATGGTAAATTTTCCATATTCCGATAATACCAGTATGTTCAACTTCTTATGCTCTCTGCTCAGTTCAATATTTAACATATTATTCAAGAAAAGAAAAAATGTTATTCTCACCATGCTTCTCCTCAAAAAGGAGAATGAGATTTACAGACGGCATCTCAATCTCCAGAACAAGAAACTGTATTTTAAGAAGAGAGATAAATTCACTCTTGCGATGATAAGGGCTTTATCTGCAAAAGCAATAAATCATCTGACAGTGGTCAAACCGGTGTAGAATCTCAGATTAAATTAAATAAAACAGCATAGAAAATATCAGAAACAGTTAAACAATCTCTCAGAAGAATTAGGTAAGATTTTATATCAACCGACATAAAAAAAGAGCAATGGTCTTGAAGTTTGGCCGCTTCCCATTGCTCTTAAAACTCATCCCCAGGGGAAATCAATATAATACCCGATGCTGAAATTCTTGAAAGCGCTGGAAAGAGCAAAAAGGTACAGATATTATCCGGTCTCCATCACCATTATTACCTTTAAAGTGCTTGAAGATGTAAAAAAATAACGGAAGGGCTTCCATCGGGACCAGTAATAAAGAAATTCTTCCACATTCAAAGGCACAATTACATTTCAATTGGCATCGATACTGGCATCAGTCCAAAATTTCACCGTAAATAAAAAAAGACAACCTCCATAGAATTTGTCTTAATCTCTTACCCTAAAAGGGTTTATGTTGCAGCAAAGAGGACTTGCCTTCCAATCGAAAACTTCATGTTTCCTCATTCCAGGCCGCCTCCGTTGCTAAACTGGCATCCATGCCGGGTTGCACTCCTCAGGTCGCGCCGCTCCTGCATTTCAAGTCCTCTTTGTTCCGGGGTATAAAAAAAACCGGAACCAGCCTCTCGGCTAATTCCGGTTTTTTTTTGCAGCAAAGAGGACTTGAACCTCCACGGGCGTAATGCCCACTAGCCCCTCAAGCTAGCGTGTCTACCAATTCCACCACTGCTGCATGGTTGGGATAATATAGAGGAAATCCCATTTTCTGTCAATATTTTTTAAGTTAAAAATAGAACCTAAATCCCAGCTTAAATGAAAATGGAAAGAGAACTCTGTTTGTATCTGTAAACAGGAAAATTCCAGTTCCCATGGCCGCTGTCAGACTCAGAGCAGTACTTGAACCATTATACAGAAAAGCTTCTCCTCCTGCGGAAAATCTTAATCGAATTCTATTATAATCGAATTCGATAGGAAAATAGTATAAGAGTTCGGCAAAGGTATAGAATGGTAAACTGATACGTACTCCCACCGGAATGTACATATCATCATGAATCTCATCCCAGACATCCAGAAAATAGGTAAAGCCCACCCGGGGACTGATTATGATTCTCGGTCCAAGATTGAACCCGAGATCCATGAAAAACGTGAAATTGGGTGCGAATCCAAATGTGTTTGCTTCTATCTCCAATGCCGGGGTGAGCCCCCGGACAGAGACTGCAGACGAACCTGACTTTTCTATCACCTCATTTTCCTGAGCTGATAGCATGAATATGAAGGAGGATAAGATCAGAAAAGCCAGTATTATATATCTGTTTTTTATCACTCTTATCCTCCGTTACTCTTTATCAGGTCATTCCCCGAAAAAATTTATAATTCGTTCTTTCAATCTCTTCCAGATTCGGAAGAGGGAAAAAGGCTTCCTTATCCTGGGAGGCAAACATAAAACCGTGCCGCAGCCTGCTGTAGGACTTCCGGTTAAGATTACAATCGAGCCCCAGCCCCTTGGTATGCTTCAGGGTTGTCTGCTGCAACTCATGAATGGCATCCCTGAGTTTTGAGGGGTGAAGACTGGGCAGAGGGGGGTGCATGAGAGGATTCTCTTCGAAATCTTTAAGGAAATCATCAATGGTCAGATCTACCTGAGTATAAAGGACTTTTGGCGCCCCTTTGGGATTTGATGGTTCTGTTATCCATTTCCCATACTGGGAAAAGTTAAAATTGGTCAATACAAGCATGCGTAAGGGGGCAACTTCTGCCATAACTCTTAATAGATCAGGTTTATGTACTTTCTCATAGGGTGCTTTATCAAGACCTAAACATGTCCCATCGGGGTTGGTAAGGTAGAGCTTCTTTAAGGCATCGAAATCAATAAATTCCAGGACTCGATAGGTCGCAATGAATTTGGTCGCCTTGGGCCTGCCATCTTCGTGGGGAACCAGGGCCTGAAGTCCTGTTTCGATGTCAAAGAAGGGGTCACGAAACTCAATATCAAGTTCAGCAAAGATGACTTTACCATCATAATGACGGGTTGACCCCATGGAGTAATGGCGGGCGAATTCCCGTGGTCCATATTGGGAGGCCACAAGAGCAGGATTAGGATAAAGTATCATATATAGATGACTCTCATATTGCTTCATTTCTTACCCCCAGAATGATTTCAGCATGGGTGCAATAACCAGTGAAACCATCGACATTAATTTTATCAGAATATTCAATGATGGACCAGCAGTATCTTTGAACGGGTCCCCAACAGTATCTCCAACAATGGAGGCTTTATGCGTAGCAGATCCTTTTCCCCCGGTGTCACTGCTCTCAATCATTTTCTTGGCATTATCCCAGGCGCCACCGGAGTTGGACATAAAAATGGCAAGAACGACACCAGAAGCGGTAACTCCTGTCAGGAGTCCGATAAGCATATGGGGTCCCCCTAAAAATCCCACAAGAATGGGAGAGGAAATGGCAATAATACCAGGGAGAAGCATCTCGCGGAGGGCCGCGGAAGTGCTTATATCTACACATCTTTTATAGTCGGGCTCTTCTGTCTCGGTAAGGATACCCGGTTTTTCACGAAACTGCCGGCGAACCTCTTCTATCATTTTATAGGCAGCTCGTCCCACGGCTCCCATAGCCAGAGCGGAAAAGAGATAAGGGATAACGGCACCAACAAGGATCCCGGCGAGGACAGGAACGGATGTCAGGTCCACAACTCCCGTACCGGAGGACTCCTTAAAGGAGGTGAAAAGTATTATTGCTGTAAGGGCAGCAGAACCAATGGCGAAACCTTTACCGATGGCGGCAGTGGTATTCCCGACAGCATCAAGGTTATCGGTGATCATCCTCACCTTGCGTGGAAATTCGGCCATTTCAGCCATACCGCCGGCATTGTCTGCGATGGGCCCATAGGCATCAACGGCAAGCTGGATACCGAGAGTTGTAAGCATACCCAGGGCGGCTATTGAAACGCCATAGAGTCCCGAAATCGAAAAGCTGCCAAGGATGGTTACAGCAATTATGATAATAATCGGGAAAGCACTCATCATCCCCACACTTATACCGGTGATGATAGTTGTTGCTTCGCCGGTCTGGCATGAGTTCATTATTGATCGGACAGGCAGGGTATCGGTTCCTGTGAAAAACTCGGTTATTATACCGATGATTACACCTGAAGCGAGTCCTAAAACCGAAGCGGCAAAGATATTGTTGGCCCCTGCACCATCATTGAAAGTATCTGTTCCGATAAAAACCCGGAGAAGTATGAATATCAGGATGGAAGCAATAATTGCGGCGCCGAAAGTCCCCTGGTTAAGAGCCTTCTGAGGATTCTTCCCCGGCTTTGTCTTAACGAAAAACACGCCGATAACCGATGCGATAATTCCGGCAGTGACCATCAATAATGGAAAGAACATGAGTTTCAGGCGAACGGGGTCCGAAGCCTTCACAGCTAAACTTAAAATCATGGTCCCCACTATGGAGCCGACAAAGGACTCAAAAAGGTCGGCCCCCATTCCTGCCACATCACCGACATTATCGCCGACATTATCCGCAATGGTTGCCGGGTTTCGGGGGTCATCCTCAGGGATTCCTGCTTCAACCTTCCCGACAAGATCGGCCCCCACATCGGCCGCCTTGGTAAAGATTCCACCACCGACCCTGGAGAAAAGGGCAATGGATGAAGCACCCAGAGAGAAACCGGTAATAACCGGGAGGGACAGCTCTTTTAGTGTGGTAATATCGGTTCCCAGCATTCTTAACAGAACAGCAAGGATAATAACGATACCCAGCAGACCCAGCCCGACAACCGACATACCCATGACTGTACCACCCGAAAAGGCAACCTTTAAAGCACCGTTAACCCCTTTATCAGAGGCAGCCTGGGTTGTCCGGGCATTGGCGGCGGTGGCAATTCGCATGCCGATGAATCCTGCCAGGGCGGAAGCAATGGCTCCCAATAAAAAGGATAAGGCCTGGAATCTGAGTACACCCTTATTCGCAACAGCCAGGAAGGCCGCAACTAGGAGGACAAACGGCAAAAGAACCCGGTACTCTCGGGAAAGAAATGCCATCGCTCCTTCGGCAATAAACCCCTCAATTTTGGCCAGTTTGACATTTTTTACTTCCTGCTTTTTTATCCATATACTCTTATATAAAGCAAATGCAAGAGCAATCACACCACCTGCGAAAGCGGTTATCAGGATTAGTTTGGTATTCATAAAAACTCTCCCCTTTTGTTATCCCCAGGTTATGAGATCCGGGATATGCATTCAAGTATACATGAATGAGATTTCAACGCAAGGGTTATTTAAACGATTTGTTTATATATTTAAACTTTTTGTTTATTTATTGTTATTTTGCTGTGATGGTTATGGTAAGTCTATCCTGATAGTAACCGGAAGGCTTGTTTGCCCCGGAGCCATATGTGATCCTAAGCTCCTTATCCAGCCAGGTAGTGCCTGAATCTGTTATAGTATTGGAATCTGTAACCTTAGCTGAACCGGAATTCCATGCGTACACAGAGCCAACGAGTACTCCGCCATACGCTAATGTATATTCAATAGAATCAGGTTCAGTCTCATGAAGAAAGTAGGGTTGTGTATGTCCTGTTTGATTATCAGCAAAATTTTCGGAAGTGATACTGACATCATAACCGTCTGCCGCGTTACTTCTCTCATGGGTTGTCGCAAGGAGTATATTTGTCCCGGCAGAGGCAAGATCGAGGGATCTAATCCCAGGTTCCCTCTCCATATAGACATCCATAAGCCGGGCCATACGGACAGTGACCAGAACGGGGACTGACTCAACAAAGGTATAAGAATCATAGGTTCCTGTATACAGGCTTAAGGTAAGGGTGTCGGCATAACTCCCGGAGGGGATGAACTGCCCGGAGGCCACCGAAAAATAAAAATAGAATGATACGATCTCTGTGGTACCTGCTATGCTGCCGAAGTCTGAAGAGGTTATGACATTATCTGCCGTAGCACCTCCATCTACAGGATCCATGATAACAAAAGTATGAGCAGAGGAATCGTAAACCTGATATTCGATTTTATCCGGATTGGCACCCTGGTTCGCCTGTCGGATGGTGTATGTTGATGCCTGCCCTTTATCGATAGCCAGAAACCAACTGGGGATGGCGACACCTTCATGCTCAATCTGTACTTCCAACACCTCTTCACTATCCCATTCATAGGTAGAATTGAGTGAAATGCTCCCCGGAGGGGCGTAAAGTCCGAAATTATCCTGAGAAAAAAGAAACATAGGGGAGATCACAATAGACATTAAGCACAGTAAAAGGATCAAAGTTATCCGGGTATTAATAAAACCGAATATCTGCTTCCTGTTTCGGTTGTCAGGTCGACAATTCATCATCCCATTACTCTCCTACCCTTTCAACATCACCCGTATCAAAATATCCATAAACATTATCCGGTATTGTTATTTCAAACTTCCCGGTTTTAATATTTTCAATTTCAATCTCCCAATCACCGGGTCTTAAGTTATATATCTCAAAAAACCCATCTTCATCGGTGAAGAATTCGACAGATTCGATGGGAAATTCTCCAACCATGCCTGCTGCCGCAGGATAGATCTTACCAAATCCAAACGACAAGGGCGTATTCTCATCCTCTATCAACCGCCCCCCGATATAAACATTCGACTGAACCTGTACCTTGATAACAGCACCGGATCGGAAGGTCGGAGTAAAAACAAACTGTGTCGCATCGATTTCCACACCAGGGGGTAGTTCTCCCGGTTCAAGATAAACAGAAGCAGGACTATAGGCACCAAGGCTTGGGAGAACCACGTTAAATTTACCGGCAATTCCCTTCTGGGAATTACCTGCAGGGTTTACTCTGACTCCAGAGTCCTTCAGAGCCTCCTCGACGGATACAATAATAAAACTGTCCCGAATAGTGCGGGTAAACCCTATTGAATCTCCGGCAAACACAAAACCATTGGAAAACATAAATTGGGATGTATTTAAAGTATCTTCCGGGTAATCAATAATTGTAGCCATCCGATGATTGAAATCGGCATTACCATAGGGAAATGTATATCCAGCACCCAGATTGTAGGTGCTTCTTTCCATTGTATCAAAAGGGATCTGGGTTGAGACGTTAAGATCCAGACCGTATGTATTCTCTGGAAACTTGTTCCAATTCATATAAAATTTGCGCTCATCAATATTCTGCTGGACCATGAGAGACTGATTCTGTTCAGGGAAAACAGTGGAAAAGGCAATGGTTCCTTTAAAGGAATTTCCTTCATTTTCATCCCAGATGTAGCTCATATCAAATGAAAGCGCATTACCTCCACTAATATTCTTACGTAAAAGAGCAGAGCCCCTTACCTTTTTACCTTCCTCATTGCCTGAAGAGTAAATGATAGCAGGAGTTACGGAAAACCCATTAGGAAGAGGTCTTGCATAATAGAGTGAAACCGAAAGGTTGGAATCACCGACCTCATCCTGGTCTAAATCCTGTATGATTAGATCATAATTCCCGACACCACCAAAGGTCCCCCAATGAGGTTTAAGGACATTAGAATAGGTATATTTCCCTGAAAGAGAAAGATCCGCACTCTCTTCAGGGACCGTAGAAAAAGCAGCCTTTAAATAGAAATTCCCAAGCAGGGTCGCCCCTATACCATTAAATTCAATATACATCTGCTTTGTATGAAAGGGTACAATCTCACGCAGCTCAAAGGTCAGGTTGTTCGTGATACCTGCCCGCTGATAGGAGGCCAGGACGGGGAGATCAATCTGCCTTTCCGGAATACCCACAGCAAGACCGAAATCAAACTCCTTCTCCCGGAGGAGGCTGGCAGAGGTGGGCAGCATGAGAGTCGTCTCTCGCCTGCCCTCAGAATCTGTAACAAAAATATCAACCCGGTTAACGCCTTCGGAAAGTCCAAAATTCTCGAGACTGTACAGTCCGGCCCTTAGCTCGAACTCGCGAACACTCTTCCCGTTAACCTCTACCTCCACAATTGAATCCTCTTCAAGAAAGAGGGGTTCACGCCCCGATGGAACGCGGCTGATCTCAGGATTCATATTGAAATTTCGAACAAGACTTAGCCCGGTGATAAAACTTACACCATCGGCTCCTTTTAATGAGTAGGATAGATCCCCCACTTCAAAACGGCAGGTAATGAGGGGGAGATCCTTGATAAGTCTGATATGATCCAGAGAGAATATCTCATCCCCATTCGAGAGGGTGATTGAAGAATCTAAAACCCAGGATAAGAAATTGACGCCAAGAGCAAGTTCATTTTCTACAAGATAATCAGAGTCCTCATAGACGAGCTTCATTAAAAGTTTATTGTTAGCCCAACCGCTTACAACGGAAGGTTCAACCTTAATTCCCGGATATTCAGCTTGCACACCTTGAAAAGAGATCAACTCCTCCCGCTTAATTATTGGCGGGATATTCACAACAAGATCCAGATAATCTTCCCGGAAAACAGCCTCAAGTCCACAGGATTGGATATTAATAATATTTACCATATCCCGCCCTTCACCAATGGCATTCAATGCATTTAATGCTGAGGGATTAAGGTAAGCGCCTACATATTGCTCAAGTTGATCATAGGAAAAAAAATGCTCGCCATTCTCTATCTGCATCAGAATTTCACCAAGATACTCATCCGTTAAAATAAAGGGGATGGATATCTCAATATTCTCATCATCACTCTGACCATATGAAGAAAAAGAGACGCTGCCTATAATGAGTATTAATAATAGATATCTGATTTTGCTGGAACTAAAATACAGGGTCGAAGTCAATTGCGACCTCCCACCCGTCATTTTTCAGGAGTTCTACAGTCTCAGAATTCAGAGTAAAAATAATCTTCCGGGGAAATCCAGTCAAGAGATTTATCCCCGAACCTGGTGCCACCTCTTCCTCTGTAAGTGAATATATCTTTTCACCTTCATTTGAAACAATGGTAACCGAAAGGTTTGCAAGAACCGTATGGCGTGTTCCCTGGTTATCCAGCATAAGGGTTAATTCATCTCTATTCAGCTCGAATGAGTCAATGACGACCTCCGGCTTTCCACCTACAGGTAGAATGTAAATATTACCTATATACTTATAAGATAACCGGATTCCACCCCCCTCTGTTCTTTCAGTGGGGTTAAAATCCACTGGAATTTGTTCGGCAATTATTCGAAAGGGGATTTCAACATCGGGGTCCTGTTCTCCCAGCCACTTAACCCGGACACTCCTGGTTTCACCGGGATTCAGCATGGTTCTGGAAGGATAGATCATAAAGAGATCATCGGCTGGATTGTTAACCTCATTCCCCTCCAGGTCTGTTTCCCTGGTGGTGACCGAGATCTTAACAGCTATCCGGCTGGTTTCATTATTGGATATTCTGAACACCTGGTTTGAACGCGGACCCGATGGAGTGTAGTTTGTTGAAATAGGTTCAAATGTAAAGGAATAAAGAAAAAAAGAGGTAAGCAGAAATGGTAAAAGTATGATTATTCTTTTCATTGTATAATATTGGCTCCTTCGGGTATTATACCAGAAGAAGCCTTTTACATGGATGCTATTTGGCTCGAAGTGTTATGGTCAAAAGATCTGAATAGTAACCGGCGGCATAAGTAAGAGAACGAGGATAGGAAATAGTCAGATTTGCTACTTCGGGAGTACTTTCACCAGTCCGTGCATCTGAATCTGCAATATCTGTACCTGTGGATAACAATAGCGCATCAGTAGCTACTGTAGTACTTACTCCTCCTGATGTAGTAGCATACGACATTGTATAGGCAATGGAATCTGTTTCTTCATTGATCAGATTGCTTCCATTTTCCGACATGACGACAAGGGTCCACCCCGCAGAACTGTTTGTCGCAATAGTTGTTGTAGCAATTACAACATCTTCTGTATCAACTCCAGTTTTGAGAGTAAGATCATCTGCCGTCCCGGCCTGAACCAAAGTCAAATCCAGAACCAGAGGTACAACCCCACCAATCGTCATACTGTCGCCGCTTGCGGCGGTAACCGTCCCTATAGAGAATATCAGCACTATTGTTAATAATAAGAGTTTCTTCTTCATATGTCTCTCCTTGAAGTTATTTCCCCTTCCCAATATAAGTATAATGATATAAATCAAATTTCAAAATTTTTTTAGAGTAAAATTCATGATATACTTCAAAAAAAGGAGAATTCCAGTGAAAAAGACTGATTTTACGTACAATGCTGCCGATGGTAAGGAAATTTTTGCATCGAAATGGGAACCCGAGGATACAGTTAAACCAAAAGGCTTAATTCAGATAGTCCACGGGATGGCTGAACATAGACATCGATATGATGAATTTGCCGCTTTTCTGACCAGGGCCGGATTTATTTGTTTTGGAGAAGATCACCGGGGGCACGGCGAAACCATTACCCATCCTTCAGAACAGGGATTCTTTGCTGATGATGACGGCTGGAACACGGTTATAAATGATATAAGTCTCCTCACCGATAAAATGATAGAAGAGCATCCGGATCTGCCGGTATTCATCTATGGGCATAGTATGGGGAGTCTTTTGTCCAGAACTTACCTGATAAAAGATCCTGAAAAATTTGCGGGTGTCATACTGACAGGAACCGCGGCCGGTCAGGGGGTCCTAGGGAAAATCGGAAAACTCGTCAGCCGTGTGGAAATGCGGGTGAAAGGTCCTCGAACCCCCAGTCCCCTCCTGGATAAACTCTCCTTTGGGGCATTCAATGATGCCTTTAAACCAAACAGGACTCAATTTGACTGGCTTTCCCGGGATGACGCAAAGGTCGATGCTTATATAAAGGATCCTCTCTGTGGTTTTATCTGTACCCCTAATCTCTTCTTCAATATGATAGACGGCGTTGAATATATTTCAGCTCAGGGAAATGTAAATACCATCCCTGCGGATGTGCCCGTCTTCATCGCTTCAGGAGCCTCAGACCCCGTCGGTGGCATGGGAAAGGGTGTAGAAAAGGTTTACAACTCCTACCTGAAGGCGGGGCTTAAGGATGTCAAAATGAAACTTTATCCCGACTCCCGGCATGAAATCCTGAACGAAACCAACAGGGAAGAGATTTATGCAGATATTCTGAAGTGGATCAAAGAAAAGCTCTAAGGAGTCTTTCTTAATATTGATAGAGCCGCTTTTCATGATTCGGTAGAGGGATTTGCTCTCATGAAAGTCGGCTCAGTTGTTAAAATTCCGCTACCAAGCTCTTCATACCTTACCTTGTCCTTACTGCATAAAAGATTTTATTGACAATTTTATCTTTCCGTTATTAAATAGTATTTATCATACTAAACACCGTTTAGTCAGATATATTATCAGGATGGATCAATGAAAACAATAACAAAAGCAAGACAGACAGCCCTTCCCCTCTACCTTGAAGGAACCAACAATAAGGCGGTACTCATCCAGCACGGCTACAATGGTTACCCCGGAGATATGTATGAGCTGGCAAAAAGGGTAAATGCCGAAGGGTATACGGTTGTTCTCCCCAGGCTTCCGGGCCATGGAACGAATGGAGCCGATTTCCGGAAAACCGACTGGAAATTGTGGTTAAGCCATACCCGTAATGAATATATAAACCTGCAGAGCCGGTATGAATCGGTTTCAATTATAGGATTATCCATGGGCGGGGTCCTCGCTCTCCTTATATCCGCCGAATTCTCTCCCCAAAAGACTATACTGCTGGCACCGGCCATGGCCGTTTCGGCAAAGATTATGAACTACACCCCTATTCTTAAGTATTTTGTTCCCCGGATCGATAGAAACTGGACTCCCTCTCCTGATGACAGTGAAGATCGCCTTTTCCTTGCCCAGGAGTACTGGCGTTACCATTTTACGGCTCAGATCGCCAGCCTGAATAAATTGATGAGAATGGCCAGGAAAAGGCTTATGGATGTTGAATCTCATGTATACCTGATGCTGTCGGAGAAAGATCAGTCGGTTCCCTTAAAAGCGGGAGATATTATAGAAAATGGATTACGCGTACCCGTTGTTAAAAGGGTTTTGAAAAACAGCCCTCATGTCTTCTTTGAAGGTGAGGAGAAAGAGACAGCCATAGATCAGGTGATTGAATGGCTTAAGATTGATGAGAAAAAGGGGAATTAAGATGTCAAACAAAATTGAAAGCCTGCCTTTCGGGAAGAAGGTAATTTATGCGCTGGGACAGTTGGGCTGGTCCCTGGGATCATTTGGAGTCATGAATCTTCTTTACTATTTTTATGATTCCAATATCAATCCCGATGGAAGTCGAATGTTTCCGGTGTTTATAATCTCTGCGGCCATCCTTGGGATCATTGCCGCGTTAAGCAGGGTGTTCGATGGGATTACAGATCCCCTCATCGCAGGCCTTTCCGATAGAAGCAACTCGAAATTCGGGAGAAGGCGAATATTTATGGCCATAGGGGCCCTCCCCTTTGCCGTCCTTTCAATCCTGATATTCATTCCCCTCTCGGGGAGCGCCATTGTGAACAGTGTATTGCTGATGGTATTCACCTTCCTTTTCTATCTGTTCATGACCATGTATGTTACCCCCTTCTTTGCCCTGTTGAGCGAATTGGGACATACACCCGATGAAAGGCTGGGACTGAGTACCATGATCTCCATCACCTGGGCCCTGGGCTTTATGATTGGGAATGGGGCCTACGCTTTTCAGGGAATGCTTGAGGGAGCGGGCTTCGCCCCCCTTAAGGCATTTCAGATGGTCGTTGTACTCTTTGCCGTCGTATCAGTTATTTTGATGTATCTTCCTGTCATATTTATCGATGAAAAACGGTACTGCGAAACCCACTCATCGAGTGAGGGTTCCTTCAAAGCGGTTATCAATGCCTTTAAGAACAGGAACTTCCTCTTTTTTACCCTCTCTGATCTGACGTACTTCCTGGCCCTGACGTTTATTCAGACGGGAATCAGCTTTTATATAATTCAGCTTCTCGGGCTGCCCAAGGAGATGGCGACCCTGATGATGTCCGTTCTCTTCATCATGAGCTTCCTTTTCTACATACCTGTCAGCCTGGCAGCTAAGAATTTCGGGAAGAAAAAACTGCTCTGTTTCGCTTTTGGTATGTTCTCCCTCAGCTGGATAGTCCTCTCCCTCTGGGGTATTCTCCCTATCCCCGCGGGTGTTCAGGCGGGTATCGCCGTAGTTTTCGCAGCCCTGCCCATGGCGATCTTCGGGATCCTTCCCAATGCAATTGTGGCAGATATTGCCGAAGCGGACGGCATTAAAACCGGCAACTTCAAGGCGGCTGTATTCTTCGGCGCTAGAACCTTCATGAGCAAGATGGGCGCTTCTGTCACCCTTCTCATATTCCCCTTCATAAGCCATTTCGGAGGCGAATCAGGAGGTGCCCCAACGGTTGCGGGAATAAGATTAACCACCCTGACGGCTATGATATTTTTGGTTTTAGGGCTTATCCTCTTTCTGAAATACGATGAAAAAGCCATCCTCGAAACACTTAAATCAAAAGAGACCATGGAGAAATAGGACAAAATGGCAAGTAGAGACAGGGTTGAAAGGGAAAAAGCAGAACACAGGAAAAGGCGGGAGGAGTTAATCCTGAATACCGCCGAAAAACTTTTCCTGGAAAAGGGCTTTATTGCCACAACAATTGGTGACATCGCTGCCGGCTGTGAACTGACAAACGGAGCGATCTATCTCTACTATAAAAATAAGAATGAATTGATCCTGAAAGTGATGACCGGGATAAGTTTATCTTTTGGTGATCTCCTCAACGAAAAAGCGGAGGAGACGAAATCCCTTTCGGGGTTCAAGCAGGTTGAAAAATTACTGGGTATCTACAATAGATCCTACAGTGAGTTCCGCAGCTATCATCTGCTGGATGCCCAGTTCAACCTGATGTTCTGTGAGGCCTATCCTGACACCCCCCTCCTTGCCGAGTATTTCCAGGCCAATCAAAGGGTACTTGAGATCCTGTCCGAGGCTGTCGGGAAGGGGATGGGTGATGGCAGCATAAAATCCCGCCTCTCTGCCCGCAGGACGGCGGGGCTCCTGCTGAACACGGTAAACTCCTATGTTGAGAAAATCAGCATCAGGAAAAAACTCATGGAAGAGGAACAGGGGATTCGTATGGAGGAGGAGCTGAGAAGCTTTATCGATCTGCTCATTTCGGCTCTCACCGCAGAATAGGGGCGTTTCTATCAGGTTTGAACCCTATTCAAAATATTCAAAGCCATCGATTATATCCAGATATACACCGTCAAAACCGGCATCCAGAATTTTTCCAAGGTAGGAAGTGCTGCTGCCAAAGATTATCCCCTGCCAGAGAGAATCCCAGTATTTAACCTTATAGTTCCCCTCCCATTCGGGATTTTCTTCCTCCAGCCATGAGGGTTCATCCCGGTCCCAATCGTCAAGCCAGTAGTATCTGTAATCTTCAGCCTCCCCGATGGACATATAACAGATGACAAGCCTTGTCCCGCCATTCGCCTTGGTCTTAAGCTGCATCACCTCCCCGGCAGTAAAAGGGGTATCGTCATTAAAAAAGAGGTCCATGATCAGGAGGTCATAATTTGTGGCAATAATGGAGTTAATGAACTCTGTTTTACTGCTGTATTCTTCGGGATTAATCAGGTAAAGAAAATTCCGGGCAGCAGCCAAAGTGGTGATATCGAGATCATTTTCCCCATAGGGGGATGCCGGATAGACCGGGATATTATACAGGTCCCGTTGATCCGCCGCAAAGGAGATATACCCTGAATCATTATTGCTCGAATAGGAACCATCCATATAAGCGGGGGTCGAACAGTAGTCTGTCACGAGGATGGTGTTCCCTGCATTGAGGGAGACATCAAGCAGGGCGGTGAGGTATGTATTTTCCTCTACGGGAGTCGGCTCATCATCACGATTGTATCCATAGAAGAGGTCCTCCTGACCGTTACCGTCAATGGCGGCCAGGTAGGCATCGTTCAAGGGACCCTCCGGCTCCCCGTTTTCCGAAACCAGTTCAATCCCATTCTGGGGGATGATATAAAAACCGGGATGTATGTTCTTTGCATATTCACTGATCCCGATAACCAACTTTCGCATCTCCTGCCTGTAGTCCACCTCTTCGCTGAGGGTACCGCAGGAGGATAGAAATATTATAGCTGTCATAAATAGAATGATCTTTTTCATGATAGAACCTCCCTCTCTATGACAATTATATCACAGTCTGATCAGCGTTTAACCCGGCCGGATCCATTTCCCTTCATAAGAGACAGCACCTCATCCCGGCTCGAATAGTTAAAATCCCCTTGAATTGAGTGGCAAAGACAGGAAGCGGCCACCCCATAGGCCAGAGCATCTTGAAGATTGCCAGACAATTCATCATCGGTCAGGGCAAAGATCAATCCGGCGGAGAAGGCATCTCCACCACCAACCCTGTCTACAATATTTTTTATCTTATAGGGAGTGTATTTTTCACCGGCCAGCGGAGCAAAGAAAGGGATTTTAGTTTCACCATCGTAGAGCATGGCGCCCCAGTTATTATGACTTGCCGAAATGCTTTCACGAAGAGTAATAGCCACCTTTTTAACATTGGGAAACTGTTTGATTATTTGAGCCGCCACATGGGGATAGCGTTCGATATTAAGCCTACCCGAATTGACATCCGTATCCCCCGCCTTTATCCGTAAAATATCCCAGGCATCCTCCTCATTGCCAACAACAATATCGACATACGGCAAGATCGCCCTCATTGTTTTCTCGGCCAGCTCTCTATGGGTAAATTCCGAATTCCACTTCCACAGTTTTTTTCGATAGTTCAGATCACAGGATACGGTGAGTCCCGCCGCCTGTGCGGCCTTTACAGCCTGGAGTGATGCCTCTGCGGCGAATTCCGACACGGCAGGAGTTATACCGCTGATATGAAACCATTCCGCTTCTCTAAAGCCGCCTTCCCAGTCGTAGGAATCCCCGGGAGTCTCGGCTATAACCGAATGCTCCCGATCATAGATGACACTGCTCGGTCTCTGATTCGCTCCGGTCTCCACAAAATAGAGGCCCAGTCGCCCCTCACCAATCCGGACAAAAGAGGTATCGACACCGTATCTCCGGACAGAATCCAGGCAGGCCTCTCCCAGTCCATTGGAGGGGAGAGCCGATATAAACCGGGCAGGACGCCCCATCATTTGATTGGAGACAGCCACATTGGCCTCGGCCCCGGAAAAACTTATAGAGAGGTGACCGGGCATTCCCTGGCTAAAGCGCATGAGACCTTCAGGTTCAATACGGCCCATGATTTCGCCAAAGGTTACTAATGTTTTGCCTCTTGTCTTTACCATTATCCTCGTACCTCCCTTAAGACTCTCACAGCCTGGTCGGCATTCCTTGCGATGGCATCCCAATCATCTGCATTAATAAGATTGGCAGGGGCAATCCAGGACCCACCCAGGGCAATGATTTCCGGTGCTTCTAAATAGGCCCGCATATTGTCCCTGTTTAATCCCCCGAGGGGGATATACCGCAGGCCCAGAAAGCCATAGGGAGAGTTGATCCCCTTAAGATATTTTAGCCCCCCCATCCCTTCGGCATGAAAGTATTTAAGGACCCGGCAACCGGAAGCAACTGCCGCTTCGATTTCCGAAGGGATGCATATCCCCGGTGCAAAAGGGAGCGAAGCCGTAACGGCAGCCTCCATAACATCGGGATTGAGTCCCGGAGCCACGGCGAACTCTACACCGGCGGCTTTTACTTCATTTATCTGATTTGGTCTAAGGACAGTGCCCGCTCCGGCCAGCATCTCAGGAACTTCTGTGGCAATATTCTTTAAGGCATCCATGGCCGCACCGGTTCTTAAGGTTAATTCCATGGCGGAAATGCCGCTGTTTATAAGAGTCTTTGCCAGTTTCACAGCTTTTCCGGCATCGTCTATAACCAGAACGGCAATGATCCCGGCTTCTTCTATCTTTTTCTCAAGATTTTCGGGAATGAGTTTATCCATAAAATTCTCCTGATATTATAATGATTGTGTTTTTGCATCCCCACAATACCAACAATTGAGACATCTGTCAATTTTTTGAGACTTTAATCTCACATAACGCGACAAAATACAATTCCTATCCTGTTTTCTGTTGTTATCGAGCAGGGTCACTGATATACTTTGACCCATGGATACTGCACAAACCGTAACCCGGGCCTTAGGCCTTCTTGAACTTTTAAGCAAACATAAAAACCTCACGGCAACTCAGATCATCGAAATGACGGAAATACACAGATCCACGACCTACCGGCTTTTGGGGACATTGATCCAGCTAGGGTATATCAGAAAGGGTGAGGATAGCGGGTACTACTCCCTCTCTCCGAAGATCCTGACCCTGGCCTCCAGTGTAAAAGAGACAAGGGATATCAAAGAGATTGCCCAGCCATTCTTTGATGAGCTTCACAAGAAAACCCAGGAGACTCTCCACCTGGCTGTCCTGGATGAAGATGAGCTGGTCTATCTGGATAAGCGGGAATCCACCAGAAACCTGAGGGTTGTTATGGGCTCCAAAACAGGCAGCCATGCCCCCCTCTACTGTACAGGTATAGGAAAAGTACTCCTTTCCGGTATGGATGAGATCCGGTTCAGGGAGTATATCAAGACAGTACAATTCGTCAAATATACGGGGAACACCATTTCGGGGATACAGGAACTTATGAACGAGATAGATATTATCAGGGAGCAGGGTTATGCGGAGGACAGGGAGGAACACGAGGAGGGTGTGTTCTGCGTGGCGGCCCCCATCCTCGGGCCGGAAGGAAAAACCCTGGCAGCCTTCAGCGTCTCACTTCCTATGGTTAGGAATACGGGTGTGTTCAGGCAGGATATAATTCAGGCCGTAAAAACCGCCTCACAGGAGATCTCCCGGGCGGTTGATATTTAAACAGACAGGGCTTCGAATTTAATAGGCGGCGTTGGCAAGTCCTGTCCGGGCAAATGCTTCCACATTCTCAAGGGGAGTCCCATATTCAAGAAAGTCGGCACTCTGAAGGATGTAGCGGCCCAACTTTTTGCCCCTGGTTATTGTATCGAGGGTTACCCTTTCAACATCCCGGACACTCCCTTTTTGAATAACATTAACCTGATCCACCCCTCCTGTCACGGTAAACTCACCACTCATCACATTTGCAAGAGCCTCTAAGTCGCCGTCTCCAAGGGGCCGGGGGCTGAATGGTTCAATATTTTTTATCCCCATCTTTTTGTAGGGTTCAATGAGCCCCATTAGCTCACCACAATTATGATAGATAACCGGTTTCCCCTGATCCTGAATATGAGCGATCAACTCAGTCTCATAGGGGCGGACATAATCGTTAAAACATGTTTCCCCCAGGAATCCGCCGGCCACATTCCCCCCCACACAGAGTCCATCGACACCGGTTTCGATGATGGCATCCACATAATTGTAGACCCTCTTTTTCGCAAAGGCCATCAATCCCGCATAGTATTCCGGATCGAGGAGAAAAATAGAATAGAGCACATTCGCATCAATAAAACCCGAGACATTATTAAACAAGCCGCCGTTGGTCCAGGCGGAGAGGATCCCCGCATCTCCTATTTCTGCTTTGACAGCAGCCACACTCTTCTTCATGTCACTCTTAATCGCATCAGTATAGGGAGGTTCATACTTCATGGCCATCTTAAGATCTTCCGGACCGTTTATCGGTTTTTCGGTACACGCATACATATAGGTACCGGGCCTGAGCTCATTGATAGAGAAGGTTTGATTCAGGGTGCCGTCCGGGGTTTTTATCTCATATTTATGGAGGATCGTATTACCGTTGGCCTCTTCCTTATGTTTTACCTCCCAGTTTTCGGTCTCCACCTCTGCGTTCAGATGGCCGAAGTGGGCGAACACAGGTTTATGCGGATTGAAGAAGAGCATCCTGGCATGAACATCCAGACCAAGGCCCTTCTGATAATCGATTACATTCTTCTGAAGGGCCACAAAATCCCAGGGGTCCGTATCGGGATAAACCTGGCTGATAAAATGCCCCTGCCCCTGAATAAAAAGTGTGACAGGTACCCGGTCGGCCCTGTTACCGTTTATTACAGTCAGTAATCGTTCTTGTCCGTTCATCTCATCTCCTGAAACCTGAATTGTATTTTGCTTGTTTGTATCAAAACGTTATTTTGCTAAACCTGAGCTTTAAAGCCGCATAACACTCATAAAGTATCAGATTGTTGCGTTCATTTGCACGCTTTGATTTAACCATGAAGCTCCGGGCTTGTCAAGCGTTCTTTTGCACACACAGGAGTTCTATGATTAAATTAATATAGCTGTGTTTAATATTCGGCATGGGCAAGTCCTGTCCGGGCATATGCCTCTACGTTTTCAAGGGGGGTTCCATACTCAAGGAAATCGGCATTCTGCAGGATATACCGGTCAAACTTTTTCCCCCTGCTGATGGTATCAAGTGTGACTCTCTCAACATCCGCAACCGTTCCTCCTTGAATAATGTTAACCTGATCAATTCCCCCTGTCACGGTGAACTCTCCCTTCATCCTGGTGGCAAGCATCTCTAAATCTCCATCTCCCAGGGGCTCCGGACTGAAGGGTTCGATGTTTTTTATCCCCATCTTCTTATAGGGTTCAATAAGGCCCATTATCGCCCCGCAGTTATGATAGATAACAGGTTTCCCCTGGTCCTGAATATGGGAAATATACTCGACCTCGTGCGGCCGGATATATTCATCAAAACAGTTTGCCCCAAGGAATCCTCCGGCAACATTCCCCCCCACACATAGGGCGTCCACACCTGCCTGGATTATGGCATCTGTAAAATCAACCACCCTCTTCTTTGCGAAGGCCATCAGATCACCATAATACCCGGGATCAAGAAGAAAAATAGAATAGAGAACATTCGCATCTATAAAGCCCGAAATGTTATTAAAAAGCCCCCCATTCGTCCAGGCAGAAAGGATCCCGGAATCGCCTATCTCGGCTTTAACTATACCAACATTCTTCTTCATCTCACCCTTTATCTCATCCGAACAGGAGGGTTCATACTTCATGGCTATTTTCAGATCATCGGGACCGTTTATCGGTTTTTCCGTACAGGCATACATGTATGTCTTAGGCCGCAGCTCATTGATAGAGAAGGTCTGCTTCAGGCTGCCTTCCGGAGTTTTTATCTCATATTTATGGAGGATGGTATTTCCATTTTTCTCTTCCTTATGTGTAACTTCCCAGTTTTCGGTCTGCACGTCCACATTCAGATGGCCGCAAAAAGCAAAAACCGGCTTATGAGGATTAAAAAAGAGCATGCGGGCATGAACATCCAGGCCCAGACTCTTCTGGTAATCGATAACATCCTTCTGTATGGCGATAAAATCCCAGGGGTCAGTTTCAGGCTTGACCTGTGTAATGAAGTGTCCCTGTCCCTGAATGAAAGCGGTAACCGGAATACGATCCGCCCGTTCACCATTTAAAACTGTCAGTAATCTTTTTCTACCGTTCATATCTTCTCCTGTTTACGTTCATTTGCACGCTCATTTCAAAAAAAAAGGAAGTACGATGCCTTCTTATGACATGGCCCTCCGAAACCATGAAATTCAGATCACGGCTATATAGATCTTCCCACCCAGAAACTCGCCCTGGGGTGACAAACCATTATCCCCATCCACGGCACCATAGGCTGCCGTTGTCACCAGGATCATTCTTCGGTCATCGAAAACCGGGGAGAGAGCAATACTGGTGGGCTGTAAGGCAGGACACTCAATTTTCCCCAGGATCCTTCCCTCGCTCCTTCCCATGTTTTTGCCCCAGGCCACGCCTTCGGTTGATAAAAGAAGGATGGCAGAACCACCCCAGAGGGCCGTCCAGAGAACACCGTCATCCATGATCATCCCGTCTGGCCCACCCATCTCCGGCTCAATTTTAATGACATCCTGAATACCGCCCAGGAGTCCCTCTTCCTCCAAATACTCATAGGAGATTATGGTTCCCCTGGCCGTATCGGTATGATAGAAGCGCCTGCCGTCGGCTGAAAAAGCCATTCCATTCGAAATTTTTATTCCCGAAAGGAGCTCTTCTCCTTTGAAAAATCCCCCCTTCCCATCGGGCGAGAATGAGAAGAGTGCTCCCCCCTCATGATCCGGATAGAGGGTACCGGCAAGAATCCTTCCCGAAGGATCCACGATGCAATCGTTAAACCGGCCCCCCTTTTTAAAGGATACAGGAAGCAGCAGCCGACTCTCCCCCTCCCCTTCATAGAGTTCCAGACCCTTTTCTGTCAAAAGGATGAGTCGCTCTTCTCTATCGAAACAGAAAGCCCCGACCATGGAGGAGGCCTTTACGAGGAGCTCCGGTTTGGAAAGGGCGGGGAGTAAAGGCTTTTCAGCAGAATCTGCATTAAAAAAATGTAAATCGGGAGTCCATTTCCACACCTCCCCCCGGGTTATATTACACCAGTAAAAACTCCCCCCCTGCCACCGCGGCCCCTCGGCCAGTTCCTGAAGGGAAAGGGAAAGTTCCGAAAAATCAACATCCTGTAAAGCATAGTCCATCTGTCAAACCTCCTGAAGTACAGCAGTCCTCCCGCCGTCAATAATAATTGTCTCTCCGGTCATGAAGGCGGCATAGGGAGAGGATAAAAAGAGGGAAAAACCGCCAATCTGCTCAATCGTTCCCAAAGCCTTCAAAGGATGAATCGCCATGGTCTTCTCCCTCTCCGCCATGGGGTTCTCAAAACTGCGGAACCATTTTTCACTGCCTTCCGTTTCGATAAATCCGGGGGCAAGCCCCAGGACACGAATGGAAGGGGCAAGATCCAGGGCCATGGCCCGGACAAGTCCCATGAGCGCCGTCTTTGTCACATTATAGGGAAAACACCCTTTCATTGTCTGATACCCGTGATTCGAAGACATTATTTGAATCACGGGATTGTCCCCCCGGCGAAGAAGGGGGGCCGCAGCCTTTGCCACTCGCCAATGGCTCGTCAGATTCAGGTCCATATTCAATGACCAATCCTCTTCGGAACACCCCTCTGTCCCCTTGAAAACATTACCGCCCGCATTGGAAACAAGGATATCCAGTTTCCCGAAATCATTATCAATGTTTTTTAAAAGCTCTTCAATCTCTTCCCGGGAGGTGACATCACATCGATGGTAAGCGACACCCGCCGGAAGAGTCAACTCCCCGGAGGACCGCCTCCCGCACCCGATTACCTCTGCCCCGGATTGGGTAAGGGCATCCAGGATCCCCCTGCCGATTCCCCCGCCGGCCCCTGTTACCAGGGCTGTTTTCCCCTTCAAAGAAAGATTCATACCGGCCTCCTAAACATAATAATCCTTACGACTCATATCCCGGACACCCGGATGAGCTTCCATTTCCTCCTCCACAAGATCGACACCCAGACCCGGTTTATCGGAAAGGATGAAGTACCCATCCTCAACACGGAGCGGTACATCAATAATGGTATCCCGCCAGGGGACATCATTCAGCATGAACTCCTGCCGGAAGAAGTTGGGAACCGATGCACAGACATGGGCACTGGCAATGGTCGAAAGCGGGCCATTGGGATTGTGAGGCGCCAGCTGAACATTGTAGATTTCCATCATGGTCGCCATCCGTTTCATCTCGGAAGGACCGCCGCATCGGGTTATATCAGGCATGATTATATCGGCAATACCATTCTCAAGGAGCTCCCGGATACCGTATCGGGTGTAGTGGCGTTCCCCCACACAGATAGAAACCGATGGATCCAGCCGTTCCCGAACAGCTTTCAGACTCTTCCAGTTCTCAGGCCCGACAGGCTCCTCATACCAGGTGATATCCAGATCGGCCAAGCGCTGAGCCATGGAAAGGGCTGTCTTCATATTAAGCAGGGCATGGGTTTCGATCATCAGATCCGCCTCAGCCCCCATGGCCTCACGGACAGCCCTGCTCACCGCATAGGCCCTGTCCTGTGCCTCGGGGGAAAGGGAGAGATTGCTGGAGAGATCATCCCCATAGAAATAGTTAACATGGGCAAAGGGATCAAACTTGCAGCCCGTGAATCCCAGCTCCCGGACCCTTTTTGCCTGGGAACCATAGTTTTCCGGGGTCAACTCCCCATGGGTAAACCAATAATTGGCATAGAGCTTTATCTTCTTCCGGAAGGCCCCGCCCAGGAGTTCATAAACAGGGATCCCCAGGACCTTCCCTTTAAGATCCAGAAGGGCCATATCGATGCCGCTGATGGCACAGAGTGAGGCTCCGGCGGGACCAACCCAGTTTAAATCCCGGTAAAGTTTAGTCCAGATATAATCTGTCTTCATGGGATCCAGCCCCAGAATCCTCTCTCCGGCATGTTTTGCCGCCGCCTCCACCAGGGGACTGCCTGGCCAGTTTGTCGCCTCGCCAACCCCGGTAGCCCCTTCATCGGTATAGATCTTTATCATTGTCCAGTTATATTTAATCCCCTCAACAAGCCAGACTTTTACGTCGGTTATCTTCATCCATTTTTCTCCTTACAATCCTTTACAGTATTCCATACTTATCCCAGGCTTCCCTGGCGGTCAAACCACCTTCGATGGCCTTTTGCACGGTTTTCTCACCAGTGGCCTTCTCATAGGCCAGCCGGATCACCTCTTCTTCGATAGCCCGGGGAACAATAACCACCCCATCGATATCGGCCACAATCAAATCCCCGGATTCGACCTGCACATTTCCAATCCGGAGGGGGCACCTGAAATCGATGACCTTTCCCCGGGGGGCCTGATCCTGAGCGTAATTACCATAGGAAAAAACAGGGAATCCTATTTCCAGAATACCTTTGGTATCCCGGTGATACCCATCCATGATGGCCCCCCTGCTGCCGCAGGCTTTTGCCCTTGTGCTCATAAGTTCACCCCAGAGTGCATAATTGGGAGAGGCCCCGGCACAGAGGTAAATCTCCCCCTCTTTCAGTCCATCTAAAGCATCAAGCATTCGCCCGAAGGGCTGGCCGACCTCTTCAGGATCGATTCCCCGCCCTGCGGCCATCGCCGCAGCCTGATGAATGTCAGCCTCTAAAACGGTCATGGCCCGGCCTGTCAGGATGGAGACATCACCGAGGGGTCTGATCTGTGGGGATAAAAATTGATTCAAGAAACCCATGCTGTCCATCACATCACCGATGACAGCGGTATATAGAGACCTTTCAACCAGTTCAAATAGTTCCCTATCACTCTTATACATGCTTATCTCCTCTGAATTCATACTTGAGAGAAGGATAGTTTAGTTCTATAGTGAAAGGAATACAGACAATGGGACAAATGATGGACAAAATGATTAAATCCTTCAGATATTACATCGATCCGCCACCGGGAAACGAAGGCTGGGGTCTTTCGGTTCACGGGGTCGGAGGATACAGCGGAAATCGGGGAGAAGTGGGGCGCTCAGGCCGTATTTTCCCCCATTTTGCCCTGGTTTATATCACCGATGGGGGAGGAACCTGGTTAACCGCAGAAAAAGAGTCGCAGGAGCTCATCCCCGGAGATTGTCTCCTGATAATCCCGGAGGTTTGGCACTCCTATTTCCCCGATAAACAAAAGGGGTGGAGTCAGTACTGGGTATTGTTTAATGGATATTATGCCCGGGAACTCTTAAAAAAGGGGATCTTCGATCCGAATGAAACCCACTTCCATGCCGGTCTTGATTATTCAGTGATCGATCACTACAAATCCCTGAAAAGCCTGGCTGAAACCAACCCCATACCGCCATTCCGTCCTATGGCCACGGGACTCTACAACCTGATAAACCTTTTGTGGCAGCTCAAAGAGAAGGCCCTTAACCCGTCTTCGTCGAACAGGGAGATAGCCGAAGCCCAGGCCCTCATCAGGGAGAGGTGGAACAGGGATATCGATTATAAGGATCTGGCTGAAAACCTTAACATGAGCTATTCGAACTTCAGAAGGTTATTTAAGCAAGTGACGGGCTACTCCCCCCATAATTTTCAAATCTCGTTACGGATCAACAAGGCAAAACATCTCCTCGACACCTCGGACTTCTCAATAAAGGAGCTGTCCCTTCAGACGGGATTCAAGGATCCCTACTATTTTTCAAGGATATTCAAGGAGAAGACAGGAATTGCCCCTAGCAAATGGCATACTTTCTGATTAACCCGTATTCGGCTCAATTCATATTTTGATCAATTACATCAGTACAGCTTTACAGATTCAAAAGAGTTCGGTGTGATTACGAAAAAAATCGATATTCTCACGAAAGTATATATCGATAGGAACCTGTACCCCTTCTTCCGGGGGTATCATATTATCGGCCAGGGATTTGAGAAGCCATTTAACCGCAAGATAGCCCTGAAGCTCAGGAGACTGAAAGATGAGGGAGGTAACAGCACCGGCCCTAAGCAGAGCCCTGTTCGATTCGGTACAGTCATTCCCGATAAGGGGGCAGCTGAATTTATTTTCCGCAAGAAAACTTCCGGCCCCTTCGGTAGCCTGACCACTCACGGCATAGATCCCCTTGAACGTCCCCCTGTTCCGGGAGAGAATTTCAAAGGTCTGTGCCCTATCCTCATGCATGAAGAAAGGCCCGAGGATCTCACTTTCCCGGCCACTCTCCCGGTATATATCAAGGAACCCCTTCACACGCTCTTCATGGGCCCAAATCCGTTCATATCCGCTCATCAATAGAACAGGTCCGGCGGTCATGTTCATAAGGAGCTCACCGGCAACCCGGCCGGAAGCATAAAGGTCCTGACCGATAAAAGCAGAACGCCCGCTCCCGGGGGCATCGGTGTTTACCGTAACAACACGCGTTCCCCCCTGCTCAAGCTTTGCGATGGGGCCGTTCAAACTGGTCCTGTCGGCAGGGATAACCACAACGCCGCTCAATTCCTCCCGGATTTTCAGGAGACCTTCAAGGCAAACCTTTTCATCCTCCGGATCCTCCAGAGAGATGTGTTTTATCTGTAATGTGAACTCGGGAGAAGCATCATCTATCCCCTTCTGCAGTCCCTCTTCGATCTTCCTGAAAAAGGGGACATCTCCCGGAATCAGGGCAACTATTCTCTTTTTCTGCTGAAGGGGCAGAAAGGATTCGATCTTCCGATCGATATATCCGAGCCGGCGGGCTTCGGAGAGAACCCGCTCTTTGGTTTCGATGTTAATCCGTCCCCGGTTATGAATGGCCCGGTCAACAGTCCCCCTGGAGATCTTTAGGGAGTCGGCAATATCCTGAAGTGACACTCTCTTTGACATGGTAAAATTATAACCGAGGAGGCTGATTTATAGAAGCGGGGTTTATTCGTAAGAGATAATCGACCTGCGGTACTGGCCGGGGCTTAAACCGGTAGTCTTCCTGAACATCCGGCTGAAATACTGGGGGTCATCAAAACCCGCATTATAGGCGATCTCTTTTATGGGCTGGCTGGAAAATGAGAGCTGTTCACAGACATACTCGATACGGATACGATTCAGATATTGTATGGGAGAGTATCCGGTCACAGCTTTAAAGAGGGCCCGGAGGTAGTTATAGGAATAACCGCGAATGGCCACAATGTCCTTAACTGGACGCCTGGTAAGAAGATTTTCCTGAAGCCGGGTTTTGATCTCCTCGGCGAGAGCCTCCTTCACACCGATTTTTTTCCCGGCTCCGGAGACCCCCGGCACAACCGAAAGGAGCATCCGGTAGAGGATGGCAGAGGATTGAATCTGATAATCGAGGGGTTTTCGCTCGGAGAGGAGTATGAGTTCTTCAAAGGAGGACTGAACATCCCATCGCATGACTTTTGACAGAACGGGAGCGTTTCTATCAAGATACCCCCCTTTTTCAAGCAGTTCACCTATCTCCCCCGTAAAAATAACCCAGTACTGAGTCCAGCTCCCCCCCACAGGACCATAGCGATGAGGCTGACCGGGGAAGAGAAAAAAGAGAGACCCCGCCTCAAGGGGGAGAGGCTCCTTCCTCTCAGATCCATAATAGGCCCCCTTCCCCCGGGAGATAAAGACAGCCGCAAAGAAGTTTAAGACACGCATTCCATAGATATTTACATCTTCATGGGTAATCCTGCCCGAGCCTATAACGGTAAGACCTGGAATCAGCTTTCCCGGCATGATGAAACTGTCATTCCTTTCATTTTCGATCATAATCAAATAATACAATTTTTTCATAACAAAACAACTGATATTACCGCTAAACCATAAAAAGACAATCAAAAAGTCCACTATTTTATATCAAAATATCTCTATACGAACAGGGAATCCCGATCTAATAATGACAGCATGAATAAGAGAGAAGCCTTTATACGAGTATTAAAGAGAGAGGAAGTGGAAAATACCCCCCGGATATTTCCACCGGATATTGATTTAACTCCTCCAAAGATGGATGAGTTTAAGAAGATAAAAACAGATAAAAGCGTAGAAGAGTATTTTGGACTTTTTCATCGAACGGTAGCGTGCAGAATGGAAAAAACCTATTCCGGTGACGGGAAACAACTCTTTACCGGAAAAGAGATGCCCGCCGAATATGAGGTTGATCCTTTCGGGACCGGAGAGTCTAAAGGTTCCGCCGCCTGCCTGCATATGGTCCACTTTCACCCGCCTCTTGCGGGAGAAGGCACCACCATGGAGGACCTGGCGAACCATCCTCTTCCGGTTATCGGCCCCGGTGAAAAAGAGAGGTTGACGAAACTGATCGGGGAGCTCCACGATAAAAATATCGCAGTGAGAGCATGGCTGGAACAGACGATATGGGAAAGATCCTGGCTTATCCGCGGAATGGAAGATCTGATGATGGATATGGTGATGGAGGCCCCCAAAGCTGAACTCCTGCTGGACAGGATCACCGAACACTCCTGCCGGACGGCAGCCTTCCTTGCCGGTACAGGGGTAGATCTGATTGCCCTGGGTGATGATATAGGGATGCAATCCACTCCCTTGATAGACCCGAAAATGTGGATGAAATTCCTCCAGCCCCGCCTGGCAAAGGTAATCGCCGCGGCAAAAGCGGTTAATCCGGATGTGCTCATATCCTACCACTCCTGCGGATTTGCCACCCCCTTCATAGACGGGCTGATCGAAGCGGGTGTTGAGGTTCTGAACCCCCTCCAGCCGGAGAGTATGAATGTTGAAGAGGTTTATAATAAATATAATGACAGGCTTGCCTTCTGGGGAGCCATTGGAACCCAGACCACAATGCCCTTTGGAACACCGGAGGATGTCAGACAGGCCGTACTTGATATTGCCCGATTGAGTGAACAGAAGAGAGGATTTCTGATCTCCCCCACCCATGTCATCGAACCGGAAGTGTCCTGGGACAATCTCCATACCTATATTATCACGATGAAAGAGTTAAACGGACTCTGATTTATAATATGAATTTATAATATAAATTCGTCCTTTTTTTATTATCCTTAAATCCCCGATGGAAGGGCCACAGTGAAACGTGTGCCTTTTCCGGGGGTGCTCTGGAAGGTAATAACCCCGCCGTGGGCTTCTGCTATATTCTGACAGATGGAAAGTCCCAGGCCGGTGTTGGTTCGTGTTACCTTGGTAGTATAAAAGGGAGTAAAGATATCATCCTGAATTTCCAGAGGGATGCCATAACCATCATCAATAACTGAAACCCGTACAGCCCTCTCTTTTCTATCCTCTTCAATTTCCAGCCTGATTTTCCCCCGCTCAAGAACGGCATCGATTGAGTTGGATATAAGATTCAGAAATAACTGTTTTAACTTATTCTCTTCCCCCATGATGAACACAGGATGTGAAGGAAAGCTTTTTTCCAGATTTATCCGGTTCTTGTTCAACTGATGCCCCAGAAGCATGGCGATCTCATCCAACAGGCTTATGATATTCAGTTTCGCAACATCGGACTGGCGGACCCTGGAAAAAGAGAGCAGATTTCCAATAATCTCAACAATTCGTTTTAACTCACTTTCGATAAATCCCACATACTCTTTTTCCGACTCGCCCTCCAGGGAGAGTTTCAGAAGCTCAAGGTAATTCTGAATAATGGCCAGCGGGTTTTTAATCTCATGGGCGACACCGGCGGCAAGCTCTGCCGTGGAAGCGACTTTTTTAACCTGCATTAAATACTCCCGGGTATGGTAATCAAAGGAGACATCCTGAAGCATTATATTCGTACCGATGGAATTGCGGTTTTTATTGTAGATAGGAGCCAGGGTGAGGTTGATAAAATGGTCCCCCACAGCAAGTCCCTGAAAGGTATGACGTTCCTCCTGGAAGATTATCTTCTTAATCTCCTCCTGATCAGAAACTTTAAAACTGTTTAGAATCTTCTGAAGAGGATCGCCTTTCTCTACTGGGTGTTCAAGTAGAGCCGAGGCAGCCTGATTGATAATGACAACCCGCCCCTTTTCACTGATAATAACATCCCCGATGGGAAGCTCATTGATAATATGTTCCTGACTTGAACCCAGGGGAATGGGGTCCTGATCGGCTTCCAGAGATTCGATGGATGTGGAAAAATTGAATGCCATATTCAGGATACGTGAAGGGTCCACAGCACCGACGGACTCGGTTCCCTGCCTTAGCCCATCCTTGAAGATAGTGACCCTGTCGGCGACTTTGAAGATTTCATTAAAATTAGATGTTATATAGATTATGGATTTCCCCTGATTCCTCAGCATAAAGAGAAGAGCATAGATCTGCTCCATCTCCCGGGGTGTCATGCTCTGGGAGATCTCATCCACAATCAGCACCTCAGGCTCCCTGGCGAGAGCCTTGGCAATGTTTACAAAAAGTTTCTGATGTTCTGAAAGTTTATAAACGGGAAGATCCATGGGAAGTCCGGGATAGATAAGCTGAATCAGCTCCCGGGCCTTCTGAACTCTTCTTAGCTTCTCTTTTCTGGAGAGGATAAACCGGGGACCTGTGCCGATGAAGATATTATCCACCACATTCATGGCGGGGATCAGCTCCTTATCCTGCTGAACCATACCGATCCCCTTAGAAAGAGAAGCGCCAAGTGAAAAATTCCCGAGTTTCTCCCCTTTATAATAATAATTCCCTTTCTGTATTTTCCTGTAACCGCCTATCAGCTTGGCAAGGGTGGACTTACCTGAACGATGGTCCCCGACCAGGGCATGAATCTCTCCGTATTGAAGATCAAAATCAATACCACGAAGAGCGGGGATATCACCGTAGGCGTATTCGATTCCATGAAGACTTAATATGGTTCGTTCGCTTGTCATAACTCTATGTTCAATTTTTTCAATTTGGCATAAAGGGTTTTTCGGCTGATGTTCAGATAATCTGCAGCATGGGATTTATTCCCATGGGCCTTCTCCAGAGCCCCCAGAACAACCTCCCGATCCACCTTTTCGTAGAAAGAAGACAAGGGTTCATTCTCCTGGGGAATCATCACTTTGTACTGACTGGGAAGATCCTCACGGGTGATCTCTTTCCCCTTTGAAAAAATCACAGTTCTTTCTATAGTATTTTTTAACTCTCTGATATTTCCGGGCCAGCTGTGGTTTTGAAAAATCGCCCCCACCTCATCCGAAAGGAGAATGGCCGGTTTATTATACCGGACACAATACAAGGCCAGGAAATAGTCACAAAGGGGGATAATATCTTTATTTCGTTCCCGCAGGGGTGGAATCTCCAGGCAGATAACACTCAGCCGGTAATAGAGGTCCTGCCGAAATGTTCCGTTAGCGATCATCTTTTCCAGGTTGCGGTGGGTCGCGGCAACAAAACGAACATCCGCTTTTCGAACCTGATTTGAACCAACAGGCTCATACTCCTTCTCCTGAAGAACACGAAGGAGTTTGGCCTGAATGTTCAGACTCATATCCCCGATCTCATCGAAAAAAAGGGTCCCCCCCTCGGCGGCTTCAAACTTACCTTTTCGGCTGCTCTTCGCATCGGTAAAGGCACCCTTTTCATGACCGAAGAGTTCACTCTCAAGCAGGGCTTCCGGGAGAGCTGCACAATTTATCTTGATGAATGGCTTCTCCTTTCTGTTACTGTTTTCATGGAGGGTTGTGGCAAAATGCTCTTTTCCTGTTCCGCTTTCGCCTGTGATAATCACAGGAACATCCGTTAAGGCTGCCGTATGGGCCATCTGAAGACAATGCTTCATTTTCTCATCATGAATGATCATCTCCCCCTCTTTCGGAAAAGGGGGGTGCTCATCATTATTCACAACCTTTTTCACCTCTTCGACCAGCCTGGGAATATCCAGAGGCTTTTCATAGAAGTTCAGGGCGCCCAGCTTCATAGCTTCCACGACCATATCGGTAGAGGCATAGCCGGAGATCATTATAACCTTAAGTTTTTTGGCACATTGACTAATCTGTTCAAGTAGGGACAAACCGGAAATACCAGGCATTTTGATATCGGAAATAATAAGCTGATATTGATTCTCCTTTATCATTGAAAGGGCGGTAACAGAATTATCGGTATACTCACAGGGCAGGTTATGAGCCGTGAGTATTTTTGAAAGTGATTCACAAAGCTTTAATTCATCATCGACAACAAGTATGGACGGATTCATTAGGGCCATTATACATGGATTCCCAAAATCTGTATATTATGCAGATCTGTTTCCGTATGGTAACAGATCTGTTACCATAAGTAACAGATGGAAACAAAAACCTTCCACTTCAAAAAAATTGAAAATTACATTAATGTATAATAAATCCCCAACAAACAAGGAGTTAGCTTTTTTATTAAAAAAATGCACTTTTTGGCACTATTTTTGCTTTATCTATGGCAAAGCAGAAAACTCGAACAAGTTTCGGGGACTATGTAAATTTTAAGGAGGGACTTGTGAAAAAAAGTCTAATTGTTGTTGCATTAATTATTTTGGTTGTAACCGGCGTATTTGCCGGAGGTCAGAAGGATTCATCATCCGATGCTGTAAAGATCGGTTTCCTTGTAAAAATGCCTGAAGAACCCTGGTTTCAGAATGAGTGGATGTTTGCAGATGTTGCCGGTGAAGATTATGGTTTTGAGGTTCTGAAAATCGGAACACAGGATGGAGAAAAAGTTCTTGCCGCTATTGATAATATCGCAGCTCAGGGCGCACAGGGATTTGTAATTTGTACTCCCGATGTAAAGCTTGGTTCAGCAATCGTAGCCAAAGCAGAAGCAAACGGCCTTAAGGTTTTCTCGGTAGATGATAGATTCATAGGTGCTGACGGTAATCCTATCAAAGCAGTTCCCCACATGGGAATCTCCGCTTACGAAATTGGAAAGCAGGTTGGATACACAATGGCCGAACAGATGGCAGCAAGAGGCTGGGCACAGGAAGAGACAGGTTTCATGAGGATCTCTTTCAACGAACTCCCTACTGCTGTTGATAGAACAACAGGTATGACAGATGCTCTCATCGAAAAAGGTTTTGATGCCGCTTATGTTTTTGAATCACCCGAAAAAACAACCGATACAGAAGGTGGATTTAACGCCGCAAGTATTACTATCACAAAGAACCCCCAGATTAAACACTGGCTGGTAGGTGGACTCAATGATGAAGCAGCTCTCGGTGCTATCCGGGCCATGGAAGGTAACGGTTTCGCAGTAGATGACATTTGCGGTGTTGGAATCGGCGGAAGCGGAACAGCCGTAAGCGAATTCCAGAAAGAAGAAGTAACCGGTTTCTACGCAACAGCCCTTATCAGTCCTAAAAGACATGGTTATGAAACCAGTGAGTTTCTTTACAAATGGATCACAGAGGGTGTTGAGCCTCCTGCCACCACTTGGACTACAGCTGTAATGATTGGCCGTGACAACTTTATTGAAGAAATGAAAGCTAACGGTCTCTGGACTGAATAGAACATTTTATAGAATTTGATTGAGGAAGGCCGCCAGACCCGGCGGCCTTTTATTAAGACTATTTGCTTTGTTTAAGTAAGAGAGAAAAGATGACACCATATTTAGAATTCAATTCAGTCGGTAAATCCTTCCCGGGTGTCCGAGCATTAAACAACATAACTTTTCAGGTTAAACAGGGAGAAGTTCACGGCTTAGTAGGCGAAAACGGAGCAGGAAAGTCTACACTGCTTAAGATTTTAAGCGGCGCCCATGCTCCGACAGAAGGAAGCCTCTCCATAAATGGAGAGCAGCAGGATTTCAAGAATACCCGTTCCGCCATAGACGCAGGGGTCGCCATAATATATCAGGAGTTATATCTTGTTCCGGATATGTCGGTAGCTGAAAACCTCCTGCTTGGTCACATGCCCTTGAAAAGAGGCTTTGTTGATCATAAGAAAATGAAAAAAATCGCACAGGATCAGCTCGACTTTATTATGGAAGACATTGATCCGTCGCAGAAAATAAAAGAACTATCCATTGCCCAGAGACAGATGATCGAAATCGCAAAAGCACTCCTTCAGGATTCACAGATCATTGCCTTTGACGAACCGACCAGTTCACTTTCCGACAAGGAAACCAAACGGCTGTTCAAGATCATCAAAAACCTGAGTGCGGCCGGAAAATCCATCATCTATGTCTCCCATCGAATGGAAGAGATATTTGGAATATGTGACCGCGTTACGGTTTTTCGTGATGGGGAAAAAGTAGAAACCTTTGAGGATATGACCGATGTTAACCATGATGTTCTGGTCAGCCGAATGGTTGGACGCGATATTGCAGATGTCTACAGCTATCGTGAAAGGCCCCAGGGAAAATGCATCCTTAAAGTAACCGATATGATGGGACCGCAGTTGAAAAAACCGGCCTCCTTCGAAGTTAAAGAGGGCGAGATCCTCGGGTTCTTCGGTCTGGTGGGCGCTGGCAGAACTGAACTCATGCGCCTTATCTATGGTATTGATCGCAGGGAGACCGGGGAGGTTGAAATCAGCGGCAAAGTTGCCAAAGTCACCTGTCCCCGGGATTCGATTGAAAGCGGGCTTGTATACTGCCCTGAGGACAGAAAGTTTGAAGGGATTGTTCCGGTTCGAAGTGTCGATGAAAATATAAACATCAGCTCCAGAAGACATTATGTCAAAGCTGGTATTTTCATCGATAAAAAACGGGAAACCGCAAATACCATGAAGTTCATCGATAGTCTGGATATAAAAACCCCTTCAAAAGAACAGCAGGTAGGGAATCTATCGGGAGGAAACCAGCAGAAGGTTATTCTTGCCAGGTGGCTCAGCGAAGAGGTGCAGCTCCTTATAATGGATGAACCGACTCGTGGAATAGATGTGGGCACCAAAAATGAAATTTATCATCTTATGTATGATCTTACCGAAGAAAAAAAAGGGATAATATGTGTGTCCAGTGATCTCCCGGAAGTTATGGGAGTCTCCGATCGCATCATCATAATGCGTGAAGGTGAAATTGTTGCCTCTTTGAATAGAGATGAGTTTTCAGAAGAAAAAATACTGTCCCTGGCCCTGCCCGTGGATGATGATAAGAACAGGAGCAAGATAAATGATTAACACCGCTGTAAAGAATACAAACAGGACAGTGATGAAGCTGTTCAAGGATCTCTGGGAAAAGTCAGGAATGGTTGTCATCTACCTGATCCTTTTCATTGCCCTTTCACTTTTCGTACCATATTTCTTCACCATGAGGAATATGATTGGACTTGGTCTTTCGGTATCCATGGTTGGTATGGTGGCCTGTACCATGCTTTTCTGCCTGGCCTCCGGTGATTTCGACCTTTCTGTTGAAAACATTGTTGCCTTCTCCGGTGTTTTCTGTGCGGTTATTATCAATACCACAGGAAGTGTATTCCTCGGTGTGGCTGGAGGAATCCTCGGAGGAGCCTTCTTCGGTCTTGTAAATGGAACAATCATTGCCAAGGCGGGAATTAACGCCCTGATCACAACCCTGGGTATGGCTCAGATCATAAGAGGTTTGGGATTCATCGTCTCGGGCGGAAGTGCTGTTGGAATCCAGAAGGTAAGTTTCTTTACAATTGGAAACGGCTCATTTCTCGGTCTTCCCAACCCAATCTGGATTACCATTGTCTGTTTCATCGTATTCGGGATACTCCTGAACAATACAACCTATGGAAAGAACACACTGGCAATGGGTGGTAATATGGAAGCAGCCCGCCTTGCAGGTATCGGTGTCAATAAAGTAAAGATCATGATTTTTTCCATCCAGGGTGCTATGGCAGGGTTCGCCGGCGTTGTTTTAGCAAGCAGAATGACAAGTGGCCAGCCAAACACCTCTGTCGGGTTTTCCCTTGATGTCATCTCCGCCTGTGTCCTCGGTGGTGTATCGCTCTCCGGTGGTATTGCCCCCATCCAGGGAGCCATAGTCGGTGTTCTCATCATGGGTACTGTTCAGAACTCCATGAACCTGATGAACATTCCAACTTTTTATCAGTATGTTGTTCGCGGAGCCATCCTCCTGATCGCCGTACTCGTTGATAAATTCAAAGAGACACATAGAACAAGCGTATAATTTCATCTTATTCCCCTTTAAGGCTGTCCTGATATATTATGAGGACAGCCTTTCTTTTCAGGGCAGGGAGAACCAAATGACCAACTATAAATCCGAACCCGCCGACTTACTGGAGAATGATTTTTATAAGGCAGCTATCCTGAAGCAGCGGGGAGCAAAGATTGCTTCCATATTCAGTAAATCGATCCAAAAAGAACTCCTTTATCAGGTTGAAGGAAACTATGATTCCCCCGCCGCTTATGATACCCCCTTCGGCCCGGATGACTCCAGCGGATTCGATGATATGTTTCCATCAATAAACCCGGAAGCCTGCCCCGATGCCCCCTGGAAAAACAGTCATTACCCTGACCATGGTGAAGTATGGTCTCTTCCCTGGCAATCGATTACAAATCAGCTTTCCCCGGACAGCAGGACTTCGGCAGATGCTGTGGCGGCATACAGGGTTTATGGAATACGTTTCCCCTACGCCCTGATGAAGACTGTAGAACTGATAGAAGATAAAATCCGGTTCTCCTACAAGGCTGAAAACAACAGCCCTTTCCCCCTCCCCTACCTCTGGGCAGCCCACGCCATATTCCGGATGGAGGCAGGGATGGAACTCCTACCTCCGAAAGGAAGTATCGAAATACTTAATGCTCTTGAAGGCAAACTGGGAAAAGTCGGGGATACTCACAATTTCCCGAAAACATTAAACAGGAATAAAAAAAAAATTGATCTCTCAATTATCCCGGAAAAAAATCCGGAAGGAATGCAGAAGTACTATTTTAAAGACAGGGTAAAAGAAGGGATCTGCAGTCTGCACAACCCTCAGGATGGTATGAGTATCAATCTCGAATGGAATCCGGAGAAACTCCCCTACCTGGGGATCTGGGTAAATGAAGGCGGATGGGCGAATCAGTTTAACATTGGAATAGAACCGGCCACAGCCGGCATGGACAGCCCGACAGCTGGCAGAAAGTATGGAATGGAATCGATTCTGAAACCATATAGTTCATTTGAATGGAGTCTGGATATTTCGGTCTGTTCTTCCAGATAAGGTTGTTGCCTACCTTGGCTTCTTCATTTTAGCTTCTTCATTCAGCCTGGTAAGAGAAAGTATGGTCGTAAAATCATCAGAAATGTGATAAAATTCCTTTGAATCCCGGAAGGAGTTTTTTTGGAACATTTCGTATCCTTTCTCACAGTTATTGCCATTTCACTATCTTCAGTCTCTTCTGCCCTGACACTCTGGCTGTATAAAATGTATCACAATAAAGCTTCACTATGGTTTGCCGCGTCTATTGCCGGACTGGGCTGCTTCCTGATCGAGATCCTTATATGGCGATATGCCGCGATGATTCAACCAATAATCTCTGATCATTTGTATAAGGGGATGTTGTCATTCAGCAACATCTGGGCATTAGCAGGCGGGGTTCTTGTGTGCTCATCCATGCCAAGATTTGCCATGATTCAGACAGGCGCTTCTCCCTGTTTAAAATGGATCCTTCTGAAATGGATACCACCTATCCTTGCATTCATTTCCGGGTTCATGTTTCTAATGAATATATTATATGGCATTGCATTGATAACACTTCAATCCCTGTTATTTTCAACCCTGACCTTATCCATAATAATTGTAATTTTTTATAGTCATGGAAAAATTCGTCAAAAAAGCAGAAATTATTTTAAGTCAATTATTATTCTTTCCGTGATTTGCCTTCCTTTTATAATCCTCGATGCCACCGGTCATCCACTTCCATTTTTACCAGCCGATATTATTATTTCACTTTATGCCATTGGAATCTGCATAACCTCCCTGAATGAAGCAAAGAAATTATTCGGGCAGCCTACCTATCTGCAGAGTAATAAAATCAGCTCCTATTTTTTTGAAAATTATGGTATTTCCAAAAGGGAAAGAGATGTGGTTGAATTGGTACTCGAAGGTGATTCGAACCAGCAAATTGGAGAGAAATTATTTATTTCTGAAAAAACAGTTGAAAACCATTTAACTTCAATCTTTCGTAAAACGAATATAAAAAACAGAATAGAACTCTTCAGGTTGATCCATTCTTCCCGAGATTAGGTTGATACGCAGAAACTTGGACAGAACAGGGGGAATCCCCTATTAAAATCAATGGATACCCGGATATGAAAAAGACCAAAAGACTCCCATAATCATCAAATGAAAACAACAAGAAATAAATATCGAAGAACCAGTAAACCGAAGCTGAAAATCGGACTGAAGTTAATTCTGGCCTGGCCTATTGGGATGAGTATTTTATTAACATCCGGATGTACGAGTAATATCCTTTATTTACCGCCCCCCGATCATCCATCTACCGCCTTTGAAGAATTACTAACCAATGCTGTTAATGAATTCGAGCTACCGGGAGTTCAGGCAGGTTATCAAATCTCGGGACAGCTTCCCGTACTGGCCGCCAGCGGTACCTATGATCTAAAACACAATGAGACCAGGATTCATAGTGAACATTCGTTTCATGTGGGCAGCACAACCAAAATGATAATGGCCGCATTAATAATGCATATGATTGAGCAGGGCAATCTCAGACTGAACGATACAATTGATCAGTGGTTTCCTGATTATCAAGGAGCCTCCTGCATTACAATTCTACAGTTACTCAATCATACGAGCGGTATAGAAGAGTCAATGTTTAAAAATGTCTGGATTCTGATTGTAACCACTTTGAATAAGAATAAAATATGGGATGCAGAAGAGGTAATGGACAGGTTATGGAAACCAAATAAGCTGATAGCCGAATCCGATAGAAGCTTCATTTATTCGAATAATAATTATATCCTTCTTGGAATAATTGCTGAGAAAATATACGGAATCAGCTTATCTGACATATTAAATCGGGAGTTTTTTTCCCCTCTGGAAATGTATCATACAGCTCTCATGCCGGGTTCCGGAGAATCAGCAATTCAACTTGTTCCCGGTTATGATGAATACATTCCCTTTGGTCCTCACCGGATTGGACCTGATAATAAGTCATGGGACAGCCTAAGTTTTGCGGCAGGAGGGATAGTTTCAAACAGTGCAGATCTCCTTATACTGATGGATGCCCTGTTCCGGGGAGATTTACTGGCTGAAGATTCCATAAGCAGAATGATGGAGTGGACAGACAGTCGTGATAATGGCAGAGATGACGCCATGATAGGTTACGGCCTGGGGCTGGCACTTTATCAATTAGGAGATAAACAGCTCATTGGTCACCCGGGAGGAGGTTTTGGTGGAGAATGTTTTCCCTTCTGGTCACCGGAGACAGATAATACCTACGTGGTGATGTACAACCTGTCAAGAAAAGACAATCCGGCAGGTAAAGAATTATTAAAAAGAATTATGGAGTTGGGAAAATAACTACCAATCAATAATCGTATTATCATCCTCTGAATATAACCGGGGAGAATCCCAATCTCCGGAGAACGCCCTCTCCTTGATCACACCCTCATTTACAGTTATTCCCAGGCCCGGCCTGTCGGTCAGCTTGATATACCCATCCTCCACCTCAAAAGGTTTCTCCAGATACCCTTCCCCGAGATCCCACTCCTCCTTCATCCCAAAATGTTCAGCTATCAGGAAGTTGGGAGTACAGGCAGCCAGCTGAATATTGGCCGCAAGAGAGACAGGCCCCAGGGGGTTATGCGGAGAGAGTTTACAGTAGTAGGTCTCTGCCATGGCGGCAATTTTCTTCACCTCAAGAATCCCCCCCGCATGGCATAGATCCGGCTGAACAACCGCAACCGTTCCCGACTCGAAGAGGGACCTGAAGGCGCCCCTCCCCACAAGGCGCTCCCCCGTGGCAATCGACGCCGAAACTGAACTCGTTATACGAGCCATGGCGTCCGTATTCTCGGGCAGGCAGGGCTCCTCGACGAAGAGAGGATAGTAGGCCTCAATACCTTGAATAACCTGAATGGCCATATCCGGGGAGAGCCGGCCGTGAAAATCAATGGCTATATCCATCTCATCGCCCACCGCCTCACGGATCGCCTTAAACCGTGCGATCTGGGATTCAATATAGGTTTTTACCCCCCTGTTGGCCATGAAGGGTTCGACTAGAATCTTGATGGCCGTAAACCCCTTCTCCTTTCGTTCGAGGGCTCTATCTATAATCTTTTCGGTGGTAGCCCCCCAGCAGTGGCCATAGATTCGGATCCGATCCCGGTACATACCGCCAAGCATCTCATAAACAGGCATATTGTAGTATTTCCCCTTTATATCCCAGAGGGCCTGCTCGATGCCACTTATGGCACTCATAAGGATGACACCTCCGCGATAGAAGGTATTCCGGTACATGGACTGCCAGAGATACTCTATACGCAGGGGATCCTCTCCTATTAAAAAAGAGGCCTGTTCCATGACAGCCGCCTCTACAGTTCTGGCCCGCCCTTCGAGGATGGGTTCACCCCACCCGATTATCCCCTCATCCGTTGTGATTTTTAAAAAACTCCACCGGGGTTTTACATGAAATACTTCAAGATTTGTTATTTTCATTATTCATACTCACTTTGGTACCGCTCTTCGGAAGTCATGTACCTTGGAATTTACACATTAGAATTTTGTAGAGGACCAGTCTGTGTCCAGATCATTTTCTGTGATTACGGGCAAGAGGGAGCCTCCATCGATATCCAGACAGGAACCGGTCATGTAGGCAAAATCATCGGAGATAAGATGACCGATCACACGAGCAATTTCTTCGGGACGGGCAAACCGTTTTAAGGGGATCATCTCCGCCGCCTGATGGATGGGGTCCCCGGCAGGCCACCCCACATCGGTATAACCGGGAGCAATGGAAACCGCCCGGATATTGTGGGGAGCCAGCTCCATGGCAATATGCCTGGTAAACTTCGCCACGGCCGCCTTGGTAGGCCCATAAATACTGGCCGTAGGCCAGCAGCCATCCTTCTGATTGGAAGACATATTTAAAATGACCCCGCCGGCTTCCTTCTCAATCATCAGCTGAGCAGCCCGCTGAGCACAAAAAAAAGTACCCTTCCAGTCAATATTTGTAATCTCATCCCACATATCCTCGGTCACGCCGAGGAAGGGTTTGAATGCGCTGATCCCCGCATTATTTATCAGAAGATCTATCTGGCCGAAGCGTTCCATAAATTGATCAAAAAGGGAATCGATCTCCCCCTTAATCCCCACATTGGCTCGAAAGACCTCGGCTTCCACACCCAGCTCCCCGGCCGCCTGTTTTACCTCCAGGGCGGCCTTCCTGCTGCTGTTATAGTTTATACCGACATCCCATCCCCGCCGGGCAAGTTCAAGGATAACCGCCCGGCCGATCCCCCGGCCCCCGCCGGTAACAAGGGCTTTTTTTCTCACCAAACCGGGGCCCGAATGGTTCTCCATCTTTTTCACAGGATTTCTCTTGATAGAAAGCCGGCCATATGATGATTTTCGGCTTCCAGGATCTCCTGCAGATACTTCTGACTGAACTCCGCCTGCTCTGTTCCGGCATAACCAAGGCAGAGCATGAAGAGGCAGTGAATCCTGTTCTTTTCATTGATATCCATATCGAACACCAGAAAGTCCGGGAGGGAGACAGCGAAATAGTCGATCACAAGGTCATCCTCTATATGTTTCTGCCCATAGTCGAGGAGTTTGTTGAACCGACTGGCGGCATCCTCACCCTTGCCCAGGGCCTTCAGAGCCAGGCCCTGAAAAAAGATCATATGGGGCGGCTGATCGTTATAATACATGGCCGAAACAGGTTCGGAAGGTCCCCGGGAAGCAGCCAGAAAGAAAGCCGCAGCCTCTTCCTCCTTTCCGGCCTTTCGGCAAATGATTCCGCTAAGGTAATCCAGATCGTTCTCCAGAGTACCGTATAGCTTCCCCTCCCCAAGGTTGTGGGGATAAGCCCGGCATCGTTCAAGTAGTTCCAGGGCTTTCTCAAAGGCCCCCCGGTTCATCTCCTTAACCGCCAATCCCATAAGCGTCATCTTATACTGAGCCGGCACCTTGCCTTCCCCCCCCTCCCAGGGGTGGAACTGCCGTGAAGAGATCATCTGCCAGGCCGTCTCATATGCCCCGGTCCCGTTAAGAAGAGAAATATATTCAAGGCAGAGGTCATCCCGCTCCTGGACAGCCGGCTTGTTCCTGTTCAAAAAACTCAACCGTTCATCCAGAGGATGGTTCATCTTCTTATAGAACTGATCCAGCTCATAGAGGACACGGGCATCGGAAGGATCCAGCTCAAAAGCCCGGCCCAGATGGTGGCCGCAGGCCTCACTGTCATTACATTTATTCATCAAAGCCAGAGCAAGGTTTCGATGAACCGTCGGAAAGCTGTCATCGATTTCGATAGACTTTTTCCACTGGGCGATGGCTTCATCATAGTTTCTAAGACCATAGTTGTAATTGCCAAGATAGTAGTAGGCCCGGCTATCTTCCTGATTAACAGCGACACAATCTTTCAGGATACGCATACTCTCATTTTTGGAGGGAAAACATCCATCGGGTGATATTTCTGCCGCGGTCTTCCAGGCCGCGGGAGCCTTATCACTCTTCATGCGCTCCAGGAGCCAGGCCCGGTGGTAGCTGATAAGAGGTGAGCAGGTCTTCGCGGGCTTGAGGGTGAGGAGTGTATCAAGGATTTTTAAACTGTCCTGATAGAAACCTGCCGCCGCATAATCCTGGGAAAGTTCCAGATAATTATTATCGCCTGTTCGCATCAGGGCAATAAAACGCCTGCGATAATCATTGGCCTTTACAGGGTCATCCCCGGAAATTTCCATCAGCTCATACAGGGAAGCCCAGTCACCCGGATCAATTGAGCGGGTTAATTCCGTCAGTGCCCGCACCTTATCGGTGCGTCCCAGTTTTCTGTAAACAGAAGAGAGCAGATTTCGCGCCTTGTGATTATGATAATTCCCCTGGAGGGAGAGCTTTAAATGTTCTGAAGCGGTCACAAACTCCCCCTTCAGGCAGGTGATGAGACCAAGCTGATAGAAACCCGCGCTCTTGAACGCACTGTTCCAGACTGATTTATAGAAGGCCGCATAGGCTTCATCCAGGCGGTCCTGATGATAGAGGGCCAGCCCCAGATTAAAGTAGGGTTCCCCGTCATAGGGATTGGGATTCCGGTAGGTCATTCGCTTTATAGCACGTCTGAAATGGAGTTCCGCCTCCTCATACAGACACCTGCCAAGCAGAAGCCTTCCCATGGCATTGTTATTTCGGATATCATCTTCATCCCGGCTCAAAGCCTCTTTATAATAATCCTCGGCCCTTCGGGTGGCGTGCCGATACTGCTCAATATGGAGCCCGGTCAAATAGAGTTCCTCTATACTCTTTATCTCAGACGGGGACAGGGCCGCTTCGGCGGGATCCGGCAGGGGTTTGATCCCGGGCGCCTCGGGTGAATAACCGAGCAGGAGATCAGAACCACTGTAAAGGAGGATCTTCAGCTCATACGCCTCAACCCCTTCCGGAAGGGGGAGGGAGTGTTCCCAGGATTCTCCCGGGGCAAGAGGCAGCGCCTTCTCATAAAGGAGCTCCCCGGACTTAAGGAGTACCACTTTCAGGGCCTCCTGTTTTACAGCCGCATATACCCCGAGACGTATCACCCCCTCTTCCACTTCAAGATTTATCGCTCCGTTTTTATCGGCATTCTTTACAGCCCCGATTGAATAATAGGGCATGAAGTACTGGGTGAAAGTTTTCTCCTCGTAGGGTGACAGCCAGGAGAAATCCGGCTGATTATCGGTAAACATACCGGTCATCAATTCGGCGTAGGGACCATCCTCATCGGTCAGGTTCCGATCCCAGGCCTGCCCGAAGTCACCGCTCCCCCATACCCACTGTTTCTTGCCTGGAGAGACATGGCGGTCCGCCACATGAAGCATCCCGGCTTTCCTCCCATGGTCATACCCGCCTATGAAGTTGTAATCCGATTTATGACACATATAGGATGTGGGCACTTTGATATTCTTGTACCGGGAGATATCGACACCCGCCGAATAGTCCATTTTATAGTAGGTCCCCATGGCGATGGGGAATCGGGAAACATCCCGTTTGCCATGATCCATTACAGCATTCACATCCGGCGGAAAGACGGACTGATAATCGTCATTAACAACCAGGGCAGGGTTCGCCCACCAGAGGAACGTACGGGGAAGGTCTGTTCTGTTATAAAGTTTCCCCTTTATCTCAAGGTATGCCTTATCGGGGTGAAGGGTGAACCCGGCCATTCCCTTGGTTCGGGTCATGAGTTCAACCTCACTCACCCAGAGGGTCATGCTCCCATCATCACACTTCTCAATGGTATAATCCACAGGCTCAAAGGTTGAAGGCCTGTGATGCTGAGGCCAGTTGAATTCGATCCCTCCGGAAATCCAGGGACCGGTCAAACCGACAAGGGCGGGTTTTATAACCTGATTATAGTAAACAAAATGGTAATCATTTTTCTTATCATAGGCCATCTGGACCCGTCCCCCCAGAGAGGGCATGACCATTATCTTCAGGTATTCATTTTCAAGAAATACAGCCTCATACTCCTTATCAACCTTCTCATCATGAATCTTATCAATCACCTGATGCGGATAGACAACACCACTGCTCCCCTGATACACCCTCTTCTCCAGGAACATGGGGTTCTTATTCGGCTTTCCGGTTTCATAGGTGGGAATGGAGACTCTCTCCTCCCATATCTTCACTCTATTATCTTTCATACACAAGACCTCTACTAAATTAAAAAATTGTAATTCTATATTAAATCAGGAATAAGCAGATTAAAATGGATAGAATTGCACAAATAACTGGATTATATTAATATAAGATTATGAAAAAGAAAGACGGGTTCTCCAACCAGATAATGATAGTGGTACCACCGGAGAACTATCAGAAATCAGATGATATAACAGGACAACTCTACCTTACGGATATAGGAATCTTCCCAAAAGCCGAAGATCATCTCGTTTCAAGGCTGAACGGCTGTGAGTCCGAGGTAATGATAATCTGTACCGGCGGAAACGGATGGTTTGAATTCGAGGGGAGGCGTTTTGAACTTAAAAAGGATGAAGCCATCATTCTGCCTGCAGGAATACCTCATGAATACGGAACGGCCGAAGGTGAATGGTGGGAGATATTCTGGATCCATTTTGGGGGAAATCTATCCGGGGCAATTCGTGACGGGATAAGAGAAAATGAAACCATCGCCCCCTTCCCCCTGCCCTTTGGACAGGAGAGCAGGCATATTTTTTCACTCATCTGCAGCTCACTTCAGGTGGGAATAAGCCCCATGAAATATGACCTGGCCTGCGCGAGACTCTGGCATTTAATGGGTTCCATCCGTACCGATCGAAAGGCCGGCTCCGAACTATCCCGGGGAACAATTAATGAGTGCATCTCCATGATGGAGGACAGGATAAACGGCAGCCTGACCCTCGAAGAGTTAAGTCACCGGATATCCATGACCCCCCAATACCTCTGCCGGCTCTTCAAACAGAAAACAGGGCATACCCCCATGGAGCACTTCACCAGACTCAAAATCCAGAAGGCCTGCTATCTGCTCGATATGACCTCGGATCAAGTTAATGAAATAAGCAGTCAGATTGGTATCGATGACCCCTACTATTTTACCCGCACCTTCAAACGCATCATGGGCACCCCACCCCGAGACTACAGAAACCGTCAGAAATAATAATTCAATGATTCATCTCCAGGGTGGTTTATAGGCCGTTCCGCCCGGAGCGCCTGTCCTGTAATGAAATCTGTGCCCGGGGGTAGATATTCAATCATTCCCAGCTGGAAATTAACGCCTCAGTAGCACAATTGAAAGACTCAACACCACCATGTGCCCTGGCGGAAATTTGTGCACCCAAAAGAAAAGAGTAGTAAGCATAAGCCATATTTTCATCGGTATCTGAGAACGTCAACGACCTCTCTTCCCGTCCCTGTGTAAAAGCGTGTTTATAAATATCTACAGTATTTTTAATTGTAGATTCAAGAACCATACGTGAATTATCCTGAAGAGTGTTCAGATCAGAACTAATTGTCCCGACAAGACAGAGCTGCTGCTTTACTAAACCTTCCGCAAATATGCCAGCCAATAACCGAAGCTTCGCAGGTGCAGTGCCGGGTCCCTCTACTATAGTCTTATAACTATTTCCATATGAGTTTTGACATCGCGTTAATAACGCTTCAACAAGATTATTTTTTTTCGGAAAATGATGATGAATGCTAGCCTTTCGTATACCAACAGCATCACTGATATGCTGATAACTCATTGCATTAAGACCCTGGCGACGAATCAGGTCCTCAGCTACTTCCAGAATTTGATTTTTTGTATCTATCATAATTATCGAGGTTACCAACTAGTAAAGGGGATGTCAATATAAGGAAAAAAACCCGGCTGTTATAGTGCCATAAAGACAACAACCGGGTTTCTCATTCATATTACTATAGGGGTGTAATAATTATTATCCGTTAAACAGTTTCCCAAAAGGCAATATCTTCAATGACCTTTCTGGGACGGGGTTTGGGGGATTCCGCGGGATATCCGATGGGCAGTAAATCATGAACAAACCAATCTTTGGGAAGATTTAAATATTCTCCAACACCCTTGCAGTCTGTTGCTCCCACCCAGCATGAGCCGAGCCCCTGCTGAACAGCCTCAACCGTCATGAAAGAGATAGCAATCATGACATTTTCACCTGCTTTTACTTCCATGATCTCTTTACCCTTTCTATAGGGGGCAAACATATCATTTTCCATAACAACATCATCGAGAAAATCAACTGTCCAATCGAAACCATCAACATCCATGACAGATTTCAAAGCAGCTCTCTGCAGATTTTTATTAAAATCTCCAGCTACTCCACAACAAACGATAACAGCCCCTGCTTTACTGACAGCATCCTGATCTCCAGACATCTCACCCATTTTTTCGATTTTTGCTCTATCCTGAACAACAACAAATCTCCAGGGCTGGACATTACCCCAGGAAGGAGCACGCCTGGCAGCCTCCAGGACTTTTTCAATCTTTTCCTTTTCAATTGGTTTGTCTTCCCATTTTCTGATACTCACCCTTTCAACAATTAACTGCTCAAGTTCCATAAACCTCTCCATATATTAGTGTTTCTGTCATCTATCCTACCTTCCTATAGGTAGGTTGTCAAGAAAAAAGTTTCACTCCATTAAAAAAAAATCCCACAGAGTCTTTAAAAGATCTGCGGGATTACTAATATAATTCTCTTTATTCTATAGCTTTTGCTTCACCCCGGGCAAGCTTTGATGAGTTTGAAGTTATATATGTCTGGATCAGGATAAATCCAAGAACCATCAAACCTACCAGTATTTGAGCCCACCATTCCCGGAAAGAGGAAATATAGGCTGGAAGTTTGAAAATCAGTCCATATATAAGAACTCCAAAAAAGCTCCCGATTACCCGCCCGGAACCACCTGTCAACAAAGTACCTCCAATTACAACGGCAGCAATTACATCAAGCTCAAGTCCAAGTGCATTATGGGGTTTTCCGGAAGCGAGGTGGATTGTAAAAACTATACCGCCCAGAGCACTCAGAAATCCGCTTAAAGTGTAGATCATAACCTGAGTCTTCTTAACCGGCAGTCCCATTAAAACAGCCGAGTTTTGGTTTCCACCGATAGCATAAACTGTCCTGCCGAATTTCGTATATTTTGAAATATAGATTCCTGCCAGTAATACTATAAAAAAGACCAGAACATACAGACTGAAATTTCCGGCACCTATTTTGATTCCTGTTTTCTTCATGAAAATAATAAAAGGATCTTCCATGATACTGATCGTTCCCTGGTGAATCATATACGCAAGACCACGCATCAGAAACATGGCCACCAGTGTAACAAGAAAGGCAGGCAGTTCAAAAAAGGAGATGAGACAGCCTACCAGAAATCCCAGGGAGGCTCCGATAACAAGGCAGATAAGCATGGAGATCCAACAGGGAACCCCATAAGCCTCATTTAATTTGGCGATTAAAATAGTCGTAAACGCAACAACTGATCCGACAGATAGATCGATCCCTCCTGAAATTATGACAAAAGTCATCCCTACCGCGATGATTCCAATATACGCATTGGCCTTAAAAATATTCACATAATTGTACAGGCTGAAAAAGCCGGGAAACGCCAGAGACGCTGCACTGTACATTACAAGAAAGATTGCAATGGTTGTTAGAATTGGGACATTGTTTACAGTTAGTCTGAATCCTTTTATTCTGTACATCAACTTATTCGGCATCACTTAACCTCTGCTGTTTTTTTCCTGATTTCACCAGACTTCTTACTTTTTCTCTGAAAATTTCAGACTGAATGAGAGCCACAAAGATAATTACCAATGCTTTGAAAACAAGGGAGTACTCGAACGGCCAGCGTTGAAAGTAAACTGTCGTTGTTAGACTCTGGATTATGAGTGCCCCAACCAGAGATCCAGTGAGAGTAAATCGGCCTCCCCACATGGTTCCTCCAATTATTACAGCCGCTATTGCGTCGAGTTCAATCATGAAGCCTGTTGTATAGGGACTTGCACTTGATTCACCGGCTACATGTATCAGACCGGCAATCCCGGCACAGAATGCACAGAAGATATAGGTGAATACAGTAATGATGGTGGTTCGAATTCCAACATATCTGCTTGCTGCTCTATTTTCACCAATCGACTCGATGAAAATACCTATTGCCGTTCTTTTGGTAACTATCAAAGTAATCACAAAAATGGTAGCTCCAATCCAGACCGGAACAGGAAGTCCGGCAAAAAACCCGGTCCCGAGTTTAGTAAAAGGTACCTCGTGATAAGTTGGGGTTTGACCTTGAACCATGAGAACAGCAAGACCTCTTGCCGAATACATCATGATCAAAGTGGCAATAATCGGCTGAACTTTGACAACCGCGACAAGTAGCCCATTGATTAAACCAAGAAGTAAAGCTATCAACAGGGGCAGTAAAATTATAAGTAAAAACGGAGACTGCGGATCGGCTACCGGAAGTCCTGCAAGGTACCCCGGCCGGATGATCAAGGCTGCCATGGCTCCTGAAACAGCCATTACCGAACCTACCGACAGGTCGATACCGCCGGTGGCATATACAAGGGTCATCCCCACCGCAAGAATACAAACCCTGGCTCCATTGTTCAGGATATTTATCAGATTACCTCGAATCTTCCCGTCAGCATGAAGAGTAACTTCAAAGAATTCGGGAGAAATAATCAGATTCAGCATTAATATGGCAAACAATCCTATAAGGGCCCAGAGGAACCTCTTGGTCAATGGATCTTCAATTTTAAGAAGCTTATTATTCATCATTATTATTCCTATGTCTCAGCTATTGTCTTCATAATAACCTGCTCATTTATATCCTTGCCAGTCAGTTCCTTAACAACATTCCGATCCCGCAGGACTGCAATCCGGGTTGCACAACGAACAACCTCTTCAAGCTCTGAAGAAATAAACAATATGGCCAAACCATCATCTTTAAGCTTTAAAATCAGCTTCTGGATCTCAACCTTGGCTCCAATATCTATCCCTCTTGTCGGTTCGTCAAGAATCAGGAGTTCAGGATTCGCCGCCAGCCATCGGGCAAGTATAACCTTCTGCTGGTTACCACCACTTAAATTTTTCACACTCTGGTCAGTTCCAGGAGTGACGATATTCAAGGTTTCAATAAACTTTTCAGCAACTTCATTCCGTTGTTTTTTGCTGAGAAACCGGAAAATGCCTCTCTTTGCCTGTAGTGCAAGAATTATATTTTCACGAACACTCAATTCAGGGATTATTCCAACAGCCTTTCTATCTTCCGGGCAAAATCCCATACCATATTCAATGGCGTGTTTCGGTCCCCGAATTACAACAGGTTTTCCATGAATCTTCATTTTACCGGAATCCGGTTTTTCAACCCCATAAAAAAGCTGGGCAACCTCTGTCCTGCCGGAACCAAGGAGGCCAGCCAGGCCAAGCACCTCTCCTTTATAAATTGTCATATCAAACTCATTTATATATTCAGCCTTACTCGCCTTCTCTATAGATAAATATTCTTCTCCATGAACAGAATCTTTATGATGCCAGATATCAGTATCAAATTCACCCAATTCTTTTCCCAGCATACTGGATATCAGTTCAAGTCTGGTGATTTCCGCTGTCTTAAACACTCCAACTTTGGCTCCGTTTCTCAGGACAGTTATCCTGTCGGTTACTTCGAAAACCTGATCAAGGAAATGGGTTACAAAAATGATACCCATACCCTGATTTTTTAATTTATTCATAACCTTGAAAAGCTGTGCTGCTTCCGCAGCATCTAAACTTGAAGTTGGCTCATCAAGAATAAGAATATCAGCTGAAATATCCAGAGCACGGGCAATAGAAACCATTTGTTGAACCGCAACTGAGAAAGAACCTAAAGGCATAGTCACATCAAGATCCAATTCCAGGAGGGCTAATGCTTTTTGAGCCCGATCATTGAGGGTTTTCCAATCGATCGCATGAAACCCGTTTTTAAAAGGCTGTCTTCCAAGAAACATATTTTCTGCCACGGACAGCATAGGTATCAGGTTTATTTCCTGATAGACCGTACTAATTCCATGCTTAACAGCCTCATTAGGTGATGTAAAATTTACATCCGCACCATTGTAGACGATTTTACCGTCGTCCCTGGAAAAAAAACCGGTTATTACTTTTATCAGGGTCGACTTCCCTGCACCGTTCTCACCCATCAAGCCATGGATTTCACCTTTTTTTAAGTCGAAACTTATTGAAGTAAGAGCTTTCACTCCAGGAAAGCTCTTACTCAAATTAGTTACATTCAGGATTTCTCCCATAATTTTCACTAATCCTTTAATTAAATTTATTAGAATCCCATTGTTGGATGATCTTTGTAGTTATCCAGATCATAGAGACCATCAGGATTAATTATGTACTTATCAACTGGTTTTCCGTCGATTGTTTTCATAATAGCTTCAAAACCGAGGGGTCCAAGAAGAGGACTACACTCAACAGTAGCATTCATATCACCTCGCTCCATGGCCTCAAAGGCGGCCTTTATGGCATCTACGGAAATGATGAGCACATCATCACCAGGATCCATTCCTGCAGCTTTAAGAGCATCAATTGCTCCAAGTGCCATACCATCGTTGTGAGCATAAATAACATCAAACTTAACACCTGCTGCGAGCCAGGCTTCTACAACCTGACGGCCCTTATCCTGACTCCACTCTCCGGTTTTTGATTCCACAACCTCAATATCAGGAAATGACGCCATTACTTCCATAAATCCTTCACTTCTGAGAATCGCAGGATCTGCGGCAGGATCTCCAAAGAGTTCCGCAACCTTACCTTTTCCATTCAATTTTTCAGCTACCCAGTTACCGGCGACACGGCCTTCATATGCAAAATCTGAGGAGATCTGTGTTACCCAGAGTGATTCGGGAGCATCTACTCCGCGGTCCAGCATAACAACAGGTATTCCTGCATCTTTGGCTTCCTGAAGAACTTCATCCCAGCCGCTTCTGGTCTGAGGAGCTAAAAGGATTCCATCTACGCCCTGTGCAATAAAATCTCTTAAGGCAGCAATCTGCCCAGCCTGCTCGGTAACAGAAAGTTTCAATTCAATCCCAAGCCTCTCTGCTTCCTGCTGAACTGAATTGGTCTCTGTTGTTCTCCAGGGACTGTCTTCTTTTATCTGTGCGAATCCAACAGTCAGGCTTCCATCATCTTTCTGCCCACCGGCTGTAAGAGAAGGAACAAGCAGTAAAAGAGCTGCTGCCAAAACGATTAAAAATCCCATTTTTCTTTTCATAAAAACTCCTTTAAAAAATATTATTGAATATATGAAAGCAAACAACATGCCAATGATCATTTTTTCAACAATAAAAAATTATTATTTTAACTAATTATATATTATATAAAGATATATATAATCAAAAAAAGTAAATTATAAGAAGCAGGAAGATTATACATGTTTAGAGTGTGTATATATTACACAATAGAAGCCATTTTACATGTGTAATTAGGAAACAGAAAACAGCAGAAAAAATTAACTCTTGACAGGTGACTCTTCTGAATGTAACTATTTCTATACATGCACGAAATAATACTTGTTATTGATGATAAAGAAAAACTCTGTAAGAGTCTCGGATTGAATTTCAGACAGTTAGGTTATAAATATAACTATTGCCTTAATGGAGAGTCGGCAAAAAATTTCATTAACCAGACAGAACCGGACATTGTGCTTCTTGACCAGGCGCTTGGCGACGAAGATGGTTTGGAAATTCTGATTCATATAAAGAGAAAGAGACCGACAGTCCCTGTTATCATGATCACAGGTTACGGTTCTATCGACAATGCGGTTAAAGCTATAAAAATAGGGGCATCCGATTATATTCAGAAACCTCTGAATTTCGAAAAATTACATAAAATAGTTGAGTATAGTCTATTTAAAAAAGACAACAGAGAGAATCATTCTTCGAAAGGAATTATTACAAAAAGTATTCATATGAAGGAACTGCTTCAAAAAGCAGAAAAGCTGGCCCAGACGAATTTTCCGATTCTTATTATTGGCGAAAGTGGAACAGGAAAAGAACGGGTTGCCCATTATATACATGAAGCGTCAAAAAGATCTGCAATTGATATGAACTGCATTAACTGTGCAGCCTTCCCGGAGAACCTTCTGGATAATGAGCTTTTCGGGCATGAAAAGGGATCCTATACAGGTGCTGAATCACAATTTCAAGGGATATTTGAGCGCTCAGATAAAAGCACATTATTTATGGATGAAATCGGCGACATGTCTCTTCAGACACAGGCAAAGATTTTAAGGACATTACAGAACAATGAAATACGCCGTATCGGCGGCAAGGAAAATATCAGTATTGATGTACGGGTAATAGGTGCAACAAATAAAGACCTGACCGATATGATAAAAAACAAGCGGTTCCGGGAAGATCTGTATTACAGAATAAATACTGCTGTTATTAAGATTCCACCTTTAAGAGAAAGAAAAGAGGATATCATTCCCTTAGCAGATTTTTTCCTGAATGATGATTCTCCAGCCGTTAACAGAACACTTTCATCCGAAGTCGGTGATATCTTTATAAATTACAGTTGGCCTGGCAATGTGAGAGAAGTAAGGAATTCAATCCATTACGCAAGGGCAATGTCATCATCAAGCATCATTGAGATTTCGGATCTTCCCAATCAATTCAACAAACATTCCGAGGAGACTTTTCAGGAGGGGTCTTTGGAGGATTATGAAAAAACCTTAATTATAAAAACCCTCAAGGATTCCGGAGATAATAAAAAAAGGGCCGCCGAGCTGCTGAATATCAGCCGGAAAACACTTTACAACAAGCTGGAGAAGTATGGACTCTAAAATAACAGAGACGCCACTGCTCGAACTTAGAAATGTAAGTTATATCCAAAAGCAGCAGACCATAGTTAAAGATATTAATCTTAAACTATATCCAGGGGAAATCCATGCATTTGTGGGCGACCGAGGTACCGGTAAATCGACACTTGGAAAATTAATGGCCTTAATGGAGACACCGTCCACAGGAAATATTTTCTGGGAAGGCAAAGAAGTGTCTAATTTTAAATCATTTAAAACAACAGGTATACAGGTTGTTCATCAGGAAGGTGGTTTGATTGACTACTTTTGTGTGGCCGAAAACCTGTTCCTTCCGGAAAAAATATTCAAACCCTTTCCATTTACAAATAAACGAAAAATGGGATTAATGGCCGCAGACTTTTTTAAGAAATATGGATTTTCCTTGAACCCTGCAAGTCCTGTAAACAGTCTTAACCTATCCGAAAAAACAACTGTTACACTTCTGAGGTCAATCTACAGAAAACCTAAACTCCTAATTATTGATGAAGCCCTGGAAAAACTGTCAGGAATGGACCATGATAAAATTCTTTGTCTTCTTCAAGAATTAGCAAGGCAGAAAGTAGCAATTGTCTGTATAAGTCACAGAATTGATGATATCTATAACCTTGCTGAAACAATTTCAGTAATAAGAGATGGACGAATACTATTAACCGATGCAACAAAAAACATTGATCGTCTGAACCTGATAAAAATGTGTTACACCCAGGTAACACGGAATAAAAAAACTGAAGATATTAATAAAGAGTTTTATCAACTGCTTCGTTACAATGAGGCGATATTAAAGAACCTTCCTATCACCCTTATAGTTACCGATGATCAAAATAATATTAAAATGATAAACGATCAGGGACAGGGATTTTTCAAACTTCAACCTGAGGAGTATTTAAATCAACCGATCTCGAAAATTATATCAGAACAGGAAACTCTAAAAGAGATCAATAAACTTTTGGAACAAAACATTGAATCTATAATATTTAATCAGCAAATAGGTGAAGTCATTGTCAATATTAAAACCTATCCGATTTTTGATGGAACTTTTAGAATCGGAAGTATTATTATAATTGAAGATATTACAGAACAGGAAAAAATGCGTCAAAGACTTAACCTATCAGAGAACCTATCATCCCTGGGCCTTCTTGCAGCAGGAGTTGCTCATGAAATAAATAATCCCCTGGAGATCATCTACAACTATTTGAGTTTTTTACGGAGGAATTCCGAACACAATAAAGTAAGCGAAGCCATCGATCAGCTTGAAGAAGAGATAGATGGTATTAAAAATATTGTATCAGATCTTGTTTCATTCTCCGGAGACAAGGGACATGACTCGGACTATTTTGATGTTAATAATCTAATAGAACAAACACTTACTCTTTTGCGACCTGCCGCAAAAGAGCGGGGAATAAACTGCAGTTTTAAATCCTCAATTGATGAGATATTTCTTCTTGCAAAAAAAACCGAAATCAGGCAGGTAATTCTCAATCTTATAAGAAACAGTTTTGAAGTGCTTGCTAAGGATGGACAATTAATAATCGAAACAGATCAGACAGATAATAACATTATCATAAAAATTAAAGATAATGGTCCTGGAATTTTATCTCCCAATCCGGAACAGATATTTCTTCCGTTCTTTTCTACTAAAAAAAATGATAATAATAACAATCTTGGGTTGGGAATCCCCATGAGTTATGGAATAATCAGTAAATACAACGGGGAACTGACATTCCAAAACATCGCTGAAGGGGGATGCGAATTTACAATTACTCTCCCGCCAGGAAATTCTAAATAAATTGATCTGGAATAATCCTGATTTTCTTTTCCCGCACCCAAGCCAGACTTTGGTTCCATGTCAGTCTAACTATAATCACATGTCGTTATTTAATTGATATGTTGTGAATTACAACCTTTCATGCTAACGTAATCCCGGAGGAATCAATGACTAAAATATTAACAAGCTGGATCAAATCCTTTGGATTTTCCGACTCTGTTTCGGGTTTAATATTAACCGCATCCCTCAGTCTTATCGCTCTCATCGTCGCTATAGCAGCAGACCAGATTACCAAGCGGGCCCTGATTACGATAATCTCATCCATTGTGAAAAAGACCAAAACCAAATGGGATGATATCCTTCTGGAAAAACAGGTCCTCAACCGTTTAAGCCATATTGTCCCGGCCATTATAATCAACATCTTTCTCCCGATTATCTTCTCATCAAATCCCGATTTAACAGCATTCCTGCAGCACTGTACAATTGCCTATATAATCGCCATCGCCACCATGGTGATTCTCGCAGGCCTCGATGCGGCAAACGAGATATACCTGACTTTCAAATCTTCTAAAACAAGACCCATTAAAGGGTATATCCAGCTGATTCAGATTTTCACAACGATTGTCGGGGTCATCCTGGCTATAACCACCATCCTTCAGAAATCCCCTCTGGGGCTTCTCTCGGGAATAGGGGCCATGACGGCCGTCCTGCTTCTGGTCTTCCGGGATACCATCCTCGGTCTGGTTTCAAGTATTCAAATCGGCGCTAATGATATGGTCAGGATCGGAGACTGGATAGAGATGCCAAAATATGGGGCCGATGGGGATGTTATCGATGTAACCCTGCAGTCGATCAAAGTCCAGAACTGGGATAAGACCATCACCACCATCCCTATCTACACCCTGGTATCAGATTCGTTCAAAAACTGGCGGGGGATGCAGGATTCCGGGGGGAGGCGTATCAAAAGATCCATTAATATTGATATGCGGAGTATCAAATTCTGTGATGAAAAGGATATTCAGAAATATACCCGGTTTATCCTTTTGAAGGATTATATAGAGCAAAAAGATAAAGAGATCGAGGCCTGGAATTCCGATCAAAAGATCGATACAACCGAACTGGTCAACGGTAGACGCATGACAAATATCGGCACATTCAGGGCATATATCTCGGCCTACCTGAAGAGCCAGCCGAATATCAGCCGTGACATGACCTTTCTGGTAAGACAGCTTCAACCCACAGCAGATGGTTTACCCATAGAGATTTATGTCTTCTCATGTGATCAGGTTTGGGCCAATTATGAGGCAATCCAGTCGGATATTTTCGATCACCTCCTGGCCTCCCTGCCCCTCTTTGATCTGGAAGTATTCCAGTCACCCAGCGGAGCAGATTTCAAGCGTATAGCAGCCTCATTAAATCGGGAATATTGAGAGAACAGAAGAGATTAGTATTTGAATTATTTTATAGAAAATGATAATATCCGGCAATCACCAAAATAAGTACAGAGATTAATATATCGGCGGTTCAGCGTGCGAAAGTTGTTGAGTTTCATCATCAGGCGATCCTGGTTGTTTATTTCAATCATCATTGCGATCACCATTTTCTTCTCGTTCTTTGCTTTTAAAGTAAGGGTAAATCCTGATTTTTATACGGTTCTGCCAGCCTCAACTCAGAGGGTTAAGACCTTGTTTGAAGAAACAGGGATCGAAGACAAACTTGAAATGCACATGATGCTTTCGGTGGTCGCTGACGATGCCCTGTCCCTTAAAAAGCTGGCGCTCCTTCATGACACTATTGAAAAAATCGAGGCCATGGATGAAATTGAAAGCAGTGTCAATCCATTCAATTTCCTGACCTTTGCCAATGAGCGTGGTCGTTTTGCCGTAAAACTCATGACCCCAAACGAACACCCCCCCGAGACCGAAGAAGAACTCCGAATATATAAGGATTCATTATTAAATGAACCTCTGGCCCAGGGTGTTGTGGTCGGGAAAAACGGAACAGCTCTCAATGTCCTTTTGGTTGTAGAACCTATAGATTTTCCCAAACCTTTTATGAACAGGTTCAAGGAGATTATAAGCCCCCTGGAAGATGAGTTTGAGGTCTATTATACGGGGGATGCTCCCATCGGGGATGCCGTAGCCGATTATATTCAGAAAGACCTCTTCTACCTGGCAATTCTATCCCTGATTGCCATCCTGGCCTGCTTTTTCGGGGGGTTCCGATCGGTAAGATCGATATTCATACCTGTCAGCACCATTATAATTTCAATTATATGGGGTCTTGGTTTTACCAGTCTTATAGGCTTCCAATTAACACTTGTCAGTATCATCCTGCCGACCTTCCTGCTTGCCATCGGCTCATCCTATGCCCTCCATTTATTAAATGAATACTATCGGAATATACCCTCTCATGAGACGGAAGAGGGGAAGGTCGATAAAATTATTGATGCTGTTGTTCACTCTACCCATACAATCAGCCTGGCAGGACTGACCACAATTTTCGGATTTGCCGGCCTTTTCTTTACCTCGATTACATCATTAAAAGAGTTTGGAATTTCTATTTCATTCGGGATCTTTGCCTGCGTGCTTTTATCACTCTTTTTTCTCCCCGCCTTACTGATAAAGATGCCCTATCCCAAGCAGCACTCTACCAAAATCGTCCAGCAGGGGAATTTAGTACAGTTTATTAAGTGGCTGGCAGTGTTTGTAACAAAGAAATACAAATTGCTTGTTCTACTCTTCTTTGCTACAATCGGCCTGTTTATTGTTCTCTATCCTAGAATCGGTCATAATGTTGACTACACCGAATATTTCCCTGAAAACGATATCGTAAAAGAGTCCCTGAAGGTAATCATCGAAAACTCGGGAAGCGGGGCCAGTCAGGCCATCAACATTACCTTAAAAGCTCCGGCGGGAGAGAAAAATTTCTTCCTGGAACCTGAAAATCTAAAAAACCTCGATCTGCTTGAGCAGGAGTTATTAACTGTTAAAAATGTGGCTGGTTCTACATCATTTGCCTCCATTCTAAAGAATATTAATGGTGTCATGACAGGAAAATCCGAAATACCGGAAGGCAGAGGACTTATCCGCCTCCTTTCACGATATTTCAGCCTTCTCGGTGAACATAATTTGACCTACTCGGCCAATGCCGAATTTATCACTGATGACAGTTCCACAGCGACCATTTTCCTTAAGGTATACAATATGGATACCGGCCGCTATATTGCCGATAAGGAAATCGAAAATCTTATTATGACCATTGAACGGGTAACCTCCAGGTTCTATGGGAATGATATTGAAACCTATACATGGGGTACGGTGGTACTTCTTTATGAGGGTGGGCAGAACATTCAAAGCGAGCAGCTTCGCGCCAGTCTTCTATCCATACTATTTGTGCTGGTACTGGCCTGGATTGTGTTCCGCAAATTTTCTCATGGGATCCTGGCAATTATCCCCCTTTTCTTCGCCATATTCTTTAATTTTATCCTGATGGTTCTCTTCGGGATCCCTCTGGATATAACAACGATCCTGGTTTCAAACGTCGCCATCGGGGTAGGAGTCGATGATGCCCTTCACTTCCTCCTCCAATACCGTAAACAGAGAAAGAACAAGGAGCTGCCCTATGAGGTGGCGGTTCAAAACACCTTAAAGATAACGGGAAGACCGATTATCCTCACAACCCTGACGATTGTGGCAGGTTTTCTAATGTTGATGCTGGGAAGTTTCAAGCCTGTGATCTACTTTGGTATACTGGTTTCCATTAGCCTTACTGCAGCCATGATAGCAACTATACTGTACATTCCGGCCTTTATCATTCTGTACAATAGAATTGCCTCATGGGTGAAGCTGAAGACAGGAAGATAAGCCCGACAAGACTAAGGCTTAACTCCTGAAAGCATCCCTTCGACAAGGGATATAAACCGTTTGGACTCCATGGGCAGATCGGAAAAATGGAGTTCCGCGCCCTCCGTCTCAACCCTGGTATCGGCCAGAGTTTTTCTCATTAAGGCCATGCCGGATTTTTTAGCCTCTGCCAGGATCATAATTTTAAACGGCCGAACAGCCATTTCCGCAAAAGCCGAATCCTCACAAAGTATGGTTCCATTAAGGGATATCTCTAAATCTCCCGGATAGATTTCAAGACTCAAGCCCTTTATTCCTGCGGCAAGCTCGGGATACTGTCCGGAAAGAGAAGTGAGAAACAATTCCGGTTGTTTCAGCCTTAAGGAGAGGGGGGCCAAAGGCAGGGCCGCGTGACTATCTCCTTCGGAAGCGGCCATATTCCGGGAAGGCCTTATGGCAGAGATAGCTTTAACAGCCTGGACAGCCTCGACAATATGCCCGTCAGAGAAAATCATCAACTCGGGGGAGAGGATCGTCAGCTCCAGGTTTGAATCCTGACTATCCCAGTAACTGACAGGCTTTGATCTAAACTTCCAATTCCGCTTGAAGAAAAGCCCCATATTAAACTTATTCTTTGTGTAATCCCCCTGGGAAATCAAAATAAATCCCCCACCGGTCGATTCCGGGTATAAAAGGAGGATGAATTTATCCGTATCCGGCAGGATCTGCTCCCGGAAGTTTTCGGGGAAAACATCATTAAGCATGGATAGAATATGGGGATCACTTGAGGCTATATCCACCGTAATAACAGAAGATGAAACATCAAGGAGCCGCTCCGAAAGCCCGGGATCCCCGACGGGTGGCCGTGAAACACAGGCTGTAATGGATATAATAAAAATCGCCGAAAAGGTGATTAGCTTGTAATTTTTCATAGAAAAAAAGGTAACATGAATCTATTATCTATAACAGCCCCGGTTGTAATATTTCATTGACATTGTTCATCCACAACCTTAATATGGATACCAGAATTCAGCAAATAAAGGACCATCTGTGAAACCATCAATATATAAAGCCGCTCTCTTCAAACTGTTATTGGGCGCCCTGATTGCAGCATCTTTCTTCAGTTGTCAGATGGAGCAGAGGGTTACTATTGATAAAGAGGGTGAAGGGGAACTCACCTTTTCCATTGAACTGGCCGACTACCTGACCACCGTCGTAGAGCAGATGCAGGCCCTTGGAGGAACCCCGGAAACGGAAGAGGAGGCCGGTATCGTTGAAATAGAGGCATTGAAAACCGACCTGAATCAGCGGCCGGAACTGGAAGTCACCGCTTTAGAAAACAGTGATGACCAGCACTGGAATGGAACGATAGAGTTCACCGACATCGAATCCATCCTGGCCTCATCCGAGCTGCCCCCCGGAACCGAAAACCTTTTTGTCTTCTCCCGAAAACCAGGCTCTTCACTCCTCGAACTGAATGTATCACTGGAGAGCATTGAAGCGATCCTGGCAGCCAACCCCTCCCTGGACTCCCCCCTTATGCAGGCCTTCGGACCACTGGCCAATATCGGCCTTACCGATGAAGATTACCTGGAGATGATGGAGTTTGCCCTGGGCCCTGAAAGCAGGGAGGGAATAAAAGGCTCTGCCCTGGATATGGTTATCCAAGTCGATGGGAGAATTATCAGTCAGACAGGAGGTGAGTTAATCGACAACTCCACCGTCCGATTTTCAATCCCCCTTCTGGATATACTTATAATAGAAGATTCTATCAACTATTCGGTGAAATTCAACTAATAATCTGCTATCATTTTCAGGATTCAGATATAAGCTTCTCCCGTTCCAGTTTTTTGATTCGAAAATAAGATCGCAGGCCAAGGCTTAAAAGGAGGAGAGCGACCGACAAACTTAAAGAACCGGCAGCAAGGCTGACCGTATTACGTTCGCTACTCATACTTATATTACTGAAACCTATGGCAAGGTTCGCCAAACCTATAGAGACTTGAAGAGTCAGTATCTTCCTATGGTGTTTAATTTTGGATTCATAATCGGAAAAGAGATCGAAGGCACCATGGGACAAGGGTTTTCTGAGGTATACCCAGCGAAAATAGGTGGTTAGAACTTCTACCCCCGTCTCTTCCAGAAAACTAAAATAGGCCTGACTTTTTTCATGACCGGGCATATGATCGAGCAGCTCTATCCTGTAAAAATATTGTATATCTTCATTCTTTTCAAAAGTGTATAACATGAATCTATAGTTTTTCAGGTGATACCCTTTATCCGACATGACATTCAGCCATCGCTCTTCACGGACGTAATCAAAATATGCTTTAACAACCTTATGATTCATACTCAACTCCACCCTTCAGCAATGCTTTACCGTTCTTTATAAGTTCTTCCAGACGTCTTATTTCATCCTTGAGAATATCCTTTCCAGTCGCTGTGATTACATAGGCTTTTTTTCTTCCCGTTGAAACCTCTGTAGACTGACAAATCCAGCCTTTTTCAAGAAGGGTATTGATGGCACCATATAAAGTACCTGATCCCAGCTTTACACGGTTATTACTCAACATTGCCACCTTTTGCATAATCCCATACCCATGCAGAGGATTCAACAATGAGAGCAGAATATAAAAAACCGCTTCCGTTAAGGCTCCTCGCTCTGTACTTTCAGGCATATAAGCCTCCTATGTCGGCTATTGATATATCGGCTAACGACACATAACCTCATGACACAACTATATCGGATACCGATATAGTTGTCAAGAAAAAAGCGGCTCGAATCAATCGCTCGAGTCAATCGCAGCCCCATCACCTGAACACAGGTTTAAAACTCCCTGCGTCTATAATAAAAAAGGGACAAGCGAATCGAAGCAGCGATAGCCAAAATGGAAAGCAAAGGAAGAAAGATATTCCAGAGCCCGGCCTGAATTCCGGAGAGGTACTCAAGTGAAGCCTGAAGACTGACAATCTCTCTGTTCACAATAGTTGAAAGACCTTTCGTTGCCAAGGTGTAAAGCCCGGCGGATAATAACATGGCGATATAGTTCACCCAGCGGCTTTTCTGATAATCCAGCTTGAAATAGAGAGGAAAGAACACACCGTAATAGATCACATCGATTGTCAGAAACTGGACAAAATGTTCCATAGTGAAGGTTTCCATATCACTGTACCCCGGGATAAAGGCTTTAATTAAAAAAGAGAGAATGGAAACGGCCAGTAAAAACACAACCAGATAACAGAATATACCCATGTATTTAGCGACCACAATCGTTGACCGTTTAACGGGCATGGCTATAAACATTTTCTCGGCCCTGTATTTATCATCCAGAGCATTGGCATATACAATATATAAATAACTTCCCGCAATAAAAGGTAAGATGACATAGAGTAGATCTGTGGCAAAGGCAAAGGCACTGACTACAGGCATGACAAGCATATAAACGAATGATTTTGCCCCACGCTGAAGCAGAAAATCCTTATAAACCAGAGTAAACATCTACATCCCCCTTAATTGTATGCAGCATAATTTCGTCAATTGTGGCTCTTTCGATGAGGACCTTTCCACAGTTTATAAAACTGCCGAACCTCTCCTTTAACTCTTCGGTCCTGGTACAAAGGGCCGTAAAATGGGAGTTTTTCTTTTGTACCGAATCAAAACAGGAGAGGATGTCCCGATCGAGGAGCTCCAGAGGCCCCTTTACAAGGGTAAATCGATCACTGATACTCTCCCTGGATTCGCTGAACACGATATTCCCTTCGTTTAGAAATGTTATGTAATCAGAAATCTTCTCGATATCAGAAGAGATATGACTGGAAAACAGGATAGATTTGTTCTCTTCACGGATAAGCTGCTGAAGGATCTCCAGGAGTTCCGCTCTGACGATAGGATCGAGACCGGATGTCGGCTCATCCATAATGATGAACTGGGCATCATGAGAAAGTGCCACCGCCAGAGAAAACTTCATTTTCATTCCCTTGGACAGATTTTCGATCTTATGCCTGGAATCAATCTGAAAACGAGCCAGATAATCATCGAATAGTTTCTGGTTCCACCTGGTATAGAAGGGGGATATAATTTTGACCATCTCACTGATTCTGAAAACCTCATACCACCCCGGTTCATCAAGAACAAAGCCGATTTTTTGTTTTATACCATTTTCATTATTCAATACATCTTCACCGAAAATCTTTATACTCCCGGAATCCTTTCGAATCATATTCAGGATGAGTTTGATCAAAGTCGTCTTTCCTGCTCCATTGGGGCCAACCAAACCCATAATAAATCCCTCTTCGAGAGTGAGGGAAATATTATTCAACCGAAAGCTCTCATATTTCCTGGAGAGATTATTTATTTGAAGAATTGGTTCCAATTCCTTCCTCCTTTAAAACCCGTATCATCGAAAGAAGTTCCTCCAAGGGCATTTCAAGATATTCAGACTGTTTCAGCAGATCACTAATCTGCTCTTCAAGGATCTTAAGCCTTCTCTCCCGGAGCATCTTATTATCCCCGGCGGCAAAACACCCCTTTCCGGGAACGATCTCCAGGAGACCTTCAGCCTCGAGCTCGTCATAGGCCCTTTTGGTCGTAATGACACTGATTGAAAGATCCGCCGCCAGGGTCCTGATGGAAGGGAGGGACTGACCGGGCAGGATATCCCCATCCATAATACTGATCCGAATCTGATCTATAATCTGCCGATAGAGTGGTTTTTCCGATGAATTGGATATTAGTATATTTATCATAAACTCCAACTGTTCTTACTGTTTATATATTTATATATACAGAATAAACAGTTGTCAAGGCCAGAGGAATACAATCATCAAAAAAATCTCATGGATATTATTATCTACCAGGCGGATTCACCGGGATGAAGAGGCATTAAACCTGAAATTGACTTGATTAAAAGGTTTAAAAAAGATCCCGCCATTTTACCGGCGGGATAAGATTATTCAGCAACACTTTTTACTTAAAAAGCCTTGAATTATTAGTTTCCTATTTCAAAAAACTTTCAATCCCATCGGTAGAAATCCTGAAAACCTCATCTACCGATAAGGCCGTATTAAAGACAAAAAGATCATCAATGTAACCTTGGAATTTAGTACCATTTGAGTAATTGGTGAAGGAGAAGACCTTATCGTAATCGGCCCCGGCCGTAATGGCGGCCAACTCAAAACCGGCAGGTAAATTGATAACAACCGGCTCCCGGTCTGAAAAGGAGAAAAATACTTTTCCGCTATTCAAATTCACACTGCACACAATACTATACCAATTGCCGGGATCAACAACCCTTTTCAGGGACGTACCAAATATATCATCCTGATTATTCAAAGTTACCTCCAGCTCATCATCAGTATATCGGATACTGAACCAGCGATAGGAAGTCCCACCGGCAAGAATATTCATTCGCCAGCTGGAAATCTCCTCTACTTTAAACCGTAATCCAACGGTGAACTCTTCAAAAGAGAAATCCGCAGGTGCCATTACAAATTCAGAAGTACCATAGGTTCCATCACTGTATACCGTACCATCGATGGTTCCCGGATCATAGGGATTAACAATACTCCCCTTTCCGGAAAGATCCTCAAAACCATCATTGAAGTTATAATAACTGACAAGCCGGGATGGTACTGATATGGAACCGCCAATGGGTTCCGGATCAGGGATAACAGGTTCATTCCCGGGCTGGACGAACAGACTGGGATCCACATCTGGTTCTTCTCCAAAAATCGGACCGGATCCCGGGTTGAATTCCGGAACGAAATCATCATCAGAAAAGTAGGGTTCTATGAGGGCTAAAAGAGTCGCAACATCCACCGCACCGGCATCCTGAATAAGAATATTTTCATCGGGGTCCATGACAAGATAGGTGGGGAATCCAATAAAATCGAAGTTCTGTAAATCGGGATTACTCCGGCCATTGACCTCATCCAGGACCTGCAAAGGTATAAACCTGGCATTCAGAGCTTCAACGACCGAACTGACAGGAAAGACATTCTCTTCCATATACTGACAGGGGCCACACCAGCTTGGTGCCGTTATAATGACAAAAATATTTTGCCTGGTGATAGAAGCCTCGCCTAAAGCATCATCATAATTCGTTCGCCACTCCACTTCAGCAAAAAGCAGGAATGGTAGCATCAATATCAGCCCTATTATCTGCAGTTTTTTCTGATTCATAATCTTTCTTCCTCCTTAAAAAGCTTCATCATCTCCAGATATTTACAGGTGAAGGAGTTCTAGAGATAGCGGCGCCCCGGCTCAGGTTAAACGCTATCGTTTCATTGCCACTGTAAAGATGAATCAGGTTTCCATAACTCAAGGCAGCATCAATACTATAAAAAGGAACATCTCGCCAGAAGGTGCTGATTTCTTTAGGTGAACTGAAATCCGACCGGTCTGAACGAATATCGTATTGAACATACTTTGAACCGGAAAAGAAGTAGGCCTTCCCGTTCCCGCCATTAACGGCCGCATCGACCGATGTAAACGTTAATCCAGGCCATGTACTATTATTTATCGACTTAGGATAACCTGAATCCGCAGAGTTCCTGGCCACATCGTATCGAATATATTTATTCCCCGAGAAAAAATAGATCTTCCCGTTCCCCCAATTCAGGGCGGCATCGATTTTAGAGAAGGTTAAACCGGGCCAGGTATCATAATCGACATCTTGGGGAAACCCCGGATCTCTCCTGTCTTTATTTATGTCGTATAGCATATATTCATTTTGAGAGAAAAAGTATGCTTTCTCTCCTCCATCCCGGGCATAAGCTCCGGAAATCATCCCTGCCTCCGGATTGGCTTCCCCATTGGTTTCCGGATTGGATTCGGGGACAAACCCATTGTAGGAAAAGTAAGGTTCAATCAGGGCCAGCAAAGTGGAGGCATCCACAGCTCCGGAGTCCTGTACCAGGACCTTTTTATTGGGGTCCATAACAAGGTAGGTGGGGAATCCGGCAAAATCAAATTTCCCTAAATCGGGGTTACTGCGACCATTAACCTCATCTAAAACCTGCAGAGGGATAAACCTGGAATTGAGAACATCAATCACAGTATGGTCAGGAAAAACATTCTCTTCCATATACTGACAGGGACCACACCAGCTTGGCGCCGTTATGATTACAAAAATATTTTGTCGGGTGATAGAAGCCTCGCCCAAAGCATCGGCTAAATTTGTACGCCATTCTACTTCAGCGAAAAGCAGGAATGGCAATATCAGGAGCATCCCCATTATCTGCAGTTTTTTCTGAATCATAATTTTCCTTCCTTTTGAACATCAAAGATGTTTATATATATTCTAAAATATGGATTTCAATTCCAGGAGTTGTCCCTCTGAATCGTATTTACTGATCACAGAACCCGAAGCGAAAATATAATTTCCATCCAGGTCGACTGTCGCAAGACTCAAGTCGGAATCCTCGATGCTAAAAAAGTGTTCGCCCCCGTCAATGGGATTTCCAGAGAGAGCCATTCGATCAACAATGGTCGAACGCTTATAGTCGATGAATTCATTAAATATAACAATCACCTCACCGTCGACCAGGCAGGCATGAAGAATAATATTATCTTTATATCTATCACGCCAATTACCCGCAATCAATTCACCATCCTCGGTATAATGTCGTATAAACGACCATCCAACGACGAATACACTCCTATCAGGGAGGATCAGAATATCCCGGATCTTATTGTAATCATCAAAATCTATGGTCACATTCCAAAGCTCCGAAAGAGTGGCCCCATCAGACTCATATTTTCTGAGCCAGCCTTCATAGACAAGACTCTCTTCTACCATGAAATCGCTGTCCCCGGCGACATAGAGCCATTCTGAATCCACAGCGAGGGCTGTGACACTATCGGATCCACCCTTGTTATATATCAATGGAGAGAAGTCAGAGATAATTTTTCCATTATGATCAAACTTATTAACCACACCATCGAAGCCTGAATCTTCATCAATCGCATATAGGAGATCCCCCCCGGCATAAATGTCACCTTGATTATTTTGAACCATGGCATAGACATTGGCATAAGACCCGGTCCCGTCCCAAACCATATCCCATTGGCGAATCCTTCGCCCCCGGGTATTCCACTTAAGGATCCACCAGTCATAAGCCCTGCCTCTTGCGCCCCCGGTCCCTCCGATAAGGATTTCATTTGAAGAATTTATCAGTATATCAGAAGGGTAATCCTGGCTGGACCTGCGATCGATTTTTTTATTCCAGCCCCACTTGATTTCATTCAGCTCACTGTCATATTTTTTTATCCACCAGTCTGTCTGGCTGGAATGGAGAAACTTGGGGACAATGGCATGGCCGGATGCGGCCAGATAGATATTGTTATCCTGATCTGTATGGATGGCCTGAACCTCGAAGCCAAGTTCAGGCTCCATACTGACGCAGGAAAAAAGGAGAAGAAATGTTAACAGGCAAAGCAATGGCAGTTCAAACTTCACAATATATCCTTTTAGAGGTGATTATATAATTGTAAGATATATTTTACTGAATAGATAGAAGTTCAGGTAAAAAAAATGCCCCTGAACCAATTTCTCAGCTCAGGAGCTTTCTGATATCTTCTTGTCTGGACAATGGCATGGCCAAACCCAGAATCTTTCAATGATTTTGAAAGATTAAAAAAATATAAAAAAAATCTGGCAACGACCTACTCTCCCACCGTAGCAGTACCATCGGCGCTGAGGGGCTTAACTTCCGTGTTCGGGATGGGAACGGGTGGGACCCCCTCGCTATGGTCACCAGATATATTGCTTAATCTCTTTAGAAATTAACCCGGTGTCCTATCTTACGATAAAACTTCCGACGCAGTATCTTTGACAATACATACGCAATCTTTATTATGGCTGGATAATATCAAAAAGTTCAGAACATTTCAAGAGTATATTATTAATTTAAACTTATAGGGAGCAGAATGTTACCCGCTGAGTCATCCCAGAAAAGCATTCAAAAAGACTTTATTACTCCCTGTTATATGCTATAATACTGTATAGACATCTATTGACTAATGCATCTTTGAATTCTGAACAGTCAGGAGGATAATGTGAACACGACAGATAAGGCTATGACTATCAAGGAAGTCGCCAAATTCCTTAACATTTCCAATCAGATGGTATATAACCTGGTGAACAACGGAAGCCTCCCGGCATTCAAGATCGGGAGTGCCAGCCGTATTATGTATTCGGACCTTGTGAACTATATCAACAATCAGAAAATTGAGTTCAACAGCGCCCGGTCCCACAATGATGCTCAGGACAATACCCTCTTCAACGTACAATTGCTGAACCTTCAAAAGGGTAATTTTTCATTAAAAGATGTCAGCTTCCAACTGCCCATTGGCAAGATCATGACAATCCTCGGCCCGTCAGGTTCAGGAAAGACCATGCTCCTGCGATCAATTGCAGGGCTGGAAAAAATCACATCCGGATCGGTCTATATGGGAGATTGGTCTATCACAGATCTGAGTCCGGCGAATCGAAAAATAGGCTTTGTTTTTGAAAAATACAGCCTCTTTCCCTCCATGAGTGCCCGAAAAAATATCGATTTTCCTCTGAAAGTCAGGAAACAGGATAGTTCGATTATTAAGAATGAAACGGCTCAGAGGGTTTCAGAATTGAGCATACAGAAGGAGTATCTTAATCTGCTCCCGGAACTCCTGCCCGAAGGGATGAAACAGCTGGTTTCCATTGCCCGGGAAAAAAACCATCCCACAGAACTCCTCCTCCTGGATGAACCCATGAGCCAGCTCGATCCTCAGCATCACAGCAGGATGAGGATATTTATTCAAAAGATCATCAGGGATATGGGAAAGACCACAATAATGACCTTTCACGGACCGGAAGATGCCCTGGCCTTAAGTGATTACATCGGTATCATGGACAAGGGCGAATTGGTTCAATTCGGAGAAACCTGGGAGGTCTATCACCATCCTGACAGTCTGTTGATCATGGAGATGCTGTCAAAACTTGGTCTGAACAGGATCGAGCTGGCAGTTAAAAATGGTCGATCCGAACCTTACGGGATAGAGGCCGATACACCAGAGGGAAACTATACCATGGCCTTCCGCCCGGAAGATATTCGGCTCCTGGATAAAAAAGAGAAGAGAGAAGGAATTCCTGTTCAGATTCTATCCTCCCAGCTGCTGGATGGGAGGAGTAGACTGGCTCTCTGTAAAATCACCGGGGAAGATAAAGAACTTCGGCTGCTTATTCCACTCGATACGGACCAGGAGTTTTCCATCCTGCCGCTAAAGCCCGCATTTTTTCAAGGCTGAAGGATTGAATGGAATCCTGAACAGGAGTAAGACATCCGCTGTACCCTAAAGGATATCCCGAATCATCTCCATGTCGTCCTTAAGCTTAAGAATCTGTTCTTTATCCAGAGCGCCAGGCGCTGAAAGGATGAGATACTTCCCCAGGAGGAAGAGTCCGCCGCCGGGGACCATTCTTTTTTCTAATACATCGGGGACAGGATCGAGCCAGCCGGCCCTTTCAAAATCTTCCACCGAGGAGGTGAGCATCCACGCCCACTGCTCCCCGGGAACAGGATGAAGCTGCCCGCTTGCGAAAGCCTCGGCCAGTCTTCCCAAAGGTCCGTTCTGCCGGCGAACTATCCAGAGGTTCGGCCCTTCATCCCTTCGTTCGCCTACAGCCAGGGTATAATAGCTTGACCGGCGCTTACCGTTGGGTCCCGGGCCTGTATATTGGTAATCACAGAACCATAAGTCCTGCTTTGTCTGTATTATATTATTAATAGAGTGTGTACCGCCGGGACGGGTGGTAAATAATCCACCCGTCAGAATTCCATTTAACGGATGTTCCCTGCCGGATTTCGTGAATGCCCACCCCCTGGATTCAGCCAGGCTGATGAGTCCGCTTACAGCCCCGCTCCTCCTGCGGATCATGACAATGACGAGAACCACCATGGTAACAGGAATACCAAACATAAAGACAAGAAAAAGTATAGAAAAGAGCATACACACCCCCTTTCCACAATTCTAACCTATTTTCAGATCAAAGTCCCTATTGGATCGATTCCAGCTCGGTCCGGCAGTATTCTCTGTCTTCGGTCTCCTTAACCTGATCGAGGGCATCAAGACCGAGACGGTAGTACCTGTCAAATTCGATTTCATCCCCCAGGACATGATAGGCCCGGGCCATGGCTTCATAGGCAAAAACAAGGTCGAAGTCGACAAGGTCTGCCTGCCGGGTATACCGCATACACTCTTCGGCATGATGAAGGCATTTTTCGGATTTGGCGAGGAGGGCATATACCCGGGAGACCTGCCATTCACCCCGGGCCCTGTTTTCATCAGAACCGGACTGATCCCAAAGTTCTTTCTGGGTAAGGGCGGCGGTGAGCATCTCACCGTCATCCTCTTTGGTTCTGTCCGGTTTATCTATATATTCCCAACAGCGGTTGAAGGCTTCGACGGCCATCTGCTGTATTATCTCTTTATCTTCCATATAAACAGGCTCCTCATTGAAAACTCCAGATTAAGATAATGTAAAAACTACAAAAAGAATAGCTTTTTAACGAAGTCCGGCTCCGAACAGAAATATTGAAAACCCCTTCGCAATGACAGGTCAGTGCGGAAAAATCATACTCCCGGGTGCAGATTCAACGGGGCTCATTCGGTTTCGATCACCTTGAAAACTCCTTCTTAGCAGCTGGGTTCTTGACTATTTCCGACTCACAAATATAATGGTTATTACTATGGAAAACATGTCCCGATTTTTTAGCTTTTTTTTCTTTTTTATCTACTCCATCACGGAGGGACACTGGTTTTCCCTGAGATAGTATAAACAGGGCTTAACGGCGGGTTCCTCACAAAGGGGAATCCGCTTTTTTTTTATAAAAGCCTTTAGTATAAGGAGACAGGTAATGCTGCAAAAACTGGAAGAGGTGAAGAAGGAGTTCGATTCCCTCCTCGGCTCGGTGAAATCAATGCCCGAAATGGCCCAGTTCAAGGCCGACTTTCTGGGTAAGAAGGGTAAACTCAATGCGCTCATGGGCGGTATGAGGGAACTTTCGGTAGAGGATAAGAAGAGTTTCGGTGCCAGGGCGAATCTTGTAAAACAGGATATGCTTTCTGCCATAGATCGTCAGAGTCAGTCCCTTGAGATGGAAGTTATCAATGCGAAACTGGCTGCCAACTGGCAGGATATAAGCCTTACAGACAAGGTTAAGGAGAAGGGACAGCAGGCGGCAGGTCTGCACCCCCTGACCAAGGTAACCCGCGAGCTGGAAGACATATTCCTCTCCATGGGTTTCGATATCCTGGACGGTCCCCATATCGAGGATGAGTACCACAACTTCGAGGCTTTGAATATACCCGATTCCCACCCGGCCCGTGATATGCAGGATACCTTCTGGTTCAAGGATAAAAAACACCTCCTGCGAACCCATACCTCCAACATCCAGATTCGTGGGATGAAACAGAAGAAACCTCCTTTTAAATTTGTTGGCCCCGGTAAGGTTTTCCGATGTGAAACCCTGGATGCCAGCCATGAAGCAGCTTTTCACCAGCTGGAGGGGATGATGGTAGGAAAGGATATTTCCGTTCCCCACATGATCCACTTCCTCCGAACCCTGCTCTCAGAGATCTTCAAGAAGGAGATAAATGTCCGGCTCCGTCCGGGATTCTTCCCCTTCGTTGAACCGGGTTTTGAGCTCGATTATGAGTGCCTCCTTTGCGGCGGAAAAGGCTGTTCTGTTTGTAAACAGGTCGGCTGGGTTGAAGGTTTAGGCTGTGGTATGGTTCACCCCAAGGTTCTTGCCGGTGGCGGTATAGACCCCAACGAATGGAACGGTTTTGCCTTTGGTCTTGGAATCGACAGACTGACAATGATGCGGTACCACATCGATGATGTGCGCCACCTGCACAGTGGAAACCTCCAGTTTTCGGAACAGTTCAAGGCATACTAGGGAGAGAGAAATGAAGATAAGTTTAGATTGGATAAAAGATTTTGTGGAACTGCCTGAGGATATCTCTCCCCAGGAGATGGGGGTCCGATTCACCCTTTCCACCTGTGAGGTTGAGGGTGTGGAAGAGACCAATGCCCATATGGACGCCGTTTCGGTTGCGGAAATTACCAAAGTTGAACCCCACCCCGAAGCGGACAAATTGAACCTTGTCAGTTTCAAGACAGGAGACGGTGAAAAAAGGGTTGTCTGCGGTGCTTCCAATGTGGCCCCCGGGCTGAAGGTTCCCTTCGCCCCCATCGGCACTACCCTCCCGGGCGGATTCACCCTGGAACCCAAAAAGATCCGCGGCATATTAAGTGAAGGTATGCTTTGCGCCGAGGATGAACTCGGTCTTGGCGACGGTCATGAGGGTCTTCTCGAACTCCCCGCCGACGCACCGGTGGGCACAAGCATGGCCGACTATATGGAAGTAAAGCGGGATGTTCTGCTTGAGATCGATAATAAGTCCATCACCCACCGCCCCGACCTCTGGGGTCACTATGGCATGGCCAGAGAGTTCGCAGCCACCTTCCGAAAACCCCTGGCCAAACCTTTTAATGAGGCCTGGATTGAAAAGATGCGAGGCTTCTATAACAGCGACCCCGCACCGGTTTCCATCAAGGTTCAGAAGGATACAGCCTGTCTGGGATTCATGGGTTTAAGCGTAGACAATGTCAGTGTAAAACCAAGCCCCCTCTGGATGCAGCAAAGGCTCACCGCCTGCGGCATGAGACCCATCAACAACATCGTTGATATCTCCAACTATGTCATGCTGGAACTGGGTATGCCGAACCACCTTTTCGACAGGGACACCATCCAGGGCGGCCAGATAATCGTCCGGGATATGGGCACAGAAGGCACCTTTGTGACCCTCGACGAGATGGAACGAAAGATGGTTCCCGCTGACACCATGGTTTGTGATGCCGAAGGCCCCTCCTCCATCGGAGGAATCATGGGAGGTCTTACCTCTGCCGTTAAGGATGATACAACCCACCTTTTCATCGAGGTGGCCAACTGGAATCCCGTGCGAATTCGGCACACCTCCACCAGGCTGGGACTTCGAACCGATGCCAGTCAGAGGTATGAAAAATCACTGGACAGTCACCAGATTGAAAAGACCATCCTGCGAATCCTGGAACTCGTTCAGGAGAGCTGCCCGGAGGCCAAGGTTGTAGGACCTCTGGTTTGCGATGGTTTGACTCTGGCAGATGACCTTAAAATCGATTTGACAATAGAAAGGGTAAACTCCATCCTGGGGACAGTACTCGGCAAAAAAGAGGTAACAGAACTCCTTGAATCCCTTGAATACAAGGTAGAAGACACAGGCAGTATTTTAAAAGTAACCGTCCCCTCCTACCGGGCCACCAAGGATGTTGAAGTTGATGCCGACCTCATCGAGGACATTGGACGGATCTACGGATTCGACAAGCTCATCCCGGTAGCCCCTCATAACGAAATCATGGCTATATCCTTAAGCCCATCCAAAATCCTCGAGCGAAAAATCCAGGATTTCATGGTCTTAAGGGCCAGGGCTCTGGAAATCTATACCTACCCCTTAACAGGAGTCAAACTCCTGGAACAGGCTGGCTGGGATGTGAAGAACGAAGAGCTGGTCCTCGCCAACTCTTTAAGTCCCGAGACAGACAGGATGCGCCCCTCGATTATCCCTGCCCTGCTGGAAAAGGCGGCACTGAATCAGAAGTACCATTCCGAGTTCAGACTATTCGAGACAGGACGGTCCTACCTTGAGTCCGAAAAGGATTTCAGTGAAGACAGACACCAGTTGGGAATCATCTATTTTAATAAAACAGAATCCCCCTTCATGGATGTATTGAACCTTATGGGCGATCTACTCACAAATCTGAACCTTAATGCCCAGATTCAACCTCCTTCGGCAAAGTTCCCCAACCCATTGGTGGCTTACGACTGGACGGGACGGCACCCCCATGAATTCCTGGACATCCGGGTAATGGGAAAAACATGCGGTTTCATCGGGACTATCCATCCCATGGTGACCAGGAACTTCAAGATCAAGGGCAACCTTGTTATGGCTGTTCTGGATTATACGGATTTCATGGAGAGGCCCATCCAGGATAAGACAAAATACACTCCTCTGGCCAAGTTCCCCGGCTCCACCTTCGACTGTACGGTTGTGGCCGGGACCAGGGTCTCTGCGGCGGATGTTCTGGCCTCTCTGAAGCAGGTAAAGATGAAGGAACTAACGGATTACCGGATTGTGGATGTATACCCCCTCTCCGAAACAGAGAAGACGGTAACCATAAGGGCCTGGTTCCTGGACAGGGAAAAAACCCTTACTCCTGAGTTCCTGCGGGAAGCGGAGGACAAGATAGTTGCCGCTCTGGATAAGGCCGGCTACCCCTTAAAGCAGGGATAGAAAGCTTTATTCATGTTATTATATTGATAGAAGCGCTGTATAAATACAAAAGCCGCAGTTCATTGTGAATTGCGGCTTTTTTTAGCTCATCTATTTGAAATCAATCTTTCAGTTTCTATTTGCCATGGTAATATCGCCAAAACCCCAGCCTGTTGAGTTTATTTCATCGATAATAAAGTAATTCTCTTCAATATGATTCTTTAATAGAGAACCCATAAGTTGTTTAGTCTTCTTCTGCATTACGGCAATTTCATCAGGATTCGTCGTTCCTTTTGATACCTTGATATTAACAAAACTGACTGATTCATTGGAATGAACCGGTTTTCCTCCAACAGCCCAAGAGGTTGGTTTGATTTCATCAATTACAATTACGGTTAGATCTTTTTCCCGATTCATAACCTCTACAATTAAATCAGTTAACTTTTTAATAAGTTCAAGTTTTTCATTTTCCTTAAGTTGATTTTCAATAATTTTCACATTAACAAATGGCATAATCAGTACTCCTCTAACTGCTTTATGAACAGCCTTGTACTTATCATATATTACTCACGCGATTTTGTAATAGAATATTTAAGAACGTCCCGAATTAATCAAACAAATCGTCGCCGGTTATGAATTCCGGATTTTCTTTGTTCTCTATATGATTCTCAATAAACTTGATATCCTGGATATCTTCAAATAATTCATACATAGACTTCTTGAATAGGGTAGATTTATCTTCATGGAAAATTCCTGATTATAGGAGTCTATAACTACAATGTACTATGAGTAGAGATAAAATCAAGAGATACCACCTAGGTTGACCGGTTCTGACCCTATCCATACACTAATCAGATGAAAAAGATAGAGCGATTATTAACAATCGTATTAGCCCTGAAACGAAACGGGAAAATGACAGCTTCCGAAATAGCAAATATCATGGAAGTAAATATCCGAACCGTTTACAGGGATATGGACGCATTGTCCCAAATGGAAGTTCCTGTAATTTCAAGCCATGGAGCCGATGGAGGATATGAAATAATGGAGGACTATTTCCTTCCGGCCGTCTCTTTCACATCCGATGAGATTCTTGCTCTCCAAATAGGAAAAAAACTTCTGGATAAAATAAAAATCCCCGGGTTTTCCCCAAATATAGAATCGGCATTCCTTAAGCTTGATAATACGACTAATTCAGAACAACAAAAGCAGAACAAAAAGGTTCTCAACAGAATATTCTTTAACCTGGTCAATATTACTCCCAGTATGGAAAGAAAGGCCTATTTTGAACACATTCGAATTGGGATGGCAGAAAACCGGACACTTAAGATCAGTTACTACTCTCCAAAAAAACTTTCAGAAAGTGATAGGGAAATTGAACCTCGGGTTTTGACCTACCATGAGGGAGGCTGGTATCTAATCGCCTACTGCCGATTGCGGAAAGCGGAAAGGACTTTCCGCCTGGACCGGATCCTGAAATTACAACTGACCGAAAATATATACTCACTTCCAGCCGACTTTGATTTCGGTCAGTATGACAAGATAGAGAGTTACCGCCGGGATGTCCTGAAAAAGAATGAAGGAACGAGGATTATTCTAAAAGTTGCCCAGCCCCTACTCGAAAGAGATAAGGACAACCTGCTTCTAATACATTATGATATCAAAGTAGAGGACGGCTGGGGATTCTGGGAGGTGAATACGAACTATCCGGAAGAGTTTATATCTTATGCAATTGAGAACTCACCCGATGTCGAAATTCTTGAACCTGAAACACTCCGTCAACAATTGAAAGAAAAACTTATAAAAATAATAAATCAATACTGACAGGTATATGTCAGTATTACTCTTCTATACTCACTCTATAGGAATATAAAAGGAGTTATTATGAATAATTTTTTAGATTTTGACCGCCAGATAGATCAAATGGTCTCCGAAGGAAAAATCATTGAAGCGGTAAAAGTAATGGAAGAGAATAGATATCGATACCCCGGGGAGGATCACCTTATATCCTCCAATATTTTATTCTGCTATAGAGAGATAAAAGACTACCGGAAATGTTTTGAAATTATAGATCAGGAACATGAAAAAGGATATTTCTTCGCTTTTGAGTGGGAGGGATGGGATCCGCTCCGAACTATGCCCGGCTTTACAGAAATGAACTCAAGGAATGAAACATTAAGAACAGAATATCAAACCAAATCCAAGTTAACCTGGAAGGTTCACCTACCCGCCGATTATGACAGCAAAAATAAATATCCCCTGCTTATCCTTCTGCACGGGGATGGAAATGGATGCAATATAGAGTTTTTCTCAAACCAATGGGGACCGAAAACATCGACAGAAAAAGGATGGATCACAGCCTATGTTCAATCATCTCAGGTGAGTTGCTATAAAGGTTTCGGCTGGACGCAAGATTATGGTAAATCAAGATCCGATATTCAAAAGGCATATGATCAAATCTGCACGGAGTATTCGGTAGATGAAAATAGAATTATTGCGGGGGGATTCTCTGGCGGTTCCATGGCCTCATTAAATTTGCTTGGGAATGGAACCCTCCCTTTACGGGGAGTAATTACCTTATGCCCAAATGAAACAGAAGATACAGAACTGGAAAAACTTGAAAAAGCTGCAGAATCAGGCATAAGGGTAGTGTTACTGGAAGGAGAACTGAGCGGTGATATCGAGTACCATAAAAAATTGATGGCGAACTGTAAAATAGCCGGTATTCCTGCTGAATATACAATCCTGCCCGGGATTGGTCACGCCATTCCACTGGATATAGATGAAAAAACCTTGGAAGCTATAGAGTTCATCATAGATGGTAATCAGAAAACCGACTGATTCGCCCTAAGAAAGTCTCTCATTTTTTTTCAATTTAAGCTAAAACCTATGCACTGAACACCAGTCTACGTATACTATATATATGAAATATTCTAATGATTCGAATACAGATTTTTCAAGGCGGATTCCGGAAGGGTTGGAGGACAAACTTTTTCTTGAAAGGTGGTCTCCCCGATCTTTTAAGAAAGAAGAGATACCCACAGAGGATCTGAGCACTATTTTCGGTGCAGCCCGGTGGACACAGTCCTGTTTCAATGAGCAGCCCTGGCTTTTTATTACAGAATCGGGAGAAGGGGATCGGGAGATTTTTGAAAACCTTCTTCTCCCTCAAAATGCTTCATGGGCAAAGAGTGCCAGTTTAATCGGTTTCATTTTTTCCAAAAATAATTTCCAACATAATAACAAACCTAACCGTTGGGCAGGATTCGATACGGGGGCAGCCTGGATGGCCATGGCACTCCAGGCCAGATTCCTTGGATTGTATACACACGGCATGGCAGGGATTAAAAAGGATGAGGTCTATATAAAACTCAATGTATCCCCGGAAGAGTATCAAATTCAATGTGGTTTTGTTATTGGGGTCCAGGATAAGCCGGAAAAACTCGGGGAAGAACTTCGCTCAAGAGAGTTTCCATCGGGAAGGAAGGCACTTGCTGAGATCTGGAAAAAAGGAGTCCTTCCCTGGAATGGCTGATTTTAAGATACAATAAATCAGAATTAAGGACTCAAATTCGTATACTGCACATCGGAGAAGTAATTCCAGTACGGCAGGTCAACACCACCAACAACATAAAGGGTGTTGTTCCACATTGTCACGGCATGCAGGGATCTGGGGCCGTCGAATGAATCAAGCATCTTCCAGGATCCGAGAAGACCGCTTGCACTGATGGGAGCACAGCCCACAGAATCATAGAGATAGGTTGTAGAATCTACCTGTACTCCACCGCCACCCAAAAACAGGAGGTGGTTGTTCCATATCTCGATTCGAGTTCCGGTGAGCCTGTCCTCCGGCAGGTTTGAAGTGTATTGCCAGTCAGAGATTGTCCCATCCGCCTCTATCCTGCCAACAAGAACTATCGAAGAGACCAATCCATGGCCTCCACTGCTTAAGCCGGAGACAAGGTAGAGATAATTTTCTGTACAGGCGATATCTCCACTCGCAGAGTAGGCTGTCCATCCAGCATCAACAAGGTTGGCAGCTTCAGACCAGGAGCCCAGGGATCCATCACTATTAATTATGGCAGACCATATCTTTTTAGCGGAAAATGTATCAGAGAGGAAAATTCTGTTCCCGCTGACACTGACTGCCGGGTACTCTATGATTTGAGGGAGGGAATAGTACTCTGCCAAGCTGCTCACTTCACCCGTATTCGTATCTATATCCCCCCGATAAATCCGGGAATTATTACCAACCCCGCAGACATAGATGACATTTCCAGAACAAACCGAATCAACCTTATTCAGAGTAAAGGGAAGAGGCATGGAATCTGACCAGGAAGATATATTCCCGGTCGATTCTATATCCCCGGTCCTCAAAAGGGATTCACTGGTCCCATCCTTTTTATAGAGTAGATACATCTTATCCCCATGGACAACAGCCGTCTGTTTAGTTGGTATATCCGGTATATCCGCTGCCGCACTCCAGACCTCCGAATCGATTGAAGGTAAATCATAATTTTCAATGGTATAATTTGTATTGTAGAAATCGAGGAAGTAGAAATTCCCCCCCACATCCTCATACATTACAGAGACAAACTTATTTTCCTGCAGGGCGATGTTGTGCTCCGAAACCGAAAATGAGGTGTTCTCATAGTAGGATGCCCCCATATCGGTTAGAGATGAATAATTATTCACAGCATCATCTCCCAACTGCATAAAATAGGAATAGGGAACAACCGAACCATTATAGAAGGTCCACTCACCTTCCTTATAGCCGGAATCCTGATAAAACAAAAGCATTTCATTAGCTATAAAATCGGGTAAAGCAATGGTCAGCGCTTTTACTTTTAGCTTAATTTCCCCGGGAAGAGCATCCACAAATTCCTGATTCTCCACCTTCTTCCAGTGGATGGAAAAACCCGCGATTTCACTATCACCATCGATATTTAAATCCAGTATCGGAATCAGAAAATTTTCATAATTATCTTCCGGTTTGATGAAGGAGACATCATCAATAAAAAAATGATTCTCGGTATTTAAGGTGAGTTCGTAATCCCCATCGTAGGGCATGGATTTATTTGCCGCATCAGGAATTCCAATATTCCGCCACATCTCGCTGAGCCCATCCCGCCAGAGCCCCATTCCATTGGAAGAAGAAAGGGATGTCAGGCCGTCGGCATTCCCGGGGAAATTTACGGTTAAAGTCTGGTAGTCATCCTGAATATAATTCTGATACCCGGTATAATCATAGAAAATAGCACTGTAATTAAATTCATCCGGCCTGAATTTGTCCGCTTCTATCAGGATCTCTCTATTGTGGAAATCCATGACACCGGGCCATATGAAGAAGTAGGACATGGTCTTCATGTCCCAGAATAATCCATCTTCCCCATCAAGCACATCGTTTCTATCAATGTCCAGACTGTTGTATTTTGATAGAACAGCATCATAATCCCCGTAGGGCAGGAGAGCCTCCTCTTCGATTCCCAGATCATCCGAAAGTGCGGCTACGACAGGTTCTGCCTCAAAGACGCCATCGGTTCCGTTGAAAGAGAGCTCCCCAAGAGCCAGTTCACTCTCCGGAGCATCCCCTACGGGCAGAGAATTCAAACCGGCGGTTATAACAGAGATACTCCCCAAATTCATAATGGCGGAACTGATGGATCTGCTCTGCACATTCGAAGCTGTGGAGGGTGCGAAAACAACATTAGCGGTAGAGATCGTATCACTGTCCAGTGTGAAAAGGTTTTCACCATCTACAAGAGGAAGGGAATTGTATTCGGATTTCCGGCTGGCCAGATCCTGATAAACCAGAAAGTACTCCCCCGCTTCTACTGGTAATCCTTCCTGTTCAAAATCCATCGAGAACATAACCATGGTCGTACCCGAAGGAGGTGTGATGGGATCATCATCGGGATTATCCTCTGAATTATCATCAACCCCGCCCCCAGAAGAGGGGCAGCCAGTGAGCAATATTAAAAAGATTAAAAAAGCGGCAAAGAATTTCAGTCTCATGATAATCTCCGAATATAATTTCGACTATTTTACTATTGTTATATAAAGTAAGTCAAATTTTACATGCAGGATATTGGTAAGTAGATAGTAGCGCCGGGTAACAGGAGATCAAAAACAAAGGGGACATCCTGTTTACAGAATGTCCCCTGACAAATACTAATTCTTCATCCCGTGGATGGGAGAGGGTATCCGTCCGCCACGCCCGATGAAGGCGGAGTTATCAAAACTATTCACCTTCATAACAGGGCCGCTTCCCAGAAGGCCGCCGAACTCCACAGTATCACCAACCGTCATCCCCGGTGCGGGGATGATCCTTACAGCGGTCGTTTTGGAATTCACCATCCCTATCGCGGCTTCATCGGCGATGATCCCCGAAATTGTATCGGCGGAGGTATCCCCGGGAACGGCAATCATATCCAGTCCCACCGAGCAGACACAAGTCATGGCTTCCAGTTTCTCCAGACTTAGAGCACCGCAGCGGACAGCATCGATCATACCGGCATCTTCACTTACAGGGATGAAAGCACCGCTTAATCCACCAACATAGGAGGTCGCCATAGCTCCCCCTTTTTTAACAGCATCGTTAAGGAGCGCCAGGGCGGCGGTTGTTCCGGGGGCACCGCATTTTGCCAGTCCCATCTCTTCCAGGATGTGAGCCACACTGTCACCCATGGCAGGCGTGGGAGCAAGGGAGAGGTCAATGATACCAAAAATCGTATCAAGCCGACGGGAGGCTTCCCGGGCAACCAACTCCCCCATCCGGGTTATCTTAAACGCTGATTTCTTAATGGATTCAGCAACCTGACCGAAATCTCCATCCGGCACCTTCTTAACAGCACTCTGAACAACACCGGGGCCGCTGATACCGACATTGATTACCGATTCAGGCTCTCCAATACCGTGGAAAGCACCGGCCATAAAAGGGTTATCCTCGGGGACATTACAGAAAACAACAAGCTTGGCACATCCCAACCCGCCCGAATCGGCGGTAAGGGCAGCCGTCTCTTTTATGATCCGCCCCATATGGGCCACCGCATCCATATTGATCCCGGCCCTGGTTGTGGCAATATTTACCGAGGAACAGACCTTCTTCGTACTGGCAAGGGCCTCGGGGATGGATTCGATCAATTTTCGATCCCCCGAGGTATACCCCTTGTGAACCAAAGCGGAAAAACCACCGATGAAATCGACACCGGTCTCGGCAGCGGCCCTGTCGAGAGCCTCGGCAAAGATGGTGTAGTTCTCCGCATCGGAAGATTCTGCCACCAGGGCCATGGGCGTTACAGAGATCCTCTTGTTGATTATGGGTATTCCATACTCCGACTGTATATCTTCAGCCGTTTTAACCAGATTACCGGCCAGTCGGGTGATTTTATCGTAAATCCTGGCACAGGATCTTTCGGCAGATTCGGAGACACAGTCACGCAGGGAGATACCCATGGTGATCGTCCTGATATCCAGGTTCTCACGATCAATCATTTCAATAGTTTCAAGAACTTCTTCAGGTCGTATTTTCATGATTATATCCTGTGCATGGAATTAAAAATATCTTCCCGCTGGATCCTGACCGACAGCCCGGCCATCTTTCCATAATCATCCAGGGTTTTAGATAGTTCGGAAAACTCACAGGTTATTTTAGAGGTCTCAACCATCATGATCATGGTAAAAACGCCATCCATAACCGTCTGATTAATATCCAGGATATTTGCTTCCCGCTCGGCGAGGATGTTGGCAATGGCGGCAATAATCCCCACCGTGTCGGTTCCGATTACCGTAATAAAAGATTTCATTAAAGCAGCTCCATATCATTGTTTTGATTCAAGAGTATATACTATATGTAGAAAAATGTTATATGTGAATACAACATCAACCGTATTTTAGATAAATATTTACCGAAGCTGCAGGCTCACATTATCCCTGTAACACAATATAGAACCATGTGAATTATCACTTATACCTTCCGCTTCCAGTTCTATAATGATGGGTTTACCATGCGCCGGTGAGTCTGCCGGAACAAACCCCGTGAAAGATTGCTCAATCCAAGGTATTCCATCAGTATATCCAATTCCGGGAGAGCTCGAATCCTCTTCAACCACAACACTCCCTATTCCATCACTATAATTGAGTGAAATATGTGACCGCAGGGCCGTAGTCTCTGTACGCCCGCCCCATACCTGGACGGCTAAACAGTACTCTCCCGATTCATAAACTGAAGTCAGGGTTTGTACCAGGCTGTTATCAGCATCGAAATTAGCGGGAGAAATTACGGCAGCCCCATTCCAACTCCCGCCAGAACTTGAAACATTATAGGTACTGCCATTGTCACTACAGACCCAGTCATCTACAGAGGTAAAAAGGAATGTAGAACCATCTCCTACAGGAGTATTAAAATCCCCATTCAGGATTGCAATATCCGTCCAGGGAAGAGACTCTTCGCATGAAGAAAAACCAATCAATAAGATAATGATAAAAAGACCAATCCATCGTAACTTTTTCATAAGAACCTCCATAAGAAATAGGGACGGAAGTTTATGCCAAGCTCAGAATCACCGAGCGTCCATGAATAAATTATCTTTAATACATTATTACTTTTCAAGGAAATGAATAAAAAAGCTCAAATCATTATAGGGGTTTATTATTGGTTCCCTAGTTTTCCTGGCTTGACAGTTTTCCCGGTGAACTCTATATTGTATATATCTTAAAAACCACCCTGAGGAGGCGTTCATGTTAGCAAATGTAATCGAAGATGTTCCTGTTCAGGGAATCTGCGGCTAAAACTATAATCTGAAGTCAGGCCGATTTCTCCCCTTTTTGGAAAAATCTTTATTCAATTTCTATTCGAACAGGACATTTCATACCATCGGCAAACTTGATTTGCAACAGAAGGAAATGGTATGTCCAGATACAATTACAACGATAACAACTATACAGACACATTCATATACCGTAATTGCGGCATGACAGTTCCTCCTCCGGAAGCTGGAGGAAGTCATCGCAACCACTGCCCCCACAGTCTCTGGAGCCTCCATGTAGACCTGAAGAAAGGGGACCGCCGATGCGGATGCCGGGGTCTTATGCAACCGATCTCCGTTTGGGTTAAACCTTCAAAGGAGTGGGCTGTCATTCACCGCAGTCAAAGCTGTGGATTTATTCGCACAAACAGGATTGCCGGGGACGACAACGAGATGATCCTGTTCAGATTGGCGGCAGAACCAATTACCATGCTGCCATTCCCCGCTAAAGATACATTGGATAAAATAATATGAGTAAGGAATTATGGGGGTGGAATACATCCCTCCAAAAAGAGTTAGAAATCCGGAAACCGGAAGGAGTAGAAGCCGGTCGAATTATAAAGGATATACGGCATCGTTATGTACTCTCCTCTACAGAGAGTACAACATCGGGTGAATCACTGGTTGGGGAAGTGTCCGGGGGTTTTCATTAAAGGGCGGCAGATCCGTCCGATTACCCGGCAGTAGGAGATTGGGTATTCTTCAAGCGGGCAGGGGGAAACACCGCCGTCATAGAGGGTATCCTGCCGAGGGTTAGCTGTTTCTCACGAAAGAGTGCGGGAGTCAGGACAAAGGAACAGGTTCTGGCGGCCAATATCGATATAATATTCCTGGTCTTCGGGATGAATGGCGGCAGGAATTTCACATCCGGGGGAGTGGAACGGTATATGACTCTTGCCTGGAACAGCGGCGCTCGCCCTGTCATCATCCTGAACAAGGCGGATCTCTGTTCCGAATATGAGCGGGAATCAATACTCCTGACAGCAGAGAACGCCGCCCCCGGTGTGGATATTTATCCGGTCAGCGCCGCGACAGGAGAGAGGATCGCCGAACTGACATCCGTATTGACACCCGGGACGACGATTGGTTTAACAGGACCATCAGGGGTTGGAAAGTTGACCATAATTAACTACCTCATGGGTGAAACAATCCAGAAAACAACCGCCCAGCAAACAGGGGATCAGCGAGGCCGACATACCACCACACATAAAGAGATGTTCAGGCTTCCCGGAGGATTTTTTCTGATCGATACCCCCGGACTAAAAGAGTTACAGCTCTGGGCAGACGAAGAAAACCTCTCTGACGCTTTCCAGGATATTGCGGAGCTGGCGGAAGGGTGCCGGTTTCGTGACTGTTCACATCAAGGAGAGCCAGGCTGTACAGTTCAGTCTGCCCTTGCATCCGGGGAACTGGAATACAGACGTTATGAAAACTATCTGGAACTGCAGAAGGAGTTGAAGTACCTGAAAATACGGTAGGATAGAAGCCCGGCCAGGCTGGAACGGGGGAAATGGAGGGGGGTGGCAATTTATAACCGGAAAAGAAAGAGATACAATTATTCTGTAAATATTATAATTGACTACTCAAACACTCAACGTTATAGTTTTGAATAGCCTGAAAGATATGCAATCAGAAATTGGAGTCTAAAATGAAAGAAATTAAGAACCTATCCACATTAGTTACCTTAATAATAATTACATCTTTTATCCTGGGGTGTGCATCTACATCACAGGAAGTTACGACAAGTCCACAGGTAGAAGAAACAATTACTCAGACTGAGGTAAAAAAGTATAAGCCAGGAACCTTATGGGGACCGGAATTCGTTGTTATACCTGGAGGAGTGTTTTCCATGGGGTATCCCGGAAATGCCAATTCTACTCCGCTTCATACAGTAAATCTTTCTGATTTCATTATAGCAAAAACCGAATTAACCTGGGAACAATGGATGATAGTATACAATTGGGCTGTCGATCATAAGTACAATTTTATGCATCAAGGTACTCAGGGGAATGGAAATGATAATCAGGAAACCTATGGTGAAGATACACAACCTACAGAACCTGTAACGGGAATCTCATGGCGTGACTCTATTGTCTGGTGCAATGCTGCCAGTGAAAAATATGGGTTAGAACCGGTTTACCAGGATAGCATGGGGAGTATAATTCGTGATAGCAGAGACGATAATGGGGGTGCCTTTTATAAATCAGTTTTTAATAAAATCGCCAATGGATATCGTCTGCCTACCGAAGCTGAATGGGAATACGCAGCCAAAGGAGGTCAAGACAGTAATGGCTATCTTTACTCCGGAGGTGAGAACCTCGAAGAGGTAGCCTGGTCTGTGAAAACTGCCAATGGGGATACTCATCCTGTCGGTCAATTACTTGCAAATGAGCTTGGTTTATACGATATGAGTGGGAATGTATCTGAGTGGTGTTGGGATGATTATACATCCTACAATGGAGAAGAAAAATGGAATCCATCAGGATTATCTTCAAAAGCAGAAAAAGTATTCAGAGGCGGTTCATGGGCTGTATCCTCCGGTCTTCAGATAACGAATAGAGATTTACATGGTTTTTCATATTTTTCCCATCCTCATCTTGGTTTCCGCATTGCACAAACCATCCCCCAATCAGAAGTAGATAGTGGCCATGACAAAATTGTGGGAAGATGGTTAAATAATAGAATTAATGGTGGATCGGTAGAAATTATTTCCACAAATGATTTAGGGTATGAGATGGTACTAAGAGCACAGGATAGTGTTTCATCTTACTCCGGAGACACTCTTGCCCGTTTTAAAAGCGATAGCAGCGAAGAGTTTCACTTTATTGGACAACATATTTGGGGAGGAAGAAAATCGGACTCATATAAATGGGGGGACTGGGGCGGATTCGTCATTGATGTTGAGAATGAAAATCAGATTCGCATTAGATTCTTAGATTCCAGAAATAAAAATGGGTGGCTGTATAATAGAGTTACAACCAATTAAAACCACCATTTTTTAACCGCCAAATTGAAAGTAATGCCGATATGAAGAAATGCTTTGCTGTAAATTGAAAGATTGACAGCAAATCACAGTTAATTTAAAATACAAGTTACCATGAAAATAAAAAAAATCTCGGCTATCTTATTACTAAGTATAATTTTAACAGGTTGGGTACAAGCCCAGTCGATCAGCTTCGGCATGAATGTCCATCCACGCGTATCAATCCCCCTGGGAGAAAAAGCGGATAATTATACCATGAGTGTGGGTGCGGGAGCCGAAGGAATTATATCCCTCACGGCCCTCCCCTTCCTCTCTCTGGGACTGGAAGCCGGCTATAACTATTTACCCCTGAATATAGAAAATGAGGAAGGGAGCGAACAAACTCCCGAAACAATCCTTTCCCTCATCGACTACGGCCTGGGATTGAAAGCGGCCATTCCCTTTGGAGAGCGCTTATCACTCTTTGCCCAGGCTACAGCCTCGGCCTACAGCCTTATCATGACAGGCAACCTGACAGGTACAGCCACAGGATTCAAATATAAGGCAGGAGGCGGAGCCAATCTCCTCCTTAGTAAAAACCTGGCCCTCCAGGCGGGAGCCTGGTATGACTCCTATCCCGGCCTCTATGACGGACTCACCGTAAGTCTTGGATTGACCACAAGGTTTTCCGGCCCGGGTTCATACCTTCTTCCCAAAAATGATTTCACAGCAAATCAGCCCCTATTTCTGCCCACGGGTGGAAGTATCGAATTCCTGAACACGAAGATACCCCCCATATTTCCCGTCCTCTATAAGTATTATTTCTCCAACCCGGTAGGAACCGTTTCCGTGATGAATATAGGAGACAAACCGGTGGAGGATGTGGAAATCCGCCTCTCCCTCTCCCAGTATATGGATAACCCGGAGTTGAGTGGAAAGATAGATACGCTAATACCGGGAGAAGCGAGGGAAGTTAACCTTTATATATTCTTTAACTATTCGGTTCTTTCGATAACCGAAGGAGCCAAACTTGCCGGGGAACTGAAGGCAGATTACAACCTGAATGGTCAACAGGCATCGGATATTGCAACAGTTGTGATAGATACATACGATAGAAACGCTATGATGTGGGATGATGATAAAAAGATAGCCTCCTTCATTACAGCCAGGGACGAAGAGATTCAACGGTACGCCCGGAACATCGCCTCCATGGTAAGGGGTAACAGCCTATCCGGATTCAGCACGGCTTTTCAACAGGGAATCGCCTACCTGACGGCAATGAACCAGTCAGGATGTACCTATGTGGTAGATCCGACCTCATCCTATTCAGAACTATCTTCCAATGCCTCGGCAATCGATGCCATCCAGTTCCCCAGGCAGACCCTGGAGTTCAAAGCCGGAGACTGTGATGACCTGACCACAACCTATACGACCCTTCTGGAATCGGTAGGTGTGGAGACAGCTTTTATCACCGTCCCCGGTCACATCTACTCAGCCTTCAAACTGGATATGACACGAAGTGAAGCCTCCTCCACTTTCTCTCACCCGGAGAATCTGATCTTCGGTGAGGGTGACCAGATATGGGTGCCGATAGAAACAACAGCATTGACGTCCGGTTTCCTGAAAGCCTGGGAACTGGGAGCACGGCAATGGAGAGAACATGATGCAAACGGGTCAGCCCGACTCTATCCAACCAAGGAAGCATGGAATCATTACGCCCCCGTCGCCTTCAAGGTTTCTGATTCAAAACTGGAATCACCTGCCGAGGATGAGTTTGCCGCCGCCTTCAAGGAAGAGTTAGAGGCCTATGTTGATCAAGAGATATCTATCCGGGGAAATATCTATCAGGCACGACTTGAGAATAACCCGAACCACCCCCGGACCCTGAACAGCCTGGGTGTATTATATGCCAGGTACGATCGAAAGGAAGAAGCCACAAGTTATTTTGAACAGGCCGCAGCAACCGAAAGGCCCTACGCCCCGGCCCTGGTGAACCTCGGCAATATGGCGTTTCTACAGGAAGATTATTACGGAGCGGGCAGTTACTATCAAAAAGCCCTGAATATCCAGAACGAATCCTCAGGAGCCCTCCTGGGCCTCGCCCGGGTCTCCCATGCCCTGAATGATTTTGAGGGTGCAAAAAGTAAATACAATGAGCTCGAATCCCTCTCTCCGGATTTAGCCAAACGGTTCGCCTACCTGGGTGAAGAGTCAGCATCAGCTTCAAGAGCCTCGGATGTCATCCTGATTGGATCAACCGTAGCATGGGACAACGAGGAGTAGAAGGTGTTAAAAATAAAACCTCATTCAATAATAATTTTTATTCTTTTATCCGTATTCCTGTTCATCACCGCCTGCCAGAATCCGATGATCGATGACATTTTTGAACAAATAGAAGTAGAAGTTCAAACTGCTCAGGAAGAGAAGTTCCCGGAGATCGCCGTTTTCCTTGACAATATGGAGATCAATCATGGTGATATAATCTCAGATTTTTCCAATACCATTCTCAACCAGGCTAGCGAAAAAACGATTACGATTAAGAATACCGGTAACAAGATTTTAACTCTTAATGGATCAAACCCGATCATAAAAACAGGTACAGATAATCTTCTGTTTTCGATAGAAACCCTAAATGCCACAACGATTGATCCGAACTCGGAAATCGATGTAGTCATTACCTTTACCTCTGCGACCCTCGGATCAAAAACAGCAACCTTCACTATACAGAGTGACGATACGAATGAAGCAAATTTTCTATTCACTGTTAACTCCGTCGTAGAACAGGGGCCGGATCTGACTGTCTATGACGGGATCAACTCCAGTGCCGGGGAAATCACCAGCAATGAAGATATCTACCTATTCCAGAATGCACGAGTCGGAAGCTCCGAGTCTTCCCAGATTCTCATCGAAAATACGGGGAGTCAGGATTTAGTAATCTCCGAAGAGATTGCCCTGTCGGGAGATCATGAGGCGAACTTTACTATCAGTACCAAAACCTACCCCCTTACCATTCCTTCCGGTGAAAAGATCGCAGTTGAAATCAACCTTGATACGCCCATCAATGAAGATATGACAGCGACGGTTTCGATAATCTCCAACGATCCCGACGCCTCTCCTTTTACCTTCAACCTGAAGTACGAACCGGGTCCCGAAATTGCGGTGTTTATTGAGAATACATCGGGCGTGGAACTGTTTGACGGGGACACTTCCGATATCTTTGCGGATACGGAACCGGGAGCGACGAAAGAGGTTCAGTTTATAATAAAGAATAACGGCGCTCTTGATTTAACCATTGGGGGACAACCGGATATCGGAGGGACAAGTTACTCCCGAACTGGACTTCTCAGTAACTATGCAATTTCACCTGATGACTTTGAAACGTTTAGTGTGAACTTTACAGCTCCCTCAGAGGCTGATTTAGAGGAAGGCTCCTTTTCCATTGATTCGGACGATGAAAATGAAAACCCCTTCAATGTAGACTTCGGCTGGCAGGCCTTCGATGTAACCTTTAACACCGATGGTGGTTCCAATGTTGCTCCGCAGGTTGTCCTGCTTAATTCGACCATAACCTCTCCAGCAGATCCCACTAAAACAGCCAATACATTTGTAGGATGGTATACGGATACAGGATATGATGAAGAGTGGGATATGGCAGGGGATTTAGTAACAGGCACAACAGAACTCCATGCGAGATGGACGGAAGATCCAACCAATACAATTACCTACTTTGCCAACACGGCTATCGGAGAGGTTCCCTCCCCCCAGACAAAGATTCAAGGTTCAAGTATCAATCTGACCGCGGGGATTGGCTCCCTAATCAAGGCCGGCCATACCTTCACCGGCTGGAATACCGATTCCATCGGAACAGGTACAGCCTATGCATCAGGTGCAGTGTATACTGAAGATGCGGATCTCGACCTATATGCCCAGTGGAGTATAAATTCTTATACCGTAACCTTCGAGTCCAACGGCGGTTCCAGCGTTGCCCCGCAAATTATCGAATATGGCGATGCAGTATCCCAACCTGCAGATCCGACAAAGGACGGATGGACATTCGAAGGCTGGTATCAAGAGGAAGAGTCCCAGAACCTATGGAATTTTATCACGGATACAATTTCCGAAACGACAATTATCTATGCAAAGTGGACAGCTATACCAATCTACTCTATCACCTATTTGACAAATGGGGAGACGTCCGGCTCCTTACCGGATAGCCAAACCAAAACCGAAGATATTTCCATAAACCTGGCGAGTAACTCAGGAAGCCTTGCTAAAGACGGATACACATTCGAAGGCTGGAATACAGCGGCTGACGGAACGGGAACATCCTATGCGATCTCGGAAAATTATACCGAAAATGCAAACCTGACAATCTACCCTGAATGGTTAATCCTTCCACCTGAGGCCCCAACAAAACCTTCAATTTTAGCAGACAGTGAATTATTGAATATCAGTTGGGATGCCGTAGACAGGGCCACATCCTATACAGTCGCCTATCTGGATGCAGATGATTCCAGTGCGGCTCTTATCGTTAACTCAATGATGGATCCTGACCAAACCGATACCTCGGCAACAATCACCGGCCTGGATAATGGAACCTACTACTATGTCTGGATAAAAGCCACGAATATAGGTGGAACCAGTACCTACTCCCCGGCTGGTCGTTCCATACCAATGAGCGAGGGAACTGATAAAAACGGAGAAGATCTCATTGTATCGGATGACGAGACATTCGGCGGTACATATTACAATGTCGAAACCTTCCGGGTTGAATCCGGTATAACCCTCACGCTCACAGCTTATGATGGTTCAAATCCTGATACAGGTTCATTAACCGTTTATGCCAATAACATCGAAATCCTCGGCTCCATTAATGGAAACGGGAAAGGATACGGCGGCGGCGGCGGAGGTGGTGGTGGTGCAGGTGGCGGTTATTATGACAGTCCCTCTCAAGCCGGGGGAGGTCCCGGATCGGCTATTGCAGGGAGTTCCACCGGGTACAATGGCACTGCTTGTTTGCCGGATAATGCAGACGGTAAAGCCGGCGGCTATGGCGGCAATGGTGCTGGTCCCGGTGCAGGTGCCGGAGGCAGCGGGGGTGGTGAAAAAAGCGCTCCTGCAGATGGGAATAATGGATATGCCGGCTCACTCGGTTCTCTTGGTGGAGACGGATCCTATTCTGCCGTTGGTGATGCTTCAGATAATTATATCCTCGAAATGGGTTCCGGCGGCGGCGGTGGCGGCGGTGGCGCCGGCGGAACTGGCGTGATTGTTTCTTATGCTGCGGCCGGCGGCGGCGGTGGCGGTGGCGGTGCCGGTGGAAATGGTGGAGGAGTTATAAAACTCTTCTCGTTTGGAGACCTTACAATTGGCTCAACCGGAGCCCTCTCTACTGCCGGTTTAAATGGTGGTGCTGGAGGTACCGAGAGTGGTTCTGGACGAACAGCAGGAAGCGGCGGGAATCCATCGGGAGGCACCGGTGGTTACAGCAAAAATTATCCTAGTTCCGGTGGTACCTACCACGGCGGGGCAGGAGCATATGGCCGTACCGGAGGTGCCGGTGCCGGTGGAGGAATACTTCTTTTTGGTATCAACATTGATTGCGAGGATGGGACGGTTAATACTTACGGTGCCGCTGGAACGTCCACCGATGATGGCCCGTTGAAGATTTTCTATGATAAGGTCTATACTCCTTCTCTCAATTTAACTATTGGGGAGCATCATATAAATGATATCTCCCCCTGATGCGGCGCTCTATTTCAAATAATTATGGGAATAAATTAAATTAGAATATATGGGCAGGTGTGAAAGCACCTGCTCTTTTTACACCTATGCACTAACCGGCGGATTGAGTAACTAACGTAAACAGCCGAATCGGTTTTCCTGGTGAAGCTCAGCATGTTATCCTCTCTTTCGGCGGCTTGTCTACCGGCTTCAATGATATTGGCAATCATCCGGGGAATACCTCTGCCCTACATAAACATCCTGATGGCCGCTGGGGTTGTTCCTGCCTTATCGGCAGCCTTCAGGCTTACGGGTATATCCAGACTTGTGGAGAGTCTGGCCGAGAGGACCTCCGAAGTCTGCAGGATCCCGGCAAGGGGATTGTTTATCTCATGGGCCATCCCCGATGTGCCAGCCCCCCGACAGAGAGCATCTTTTCACTCTGAATCATCATCTCTTCCAGCCGGATCTTCTCGGTAACATCATCAACCCTAATAACGGCCCCTTCAACACCATTGGAATTAAGGGGGTATACAGTGATCTCTTCATAACAGACTTCACTCTCTTTCTGCCTGACAATATTTACAGCTTTTAAGATTTCATGTTCTCTGATTGCCTCTAATACCTGCTCAATACTGAAATGAAGATGAGGGTAAACATCCATGAGTGGATGGTTCTCTGCCTGTTCAGAGCTCAAACCAGTCTGATACTCAGCCTTATTGTTCCAGTGGGTAACCAGTCCTTCCCTGTTTACACAGATGAGCACGGATGGCATGGAATCAATTATATTAGCAATAAAATTCCTGGCCTTTTTTACCTCTCCTTCAGCATATTTACGCAGGCTTATATCCCAGAAGATTCCCAATACACCGGAGATTTCACCATTTTCATCATAAATGGGGGTTTTGATTGTTTGAATGATAATCTCTTCACCCCCACGAAAATAGGGTTCCTATCTCTTCACTTTTTCCATTCAGGATAACTCTCCTATCATCTTTCCTCACCAGTTCGATTTTGGCATTTTCGACAATCGAATTGGTTTGAGTCTTTTGAAGGGAAACAAAAAGCGCCCCTGGACGCTTTCAATCTGCTTTTCTATCGATTCAAGACTATCTATGGATTCCTGAATAAAAATGTCAATCTTTTCTATCTGGGTAAAAAGTTCCTCGAATAAATCAATAATTGCCCCATCATTATCCAGCAGGGATAACTGGGTTGATATAAACTGCCTGTTTCTATCAACCTTCCCCTCATCCTCTTTGTCGAGTATAGGTTCCGAAAGACAACGTAAATCCAGTATAGGATACTCCTCAAACTGGTTTACAGGTGAAGTTTTGTCTTTTGGCCGTGTAAACTATTCCCAGGAACAAGCAAAAAGGTATGACTAGCTGTTTTAGAAATAAATCATGTCGGAGTAAGGCGTAGTAGGGGAAACGCAGTCGACCGTTGGGCAAAAGTCGATTGAATCCGGAAAGAATCCCGTTTTATGAACTGTGATTGCCACAAAGTCGAAATGACAGTTCCTACCATTTGGGTTCGGGGAGATTCCTGGGCGGCATACCAATCCCCCACAGTAAAATTCCGGTCAAAATCAGGATCCCGACCATTATGGAAATCAGAATTGCGATTATTCGGCCAATGTCAAAAGTACTTTTCTTTTTCATCACTGAAAATATAAACAATTCTTAGAGGGTTTGAGGAAATATTTTCAGATAACCCTCCGAGATTACGATTCTCAGCAACAGTTTTGAATCCCCCCATCAACCCTATCCGGAAGACTGGTTGTTCGGGACTTTCGACGATTGGGTTGAGAGAAAAGGGGGCTGCTGCCCAAGCCGTGTTAAGACTTTTGCAGCAGCCCCGGTTGATTATCCCCGGGTTTAAGGCACCAGGGGATCGGTGGCGGGGTCAAAGCCGTCATAGTTGTCGACGTAATCATCCCATCTGGAGGCTGCCTGGTAAGACGCCAGAGAGTCGTTTGGGACGTAAATGGTGCCGCCTGCGGGAAAATCAGTGAACAGGTCTGCCACCGTGGTTGACGGAGGAGTAGCCGAATAGAAGACCAGATCCGGGTCGGAGGTATTGGCGAATATTGTATTACCTATCGACGAAAGTTCTGCCGGAAAGGTGATGGACGCCAGAGAGGAACTGGATACGAAGTCCTGGTTTTCTACCGTCATGGAGACGCCGCCGTTGCTGTCTCCGAAGTCGATGCTGACAAGATTCGGGGCAGAATAGAAAGCTTTACTACCGACAGAGGAAACATTAACTCCACTGAAGTCCAGGCTTGTTGCGGCGATACCAGAAAAAGCCCTTATCCCGAAGGAAACCTCGGCACCGGCACTGATGTCTAAAGTAGTAAGGGCGGAGCAATTCATAAATCCGTACGCAGGAATATCAAGATCCCCTTCTATATGCAGGGTCTCAAGGCCGGTCATACCGCTAAAGGCCCAATCCTCAAGACCGGCGACCCCGTCGGAGAGGGTAAGCCCGGTTATTCCGTCAGACGATTCAAAAACACGCTCGCCAATACTGGTTACGGTTGCGGGAATGACCAGCGCACCGGTCAGCTGTAGGCATTCGGAAAAAGCACTATCGCCGATGGACGTCAGGGATGACGGAAGGGCCGCCAGGGCAATATTTGTTCTGAAAAACGCATTGTACCCGATGGTGGTAATGCTGTCGGGGATCGAGAAAGACGATGGAAAGGTGGCCTGTGAAAAGGTTCCATCCGCAATCTCCGTGACCAGAGGCGGAATTTCAAAGCCTGCCGGCAAGTCAACCTCGGCAAAAGCATAAATTCCTATTTCTGTGACGGTTTCGGGTAAAACAAATTCCGCAGGCAGGGTGGCGTCATAAAAAGCCTGGCTGCCAAGGGCAGTCACCGAGTCGGGAATGGTGATTGAATCAATCTGAGCTCTGTAAAAACCGTTGTACGCTATTCTGATAACAGGCTCTCCGTTATAGGTGGGGGAATGACAAAATTCGTCTCCAGGGAGTTTCCACGAACCTCATAGCCCCCGGTGGTGGAAGAAAAAGAGACACCTGTTCCTGTATCTGTATCACCGCCGGTATCATCGCCACCGGTATCATCGCCACCGGTATCATCCCCACCGGTATCATCACTGTCTCCGGCTACCGTCACGTCGTCGGCAGAACCGTCCCCGTCGGAGTCAAAACCGCCGCCCCCGGTTAAAACCCAGATATCCGTACTGGTCCCGGAGGGGGAAGAGGTAATGATAATATCTTTACCCTCCCCGGGGACAAAGACGTAGAAGTCGGGGATGTCGTCGCCGTTGACATCCGCGGGGTAATAACCGCCGCTTCCCTCTCCCAGGGGAATCTCTGCGGCGCTGGTTCCGGGAAAGCTGATGGTACCGCCGGACACGAGGCCCTTCAGGGGTTCAAGCCCCCCGCTGGGGTCCCTGCCGGGCACATAGACGTATTCTCCGCTCGTCAGGACCTGGTCATTTCCATCGGGCATTTCCACATCCGCCGAGCCGTCGCCATTGGTATCCCAGCCCCCGGGGCTGTCGGGGTCTGCCCCCGGAAGAAGGATGACTTCGGTGCCCGAACCGTCACCGGCTGTATTCACCGTAACGCCTCCGGTGGCTGGATCGACTACAAAATAGAAGTCCGCCGTGCCGTCTCCATCGGGGTCCAGGCCGTAGGAGCCGGGGGTGCTTGAGCTGATCAGAATTTCCGGCAGATAGTCTCCGCTCAGGCTGACCCCGTCGGCTGTTCCATCCCCATTCACATCCACCACATAACCCCGCAGCACCTCTCCGGATTCGCTTCCGCCCAGGGGAATGAGAATCATCTCTCCCGATGAAAGGACACTGTCGCTGGTATCGGGGATCAATAGATCCGTGCTGTTGTCATCATCCAGATCCAGACCGGTAACGTCACCGCTGCCATCCACCATGGTTACCACGGGAGTACCTGTCTGGTCGATCTTTGTGTTGATCAGGCTGACGCCCTCGGTAACAGCGAAATAAAAATCCTCTAGGCCGTCACCATCCAGGTCTACGGCGTAGAGCCTTGGAACCGCTGTGAGCCTGATGGGCAGCTCCACCGTATCGGGGTTGTCGTCCAGATCCAGTCCGTCCACCCCCCCGTCTGCATCTATATCCACCACAACGGCGGTGATTGTACTGGCGGTGCTGCCGTCACTGGTGGATAGAGTCACCTCCGTCCCAGGCTCAAGAAGGTCGTGGGGCCTGAGATTTACCATCATATCGCTGCATCCGAAGAGCAGCATTAGCGAGAGCAATGTTATTGTCAGTTCTTTTAATTTCATCTTATACCTCCCCTACAAGCTGTACCGATAGGCCAGCTCGGTACCGAGCAGCTGGCCGGTGTTCCCGGATTCCAGGAAGACATGGTATCGGCCCCGCAGAATAATTTCTCCAATATCCCCGAAACTCCAGTGGATCCCCACTGCGATGGGAGCAAAGGTATCCAGAAAAGCCTGGGGCCCCGTGCTCGTGGCGTTCCAGATGCCGTCGGAAAAATGGCTGAAAAGCCCCAGGCCCGCCAGGAAAGAGAAGCTTAAAGCTTCGGGTCCCGGGGGTGAGAGCTTATACTCGGCACCGATGGAAAGCCCCAAACTGGTCAGGGAGGTTCCCTCAAGAACCGTACTGTTAGATAAAAGCTGAACATTTCCGAAAAAGCCAAGCCCTTCCAGATCTTTGTGAATGGCGGGGGAAAACAGGACCTGTGCGCCCAGCCCTCCGGAAAACTGGGAAAACTCCGCGAAGTCGCCCAGAGGGAATAGAAGAGGGATCCCCCCTTCCACAGCCAGGGGCCATTCATCCTCCGCCCATGAGGCGAAAAGGAAACAGAAAAACACCAAGAGTACAATCAATATTTTTTTCAAAGAAAAACCCTCCTTCCGGTCGTGTTAGCTGATAAATGGAAATTTGTCCTACAATCAAAATTATAGAAACATCCCTCTTCCATCTCCATAGAAAATTTTATGATTATTCTGGCAAAATTTGCTATATTGGAAGAGGGTGCAGACAGATATCATGAAATCATCAAAGCGACCACGTACTGTCATAACCCCAAAAAAAGGAAAAAGGGCCGGATGAATAAGAATCTGATGAAAGAACAGCTTTCGCACCGCTCCCCCCCCCTTATCACTCTTTTATTCATGCTTCTGCTGGTTGGGCTGTTCTATGCCCTGCTACAGACCGCTCCCCGTAAATCTGCAGGAATCAGCTACCCCCTGGCAAAAAACGGTGTCATGGATCTGCGCAAATGGGATTTTGATAAAGACGGCCCGGTGCCTCTGAAAGGGGAATGGGAGTTCTATTGGAACACCCTTCTCGGCCCCCGGCAAGAATCCTCGCCGGAAAAAACCAGAAAAGAAGTTCTCTACGCCTCGGTACCCGGCACCTGGACATCCCTGGAACGGGAGGGGGTTAAACTGCCGGGCACCGGTTTCGCCAGCTACCGGCTCACCCTGCTTCTGGATAACCCTCCCGAAGACCTGGCGGTTCAGGCAAAGACCGCCGGAACCACTCTGGCTTTATTTGCCGACGGACGCCTGGTCATGAGCGCAGGAGTTACAGGCCGCAGTAGAGAATCCAGCCAAGCCGCCTTTCGGCCGGCCACAACCGAGTCCATAAGCAAAGACAGCCCGGGGAGAATCATTATAGAGGCGCAGGTTTCCAATTGGGAATACCGGACAGGAGGTCTCTGGCGTTCATTCTGGCTGGGAGACAGGCCCACCCTGGAAGAATGGAGATGGAATGCTGATTCCAGAAGCCTTATACTTTTGAGCAGCCTGATGATGATGGCTTTTTATCATTTCGCCCTCTTTGTCATGCGTCCTTCCGACCGCTTTTTCCTGTTCCTGGGTCTGTACTGTTTTCTGCTTGCCTTCAGAGCACTTTTCCCTGTGGACTATACCATCAGCCGCTACCTCCCGGATCTTCCTTTTCAATGGCTCATCAGGATTGAATACCTGACTTTTTTTCTGGCCATCCCGGTGGCTATCTATCTGTTTCATGCCATGTACCCGGCGGAGCTAAGGCGATGGATTCCCCGGGCCACCCTGATCGGGTCGGGGCTTTTCAGCCTTGTTGTCCTCTTTACCGATACACGCTTTTTTACAAACCTCATCTACCCTTTCTACCTTTTCATCACGCCTGTTATTCTTTACACCCTGGCGGCTATTTTCCGCGCGGCCCTGCACCGCCGTCTGGGGGCTCTCTTCTCTCTCTTGGGTGCAATAATCCTGGCGGGTGCCACGTTTAATGACATTCTCTATGCCAGCTTTGTTATTCGTTCCCGAACCTACATTCAGCTGGCTTTGATTCTTTTTGTCTTTTTCCAGGCCCTGGCTCTTTCCCGGCGTTTGACCCATGTTCTTCAGAAAGAAGAGGACCTTTCCAAATCTCTGAAAGAATTAAATGAAAATCTGGAAGAGATGGTAGAGGAGCGATCAAAGAAACTTCAGGAAAGTTATGACGAAGTTAAAAATCTGGAATTGATACAGGCCGGGGAGAAGGAACGTCAGCATCTGGGCAGGACCCTCCATGACAGCCTGGGCCAGTCGGTGCACGCTCTGGAACTCTTCACAACCAGCCTCCTTTCCCGTGAGGTAAGCAGCGAAAGTTATCACACATCAATTTCCCGGCTGAACATGATTATCGGAGAACTGAAAAACAGTTTCTATGATATGATTCATCAACTCTATCCTGTTTCAGGGGGGGCTTTTTCCCTGATTGACTCCGTACGGAATCTGGCCCTTAAAACCAGCGATCGCTATTCCGTGCCGGTAAAAATCTTCTGCCCTAACGAACGCATACCCTGCGATGAAAACACCGCTGTCAATCTTTACTACCTTATCAGCGAAGCGCTTCTGAACAGCGTCAAGCATGCAAAACCCAGCCGGATCAGCATTGATCTTCTGTACAGGAACCGAAACCTGGACATGATTATTACCAATGACGGCTTGAACAAAAAAATTGCCCCGAAGGATGACTCTGAGATGGAGAGCGGAAACGGCATGAGGATTATGAACTTCCGGGCACGCTCTATCGGAGGAACATTCAGGTCGGAACAGGAGGGGGAAGGGACATTCATTGTCTCCGTCCATGTTCCGCTGAAGGAGGAACAATATGATTAAGATAATTCTCATGGATGATCATCAGCTTATGCGGGACGGTATGAAAGCGGTCTTGCAGACAGAAGAGGATATTAAGGTAACAGGTGAAGCAGGGACCCCCGAAGAATTGCTGGTAGTGATCCAGCAGGCCGAAGCTGATATTGTCATGATTGATATGATGGTTGCGGGGAAGCTTGTGGGACCGACGCTTATTGAATCGCTGCGGAAGATACACCCCGATCTGAAAATACTGGTGGTCTCCATGCTGGAAGAGAAGGAGTACTCCGACAGGGCATTTGCCCTGGGCGCTAATGGCTATCTGCCTAAAAAAGAAGCGGCGCCCTGTCTTCTTCAGGCAGTTAGAGCCCTCATAAAGAATGAGTATTATATATCTCCGGGTCTTACGGAAAAAATGATCCGCTCCCTGGGCGAACAGAACCAGGAAGGCCCGGCGGACATCAGCCTCCTTTCGAAGCGGGAACAGGAAGTTTTCTGCTGTCTGGGAGACGGGCTGGTGACCAAAGAGATTGCCGCACGGCTAACTGTGAGCTACAGCACCGTGGGAACTCACATCGAAAACATCAAGAAAAAAATGAAAATTCACAATATCCACGAGCTGATTAGAAAAGCCTTTGAGTATGCAAGCAAGTAACATGTCATTGCCGGATAATCCCGTAAGGAACAATCCTCCCGTGGGTTAGTTTTATTCATCTGGCGCTAAATTCAACTCTATTATAGTTAATTTACCACAAACAATATCCTGGATATAATAAAATTATGTTCAATTTCCTATGCTCTCTACTCGCCTCTATATTCAACACTGTTTTCCAGAAGAGAAAGAACATCATATTCACAATGCTTCTCCTCAAAAAGGAAAATGAGATCTACAGACAGCACCTCCACCTACAGAGAAAACGCCTACATTTCAAAAAAAATGATAAATTCAGCCTTGCTATGATTAAAGCAATATCTGCAAAAGCAATTAATCACCTGACAATAGTCAAACCAGAAACACTTCTAAGCTGACAACGTAAGTTCACCAAGAATTTCTGGAGTTTTAAAAATAAATCTCCAGGAAGAAGACCTGTTACTGGAGACATTAAAAATCTGGTTCTTGAAAAGAAGCAGTAAAACTATCTTTGTCCGAGGCAATCCTTTATGAAGATCGAGCTGCTTCTCACCTGCCAACAGACCAACTCAATAGTATAATGTTATAATTTACTGCTGTATCCATCGCGCAAAATAGGCTATCCTTCTGACAGAACACACGAATAGAGGCATAAATGAAAAAGCACATTGTAATACTGATTCTTATTCTTTCAATAATATCCTGTAATAAAACAAAACCGGAGGCCCCGGTTGAAGAAGAGGCCTTTTATCCCCGGGAGAATTACGAGGGAATTGATTCCCTTTTCGAGGATTATGCATGCGAAGTCAAACATTCCCGTCTGACCGCGGAGCTTAATAGCGAATCGATTGAGGCCTGGGATCTGATTGAACCCCAGGTCAATGCCGGTTTGGAATACCTGGAGAAGGAGGTGAATTTCGGAGGAAAATATATTCTGCTTCCCTGGGGGTGTGGTTCCGATTGTCAGACCGGCGTAATTATCGATGCCGAGACAGGAGACATATTCCGGCTGCCAACCTCCGAACGAGGCCTTGAATATCGGAAGGAGAGTTTATTGCTGATCGTGAATCCCCCGTCCCGGGCTGCCGGAGAGAATATCCGCCCGGATTATGCCTACCCGGCCTACTACCGGTGGAGTGAAAACAATGAATTTATTCTGTTACATGATACAAGAGAATAGATCGCAACCAAACCACAATACCATTTCAGTGGGATTATTATTCTAAATGCTCTTTTTCATCCCGACGCATATCCAGCCAGACACTTAAAAAGATCCCCCCAATAATCAGTAAAGCTATCCCGAACCCGATGAGGTAGTATTTAAAATCCGATCCATACTGCCGGAATCGAAAAAAGAAAACCACACCACTGAGCAGGATAAAGAGAGTTATACTAAAGATGATCAGATTCCTGGTCTTCATTCCCAGATTACATCATAGCCGGGTCTACCGGAAATTGAAATCAGCCAGGGTAGAAAATGATCAGATCGATATACACCACCATTAAAACTGCCACTTCCCTTAATAATCCCTATAGTGATAAGGGCAACATCTCCCATCTCTTCGGTCCGCATGATATGGAGTTCCAGAGATTGTGATTTATCCGTCTGAATACTCAAATGAATTCTAACCTCTTCAATAATGGTCTGGCTTTTTACCGTATTACTGGTTTTTTCAATATTATTCAGGCAGAATAATAGATCATTCAAATCATCCGGATCTGTTAACTCTAAATCAAGACCGCTCGAGTCCCGGAGAAAATCCTTGTAAAATGAAATGGAACTCAAATTCTCGATCTTCAACTCCTGCAAATCCTGATGCAGAGAATTATTACTTATCTTTAATAGAATAATAATGAGCGCGATACATATAAGGAAAATCGGACTGAATATACTAATCTGCTTCTGGGTCATACTTGTCTCCACGTCATCTTACTATTTATGTTTATTCCACAACCTCAACATAGACATAATCTTTAACCTGGTTTCCATCAAAATCTTCGACAAGAAAACCAATATAATAATCCCCGATAAACCCTGCTTCTGTGTACCACTCTATGGGTGATTCTATATTAGTAATTTCCAGATATTCACCAAGTTCATAATCATATTGAGGTTCACCATCTTCATCAAAAATAACCCAGCTTTCATAGGGTGCAATGTAATCACCAACCCGGGGTATGATTTCATAGGGTAAACCAAGACCATAGTCACCACGAAACCCGTAAATTTCATTCAAATAACCATCCCCGTTAAAGTAACAGAGGGCATACACCTCATCTTCTTCGGCTGTAGAATAATACATACCCTCTACGGTATATATTGTGTCTTCAGAGCCAACACCATAGGCATAAGGTTCCACCAGGGCAAAAGTGCGGGCATCATTACCCACATCGATTACATAGAGTGAAGGATCCCATTCAAATTCAAGCTCAAATTGATTTTCATCACTGGACCAGTCGGGATAATATATCCCGTTGTTCTCCAGGGTATCATCTGCCTCAATATAATCTTTATCGGCGATAAGATAAAATTCTGATTCAGGATCATAATACAGTACCTGGAGGAAAATATAGGCGATATTCTCACCGATGATATCGGCGGTAATCGTAACAGCCCCCCCATCGGATACCGAAGATTGATCGATGACCATATTTTCAATACTGATTTCACCAAAACCGGGGGCGGTTATTATCTCTTCTTCCGTCGGCACGGCAATATAGATATCTTCATAAACATTGAGGGGCTCTTCTTCTACTTCGTTGTACTCTTCATACTCGTAATACTCTTCAGACTCCTCTTCACCCGTGGAATTATACTCTTCAAATGCTGTGAAATTTGTACTGGTATAATGTGCCAATAAAAACTCATCCCAATTGTAGGTCCGGAGGAAGTCGGGAACAGCGTAGGCATAACTCTCCATCCCCCCCCAATCTGCGGTATACAACTCCGAGTTCGGGAAATAGATGGATATTCCTGTCGATGCGGATCTCTCTTCACCATGTTTCTCCGCGATAACCGCATTCTCCAGGGCATCCATTGTTGACAGAAGCATGTACTCAATATCGGGATCCTGAATATTTTCGTCCATCAATGATAAAAGGTGGCCTAAATCGATGTAGGGGGAAGGTATGGATTCATCAAAGACATTTGTATAACGCTGAGCATAGGCCCTTGCCCGAGCCACCGCAGCCTGATCGGTATATTGCAGCATCTCCAACAATTCATTGAAGAGCGTTCTGAATTCACCCAGGAGTGAAAGATCGATTGCCGAAAGGGTAACATCGGCGGAAAGATACTCTCCATAATCAAAATCTGAATACCCGCTTGTTCGGGGTCTTCTATAAACATCTTCAGAAACGGATATGTCATGATGGATATAAGAGTCTACAATTGCGGTAGCCAATCCGGCCCCGTTCAGAGAAGGATTCTGGATAAGAGCCTGAATAAAGGAGTGATACGCCCAACCGATCCCCGGTTCCGTCTCCTCGGAGGCCACAGCATATTTAAAATAGGGAGCCATGGTGGCAAAAACCTCCAGCTGCCCCATCAGACAGGCATCAAAACCGATTAAATCCATGGACTCCAAACCCGTCTCGTGCAGGACACGGCTCATCGCCTCACCCATTTCAGCAGTCCATAGCATATCTCCCTCATCGGGATCCGGATCGGACCAGCCGCCGGGCCAGCCGCTGCCATGATCCGACATGATTACAGCATATTTATCGGCAGGAAAATTCTCGATGGCCCAAATGCAGAAATCGGAGAGGGTCTCTCCGGAAGCCATGTTAAGTTCACCCAGGTCTTCGAGCAGATAACTGGTTGTTTCATCCAGATCGTCATCCGGAGTGATCAGATACCGTCTAGTACCACTCCAGTCGCCATCCCCCTTATAACTGCCCTTATATCGATCGAGCTGGGAAATTACGGTTATATTATCTGAATAATCGGTATATTCAGCCTCATTAAAATCAAATACAATATCCTCTTCCAGCTGGTAATCATCAGCATTCTGGTAGAGCATGATCAGCCAGGTATCACCGGAACCTTCCACGCTGATTCCCCGGTTTTTCACTTCCGTAATCATCCCCTGACTGTTCGCAGAATTGTCAAAACAACCCATTAATAAAAAGAAAACAGCAATCAATAATAACGTCTTTTTCACACTCACCCCTGTTTTGCTAAAAATTTCCTATTTCAATAGACTCAGAATAGTTTCAGAACGGATTTTACCATGAGCACCGGCATATCCTCTTCCAGAACCTGCGTATCGGTCCAGACTGATCCGGGAAGCACATAGAGGAATTGACCTCTAAGCCGGATATCCCTTTTACTCACATAAAGTTTTTTGAATAATTTTACCAATCGTTCATTATTTCTTGGAAAAAAGGCAATGACCTTATAGATATCCGGCGCATCATATAGGTATGTATCATCGGTTTCATCATAGGTGTAGGTCATGTTCTCCTCATCGGCGAGCATGATTTTAACACCATGGTATTTTTCACCTTCAAAGGCAAACTCCCGGAACTCCGGATTATCAGGAAACAGCTCTTCCATTTTCTCAAGAGAAGGATAGGCCCAGTCATCAAATACAACAGGAGAGAGGGTAACCGTTTTTCCTTCGATTTCAGTAAAAGAGTTGGATTTAATCGATTCTATGACCAGGTTATTTTGACTGGCACAGCCAAAAAAGAATAAGAAGCTCAAAAAGATTAGAATATGCCTATATTTCATAAAGAAAATGGTAGTTAAAAAACTCCCTTTAATCAACGATTTTATTATTTATTTTTATCTTGTGTTGGTAATCCTGTGAAAGATAAATTATATTAAATTACATCTATCACACTTCTTAGGGGTTTTTATGAAAAGATTCATACTATTCATCACCATACTCTGCACTGTTTTTTCGGCTCTTGTTTCTCAGGAGTATATCGACAGTTCTTTTACCATGAACGGGGACGAAAAAGCATACATTTTCTCGGCAGATGAGTATATGCGATACGACTTCAATAATGACAGAACCGATCCGGGGTATCCCAAAAGGGTCAACTATACATCCTGGCCGGGTGTAACCTTCTCCAAAATCGATGCCGCCCTGAATTGGGGAAACGGGAAGGTATATTTTTTCTCCGCTAATCGATATATTCGTTTCGATCTGGCCCGGAACTCTGCCGATTCAGGCTATCCCAAGTCTATAAATAACAACACATGGCCTGGTTTAACTTTTTCATCAGTTGATGCGGCTGTTAACGGCGGGAATGGGAAGGCCTACTTCTTTTCCGGTTCAAAATACATTCAATATGATATTGATTCAGACAAGTCAGATTTCAGTTCTCCCCGGGAGATCGCTACCTTCTGGAGACAGGTTCCTTTTAACAAAATTGATGCCGCCTTGCGAATTGGCAACCTGATTCACCTTTTCAGCGGCGATGAGACTATCGCTTTTAATATGAACAGGGGCGTTGCCATATCTAAAACACCTTCCTCCATCAACATATGGAACGGGATTGCTGATTTTATAGAAATCGCACCCGAAATCGCCGCCATTCCCGAACCTCAGGGTATACAGGATCCTCAGGCTTCCCAAAATCCTCAGGGGTCCCCTAATCAAAATGAAAATCGCAATTCAGAATTCTCTATCGAGGAGTTTGAAGTTTCTGTATCTCCTCCTGTGTTAAATGAGAACTCTGTTTTAGGTCGTGCCAATATTATTGCCCTGGCATCAGGTTCATATGTAATTGAGTATCAGAATAAAGATACGGTTTACTTTCTCGGACTGGATAGCAACTTTCAAAGGAACGGATTCGAGAAAGAGTATCAGGGATACTGGTTTTCAGAGATGATCCCGGCCAAAGGGGGCGGGTTCTATATCGCATTGGGCAAAGATATTAATAATACATATATCGGGGGGTACCCAAACACAATTTTTGCGGGGAAACTCGATTCAAGTGGACGTGAAGAGTATTTAACAAGGATTTTCGGAGGAAATGGCCACGGTTCATTGAAGGCCTGGTTTGACGGCCGTTCGCGAGCGAAATTAACCGAAGGAAACAGTGAACTGGGTGTTTATTTTGAAGTTCAGAAAAACTGGTCAGAGACCAGAGAAGAGGATATTCATAACGGGGATATGTTCGTGGTCTTAAACAGCAGGGGGCAAATCCAGGAAGATCGAACTCATTTCTGGACAGCGAGTCATTCCTCAACAATTCAGACGGCTTTTGGTTCAAACGGGGATTTTTATACCATGACGATAGGAGACGCCTATCCCTATGGACTTCAGTATTATAACAGGGCAAAGGATAGAAATTGGATAATCTGGCCGCCGGAAGATGATTTTGTAAGCTATGAAGAGGTTAACTCCACAAATGCGGCGGGAATTTTAGAAGTGATGCTCCCGTTGGAAGATGGTTTTATAGCCCTTATGGGAACGTTGGAACATCCTAATATTGGAGTCTTTGACAAAGTGGATGTTCTGTTTATGAAGGTTGATTTAGAGGGAAATGTCACTGACCAGAGATGGCTGACAAGAACACCCGGCAAGGATGAATCGGTGATCACTGCCATCCCCTGGGGCCAGGATTATCTGGTAGCCTGGGGAAAAGGCAATGACTATGATATGGACTGGGAGCCGGCAAATATTACCCTGTCCACGATTAGCCGTGACGGCCGCCCCCTCATTCCAGCAAAAGAGTGGGATTATCCTATGGGGACATACTCCTATTTGACTCCCGGTTTGGATGACTCGGCGCTCTGGTTGTATTGTGATAATGGAAACCGTTCGATACAGATTTTCCAGCTTCGGGGTGGGGATTAAAGGCAGGAGTAAAGTTAATCAAGACCCACCACGAATAAAAGGAGAAAGGCCGCAAGAAAAACAAAAACGTTTAACAGGGGCAGAAGACTCAAAAAAAATGAAATTCGCTCTCTCTTTTTTATGTATAAGATAATCGAACTGATCAGCCCTATAATAAACACGGGAAGCAGAGTCCATAATGAGTATACTATGGTCATCATAGTATAATAACTCACAGGTTTATTCACAGGATCAGCAGAATCGAGGATCATGGGAGACATAATTATGACAGGAGATCCCACAACTAATAAAATAAAGAAAATTGAATGTGAGGTAAGCAATTTGAATTTAGTTTTCATTTTTTCCCTTCATCATTTTTCGACTGTTATGGTAATTTTGGCTCGTTCTTCAGGAATCCTGTTTTCCCAGCTTCTCTTATAGTGAAAATTAAGGGTTTCTTTACCTGGGGTCATTCCCGTAAAACGCCATACCTCAACTCCCGGAGCCCCGCAAAGTTCTTCTTCGTCATCAATTTGATCATCCCCACTTTCATCTGCTCCATAGTTCATATCACTCTTAGCTACAACGGTGACAGCATCGGAATTAATGAAATGCCACTGATAGCCGGTAGACCAGTTCGATTCCAGCTCTATGTTAATCGTTTCTCCCACCTTAATGCTGTACTCTGCCTTTGAAAGGCTGCTGCAGCCGGTGAACTGGAATAATAAAAGAATAAGAGCCAAATAGAAAATTGAACGTTTCATAGGGCCTGCTCCTTGGAGTGGGTTGTAAAAATCAGTGACTTTCATTGCGGAGGATCAATCCCTTCAATTTTAGAAATCAGAAAATAAGTTTCATCCTTCATTAATAGCCCGGGAGGGAGAAATTCACCCATCCCGGAACCCGGGCCTGGGGAAAACAATTCAATATCATCCAGGGTCTTTCCCGAATCAACAAAGTCAATTATATAACCTATCTGTTCAATATCCGGATTAATATTTTTATATATTTCGGGAGTATCAACCGGCGGGAATATTAAAATGATCGTTCCCTCCGCTCTACTCTCATCCCCGTCCAGAACATCTAAACTCCCTGTAATGACTTCATCGACAATAAACTCCGAAAAGGAGCCCAGCTCAAAGGGAGTACTCTTTCCGAAATTACCCATAACCGTCAGAGCGACCTCCGGTTTACTCACACATGAAAGAAAGGTGAAGAAAATAAAAACAAAGATAAACCATTTTCGCATGAAATCTACTCCAATTTTAATCTGTAATCAACTCGGATTGAATTAATCTGTCGTCCTCATCAAATGAGAGAAGGAGCCACTCATAATCGATACTGAAAAACGATCTTTCCGGACCAAGCACATAGATAAGCTCTTCATCATAGTAGGAAAATTTATCGGTTTCGGTCTCTTCACCAAGCATCATAATTATCTCCTGTCGGGAGAGACCTTCAATCTGTTCAAGAACACTATCAATCATTTTCTGCCGAGGTGTAAGCTTGTCATTCGCAGTTTCAATTGACGTATCCGATTCCCAAATCTCTTTATCAAAGGGGATCGTTTTTCCACATGAGAGCAGAAAGCTCAGAATAATCAGGCTTAAAACACCATACTTTAATGAGTTCAATATCGCTCCTTTTTCATCCAGGATTAAAGATAGTGTAATTGAAACCTCTAATCAAAGCAATTATTTTAGGAGTTTTAATGATATTTGTCTTTTTTTTGCAATATAAATTTAGAGATACTTGCAAAAAATCAGATTGAGTGTAAATCTTAATTTATGAAAATCTTTTTAATTTTGATATCCATCGTTAATGTATTTCTCCTCTTCTTATTCGGCGGAGGCCTTCTGGTGGGCCTGAGCATGGGGGGAAATACCGAGGCAGCAGGCAATGCTGTTGCCGTTTTAGTTGCGGCTTCCCTGGTTTTATTCACCATTATTCCCTGGCTCCTTCATGTAATCAGCCGCAATCGCAAACCCCGGACAGCAGCATTTCTTAAATGGATCGGGGTTTTTCTGGCGATACTCCCATCAATCCTGGCAATACTCTTGTTTCTAAGTTTGAGTGCAACGCAGGATCTGCCATTAAAAGCGATTACAGCGATAATAAATAAATAAAAAACATTGCTTCACTGGTAGAAAGAAACTATCATTGATTACATGAAAACATTTACTATAAACAAAGGCAACAATCGTAAAATTCTGAAGGTACTTCTGTTCTCCCTTCTACTTACCTGCACCGGCAGCCTCTTTGCAGGAGGAGAATATTACCTCCCCGGTGAAGAACAGATGTTAATTAATGACGGGGCCGTAAATTCCTGGATTTATGCCGAGGTAAGAGAGCGGGAAATCGTAGAGAAAGGGGATGAAATCTGGTGTGAAATCTCATCGGGCGTCCGCAAAAGCCTCTATGTTACCCTGATATTCTCCAGGAATGATTTTGAAAGTTATTATAAAGTTGAAGATAATATGGGAATATCCTGTGTTGTGAACAGCATACGAAAAGATGAGCATGAGGCCCCGGTCGGCCAAATTACAACATACTATCTGGAATGCCTTCCAACGGTTCGGCCCCTTAAGGCGGAAACAGTCCGTTCGGACAGCGATGCCCCCCGTATTTACCAAATCCTTGAAATAATTTTTGATGCTGATTTTGATACTTCTTTTATGGAGAATATTGACGCACAGGCTGTTCCCTATCCGGAGGATGGGATCTTTGCTGTGGGAGATTTCCCGCATACAGAAGGAACATCTATAGTTTATAAATTCATCTGCACCTATTGGGGAAATTCGGCAACATCGGATGATAAAAAGATTTTTCACGATCTTCTAGCCATCAAGACCGATTCAGATAACAATATTGAAGAGGCTTATCAATATACCCTGGAATGGACCAACTCACCGAGTCTGGATCTATATCATAGTGAAGGTGTTAACCTTAAACTGGATAAAAATCTGAATATCAGGGATCTTAACCTGATAAACAGGTTTGGTTATTACCTAAATGAAGATGCCATGCTGGATAATATCCTTTTCGCTTACGAACAGTTTTAAAAAGACAGGGATGCAAGGGGATTCCCGAGAGGGAACTCCCCCCCTGTCTCTATCATTTTTTCAGGCTCTTCAGATACCCTCCAAGGGTTTTACATTGATCTGAATCCAGATAGATTCCTTTAATCAGCACCTTATCTTTGTCATAATCTCTGTTTCTTGCCCTATCATGTTTACGATTTAACTCTGTAATTCTAATAATTCCCGGGTGGGTATTACTCCGACACCGAAATACAGCCAATTTCAAGCGGACGGGGTCTTCGGGGGCTTTATACAATTCAAGAAGCCCCGTCGAATCGCCACCTTCCAGAGATTTCTGCAAGGCAGACCAATCTGAGGGCATGTTCAGATCACCCCGTTCAACTTCAGGATCCAAAAAATGATGGCATTCAGAACAGAAAAACTCTTCCTGAGCGGTAAAATAGGAGCCTACAGTAACAACGGCTAAAAGGACACCCAATTCGATGAGTACAGTACTGACAGGATCTGTTTCAACATGCATTCCTCTTTCAAGAACTCGGCTGAAGCTTATATAGAAAGGAATACCGTTCGAAAAAGCTTCCTGCATCCCGGACCAGACGGATGAAGGCAGAATTACAAGAGGATGCTCCGGATGGAGTTTTGCCACCCGGATAATCCAGGAAGCATAGGTTCCGCAAGCAACGGTGAAAACACTCCAGAGAACGGCAAACAGACGGTTTTGGAATTTACCAAACCGGACGGCCCCCCGATGAAGGATAGCAAGAGTGAAGGCAAAAATGAATAAAAACAGCAATTGAAGCCAATCAAGGGTAACCGAGTATTTGGCCCAGACAAAACCCCATGACAAGAGAAACGATATAATGATCGTTAAAAGGCCGGCTTTTAGGACTCCTTTCAGAGGGACGGGACCGGATGATTTATAATAGACTCCTGAAGCTTGCATATTGATCTCCTGTATAACAAGGCTTTTTCGGCAGTTGATTCCTTAAAAATTAGCATTATTGAGTGGCAAACTCAATCACAATATTTTTTGATTTGCTATTTACAAATATCTATGGTAAAAATTTGTATCTTATTTTAAGGGTGGGACCAAAATGAAATTATCCGGGATTGGGCTTGTAAAACGCATTATATTCATATTTTTTCTTGTCATAGGAATCATTATAGCCATTTCAGGGATAGTTTCCGGTGAGTTTTTTGGCGGCCTCTTGATGGGGGCTGCTGTTTTCATCATCCCCGTATTTCTCATAAATTATCTCTTCAGCGTTTTTGCCGCTGTCTTTGGTAAAAAGAGAGAGACGCCCTCATCAGATGAGGAGAATCAGGCCACTGATAGTCAGTCCGGCGGCAGTTCCGAATAAAAGAACCTTACTTCCCTCCTTTACAAGCCCCTCATCCAGAGCCAGGGCCAGCATATAGGGGACGGAGGCGGCGATCATATTCCCGTACTCCTGAACATAATTCATATACCCCTCTTCCGGCACTCCCAACTTCGCCATCACCAGGGGGAGAGCCCGGCTTGCCTGATGAGGGATTATCATATCGATATCTTTAAGACTGTACCCGCTCTCTTTTTCCAGGAGAGTGATAAAATCCGGAACCTTTTTGGCCACAAGACGTAAAACCTTCGGGCCTTTCATGTCAAAAAGATAATCATCTTCCGTCTCTTCGTTATAGTGACGGGCATGCATCGAGCTAAGACCGCCACGTATCTCCGTATCATGAGCACCCTCAACCCAGGTCTGCTGAAGGCCGTAAAGGACCCCGGAAGCCCTCTCAGTGGCTTTCTCTATAATAAAGGCTGCCGCAGCATCACTGAAGAGCTCAAAGCTCTCCTTCTGTTTGGGGTTGATCCCCAAAGAGGCGGTTTCTGCTGTAAGGATAAGCACCCGCTTATATCTATCCGCATCAATCAGATACGACACGGTATCCAGGGCAGAAATAAAACTTGTGCAGGTCGTATTAATATCCATACAGGGGATTGGTTTTCGGGTACCATATTCCCGGCTGATAAGTGCTGCGGAGCAGGGAATGGGCTGGTAACCTATGGCACTGGCAAAGACAATCAGGTCCATATCTTCAATTGTCAGACTGCATTTTTCAAGAGCCTGATCAATCGCCGTTTTCGACATGGTAAAATGGCTCTGATGTTTATCCATCCGGTGCCTTTTATTCTTACCGAACATGAGTATTTTATTCCCCTTATCCTTTCCATAGCCGATAATTTTCAAGTTTCTCATAGGTGTATAACCCTCTTCATTTTTTTGTCGATCCGGTGAATGTAATCCCCAAAGGAGAGACGGGGCGCAACGATTTGGAATTGTTCAAAAACCCGGTGAAATTCCTCGGTTAAACTTTTCTGTATTTCATTTATATCCATATTTGAGTCATATTCAAGCAGGAGGGTAACATTATTTTTATCCGTCTGGATGACCTGGTAATTCCGGATGCCCGCCACATAAAGGATCCCCCTTCGGATGATGTCGGGAAATAGTTTTACGTCTCCCCCACCCTTTCCTTCAAACAGAAAGACATCATCCTCCCGGCCTTCGATTTTCTCCAGCGCCATAAAAGGGGTCCCGCAGGGGCAGGCTGTACTTTTATGTACCAGGACATCATTCAAACGATAGCGAACTATGGGCTGGGATCGTCTGGTGAAATCGGTGATGATCGGGATAAACCGGTGGTCGTCGATGGGCTCCTCTTCTATCATGACTATATCTTCATTGAGGTGAAGGGTTCCATATTCACATGTGTATCCAAGAAACCCTTCGGTACATTGATACACCTGAAAGATCACATCCCGGGAAAACTGTTCTTTAAAGTAATCCCGGTCTTTATCTTCCAGAACCTCCGCGACAGATACCACTTTATCAAGCTTAACTTTCAGATCCCCGGAGGCGACAGCATCTGCCAGGATCATCAATACGGATGGAGGAGCAATCAGCACATTCGGCTGAGTCTCATTTAAGGTTCTGATATGTTCCCTCATTGGCTGATAGATATCGTAGTAGATAAAACCAATTTTCTTCGTTCTGACATTCTCATAAAGGGTACTGTTGGCCCTGAGAAAAAAGGCGATCTCCTGATGACCGGAGATCTTCGGCAGGACCCGGCCAAGAATGGTCCCGGTCCAGATATCAGCCTCCTTCCGGCTGGCCAGGAAGAGGCCCCGATGGTTTGAAGTCCCTGAAGAGAGGCCTACCGTCATCCCCTTCATCCTGCCGGAGAAATCTCTACTCTTCTCCGAATCAATGGCCATCCTGAAGGCCTCTTCCTTTGTAATGGCCACACAGACCAGCTCATCAAAATGCTCCATCATGGTTTGTTTCTCCATGATGGGCAGAGACTGAAAACCGCCATTTTTCAGATAGTTTTTATAGTAGGGGGATTTTGATTTAAGGTGGCGAAGCAGTTTCCGGAGACCCCGTTTTTGATGCGACCTGACGGCCTTTACGGATTTAAATCTGGTGGTATTTCTATATTTCAGGTAATTGAAAATGACCCGTACTTTATTCTGCATGGATGTAAACCTCATCACCATGTGTGCTGATAATCTGCACCCCTTTCAAAGTCTGAAGCTTACCAATGGTATCCATATAGGTATTATAATCATTCTGAACCTTACGAGGGAAATATCTCATATCCTTTATAAGATAATTCAAATCCCAGACGGCATCCCCGATATAAAACAACTGCACCTCGGGTAGATAAACCCCCAATTGCCCATGAGCATGACCGGGAAGTCCAATTAACCATACAGATCCATCGCCATAGAGATCTTCCCCTGAAAACCCGGTCAGTGGTGTTTTGTTTTCAAGGGTATAGGCTGTAATGCGCTCCTGAACATCCGGGCCAATCTGATTCTTGAAGATCATATCCCGCAACCCTGATTTTTTGATCAATCCTTCACTCTCTACACTCATGACAAGCTTTGTATGGGGGAAATCATAGACACCGCCGATATGATCCGGGTGTAAGTGGGTGAGTATAATCGTGTGAACTGAATCCGGCTCTATTTTATCCCGGACCAATTGAGAGCGTATGGCATCTTCAGGATTAAAGGTAATTGGATTCAGCCTGTTATAGAGCCAGGATACCAACCCGTTCTGCCGGACTCGATGGCTGTACCCCGTATCGATAAGAATCAAACCATGGACGGGGTGTTCTATCAACATAACCCGGGCCTGAAAATCGACCTTCTGAGAGGAATGGCCTTTAAACATATGGCTGAGGTTATTGGTACAGAATCCGCAGTTATAGAATTTAATGTTTCGTATGATTTTCCCGGTACCATGCGGCATAAATGGCGATCCCCTCTTTTATAGAATATAATGGTTTATATCCGAGTTCCTCTTTTGCTTTTTCAATAGATAAAGTCTGACTGTACCCAAGAGTCATCAGGGTGTATCGGGTAAACAGGGGCTCCCTTTTAATATGCAAAGCCTTAAAAACAGCCTCTACCAGAGATATGAACCTGAAAAGCCCCTTGAATTTCATATTTATAAACCTGGGTTTACTGCCTATGCTGCTCAGGAACAGCTCCAGGATCTCTTTAAAAGCCATGGGTTCATCATTGGATATATTATAGATCCCACCGTCAATCCCCGGTTTTGTCACTGCAAGCCAGATACTGTGGGCCACATTTTCAACATAGGTAATATCAACCAGGTTCTGCCCGCCATTAAACAGGGGCAGACCAAATTTCTCGTTGGCACGCATCAGCCGGGGTATCACCGAGGCATCACCGATGCCAAAAAGACCGCGCGGGCGAATAATCACCTTTTCAAAACTTCCTTTCTGCCAGCCGGTCACCGCCGCCTCGGCCAGGATCTTGGTCTGTATATAAAAATTAAGGTCATTTGCGGTATCCACATCGGCCTCTTTTATATTCAACCTGTCGGAAGGACCCGTATAGATACTCGGTGAAGATATAAAAACCAGCCGTGAGACTCCCTTTCGGTGGCAGGCGTTCAATACATTTTCCGTACCCTTCACATTGGCCTTGTAAAAAGCATCGTAAGGCCCCCACACCGAAGAGAGGGCGCCGGCGTGAACCACCGAGTGACACCCCTCCACAGCCCGGTCCACATCGGCTTCGATTTCAAGATGGCCCTGAACAAAGCGAATACCTTTCGATAGAAGCGCCTGGCCTTTTTCCGCATTCCGTCCAAAAGCAACTACCGAATACCCCTTTTCGGAGAATAACCTTACCAGATATCCCCCCAGAAATCCGGTGGCTCCGGTTATACAGATCTTATCCATTGTCGATTCTCCCTATTCACAAACAGATTAATAGATTTTCAGGAACCATTCCACTCAATATCCGCCGTAGTGGCGTCTAACAGTGAGACCCCGCGAGCCACAGCACGAAGTTTCATCCGGGTAAGGCAATATCCCTGCATAAAAAAAGGTTTGAAATCTCCGGGATACCATAATATATCACGGGCGGATTTTAAATCATGCCACCAGGGGATCAGGCTTTTTCGGGCCAGGGCCCGGGGTAGACCGTGGCTCCACATGGGAAAAGTCAACTGCATGGTTTTCCCCGGTGTGGGAAGAACCAAACCCTCACTCTCACAGGTAATGGCGGCCGAAAGTCCCGGCTGGTCCCGGAAAAGGTGGATCCCGCTGGTTAACCGGGGGTTACATTCAATGAGAACAGGGGTGCCCCCTTCCGGGACAATAAAATCAAAGGCCAGCTGACCAGTCCAATCGGAATACCCTCCCATCTGTCGAACAGCCTCCTGCAAGCCGGGGACATCCCGCGGGGTAAACCAGATGGCGGACCCGATGCCCGCCTTATGGACAATGGGATAAGAGCAAAATGCCACCATGTTCCCCTTCTGAAAAACGCTCCAGACAGCATATTCGTCCCCCCGAATAAATTGCTGGAGGACCCAGTTTCGATTTAAATATTCAAACTCCTTCACGGCCTGCGAGAAAGAAGGTTTTATCAGGACCCGGGAACCAAAACGTGAAAACTCGGGCTTTAGAACCCATTTTTGATCCGAATCAAAATATGATTTCAACTCGTCCTTACCGGAAATAAGATGGGTCACAGGTGATATAAGACCTGCTGATTCCGCCAGTTTTGAAATCTCGTATTTACTGTGAACCTGACGCAGCTTCGTAAGGGGTGGTGTAAATATCAGGCAGGTCCCGGAAAGCCGCTGGTGGGCACGCCCGATCCAGAATACCTCTTCACAGGTCGGGAGAAGCAGATCTATCTTATGTATAATAAGAGCCCTCTCCAAATCACCGGCAAAAGCCTCAAAATCCAGGAGTGGAGATGTAAGCCTTATACTCCCCTGAAGCCGGTTGGAGAAGCTGGTAATGGTTCCCCCCATAGTTTCGGCAAGCCACACCTTATGCCCGCCTGCCGAGAGAACTCTAACCAGGTCGAGTGTTGCCGGGGCACGCCCGCCGGTCACCATGATCCGCTGTGACAGCCCCATTCACAGCTCCTGCCGGGCAATCAACGGCACGGCAATTCGATCGGTCAGGACTTTAAGGAGATGCCATCGACGCTGAATGGCGCGGGGGAGATGCCGGGTATAGACCATATTGTATTCCAGGGCCGGTTCAGCCCCTCTGTGTTTTTTAAAGGCGCCCGCACCGGAACTGGCATGAATCTTCACTCCCAGGCGGCTTGCCTCCTCTACCCAGCAGTAACTTAAAGCCCGGTACAATCCTGTTGTTTTCGGCAGCCCGATATCATACCCAAAGATGGGGCAGGTACCATAGCCATGCCGGACATAAAAACCGAAAACCCCATCCATACGCCCCTCTCTTACCAGTCCCCTTAACTGAAGGGCTCCGGAGAGGCATTGTTTTTCCATATACAGACCTGTGAACTGGGGGTTTAAAGGGGAGTATTTATCCAGATACAGCTGATTATAAAGGACCTCCGCCCTTAAATAATCTTCGGTTCTGAAATCCTCTGATGAGATCAGTGTATAGCCGGATTTGTCAAAGATTTGTTTATCAAGCTTAAAACTCCTCTTTCGTCTGACCTTATCGCTGTCCGGCTCCTGGTACCACACATAGCGGCTGAACACTGGTTCATAACCGAGTTTTGCTAAGCTGTTCAGGAGAAGAGGATTTGCCGAACCATCCACCGAGCGAAAGGCAATGGGAAAGGTATCGAACCGGTTCAGTAAAAGTTTATGGATAGTGGTGATCTCTTTCTCCTTCAGCTCCGAATATAAATTGGTTGAAAGCAGCCAGTTGTTTACATAAACCGCCGGTTCAAAAGAGCCTCGATCAAGAAAAGCCCCCAGGAGGCGGATTACCCCTTTCATAAATGAACCCAAAGGACGGGGGGATAGCTTCTCAGCCTCTTCCAGGGCATAGGTAATATAATGACTTTTAGGAGAACATATATAAGAATTGGATTCAGCTCTGTGACCGAGGGTCAAAGGCAGGAAAACATTTCCACTGTGTATAAAAAAAATATCTGCCTGAACATTCCGGATTAACTCCTGTATGGGGTTTTCCGAGAAGGGCATAAACCAGTTTTGTACAGAGGAGGCGTCCTCTGGCCAGGGGATTAATTTGAACTCATCAAGAGAGTATATCCGGGCTGTCATCGATCATCATGTTGCTAATTTGTCCCGCTCTTGTCAACCTTAGAATGAATCTTACTAGGTTCACCTGTTGAAATGAAGGAGGAGCAGGGTCCCTCCCAGGACCGATGCATCGGCCACGGCATGGGTTAAAAGAGTTAAGCCATACCCTTTATATTTCTGAGCCGCCCATCGCCAGAAAGCGGAGGCAACGGTAAGGATTAAGAAAAACAGCAACAGCCATGGAAGCCGTATAATGGAAAAAAGGACTATCATATGATACCCCGCAAAAACCATATCCTTCCAGTGTAATCGTTTATACGGATCGAATCCGGTTAAAGTCCGCCAGTAAACCTCTTCCAGGAGGGGATGAATCAGGGAAAAATAGGGGATAAAAAGGATCCACCCCATCCCCTGAAGCCCATAGGCCGGCAGCCATGCGGACAAAGAGATCCCCGGGCGGCTAAGATAAGACCACAAAAGAAACATAACCGGTGCGGCTAAGGCACAAAGGACGATCCCGGGAATCAGCAGAGGAAGAAAATACCCCCTTCTCATCTTTCCGGGGATTCCAGAAGGCCGGCGAAGAGCCAGAAAAACTATAATACCCAGATGATATAACCCCAGAGCTATCCAGGCATTTTGAAAAAGAACCAGACCGATTAAAACAGCGGCGTATGGCAGGAGTGAAGTAAGTACATTCATAGAGTATAAATCATAGGAAAAGTTTTAACAGCACTCAATGGGGAGCTAATCTTCTGATTCAATTTTATTCTCTTCAAGAACTTCCCGCACTTTCCCGGAAAGCTCTTTCATCGAAACAGGCTTCATTAAGAATCCCTTTACACCATTATATTCAGCTTTCTCTTTTGTAATAGTTTCACTGAAACCTGTACATATGATGATGGGAATATTCCCCCGGATTTTGATCATCTCTTCAGCCAATTGTTCCCCCGTCATATGGGGCATCATCATATCAGTTATCACGAGGTCAAAATCATTTGGTTTACTCCGGAATAACTCTAAGGCATGAATAGAGTTTATACGTGATGTAACCTGATAACCGAACCGCCCCAGCATCTCTGTTACCATCTCTACTATTGACTCTTCATCATCAATCAGGAGGATCCTCTCATTTCCCTTTTCGGTTAATGCGTTTTCTTTAATTTTTTGAGGAGCCTCCTTTTCATGAAACACAGGAAGAAAGATATTGAATTCTGAGCCTTTACCCGGTTGGCTGGCAACATTTATATGCCCGCCATAATCCTTAACAATTCCATATATAATTGAAAGCCCAAGACCTGTGCCTTTGTTCTCATCTTTAGTTGTGAAATAGGGTTCAAACATCCGCTCTATTACCTCCTGACTCATACCCGTGCCAGTATCACTTACTGTTAAGCATACATACTCCCCTGGCGTTATGAGCAAAGCCTCAGATGCCTCATCAGTTATTTCAATCTCATCTAAATTGACATCCAAAGTCCCGCCCCCCTCCTCCATGGCATGGAAAGCGTTGGTACAAAGATTCATAATGATTTGATGGATATGGACAGGGTCTGCCATTATCATCCGGCAATGAGGGTTAATCCTTTGTTTAATTTCAATGATTGTTGGTATAGACGCCCTGAGAAGCTTTAACGCCTCTTTGATAATAATCTGACTTTGCAAAGGTTTTAGTACATGTTCTGACTCTCTGCTGAATGTCAAAATCTGCTTGACAAGCTCACGCGCCCGCTCAGCCGCTTTTAAGACTTCTCCCAGCTGCCCATATTCTCGACTCTCTTCTGGAAGCCTATCCCTGGTTAATTCAACATACCCAAATATGGGGGAGAGAATATTATTAAAATCATGAGCTATCCCCCCGGCAAGGGTACCAATAGATTCCATTTTCTGGGCTTGCTTAAGGTTACTCTGCATCTTCGAAAACTCAGTAATATCCCGGAGGATCATCAAAGTTGATGTTGATTCATCCCCATGGATAATGGGTGAAGTAGAAATATGGTACATTCTATTATCCTGGGGGCTGAGCACTTCCTTCTTTTTCACCCCATTTCCATTCTCCAGGATACACCATGGGCATTTAGAATCAAGACCATGGATTGCTTTATAACAGGCTTCCCCAACAACATCCCGACCGCACCTTTCCAGCATGGCCGGATTCGCAAATTCCACCATATAATCAGAAGAACAGATATAGATTGGTTCCTCCATGGCTTCCATGATGGAACGATATTTCCTTTCACTTTCCAATAATTCAGACTCTTTTAATTTCAGAGAGGTTATATCCAATGCCGTAAAAGTAACCCCTTTGGATAAATCATTTAAATCAAGAGGGGTCGAACTAAGTAAAATATTTTTGATCCTGCCATTTTTACAGAGAAACTTTGTTTCAACGGTGCCTGTACCCTGGTCTCTTATCTGCCTGTACTTCTCTTCTCCGACATAGGTATATTCATCATCATTCAAATATAAAAATCTTGCATTTTGTCCTATAAGCTCATCCCGGGAATACCCTACCATTTCACATAAACGTTCATTCATTTTCTGAAGAACTCTATCACTCACGACCCCCATACCGGCCGGCGTGGCCCGGAATATACTGTTAATCTCCTGTTCCCGTGCCAGCAGAATTCTTTCCGTAGCCCTCATCTCTTTAATCAGGCGGTTTTGTTTTAAATTCTGGTAGGCGATTTTAGCGAGTTGATTAGAGAAAGTGAAAAGAAGGTTTGAAATTTCATTAAATTTTTCAAGGGACATGACGGGGACTTCGTGGAAGGCCTCTATGGCGATCTCTTCATTTACCCCTATGGATTCGGCATATTGTCTTATGCTTTCTTCGGTTTGTGTTTCATCCCGAATCTGCCCGATCAACCAGTTAGCTATATGATGCCCCCCCACAGAGATGCCGGTCCCTGCATCCCAAAGACCACAGCCTAAACACTCCTGGATAATGGGTCCATCCGGATGGTAACGGCCTATCAACGCATCCGATCTCAAACAGTCTGCAACACCCTTCTCTGTTTTACGGATAATATCATTGCATAATCGACAAAAGTTACTGGGTTTTGTAATGTGCCGTCCATCTGGTCTCGTGATAATTGAGGCAATTCCGGTAGCTTTGGCGAATTCATCCTGTATTTTTTGGATGTCTTCAATTTTGAATAAATCCTCGAATCTAACCTCTTCATCCTCTTCAAATACCGAGTTTAAAATCTTTTCCTGTTTGATACTCTCTGCCAATATTCTATTAAGATTAGAAGTTTCTTCTTCCAATTCCTCATAGGTTTGTTTTTCAATCATTCTCTGACCCCATATAAATATATTCTAATGGAAATAAAATCAGTTTCAAAACCAAAATGTGTATTTATATAAAGGAACTGGATTTTTTTAAAATCTTTATGAATGCGAAGATTTAAACCGCAGATCAATTAAAAAAACACCTCAGGCCCAATTTTTTAACGTTGATTCACTGTGAAAACCTTAAAAAGGGGCCTGAGCAGGAATTTCGACCTAATTATCGATAGGCATGGGATTACAAAGATTTTCCTTTCGCTCGGCCACCCTGGCACAGTTAAAACATATGAACTTGGGGTTTTCAACCAGACCAATAATTTTATCAATATCCTTGTTATTACCCGCAATAAGCTGACAGACATGATTGCTATGATCGCTGGTACATTTTTCTTCTTTCATCACTATTCTCCTTAGCATTCAAAAGTTGATATAAAAAGAATAATGTATATATCAACCAAAAACAAGTTTTATTATTATATAATGGTGGCAGTTGATTGTGAAAATTATTATAGTTAGGGTAAAGGAATTATATGAAAGAAAATATGACAGAAAAGCTGAAAAATAAAATGATGCTGAAATTCGATGACCCTCTGGTGGAAAAGACAGAATGGACCACAATTAGCTGGGGAGGCCACAAATTCCAGGATTACGAGGGGTTCCAGTCCGATGAAACCCGCTTCGAGTTTAAAATAACGAAACAGCTCTATAAGTATATAATCAGGCTCCCTGTATTTCTAACACTTCTGGGTCTTTTTTTGTTCTTTCTCTATTTGTTCTTTGATTTCAACCTGGTATTAACAGTTATGTTTCTCGGATTTTTACCCCTGACAGGATTTGGAACAGCATATCTATACCATAAAAAGCTAAGTAAACCTTTTGTATTTGATACTCGTCTTGGTTATTTCTGGAAAGGCAATCTTACTCCGGAAAGTAAGGAAGCCATTAATAAAACAAAATTAATTATAAAAACTCAAGACATATATGCACTCCAGCTCCTTTACCAGTCTATCAGGCCCTATTTCAGATCCTATAAGTGTTATGAATTGAATCTGGTATTGAACGACGGCAGAAGACAGATTTTACTGGATCATTGCAATCGGCATAAAATGGAGGAAGATGCCGAAGGACTTGCGAAGTTTCTTGGCGTTCCTTTGTGGAATACGATGATAAACCCATAGTTTCTGCATAAGGAGAGTTAATCAACGATCACAACCTGATTCCTTCCATGTTTTTTGGATTGAAATAATCCAATATCAGCCCTTTTAATCACCGAATCCATATTATCACCAGCTTGATAATGTGAAATCCCAGCAGAAAATGTGACAAATAAACCATCCGCCATCATTGTTTCTTCTACTTCTTTACGGAATCTATTGGCAAGAAGCTCAGCGCCGTCCAAATCTGTCTGGGCCAGGAAAATAATAAACTCCTCCCCACCCCACCTTATAAATTTGTCTGACAGCCTTAACCCCCTTCTTATAATATCAGAGATGATAATAAGAACCTGGTCACCGATATCATGTCCATAGACATCATTTACCTGTTTAAACCTGTCTAAATCCAGTAATATTATGGAAAACCCTGAAATTTCATATCTCTCCACCCTGTTTATTTCTTCCTGGATTTCAGTATTAGCATATCTCCTATTATAGGCCTGTGTTAAATCATCAATAATAGTTAATCTTTCAACTTTTTTTCTCTCTTCTTCATACGATTTCAAGACTGCCATTATCATCAAAAAAGCACAAAAACCGGCTAACCACAATGAAAATCCTAAATCGAACATTCGTTCACCCCGGATCGGGTTGATTTTAATAATTTCAGGATGACGATATTCAATAAAAATCATTACCCCTATTATTATACAGTTTAATAATACCGTTATAAAAACGATCTTTGCCCCATATTTTCTCAATAATATGGATGCTGCCACTATATATGTTGGAAGGAAGTACTGAAATCCTCCATTTGTTCCTCCATCAATTATCCAGAAAAATGGAGCAACAATTAATATAAAAAAGACCACCATGAACCATCTGGAAAATCGGTGGAGATGCCCAAACAATTGAACTATATACAATATAAAACAAATCAGCCCAATTATATACGAACCGAATATCAGCAATGGACTGTAATCGAGGATCACATTCAGTGTTCCGGTTAAACAGACAACAATCCCTGTGACCAGATACATTATTATGGTAATTCTTTCTCCTAATTCCATCTCAGTTGAACCGAAAAGCCTGAATCTCTTCATATTTCTATTATTCACTTATATCCTTCATATAATCAATGCCGAAAGAAGCTGAAAACAGGGGTACAGGGGAAAGCCTTCCCCCCGCTCCAAGCCCGAACTCAAGAAGATGCCGATTCTATTAGTATGCTATTACTAAAATTCTTGTTTCATCTTCTTGAGTTCGCCCTCTTCTACATCATTAACAGGAAGTCGATTATTCCGAAAATTGCCCTCATCTGGCAGGAGAATCATAGGTATAAAAGATATTTCAATGAAAAGAATGTCAAACTCCCCTTCTTTCCTGTACAGACTACACCGGTAGATCGGGTTACTGAATAGGTTTGTGTATTGGGATTGTAAAAACGGACATACCAAACATCTTTGTTTTTCTGATGCTTTATAAACAATGAAAACGGACTACGCATTGCAAATCTCCTTTTGAACCACAGCAAAATGTTACTTTTTGTGTGACTTTTGGAAATTAGAACAACGGCTTCCGTTTTTCGGTCAGCTGTTAGACTTCTAAAGCCATACATCATATATATTTATTCTATGCGGCATAGAGGACTTGAACCTCCACGGGCTAATGCCCACTAGCCCCTCAAGCACACCGGATTGATGATCGGCTGTTATCCGGACTTATCAAGCGAGAACTGCTGTTTATAGCATGAAAAAAGTAAGTTTTTAGTAAGTCTTGTAAATTGGATTATGTTGAATAAATTATCAACACTTTTACTCCAGAGAATAAGGTGATATAATAATGATAGAATGTCGATATTTATATCACATTATATATGGAGTTTTAATATGACTATAAAACCATCAACTACACTGAGAAATGATTATAGTAGCATTTCATCAATGGCACATCAGTCTCAAGAACCGATATTCATCACCAAAAATGGAGAAGGAGATCTTGTGGTGATGAGCATTGAAGCATATGAGGAAAGAGAGAAAGTTCTCAGACACAGAGAATCTATTCTGGAAGCGGAACTCTCTCGTATTTCAGGAGAGAAGACATACAAATTGGAAGAGGTTCAAAATCGTATAAAAGAGATTTATTCCGGTGAATAAGTTCACAATTGAGATACTCTCACCAGCCTTCCGGGATATGGAAAGAATCGCTCATTTTCATTACAAAATGGTGGGATCACAATCGGCTTCAAAAATTACAGATAAACTATTAGAAACGATACAGATCCTGGAAGATCAGCCTCTTGCCGGATCAGAGCATCCAGATCCCCTGCTTAATCGACAAGGTTTTCGAAAATTGGTTTGTGATGATTATATATGTATATATAAACTGATAGAAAAAACTGTTTATATCTATCGGATTATCCATGGTGCAACTGATTATCCGAGATCTTTTATATAATGAAAAGTCGTGTGTAATATAGCTTATTACGCTGATTTGCCTGTCAATATAAAAAGCCGTGGTGTAGCCAATTTCATCCGCACCGGAATTGACCATAAATTTCCAAAATTAGATAATCCTGCTATGTTCAACTTTGTAGCAAAGCTCCTGTTCACAACCTTTTCAGTCCTTTTTAAAAAGAGGAAGTATATTATCTTCATCCTACTCCTGCTGAAAAAAGAAAACAAGATACTCAAGCGACACCTCAATTTATCAGGGAAGAGAGTGACTCCTAACTATAGAGACAGATTTTGGTTCTCACTGATCAGGTATATATCGATGAAAGCTATTTCTCATTTATCAATAGTAAAACCGGAAACTCTACTCCGTTGGCAGCGCAATATCATCCAGAAAAGATGGTCTTTCAAAGATAAGAAAAGAGGTCGTAAACCAATCACAACTAAGATAAAGAAACTGATATTAGAAATAAAACTGAAAATCGCTTATGGGGATGCAGAAGAATCTCTGATGAACTGAAGAAATTGGATACCAATGTTTACCATACTACCGGAACAAGATTCTCCAGACGTTTCGAAAGCAAGGTAAGATTCAGCCAACTGGGAGCTGGAAGGAATTCCTAAATTCACACTGGAACTCGCTTTATAGTATGGATTTTTTGAAAATCGTGCGACTCGTTTCCTCGAAATTGACAGCTTGGCTGCCTTGGGATGAGGAGACTGGCCGCATGGTATCCGGTCAGGATAACTTGAGATTAGATGCTGGGCGGAATTCCCTGTCTTGGGGGTGAACTAAGAAATGCATTTCCCCTTTGGCGCTAATTTATTGTACGGGAATTGTAAGTTCCCAAACCCATACATACCTTGGGAAACGACCTTTTGCTTCATAATATAAAAAAAATGCCCTCAAATCCGGTTAAAGATTTGAGGGCTCATCTATTGCCTCTTAAAACACTTGCGTGAAAGTGAAAAAGAAAATAAAAAAATCTGGCAACGACCTACTCTCCCACCGTAGCAGTACCATCGGCGCTGAGGGGCTTAACTTCCGTGTT
>JAEINK010000067.1 GCA_016342585.1 Spirochaetales bacterium
TTTTGTTGTTGTAGTTAACTCATTACACCACATGGAGGTATTTTTATAAAGGGCTAAGAATCGCTCAGTTTAGGTTTTATTAACTGAATCTTGTTAGAAAAAAATAACTTGACAGATTAGCATAGTCAATTGATAATAAACCAACATGTTCGCGCGAATATATGTTCGCAAGAACTTAACCCAACTTTAAAACAATCGGAGGAAAAAATGAATCAATCAGGAATTAAAAGGCTTATTGGAGTCCTGTGTCTAATGTGTGTTGCATTAGGAGCCTGGGCTGGCGGCGATAAGGAAGCCACCAACTCTACAGATGGTGGACCGGTTACAGTGAATATCTGGACAAAGTTTAACGATACAAACCCCCAGAACACCCAGGATCAGTGGATGGCGGCCACAGTTGCGAAACTCAAAACTGAGAATAACATGATCCTGAAGAACACGTTTGTTCCCTATGATCAGATCGTCAGCAAGGTCAACCTGGCAGTTCAGTCCGGAGGAGATGTTCCTGATATCTCCTATGTAGACTCGGATATTGATTTCTTTGCAGACAACGGCACTTTGATGGACATAACCGACTTTGTAAAAACCGCCTCATGGTACAAGGATATCAGCCCGGTAGCCCTGGCAGGAGTCACCGCCCGCGATGGAAAAATCTATGCCATTCCCAACCTTTTAGGTGGCCATATGCTCTACTACTGGACAGCGGCTTATCCAGACGGACCTCCCAAAACCACAGAAGACATCCTGAAAGCCGGTGCCCGCCTGGCCAAGGACGGCAAGTTTGCCATTACTTTCAAGGGTTCGGAATCAACCGGGACCTTCATGTTCTACTTCCAGCTGGTGGAAACCTTCGGGAGTACCTACACTGATAAGGACGGAAAATCTGTATTTGCCACTCCGGGAACTGTCAAAGCCATTGAGTACCTCCGAACCCTGTTTGCCAACCGCTATGCCCCGGAAGTTGCCCTGGGAGCCGGTTTTGACTTCGAGACTCCCTTTAAAGATGGTAATGCCGGCGCTTTTGTGGCCGGGTCCTGGTCCTATGTATACCTGAATCCCCTGACATCACCTGATGGAAAGGTATTTGACAACGGCGCTCAATCCGTTCAGGATGCCCTGAATTCCGGAGATATGGGGATCGCAGATCCAATCTCTGTTCCCGGCGGAAAATCATACAGCTTTGTCAGTGGGTTCGGAGGATTCGGAATTCCCACCGGTTCCAAAAACGTTGAAGGAGCAAAGGCCTTTATGAACTTCATGATGGACCCCACGAATGCAGCCGATTATGCAGTTTCATACGGCGGACTCCCAACTGTTCAGGGTGCCATGGAAGATCCCCGGTTTGCATCCTCAAGCTATTGGACCGAGGTCAATGCATCAATCAACAGAACAGGTAAGCTTGTTCCTTTTAACGCAAATAGGAAATTCTTCCAGAAATTCGGCGATGTAGTCATCACCCTGATCCAGAAACCCAACCTGGACATTATGACCGAACTTTTAAAAGCCCAGGATGAACTGAACTCCGAGCTTTAATCTAAACTAATTTACAAGGTGACACCCTCCATGAGGGTGTCACCTTTCTTGTATACTACTGAATAATAAGCAAACAAGGGGAGAAAAGCATGGCAACCAAGCGGCTCCAGAAATCACTGGGTATTAATCAGGAAAAAATCTTCCCGTACGGACTTTTACTTCCAGCTATCACCGTTCTGGTGCTGGCACAGATTTATCCCACACTCTACTCCATTTATATGTCCTTTAATAAGTTGAAAGCAGGAAATCTGAATTGGATAGGATTGGCGAATTATATACGGCTTTTAAATTCCGGTGATTTTATTAATTCACTTGGAAAAACATTTATTTATTCCGGGGGATATCTGCTTTTAACCCTGGTCCTGGCCATGTGCGTGGCTCTACTACTTAACCAGAGGGTTTTTCTGACACCGGTTTATTTGACAATTTTATTCATCCCCTGGGTGCTTTCGGATGTGGTTAGCGGGACTGTATGGCGCTGGATGTTTCAGCAGGATTACGGTTTGGTTCAGGTTCTCCTGAATCCACTGATTAACAGGGTCACTCTGCTGTCTAACAACGTCGGAGCGATGCTTATTATGATCCTTTCCTCTACCTGGAGGAACCTGGCTTTTACGACCATTGTGCTTCTCGGGGCTCTACAGACAGTTTCGAGTGAAATCAAGGAAGCTGCTGCCATGGATGGAACCTCTAATTTCCGGTTTTTCTGGAACTTCACTATTCCCATTATAAAACCTACAATTCTTGTCATCACATTATTGACCTCCATCGGCGGTATTAACTCTCTGGGACTGATTCTGGCAACTACCAACGGCGGTCCGGGAAACGCCACAACCACAACCTCCGTTCTGCTTTACAGAGAAGCCTGGAAATATGGAGACTTCGGTACAGCATCTGCCATAGCAGTGTTTATGTTTTTCATAAATATGGCTCTTGCCATTTTGTACTTCCGTGTTCTGAAGGAGAAGAATTAACCATGAACAAAATGAAAAATATAAAGCAACAGCGCATCAGAAGAAATATTATTGTGAATATACTTCTTATTCTGATATGCTTTTTGATGATCTATCCAGTGCTTTACGGCCTAATGACCTCCTTCAAAACCCAGAGTACTGTTCTTACAATCCCACCTACATTTTTTCCTAAAAAATGGTCTCTGGAAGGGTATAAAGCTGTTCTTAACAGTGATATGTTCAAGATCTATCTGCCCAATACTGCAATCAATGCAGTGCTGTCGGCTCTTCTTACAATGCCTTTGGCAGCTCTGGCGGCATATTCATTTTCCCGATACCAGTACCGCTGGTCCAAGACTCTTCAGATGGGGATACTGGGGCTTATGATGATTCCCGGTCTGACCAACCTGGTAGCAATATACCGGATCGGAAGTGTGCTGAAGCTGATGAATACCCACTTTATACTGATCCTTATCTATACTGCAGGTGGTATTCCATTCACAATCTGGATTATAAAAGCATTTTTCGATGCTATCCCCCGCGGTATGGAAGAAGCTGCCCGGATAGACGGCTGTACCCCCCTGATGTCCATGTGGCATGTGGTCATACCTCTGTCCATGCCGGGACTGGTCTCTGGATTTCTGCTGAACTTTGTCTACTGCTGGAATGAATTTCTGGCAGCAGTTATTCTGCTTACAGCCAACAGTGCCAGGACTGCAACCGTTGGTCTTTACGATTTTCAATCCCAATACGAAATTGCCTATCATATTGTGAATGCCGCCTGCATTATGATAATGCTGCCGGTAATTATTACCTTTGTTATTGCCCGCAAATCCTTTTTCCGTGCAATGATGGATGGAGCTCTTAAAGGTTAGACATTAATAGTTCGGACTTTAGAAATAAACAGAGTGTTATTTAGAGTCATCTCACAAATTAGGTTCGAACTTTATTTTTATTATTAGTTCACCCCCCGGCGGATACTCAGCAACAGTCATGTTCTGCCGGGTATGATAAAACAAAAGGAGTTTTGAATAAATGCTGGAAGAAAAAAACTACAACAATGGTCTGGCGGTGGAGATACTCAGATTTACTATGAACCCGGATTTACAGGAACGTTTTTTAAAGGCCGACCATGACATATGGACAATTGCACTTTCCAAAGAAGATGGGTTCATCTCCAAAGATGTCTGGATCAACAAGAAAAAACCTGGAGAGATCACAACGGTAATCTACTGGGAAAGTCTGGAGAAGTGGTCAGCTATTGATCATAAAACCCTCGAGAGAGTAGATAGAGAGTTTAACGATTTTATGGGAGAAGGAAGTTTCTCCCTGGAAGCCATGCATGAAGGAAATGATTATTACTGTGTGAGAGAAACCATTAAACTTTAATAAACCGTACTAAAAGGAGATATCAAATGCATAAATATGAAAGAACACCATTTCCAAAGATACCCTATGATACAGAGAAAATAAAACTAACCCGTATTTTTGAAAGTCCCTCACTTACATCCTTTCCCACGGAAAATATAAGCTGTGAGAAAACAGAACAGGTGTACGGCCCTCTGAATTTCCCGGAGCTGCCCAAGGACCGCCCTTATCTGTTTGCCTCCATGGTGCTCAGTGTAGATGGCAAAATCGCCTTCGAAGACGACCCGGAAGGACCTCTGATTGCTCAGCTGAATAAAATGGATCCCGACGGCGGTGCTGCGGATTTCTGGCTTCTTAATATGCTGCGCATGGTAAGCGACGGTTCCATGGGCTGCGGCGGACCCGCCGATGTGAAAGAAAAATCAGAAACCGCAAAAATGTTCGGAGTAGATTTTGAGGGGAGTGGAGGCCTGTTTGACCAGGATCTAGAGGATGCCAGACTTGCAGCAGGGCTACACCCAGTCCCCTGGGGAATCATAACCTCCCTTGACGGTTCGGAAATAGGATTTAACCACCCGGCCCTGAACAACCACCCGCTTCTTCCGGTGATGGTCACCACATCCCCCAATGGAATGGACAGGATCAAATCCAAATGCAGGGCAGAATATTTTGTGGTTGAGGATCCCGAAAAGGTTCCGGCTCCGGAGAAAAGGAAGGGCATGCCGGTTATAATAACAGGAGAAGGATCCATGCCCGATGCCGGGGTTACTATGAAGATTCTAAAAAAAATGGGCATAAACAAGATCCTTATAGAAGGACCAACCTATACCCACCATCTGATGCAGCTTGGAATGCTGGACGAAATGTTTCTTAATTATTCCTGTGTTTACGTTGGTGGAAAAGCATTATCCCTGGGAATGCGAGGTGAATCCTTCACATCAAAAAACCATCCCCATACTGAAATGCTGAGTATCCATACCCACGGTCCCCACTTTTTCTATCTGCGTCATAAGATGATTTATAACCAATAAATAGTTTGTACGGCCGATTCAGTTTATTTGAATGAGCACCCCGGATAAGGCAGCAATGTTACCGGGGTTGTTTGTTTTTAAACAAATGAGACCAGACTTTGTATTAAGAAGCATTCACTTCAATACTTAATTAGTGTTCCGACTATTGGTGATAAAATGGTAATAATTTTTTATGTCAGCATTAAATACAGCGATTGAATGCGTAGAATATAGATAAATCGAGGTAAATTACATAAACATAAGAAATTATATTAATATGATCACCAATAGTCGGAACACTATGTAATACCTAGAATAAATACAGACTTTTTAATGTCAAAAGGAAAAACAGTATGAAAAAAAAATTACAGCAGCCTCTGGCTATAACCATGTGGGATTTTTCCTGGCTGGAAAGGAGATGGCCTGGAGCAGGCTTTGAAGATTGGATTCAATGCCTGGATGAACTGAAGGATAGAGGATATGATGCGATCCGAATAGAAGCCTATCCGCACCTGCTTTCCGCCGCTCCCGACAGTGAATGGGTCTTGCTGCCTGTGTGGAATCAGCAGGATTGGGGAAGTCCTGCCAAAATTCGTGTTAATATTAAAAACAACCTATTAGAGTTTCTTTCTCTCTGCAGAGACAGGGGAATTCTTGTAGCCCTCTCCACCTGGTTTAGAGAAGATAATGAAAATACCCGAATGAATATAAAAAATCCACAGCAGCATGGTCAAATTTGGGTGGATACTTTGAATATAATTTCCAAGGCAGGACTATTAGATACCATATTCTATGTTGATCTTTGTAATGAATTCAGTATTTCCTGCTGGACTCCTTTTCTGCCGGCTGCGTTAGGCAAGGATAGAATTTTTCGTAAATCTGAAGAGGGTACAGAATGGATGAAAAGTTCCATTGAACATGTAAGAAGACACTTCCCCGACCTGGATTATTGCTTTTCGGTATGCGACGAATACGACACTCTTTTCCAGCAGGACACTACCTTCCTGGATCTTTTTGAGCCGCATATCTGGATGGCTCAAAGCAGTGAATTCTATAACTTGGTCGGATATAACTATGAAAGATTTGACAGTATCGGATATGAGAATCTTGTTGAGAAAGGCGAGAAAATATATCGATTGAATCCGGAGTACTGGAAAAAAGTTCTGGGTAATGCAATACAAAAAATCAGCTCCTGGTCTGAACAGTCAGGTAAACCACTGATAACCACAGAATGCTGGGGGGTTGTTGATTACAAAGACTGGCCGGGTTTAAATTGGAATTGGGTTAAGGAGCTTTGTGAATTTGGAACCATTGAAGCCTCCAGGACCGGAAGATGGATAAGTATTGCAACCAGCAACTTCTGCGCACCTCAATTCCGGGGGATGTGGAACGATATAAATTGGCATAAAAGACTAACCGACATTATTCATCAGGGAAAACTGCCGGAGTTCAATTCAAATAAGTAGCGGAAAAAGAAATCTAATACAGGCTTAGGGTAAACCTGTCCTTAATAACTGTGATTCATGAATACAGCACAGACCCGAGCCGATAATCGTTTTTTTAACCATATAAATTAGGGGTGTGTCGCCTTCCACGGCCATTCCCGCCATTCTGGCTTATGCGGTTTTTTTGGATTGAAATCACCTAGATACCGGTAAGCTGCCTGGATGTTAGCAGTCGGAACTTCCACTCCCGTGACATTGCTGGTAAACATAAACATGCTCCTACCGCCATCGGTATAATCTACCAGATACTCCACCTCATTCCGCACATCCTCCCTGGTTCCAAAGGGGAGTGTATAGGTTACACTCAGTCCTGCGAAAAACAGCAGCTCTTCTCCCATATTGCTGCGGAGTTTTTTCAGTTCAAAGGGATTAACATTACATTCATACTGAAACCCCTGAAGTCCGCTGAATCCGCAGTGAAGGAAATCCTGCACCAGGGGCCGGACATCCCCATCACAGTGATGAATCAGCCGGATACCTGAGTTCACCAGGGGCTCATTGATCATTTTTACCGTGGGGAAATAATATTCCCGAAGAAACTCCGGAGAGACCATGGGACCGGTCTGATTGCAAAGATCCTCTCCGCAGAACATCAGAGGTACCAGGTCATATTCTTTATAGAGCTTTACAAGAATTTTCGCCCTTTCCCGGGACACAAGGCTCCGGGTATACCAGATTTTATTTACAGCTTCAGGGTAAAGCCCACAGGCCATAAGAAAAGCCTCGTATCCAAATTCATGATACAGGGGGAAATGTCCGCCGATATCCCAGAAGTTGGGTATAGGTTCTATGCCCTTCCAGACTGAAAACATATGGTCGAAATAGTCCCTGAACTTCTTCTCATCAGCCTGAAAATCGAAATTCTTCAGAATCCCGGCATCATTTGAAGGAAGACTATCCGCCAGGACAACCAGGTCTTCGGGTACCGCATCAGGATGTTCACTGTCAAGGGCGGCCCCGCCATGCCTGATCTCTTCTACATTATCAGGAATAACAGGCACCACGACTCCGTCTACTCCAAGGGCCCTGTTGGCACGGATAACCCCGGCCTCCGGATTCCTAAGATATTCCTGCAAACTGATTCCGCCAATCTCCGCTATATTGGCCGCTCCATTGATCCAGCCGCCCAGGGAGGGAATCCTGTCGATCTCCTGCCCTTTTACCTGCCGAATAAGTCTTTCCCTAGATGATAGTTCCCCTGACAACATATTCCTCTCCTATACTAAAGAATAAATTCTTAATTGAGCTTTAAATTTTAGAATGAATTTTTATTATTTTTTTACACGCAGATCAGAACTTTTTTCAATGGTCCATCCCCACATGGAGGCTGGAGCATTGAAAAACTCGATGTATATTCTTTCCTTTTTTATTCCCAACTCCGATTCAAGAAAGGAACTAAGCACACTGAATAATCGTGCCGGCTCCTCCGAGTCCAATCCAATGCTTTTTACCTCAAGAAATGCAGAAGGCTCAGATGTCCCGGCAAAAACCATATCCTTTACAGGAACAAGCACCGTCATAACCGAATCCTCCGGTTTATTCAGCTCTTTCGCTAAAAGCCTTGAAGAATTCAGTAAAAAATCTGTTTTTCGGGATTCAGGAATTCTGATGTTAGTTTGTATTTTTAAATAAGGCATAGTTCAAATCCTTTGGGGTTTACAACCCTATTCTGTATTACGTACCTCAAAACAGGTTAAAACCCCGCTCGTATGTTCTCGCGAACCTATAAAATACTTTACCATCGGAACATCCTATTGTCAACAGGAAAAACAATTACTGTCCACTGTTAAACTCACTAACCGCTTCCGCCATAGCCGCAATATTATCGATAGGTGTTTTAGCCTGAATGTTATGTATAGCATTAAAGACAAATCCACCCCTGGGGGAGAAAATCTCGAGCCTTTCACGAACCTCCTTTTTTACTGCATGTACCGAATCAAATGGCAAAGTCTTTTGAGTGTCTACTCCGCCACCCCAGAAAACCAACTCCTTGCCATATTTATCTTTCAGTACACGGGGATCCATTCCGGAGGCCGAACATTGTACCGGATTGATAATATCAAAGCCTGCCCGGATAAAATGGGACATAAATCCCTCTACAGCCCCGCATGAATGTTTGAACGTTTTCCAGGTTGTATTTTTGTGAATCCAGTCGTTGATTCTACGATAATAGGGAGCATAGAGAGATTCAAAGGTTTCGGTAGAGCAGAACTGGGAAGTCTGGGTTCCGAAATCGGTTCCGCAAATGAAAACCACATCAGGGATGTTTCCTACAACATGGAAAATTCTTTCCAGGTTCTTTAAGGCTATATCCACCTGACAGTTAAAAACCTCATGGATATAATCCTGGCGGAGACCCGTTGATATATACCATTCGGTCACATCCCGGATCCCCTTTGGCACCTTAAGTCCCGGAGCGGGAACAAGAGCAATATCACCCAGCCCGGTACCACCGAAGCTAGCCAAGACACCATTACCGGTTTTTGCTGCAGCCTCACAGGAATCCCTGTAGTATTCCAGCTCACTGTCAGAAACAAGACCATACTCCTCCAAATTATCTTCGGGGTCCAGATTTTCTTCCACAAGTTCCTGCTGACGTATAATACTGTCAAAAAAATATCCGCCTCCGGGCATATGTCCGCTGGGTTCAGCAGTCATGTCTCCCTGAGGATAAATATAAATATCCTCCCCCTTCAGGATTGTATTGAACTCTCCAGGAACCAGCACATCCTGCCCCCAGGGGGTTTTCCACTCCTTCCAATTTTCCATGGGAAATCCAAACATGGCATTCATGGGGAATACCCCCACGACATTAACACCGAGACACTCCATCAGATCCTCTTCAATCAAACCCAGCATCTGATAGGGCTCACAGACCCGTACAGGTCTCTTTTCCAGGCCATAATACTCTCTTAATCCCTCAACGATGCTGCAGTGAATACCCGTAACTGCAGAGGCTCCGAAATCAACAGGGACTACTGTATCTCCATGGTTTAATGCATTTTGAAGTTTCTCTTTTCCTGTCATTACTTATGTATCTCCTGTTATCCTTTTCTATCTTGCCTAGAATCAACTTTCAAATTATGTATCCGGCGTATTTTTTCTGCCAGGCACTCGATATCCAACAGTGCGGGGATATCTTCCTCAAAAACGGCCTTATCCGTATTTGCAATTCTTACCTGCCCCACACACTCTGCCCGTAAGTCCCCTAAAACACCGGATAATACAATTTCAGCCCCTAAAAACTGATTAGGAAAAGCCGGAGCTCCCCCGCAGAGAAGAAAAGCGCCCAGCTTCTCTTTTTCACCATCTTTATCATCCCGTAAAACTCCAGCCCAGTAGACCTGGAGCCGATCGATCAGGACTTTTAAAGGTCCTGTAATCGAATGAAAATAAACAGGAGAAGCAAATACAATCAGATCCGCAGCATCAATTTTTTCATAGATTTCCTGCATCTCATCTTTTTCGGAGCAACCTCGTTTATGCCAGCAGTACCGGCAGTCTTTGCAGGGCGATATCTTAAGATCATAGGCATGAATTATATCGACTGTCCCTTCAATTTTTGCCAGAAAGAAATTGAGCATTTTTTCTGTAAAGCCCATCTTTCTTGCTGATCCATTAAAAACCAGAATTCTCATAAAACCCCCAACAAGATGCTGTTCTATATAGGAATATCCGCAGAAAAGAGGTTAATCACTTGTTAGAATACGAAAAGTATCCTCTACCTGAAGATTCACGCTGGTAACAATGTCAAACCCCACATTGGTCGTTTTCCGGCTAGGATAAATATTATTCAATAATATGCGGAACATATATTTTCCCGCTAAATACCCCTGAAAATACGGCCGGGAGTGAAGTGCCATACTAATATATCCGTCACGGATTAGCCCCTTTATCTCATCATTAAGATCGTTCCCTATCAACTGAACACTCTTACGGTTGGATTCCTTTAAAGCTCTGGAGAGATAGATGATTTCGGTATTGGTGTACATTCCGTCCAAATCATCATATCTCTTAAGAATTTCTTTTGCCGCTTTATAGGAATCCTGTATGCTTTCAAGATAAACAGTTTCAACAATTTCAATATCTTTATTTTTACTGATTTCATTCATAAAACCGTGATATCGCAAATAGAGAGCCTTGAATTGGTTAAAAGCGTTAAAAACAACAATTCTCCCTTTGTTGGACATCAGCTTCGAGAGCAAATCGGCGGCCAAAACACCTGACTCCTCAAGGTCATTTCCTACATGAAAAAGGCTTCTTTCATTCTCCAGCTCGACATTCAAGGAGCCTATGCGAAGGGTTTTCACAGCCCGGCTTTCAATTAATTCATTAATCTCTTTGTTCATCATAGGCGAAATAATCAGACCGTCAATCTGTTCTGATGAGAGTACAGATTCAAGCTTCCTGACCTGAAGCTCAGGCTCATTGGGATTATTCTTGATCACATGGAGCTTAAATCCATAGTGTTGAAATTCAGATTCCACCGAACGCAGCCCAGACTCCAACTCCCTGGCGTAGTCATCGTTGTAGGACACAAGAAAACAATATATATTCCAGACACCTTTTTTAGCCAGCGATCTGGCGATCAGGTTGGTTTTGTAACCCATTTCCTCTGCGGTTAGAAGAATTCTTTCCTTTAATCCGGCTTCCACATATCCATTATTATTCAATGCCCGGGCAACAGTAGTCCTGGTAATATTCAATTTTTTGGCAATATCTTCCTGGGTAACTCTCTTCATCTGTACATTCCATTTAAAATAATTTCAGTTAAGCACATATATTTTCTGTTTATAATACTCTATTTTAATATCACTATACACGGACGTCCACGCTTTTATTCATTTGGAAAATAAATCAAAATTCCCACTCCATGGCAATCCAGTCAAGAACATCACTTAAAAAAGCGAGGATAATAGGAACCAAAATAATCCATGCCCCTCTTATAACCCTGTAGATTACTTTCTATTATCTCACATATATTCAACATCAACAGATGTTCACGCGAACACCTGCTATAATAATACGAGCTATAAGGTTAATTGTCAATGACAATATTTCGAGTTTTTGGCCCGTATGTAGTGTTCCAACAACTGGTGATATTCATGACAGAATATGCTCAGTAAGATAATCAGTATGAGTACTTAATAGAGTTGCAATACATCTGCACTATATTTCTCTATCGATATAATTAACTCTGAAAAGCGAATTTTTGACTGTCCTGGCTTTTTCGAATTGATTTGTATATGTTTCAATCTCTTTTTTTCATGGTCAGGTATCAGTTCGATAACATGTTTATACTGAAGGTATTCATCGGTAGAGAAGCCAGAATTTGGAATCCTTTCCTGTCAGTATGTTAATATTGTTAGGAAGATACTGGGACTTTATAAAACTTTCAAACCCATCGGAGACGAGGTCTTCGCTTATTTCCGGGTTAAAACTTAAACCTTATGATGCAGCCATGGCCTGCCAGGCTAAACATGCAATTCGGTTTATCACTGTCAAACAGGATACTTTCAGGGTTCTTGATAGACTCCTTTATACAGGCGATCATCTTTAAATAACCGCCACATAACGAGTTCTGATTCATTTATCTCCATTTCTCGGAACACTAATAACTGGTTAAAGCACAAACAGGACAGACAGTAATACATAAGCCGCAGTACCGGCACAACTCCTCATCAAGATTCATAATCCGGTTTTCCAGATTCCGGGCCTGGTAGGGACAAACAACCACACAGCGCATGCAGTCATTGCAGATTGAAGGGTTATACTCAAACTTAAACTTATCTGTTATTTCGCTGGCCGGCAGGTTTGACAGAGCCGATCCGGAAATTTCTCCTATTGTTTTAAATCCCAGTCTTTCCGCCAGCTTTTCAATCTTGATGTTCAGAGTTCCGAGATATTCGATCCCTTTCAGCATGGGAGCCGTACAAACTCCGACAACTGAGGCTCCGGCCATAAGCATTTCCACCGCATCTTCGGCGTTCATCACACCACCCAGACCGATAATCGGTTTGTCTGTTCTGGAAGCTATCTCAGCAACGTAATGAAGGGCAATGGGTTTGATGGCTGCACCGGTGAGCCAGCCGGTTCCCCGTTCACCCCCAACCATGGGCCTGCGGGTCTGGATATCAATACGAAGGACCGGACCAACCGAATCCATGGCTGTGATGCCGTCTGCTCCCAATTCAAGAACCCCTAGAGCAGCGGCCACAGGATTGGACCAGTTGGGACTGATTTTCACAAGAACAGGTTTTTTGGTCAGCTCCCGGGCACGCTTCATCATGGGAAGAATGGAATCCTCGGTATAGGAAACCAGCTCAATCATGTCCGCACCAGCCCGGTCAACCTTTTCCACCCAGTGTTCCACCTCTTCCATGGTATGTCCAATGCTTCCGATGACCACAACCCCGGCAGCTTTAGCCCGGGGAATTTCGATATCCACCCACCTGTCTCCGGAAAAATCGGACCATTTTTCCGCATTGACCATGGAATTTACTCCCGATACGGCGATGTGGGGGAATGGATTTACCGCGGCCTCATCCCGAATAGTCTTAGTCACCACCGCACCGGCTCCATTTTTATGAGCCCGGATCATCCCATCCGCACCATAGCTGATAGGGCCGGAGCCGATAATCAGGGGACTCTGAAGTTTAATTCCCAAAAATTCAATTGATATATCCATTTTCATTCCTTCTATTTGTCAGTATTCTGTTTACCGGGAATTGTGTTCAACGCCCCATCTTCCAGAGCCGTTCGGCTTCCAGACAGACATCACGATGGACAGCATCCAGATCATGCCCCAGAAGCCGGCCATTTTCTTTAAGAAACCTTCCGTTGACCATGACCTCCCGGACATCCTCAGGATTCCGGTACAAAATCATCTGGCTGAAAAGATTGGCTGCATTTAAGGGGGTTGGGAAATCCGCCCGAATGGTGATAATATCCGCAGGAGCTCCCTCCTTCAGTTCACCCAATCCGGATATTCCCAATGCCCGGCCCCCGTTTTCAGTAGCCATCCTGAAAACAACATCACCTGGCATGGCTTCTGGATTCTCCATATTAGCCTTATGTATAAGGAAAGCTCCCCGCATCACTTCAAAAAAATTATTTATATACCCATCCGTCCCTAAACCCACATTGATCCCTCTGGAAAGCAGATCAGGTACGGGCGAAAATCCTCCACCCACCTCACAGTTGCTCAAAGGAACATGAACCAGATTCACACCGCGCCTCTGAAGAATATCCATCTCGGCCATGGTGAGTTTTACCCCCTGGGAGGCCAGAACATCACTGCCCCAGTAACCCAGCTCCTCATATACTTCCACAGGAAGTTTGCCATATTTTTTAAGACACCAGTCCGGTTCATATTTGCTTTCGGAAAGATGCATCTGAATGCCTGAACCGGCTTCCCTGGCCATCCGGGCTGCCCTTTGAATATACTCCCGGGAACAGGTAAAGGTTGTATGAATGCACATCATCCCGGAAATCAGGGGATGTTCTCTATATTTCTTAAAGAAATCCAGATTTTCCTTCAGTCCCGCTTCCGCATTTTGCGGATTTACTCTCTCACAGGCCTCAAAAGAGAGGACGGCCCGCATGCCAATCTCCTCTATCACCCGGGCGTGAACTTCCAGTCCGCAGGGCAGAGCATTGGGAGCCTCAAGGACATCACAGAGGCAGGTAACCCCGCTGTTCAGCAGCTCCAGAGCAGTGGCCTTGCCGGAGATCCGGATCATCTCATGATCAATCTGGTTTTCCACCAGGGGCCACCAGAAACTGTTTAGAAATGTCTCAAAACTGTCGATTTCCACCGGAGGGGTAATTCCATGGGAAAGAATGCCGTAGGAATGCATGTGGGAGTTGATAAAACCAGGAGAGATGATTTTGTCACTGCAGTCCATAATCCTGTACGCGGGAAAATCCGCCTTCAGCCGATGATTATCGCCTACAGCCCTGATAATCCCGTCCTTCACTGCGACGCCCCAGTCTTTTTTTACCTCTCCCTTTCCCGGCAGCAGATAACCGCCGAGCAGAAGCATTTCCATGGCCTTTCCTCCCTGTTTATCCCGGTTATTCCTGATTCAGCGTATAGGCCAGCTGGGCATAGAAACCCACGGCCTCCAGCAGATGGTCAATTTCAATACACTCATCGGCCACATGACAGAGACTCATATCCCCCGGGCCGAATCCAATGGTAGGATACCCCATTTTTCCCATTGTGTAATTCCCATTGGTGCTGAAACCCCAGGTGGTTACCACAGGATCTCTACCGCTGTAACTCTTAAAAGCCTGGACCCCGGCCTGGATCAGGGGGTGGGACTCATCCAGTGCCCAGGCGGGAAAAAACTCTTCCCCCTTCAGCAGACGGCCGTTATACCCTTCCGACTCCCAGACCATATAATTCAACTCGCACTTGTCTACATTTGGAAGAGTCTTTAGTTCCCGGATGATACTCTCCCGGGTATCCTGAGTGTTTGTCCTCCGATCCATGAAAACCCTGGCTTCGGCGGGTACTGAGCTTAAGGAATTGGACTGGCACCTGACATCCACGGCGGTAATATCCGCCTTTCCCAGGGGACTGATATCAGGGAAATTCCTGTCCAGTGCCTTTAAACCCTCAAGAAAAGGCAGGGCCAATTCGATGGGATTAATTCCCTCTTCATGCCTGGATGCATGGACAGATTCTCCCCTGAACGTAGCTGTGATCTGAGCCCTTCCCCGGTGCCCCCGGCATATTTCCATGGCACTGCTTTCTGCAATTACAACATGATCGGGTTTAATATCCTTCTCTTCCAGAAAAGCTCCCAGAGCAAGACCTTCACAATCCTCTTCGGCGATACTGCCCACCACATAAACTGTATATTTATCGGCCAGCCCCAAATCTTTAACGGCTTTACCGGCGAACAGTGTTCCTACAAATGGACCCTTGTCGTCCACTGTACCCCGGCCATAGATCCGGCCCTCTTTCTGAACAGCCTTGAAGGGCGGTGTCAACCAATCCTGACCTTCCGCATCCACCACATCCAGGTGGGCATCGTAAACAAGAATTCTATCTCCGGTTCCGATCCTGCCTATGACATTGCCGAAACTGTCGATTATCACCTCATCATAACCCAGCATCTCCATCTTTTTCTTCACCAGGGAAATAATCTCCCCCTCACCGCAGGTGATGCTTTTTACCTCAACCATCTCACACAAAAAATCAATTATGTTCTGCTTTTCCGTTTTAATAAATTCCCTAATCTTTTCAACTGCCATCACTCTCTCCCGGGCCTGCATATACTGTCTGAATCCAAAAACCGATTTTTATAAGAAAAGCCCCGCGGAAGACCGCGGGGCCTCAAGACTACACTCCTGCCATGGTACAGGCCATAATGGCCTTCATAATATGCAGTCTGTTTTCTGCCTCATCAAAGACAACCGAATGGGGCCCATCAGCCACTTCACTGGTCACTTCGATGTCCCTGTCGAAGGGCATACAGTGCATATAGATTGAGCTGGGTTTGGTTCTGTTCATCCTTTCCTGATTTACGATCCATCCGGGATACTTGTCGATCAGCTCCAGCCCCTCTTTTTCATCTTCAGTGTGCATAATTGGTCCCCAGCCTTTTGCATAAACGATGTCGGCACCTTCAATGGCATCATCCATGCTGTCCATTACCTCAAATTTTCCTCCAGCCAGTTCGGCATTCTTTTTTGCCTGCGCCATAATTTCAGGCTTAAGCTTAAATTCAGGAGGATGAGCCAGGGTCACATCAAGTCCGAACCGTGGCATGGCCAGAACCAGTGACTGGGCCATTGATAAGGGCCGGATATAGTTGGGTGCGGACGTCCAGGAAACAACAATTCTCTTTCCCTTCAGATTATTCTGGAATTTCTCTTTGATCGTCATAATATCCGCCAGAACCTGGGTAGGATGATAATCTTCGCACTGCATATTTACTACAGGAATATCGGACCATTTAGCGACTTCCCTCATATATGCGTGGCCGGTACCATAGGTTTTACGAATTCCGAGACCTTCGCCGTAGCGGGTCAGAACCTTAACCGTATCTTTAGCAGTTTCGCCGTGATCGATTTGTGTAGCTTTGGGAGTCAAAAAGTGGGCATGCCCACCCAGCTGATGGATTCCCGCCTCAAAGGCATTTCTTGTTCTGGTAGATTCTTCAAAAAAAAGCATGAAGAAGGTTTTCGCCCGGAGAATGTCATCATGATAAATCCCAAGATTTCTTTCTTCCTTCAAGCGCATAGCTACAGAGAGAAGCTTTTCGAGTTCTTCGAGACTCCAATCCTGGGTAGAGAGCAAATGCTTTCCCCTTAAAGAGCTGTACATATATTCACCTCATATTTCAGTTTATGATAAACACGTGTTGTGGACTTATCCACCTGTTAACACGTGTTAACAGGTCAAATATTATCACAGCCAATTTATCCTGTCAAATGAATATTTGGAAGGTTTCTAATAAAACCTGATAAATCTCTGTATCCTGCCTGGCCAATAAAACTTGCCAACCTGGATTTAACAGGTTATAGTCAACTCAAAATAGATTTTATGTGAAAAAAGAGCGTAAAATACGTATGGTACAAAAAAACAAGGTAACTCTTGAAGATATTAGCCGGAAAATCAACATTTCCCGGACCACGATCTACAAAATACTGAACAATAAAGGAAAGGTCAGCGAGGAGACAAGGCGGATTGTTCTGGAGACTGTCAGGGAGATGAACTATGTTCCAAATCAGGCGGCAAAAAACCTGGCCCTTAACAAACAGTATAATATAGCATTTAGTGGATTTAATTCTCCCCAAACTCCATATACCCTGAACAATCTTTTAAAAGGAACCGACTGGGCTGCCGAGGAATTCAAGGATTATGGATTGAATCTAATATACTCTCTGATCGACAGGGGAAACAGAGGGGAACAGATCAGAGAGATCTATAAACTGGCAGAAAGCGGAGTAGATGGTTTTGCCATTTTTCCTTCCCAGGTAGAACCAATGAAAAAATGTATCAATGACCTTGTGGACATGGGCAAATATGTAGTTACCGTCAACAAAGATGTTCCCGATTGTCGACGCCACTTATATGTGGGCTGCGATTATTATAAAAGCGGTATCCTTGCCGCAGAAGTCCTTGCCCGGATGATTCCGCCTGGACAGGAGATCGCCGTCTTTCTGGGAGGGGAGGGGATTGAGCACATGGATATCACAGAACGCTACCGGGGTCTGACCAAAAAAATCGGCAGATTTCCCTCTATCAAACTTCTGCCTCCTTTCAAATATGACGGAAATGATCCGGATAAAATTAAACACTTTCTTACTGCATTGCTATCGGAAAACCAGAATCTGGGAGGAATCTTTGATCTGACATATGAACTGGATCTGATCAGCAGGATTGTCAATAAATATAACAACAAGGTAAGGCTGGTGGGTTTTGATCTTTGCGATTCCGTAAAAAATCATATGATCTCCCATAGTATTGATGCAGTGGTCTTTCAGGATATGCCCGCCCAGGGTTATCTGGCTGTAAAGCATCTTTATCAATTCCTTTCCGATTCGGCAACAGCAGAAATAAGGGAAGAAAGTACCAAACTGGAAGTTGTTTACGAAGGAAACCTGGAATTTTATATTTAATCCGTAACCCCTTCTCCGATAAGAATATTGCCGCTAATTTGGATTGACAGACCCGGATCGTTACGCTAACCTATTTAACAGGTGTTAAATGACGAAATGACAATAAAAATACAGTTATTCGGGTATTACCAGATGATGCTGGGCAGGATGTATCTGGAGATTACCCTTACGGAACCCTCCAGCCTGGAGGATCTCTGGCAACATATGGTCTCTTCACACCGGCAGCTGAAATCACCGGACATGAAGGCCATTGCAGGGATGGCGGTTAACGGACGTTATATCAAGAGAGAGGACTGGAGTCGTTTTCAACTTACTGATATGGATAAAATTGACCTGGCAAGTCAAATGGCCGGAGGCTGATTCATTTTATACTTTGAATTTATTGGAAGGAGAGATTATGGCAAAAACAGCATGGATCAATTTGAGCAACAGGGAAGTATCCATCCGGGAAACCCCAAAGGATTTGCTGCAGAAATATATCGGAAGCCGGGGAATCGCCGCCAAAATGCTATATGATTTGGTGGACAAAAAGGTAGCGCCCCTCTCCCCTGAGAATGTTCTGATATTTTCCACAGGCCCCCTGACAGGAACACCCTGGCCTTCAGCCGCGCGTTATACGGTTACAGCTAAATCTCCTGCTACAGGAGCTTATGGATATGCCAATTCCTCGGGATTTTTCGGACCTCAGATGAAAAAAGCCGGTTATGATATGTTTATTATCCAGGGAAAATCTCCAGTTCCGGTATATCTGCATGTGGAAGATAATGATATAAAGATCCTTTCTGCGGAAGATCTTTGGGGAAAAGAGACTGGTGAAACTGAAGATATTCTTAAAGCAAGACATGAGGGTGTCAAGGTTGCGGAAATTGGACCGGCAGGAGAAAATCTGATTCAGATGGCATCGGTGATTAATGATCACGGAAGGGCAGCCGCAAGGACTGGTATGGGAGCCGTTATGGGCTCCAAAAATCTCAAGGCCATAGCCGTTCGGGGTACAAAGCCCCTGGAAATACCCCCAAAATTCAGAGATGTGATAAAAAGGGTCGCCCCTCTGGTAAACAAAAATCCAGCGGCCCTGGATTATAACCAGTGGGGAACGGTAATCCTGCTTAATTACAAAAACAGGAGCGGAGATAATCCATCAAAAAACCACCTTTACGGACAATTCCCCATGGGTGATAACCTAAACGCCCAGGCTATCGCCAAATATACCATAAAAAATAAAGGCTGCTTTGCATGCGGTATCAAATGCGCCCGGATGACCGAAGTTCCGGATGGCCCCTATAAAACCCCCCTGCAGGAGGGGCCTGAATATGAAACCGCCAATTCACTGGGACCCAATGTCTGGAACGATAATCCGGAGGTTCTTATATACTGCAATAAATTGTGCAACGAAATGGGAATTGATACTATCTCAGTAGGAGTTCTGATAGCCTTCGCCATGGAAGCCCATGAGAAAGGACTGCTGTATGATGAAAAATATAACCTTAACTGGGGTGATCCCGGGACGATCATAGGGCTGATTGAAGATATTTCCCGAAGAACCGGAACCACAGGAGCCCTGCTTGCCCAGGGGGTAAAAAAAGCTGCAGAGATTCTGGGAGGAGAAAGTAAACAGTTTGCTATGGAAGTAAAAAATGTGGAAATTCCCCGGCAGGAAGGGAGGGTCCTGAAAGCCATGGCATTGGCCCACGCCACAAGCAACAGGGGCGCAGATCATCTTTACGCCCTGCCAACCATCGACCTTACGGGAAATCTGGACATAGTCTCCAAAGTCCCGTCGCTAAAAGCCTGCGGACCGGAATTGATGGAAACCTCCTCGGAAAAATTCAAGGCCGAAATGGTTCGTTATACCGAAGCCTGCAATGCCCTGGCCGATGCTCTTGGAATCTGTAAATTCACATTTACCGAAACCTATGCCATTCTTCCTGCCGATCTGGCAGAGGGACTCCGTGCACTTGGAATAGACATCTCCGATGAAGAACTGTTCCATGCCGGAGAAAGAATTGTAACCATTGAGAGGATGTACAATGTTAAGCACGGATTTTCCAGAAAAGACGACACATTGCCCGGCCGAAATCTTCATGAACCTCTGAACGTCTATGTAGAACCAAAAGAGATAGGAACCATACACGAAGAAACGGCTGAACTCGTTAAGGAGGGACTTCTTGTCAATCTTGAACCCATGCTCGATGATTATTACCGTCTGGGCGGATGGGACAGAAATGGAATCCCCCTGGAAAAAAGACTGAAAGAACTGAAGATGGAAGAGTGCATAACCGATCTGCCGCTATAAATATCCGGGACCAAATAAGTTAAATAAATTCAGTCCCATTCTTAATATAGTTCTACTCCTCCAGACCGGCCAGCAACATGGCCAGATAATTCTTTCTGGGAATATATTCAGGCACGCTGTTGCCTGTTCCCAGGGCGTATCCCTTATTTCCTGTAAGTTCACACATAGATTTTGACCTGTTGTACACCTCTTCCGGAGTAGAACGGCAAATAAAATCAATGTCGATTCCGCCAAATATGGCAATCCTGTCATTCCAACACAGATAAGCCTCTTCTACCGGGAGTATTTTATCCTCATAGGAGTGTTTTCCATCATGTTTAATATCGTCAATAACATCATCCATTATAAGTTCAAGCTGCCCGCAGGAATGCATAATGGTTTTTTTCCCTGCCTTATGTGTGATTTCCGCTATTCTTTTATGCCATGGAACCACATACTTTCGCATCATCTCAGTTGAAAGCATGGTCTGAGTGGCAAATCCCCAGTCATCATTGACAATAACGGCTCCGATACAGTCATAATCCAGGATGGTTTTATAGTATTCCAGGAGTATCCCTCCAACACGTGTAAATACATCTTCAAGCAGTTCAGGATCATCATATAAAAGGTAACACATGTTATCAAATCCCAGTATCTCTGTAGTGTTTTCAAGAACACCACCCGGACTAAACGGAATAGCTTTCATTCCGGGGATCATTTCATGATTCAATAGATCCAAATAAGAAAAATCGATCATTTCAATCCTCGGCCATGGATAGGAGTTAAAATCACTTCTGTTACGGATCATAGTCATATCATTCTGGGAAATACTATCACCTTCATTGTGTTCACACCGGGGAAAAAAGAAATCAGAAGGGGCATCCAGGGAAAAATAATCGTAACCGAGCCTTCGAAAGGCCTGCATTGTCCATAATATCTTTTCCTTAAAAGATGAATCTTTAGGTCCATGGCCATTAACATCGGTATAGAGTGAATAATTCATAAAAAGTTCAAACAAAACCGTGCGATCTGCCTTGCCCCTTGCTAAAATACTCTCAATATTACCAAACTGCGGCTGCCTGTTTTCTGTTATCTTTTTAATCGATTCAATCGTTAATTCTATATTTTTCATCGAATTCCTCCGTTTATTATTTTTTTATTTTATTCCTGTCTTCTTATGTACCGATAGAAAAATTCTGACCTTAAATATAATAATATTGACATTAATCATCACAATTATTAATATTTATCGAGTGAAACATAAGATAAATGACCTATACCTTAAAGAACGGTTGGAAAAATTCAGCCCTGAAGTTCCATATCGTCTTTTAATCAGTAAATTTCCCCGATTTGCTGATGTTACCCTCCACTATCATGACTGCCTGGAATTTAATATTTATCATGAACTCAAAGGGAAGGTATTCCTTGATGGAATGGAGTTCTCATTAGCAGATCATTCTTTACTAATCCTTCCCCCAGGAACCATGCATAGTTATCTGATTCCTTCACAGAAGGGAGAGATGCTTATTGTCCAACTTTCCTTAAAAGATCTGAATCTGTATCTTAATACGGAGCAGGTGACTCAAACTATGGGAATCTTCTGGGAAAGGATCCCTTTTTTCACACAGAGGAGCGAGATCCCAAAACTATGCTACAGATTGATGGAAAAAGAGAGATATGACTTACCGGATTTTCTCTTCTGGGTGCTTGAGCTGTTTCGTGCCGTTGCTCTTTTGGATAATCGAGAAATGGCAGTAAAACCATCTCAATTGGAATTATCCTGGCTCAGAAAAGTTATTAATTATACTGAGCTTAATTTTGACAGGAAAATCACATTGAATGAGGTAGCCGTAGAAATAGGGTTTTCATCAGCATATTTTTCCCGATTATTTAAAAAAAACACAGGATTCAGCTACTGGAACTATCTGCAGACAGTACGCCTGGAAAGAGCCGCAGAACTCTTAAAGCAGGGTTTGGGAGTCTCTGAAACGGCAGAACTCTCCGGGTTTCAGGATGTATCCTACTTTATAAAGGTTTTCAGGGAAAACAGGGGGCTCTCTCCGGGACAATATAAAACTAACCAATAGACAGACAGTTAAAATAATACAGACGGTGAACAACCACAAATTCACCGTCTGGTCAAAAAGTACATATCAGCTTCAGGAGACGCAGGAGTGAAGCATTGATAAATATTAATAAAATCAGAATTCCTTAAAAATGTTCAAATCTTGTCTTCGAAAAGCTTCAATATATTCCATACAGTAGGGATCTTCTCCCTGCAGCGCCTTGACAGTTCTGAGCATAGCACCGGTTTCTTTTTTTAAATCAATCAGAACAGCATCCTGACCTGCCGCCGCACACATAACGATAAAAGCCTGGTCAATAAGATCAACCTGGGGCAACCCGAAGGACATATTATTCAAACCGCAGATTGTTTTAACTCTGGGGAAATCAGTCTTAACCCTGGTAATTGCCTGAAGATAACATTGTGCATGAGTCCAGTCTATGCTAAGCGGAAAGACCATGCAGTCAATAAAAATATCTTCCTGTAAAATTCCATATTCTTCCGCAACAGCAAGTATTTCAGGAATCTCTTTCAGGTGTGAGTCAATATCCTTTCCAATACCGGTCTCCCCCTCCAGCATAGCGACAACCTGGGCATTATATTTTTTAACCAGAGGAAAATTGTCTGCCATTCGCTTTCTATCCGCAGTGACAGAATTGAGCAAAGACCGTCCGTGTTTGTGAAATTTTAAACCAGCTTCCTGAACATCAGCATTGACAGAATCAACACAAAGAGGGATTTCGATCTCATTCTGGATAGTACGAAAAACCCATTCCATATCTTCGGCTTCTGTCCTGCTTCTTTCACTGCAGTTAATTGCAAGCATATGTGACCCATAATAAATCTGCATACGGGCAAGTTCCAGAAGCTTTGATTTATCCCTTTTTTCAATCATTTCATTAACCAGGATTTCACTGGTACTGATCTTTTCTCCGATGATTTTTTTTTTTACAGGTGAGATTACTCGAGTGTCTCCAATTATTCGAACGGTTACTTTCTTAACATTCTTTGGAAAACGA
>JAEINK010000068.1 GCA_016342585.1 Spirochaetales bacterium
CTTTCATAGAAACAGTCTACAAGAAATTTCCCTTTATGTCTAGTTTTTTATACGTCGTCCTGAGTAGTTACGAAAATAATAAAAATCAGAAAATTACAATCAAGGTCTGGAAAACATACAGCAGGAAGAAAAAAGGGGACACGGTGATGATATCCGTAAAAGACAATGGGCATGGAATTAAAAAGAGTGATTTTTCTAAGATAAACGATCCCCTTTTTACGACAAAACCGCAGAATCTCGGTCTGGGATTAACCGTCGCGAATTCAATTATTCACAAGCATGCCGGTGAAATGGAGGTCACCTCAATTGAAGAGGAGGGGACAACGGTTACGATAAAATTATTTATTTAAAAAGGAATCGAAGAGTTTGACTTCTCTTTTTTTGCCTGACTATTTATTGAAAATAGAATATACTTCCATAAGTATTACTATTTCAAATTCCGGAGTGTTATCATAGGGTTATAAAATGAATACTTTCAACAGGCTGTTTTCTGTTCTAACTCTCCTTATAATTTTCATCATCCTGACAGGCTGTCCTATTACGGAGCCGCCCGATACTCTCCTTTTGACGGCTAACTGGACATCCTATGAAAACGATGCGGAATCCATTGTTCTCAGATGGAATTCATCGGGCGGAGAAGCTCCGCATAACTACCTTCTACAGCGGATGACGACAGAGTCAAACTGGCTGCCGGAAAAAGGGGTTTTGTACTCAGTAGAAGAGGCGGATATCCCGGGGCTGGTATACAGCGGGGTAGAACAAACCTTCACAGATTCATCGGTTACCGCCGGAGTGGTATATTATTATCGCCTCTTTGCCTTCGACAGCACACTCACATATTCAGTGCCCTTAAATATTACGATTTCATTTAATTCTACGGGAGTTTCTACTATAGAAACTCCTGTACTCCGGTATATTCACCAGAACAGGTATTATTTTGATATCAGCTGGGACGGGTATGACCCGAATACGGCTGGATTTATTATCGTCAGAGATGAATCCCCGATAATGTGGAATCCTGAAAATGGCACGGACTATCCGGCGGGAGAGTCTGTTTTCGGGGCCTCAATTGTTTGGACGGGAACAGGCTCGACATTCAGCGATACGGATCTCCTTGACGGGCACGAATATTATTACAAGATTTTCGCTTTTAACATGGATAAACTATATTCTGCCGGCCTCCAATGCCAGCTGGTCTTTGAATCAGAAACAGATCCGGAAAGTGAAGAGAGGGCCTGGGTGGATAACTACATCATCTATTATGGTCCTCTGGATACTGAAGCCATTAATACAGCCAAACAGTATGACCTTGCGATCATTCATCCCAACAACAGTGAAATCAGCCGTGAACAGGTGAGTCAAATTCAGCTTGGTCAGAATGTAAACGACCCATCCGATGATGTACTGGTCGTTGCCTATCTTGCTGTGGGAGAGGACCTGCGGGCTACCCAATTTTTCCCTGCAGGGGCAACAGAGCCCGATTATGCGGCTATGCTTGAGGATGAACGTTTTGTAAGGAATGGTATCGGGCCCCGTGTGGATCCCCGGGGACCGAAGCCCAACGGCGATGAACTGGAATACAACTACTCTATCGGCAATGCCAGCCCGGGAGGAACAGGATTTGCCAGCTACTATCTTGATGACAACGATGTAGTCAATGGGATTTCAGACGATGGGAAACCGGACTTTAACCCATCATGGCGAGGGGCCTTTGTGAATGCCGGGGATCCCCTGTGGTTTCAGGAAGTGGATGAAATGCGCCGGGATGATGACGGCGTTTTCGGCCTTCAGGAACTCCTGACCACTACGGTGGGGAAGGGACTTGGTGTGGATGGTGTGTTCATGGATGCCCTGGATACCTGTGCTCCCAATGGATGGACAGATGAAAACAGTTTTGTTCAGAATGAATTCGAATGGACGGCCCCCGGCTATGCAGATTTTATAAAACGTTTAAAAGAGAAGTATCCGGATAAAATCGTTATACAGAATCGGGCGGTCTTTTTGCTTCGCCCGGGGTTTAAGCAGCATTACCTGAAATACACTACCCGGCCCTATATTGATTTTCTATTATTCGAAAGTTTCAGATTGAATTCAAATATAACTGAGGATTACAACGAACAATATTATTTCGACAATCGGTATAATTATGCCCCACCGATTCTCGCCGAAGCAAGCCGGACTGACGGCTTTCAGATACTCTCCCTGGGGTATGCCGCAGGATCAACCGAAAGCTTAAGATCCGCCCTGGATACAGGCTCCTTTAATGAATCATTGATTGAAGACATAAGGGTGACCCAGAATATAGGATTCCGCCATTACCTGAGTACTCCGGAAGTTGATCATTTAAATAACTATGTCCTGGATTACGGAGATTGGACGGACACGGAGCCCCCGGCCTGGAGTTCTGTCTATAATGAAAATGCCTTCCAGGTACCTCCGGGAGTACCGGTGCCCCGCTATGGACTCCTTGATGCAGAATCCCCGGAAGATGGAGTTATAAGGGTGTTCTGGGATCTCGCCCAGGATAAATATGCTGTGGATTATTACCTTTACTACAAAACCTCACCCTTCGACTTTATAAATAATCCCGAACTGAACGGAATAGGCAGGATAAAACTCACCCCGCAGATGCCGGAAGATTATCGAACTCTATCCGGGACAATGAATAGTACCATATATCCATTTTATGATGATGTTGAGGGCTTCTCTTCCGGCACTACCTATCACCTGTGTATTCGGGCTGTCGACCGGTCGCCCAACAGGAATATGGATGAGAATGAGTCAGGCCTCTATCTCGCTGTGAATTAGAACCATATGCATATTCAGAGTTATAAGTGCAACCTTGAAATGGCAGAGGCCGTTCAAATTCCCTTCATCCAGTCAGCCGTCTCCTGAATCCCCTCTTCCAGGGTAAAAGGAAGGGTAAAGCCCGCTTTTTCTGACTTTTTCATGGAATAAAAGAAATAGCTTTTACCCATAGCCCTGACGACATATCGGGCCAGGAGGGGGGTGAAGTGAAACACCTTACCAAGCCCCTCCATGAGAAGGGCTATTGCCCAGGCCAGACCATAGGGGATAGAAAGGATTATCTTATTCACGCCAAATTGGTCCCGAATCCTTTTCAGAATATAATTCAACTGAACCGGTTCTCCATCAACCATGAGGTATATATTAATCCCGGACTTATGATTCTGTGCAAAGAAGAGCATTGAAGCCGCCAGGTTTTTCACATAGGTGACAGGAAAGTAGTTTTTAGTATTCCCCACCATGACAAAGACAGATTTACGCATATTGAAAAAAAGTTTCCCGGCAGCCGTCCTGGTATTCATCCGCGGTCCATAAATAATATTCGGCCGTACTATTACAACAGGGATCCTCTCCTGTGCCAATTCTTTAATCTTCTCTTCCGCAACAACCTTAGTTTCTCCATAGATGTTATCCGGGCGGCAGACCGTTTCCTCGGTCATTGGATTTTCAATACTGCCGACAGGCCCCATACCGGCGAAAGTACTGACATAGGTAAAGGTGCTCGCTTTTTTATTAATTGCCGCCCGGAGTACATTCATCGTGCCTTCAACATTAACCCGGTAATAGGCCTCCCTGCTGGCAGCAGCCGAACCTAATAGTGCGGCCGTATGAAAAACCATATCCCCGGCTTCAATACAATCCTCAATTTCAGACTGATTGTTTATATCCGCTTTTTTTATGACTGCTTTCGTGGTTCCCAGATAGCCGCTGCTGGTCGAACCACGACTCAGGCTGATCACCTCAATATTATTCGCCAGTAAATGCTCAACCAGATGAGACCCTAGAAAACCGGTACCACCCGTCACAACGGCTCTCATATTAAAGACCTCCCTGCTGAGAAGCTTTATAAGCCAGGGCATCCCTGACGGATTGTTTCAGGGAATATTGAGGTTTCCACTCCAGCTCTTTTTTCGCCTTACTGTTGTTATAATACCGGTACTTAAAACCGGGAGCCACCACCTCTTTCATCAGCTTCGGCTCTTTAGGGGAGAGGATTTCAAAAAACCCAAGCAGGGGCACAATTAAGGGGGCTGCTATCCGAGGGATCATCCTGGAGGGAAGGGGGGCATTTTGCTCTTCAGCAATCGTATTGAAGATTTCTTTGTAAGTGTAGTTCCCCCCAATCAAAAGATAGCCCTCTCCGCTGCGCCCCTTATCATACATGGCAACCAGGCCGCTGGCCGTGTCCCGTACATCTGTAACAGCGAAACCACCGGGCATCAGGGGAACCTTACCAGTGGCGATATTATCGGCCAGGGGGTAAAACTTTTTGTCTCCCGGTCCAAACATGGAAGAGGGGTTGGCGATGATGGCCTGAAAACCATCACAACAGGCATCCCGGACCCTTTGCTCCGCATAGTATTTTGAAAGCATGTAGAAAAAGGTTCCGGCTTTCGACCAGTCATACTGCCAATTTTCATCGGCATAATTTTCCTTGTCGTTATTATACCCAAGGGCTGCTGTGGAGCTCACATACACCATTCGCCTTATGTTATGCTTTATGCATATTTTTATAACGTTCTCGGTCCCTTCTATATTCACTTTGTAAAGGAGGCTCTTATGTTTCCGCCAGAAAGAGACCAAAGCCGCCAGATGGTACACCACATGGATACCATTAAAATACGCCTCCATAGTTTCCGGTTTGGTGACATCCGCATGGGTGACAATTTTGATCCGCCCATTGCCTTTCAGCTCGTCGAGAAAAAACTCTCCCTGTACTTTATCCAAAATTGTTATCATAAAATCCGGACTTTTTTTCAGGAGAGCACTGACAAGATGCTGGGCCAGGAAACCGAAACCGCCCGTTACAAGTATATTGGTCATTATTAATCCCCTTTTTTACCCTTTTTTAGGCTATAAATACCAACATTATTTTCTGAAAGCAGCAGTTCAGCTAGCCGCTCACCTTTAGCTATGGACATATCTCTGGAAACGATTCTCTCTGTGATAACATTCGTTAAAACATGGCGCCAGGCCAGAAGGGCACCGACAGCCTCTTCCGTTGTCCAGCTGTCTGTTCCCCAGCTTATATGGCGAATAGAAGGTGATACATCAATATAATCATTCAGTGCGGCCATCGCGGCAGAAGTACTGATGGAAGGGGTCCAGGTCAAGCTGGGAAAGGCATTGGGATGGTTATGAATAATTCCACCGATCTGATTTGTCCAGGGGTATCCGGAATGAAGGAGTATAAAATTAATCCCGGGATATTTCTGAAGGAGAGGTAAGAGATTCATAGGTTCAGATCCGGATAGATCTCCTAAGCCGGTATGAATCTGAAAAGGAAGAGATAACTCTTCGGCGAGTTCGCAGCATCGATTAAAAATGTAATTCCCGAAAAATATTTTATCCTCTCCGGTTATTTCTAAAGGGGGCCTCCTAAAGGCAATTTCGGCTCTTTTCCGCTCATCGGGTAGAAAATTTATACTCCTTTTATAGGCCTCTGCACATTTAAAAGCCTTTATCTTACCCCGATCATACCTTTCTTTAATGACAGAACACATGTTTTCTACATACTCATCGATGGTCGTTCCGGAAAACCGGTATTCCTGCCAGGGGAAAAACCTGTCCGGGGCCTCGGATTCCGGATGGAATCCATACATGAATTTATCAATTCGAAAAGAAGGAACAAAGATCTCCGGATGCCCGTTGTCTCCCCCGGGATTCCAGTAGGTATCGATAATCATTTTTTTGAAACAGGTCTTCAATGAATTTAGATGGAACTCTCCATGGGCATAATTTTCACCCATCTTCTCCGAAAGGGCATCCCAGTTATCCGCCCTTATATCCTGGTCCCAATTATGGACCTTTTGAATTCCTTTTTCGAGCCAGGTGAAATAACTATTGTAAGAAACATGACCCAGAAATTCTTCTCTTGAACGGGGGCTCTCGCCCCAGGAGAAACCCGTCCAGGCCAGGTAGGAATTACCAAGGATTTTATCCAGGTTAGGGGGAGAGTTAAAAAAGGAGTCATCAAGGTGATGGTCATGATCGGAAACGGCATCAAAACCGTCAATGTAATCCTTGATATGATTCTGAACATCATACCGATTCATATTATGGATATTATACCACAGTTACTGGGATTAACATGATATTATAAACATCATGATCAGGGATCATACTAAATGAGGATAAAAATGCTGTATAAGATAATTGAAACAGAATTGGATTATAAAATGTGTTTTTGTAATTTTAGCGATAAAGGTCCTTACTATAAGCTTGAAGATCCAAAACTCCCTGATATGCGGGCCCACAACAATATTATTTTCAAACCGGGCACTCCACCTGAGACGCTAAAAAGGGTCATTAAAGAGGAGTTGAATCAAAGGAGATCGGATGGTTATGATTTTTTGAAAATCATTTCATTTGATCCTGTTCCCGATAAAGCTCTGGATTCCCTGGGGATAAAACCGGAAGTTGATTCTTACGACTATATGGTAATCCAAACAGCATCCTCTTCTTTCTTAAAGTACACAGAAAAGGTGGAGGTTATGCATGCGGATAGTGACCCCATATATGCATCCGGAAGGTGGGTAGATCTTGAGGCGAATAAAGAGATGATGGGAGAGGCCTTTACGGAAAGAAGGATAGATAGAAAGATAGAGATCTATAAAAATAAAAACATACCCCTGGAGTTTTATGTCTGCTATTACAAAGGGGAACCAGCCGGTAACTGTGAGCTTTATTCGGGCAATCAATTTGCTAAAATTGAGGACTTGGATATCCTGCCTCCATTCCAGAAAAGGGGCTTGGGTACACACTTCCTGAAGGATCTCCTTGAAAAAGCGTATCAAAATAAAATCGCATCGGCGTACATCGTTACAGACCATTTTGACTCCGCTAAAGAGATGTATAAAAAATGTGGATTTAAATATGAGGGTAACGTAACGGAGCTGCTTTATAATTTGATCTGAAATTAATACAATCATTCACCGATTGAAATATTCACATTTCCGGTTTAGGATAACCCCTCCTGGATCCTGATAGAATGGCGGCATCAAATGAATCATCCAACATTATCGAGTTCCCAATATAAAAGGCTAATGCTGATCCTCTGTTATGCCACCTACTGTATATTCGGTGTGGTGCTGGGAATGCGGACAAATATTTTCCTGTTTATACAGAGGGATTATCTGGATAACTACCAGCATATCGCTACCCTCATCCTGATTTCAGGGATCTGTATGCAACTGACCCTGTTCTGGGCGGGGCATCTGATTGAGAGGATTGGGTTTCACAAGGTGCTTGGTCTCGGGGTTGCCATCGCGATGATTCCGCTGGCCCTGATGTTTTTTGTAAACTCGGCTCGCACCTTCGATTTATCCTATACGATTTTCATGTTCGGTTATGGTTTTGTTGTGCTGGCGTTGAACCTCTTTGTGAGCCACCTTGTCCCCGAAAGGAAAGGGAATGCTCTCCTGATACTTCACCTCTTTTTTGCTCTTGGTGCACTTTGCGGGCCTAGATGGGTAAGCCTTTGTACCGATAGGAAAATTCCCTGGCAACATGTTATTTCCCTAACCGCGACAATCCCTCTGCTGCTTATTTTTCTAACAATAATTATATCCGGAATCCTGGCCAAAGATTCCGTAAGGGCGGCCTTTCCGGTCGCCCCGAAAATTATGCCGGCAACAAAAGATGAAAGAGATATCTCCAGTACAAGGGAGTTTTCGAAGGTGCTTCAGGATCCATTTATCTGGCTCTTTATCCTGGTTTTTGTCTGTTCGCAGATCTGGGAATATGGCATCGGTACCTGGTTTGTAATATTCGCCAACAACACCCGGGGGTTGAGCTCCAGTGAAGCGGCCCTCTATCTGACCCTCTTTTATGCCTCCTACCCCCTGATCCGTATCCTCTTTTCCAGGATCATTCACCGCTTGAACTTACTGATAGTTATTCTGGGAGCCTTTACCTGCTGTATCCTCTTCGGTGGTTTGGGAATGCTGACAGACAGGCTCTTCTTCTATAGCCTGACAGGGATGGGGATTGCCCTCATGTATCCCGGCATCATGGCCGCTATGCAGCAGATTTTCGGTGAGGGGTCAACAAAGAAGATTGGTTTTATCACCATGGCCGGTGGTATGATTCAGTATGCCGCCATCTGGAGTGTCGGTCTTATCAGTGATCAGCTGGGGATTCAGATTGGTTTTACATCCATGCTTGCCTACCTCATTATCGGTGCCGGGGCTGTTGCGGGGATCCTGCTGCTGGTCAGGCGTCGAGAGGTTCAGGCAAATAAGAACTGATATCATTTGAAGTTTATCTGTCATACTCTCTCCCGCGGGAATGATTGAAGCGGTTACAGCCTCTGATGATAGAAGCCTTCTGACGAGTGACCGATGGGGAACAGTACTATGCCTGGTTTAATGTGCGGGAAATTGAATATGACTAGACAACCTCATGGATTATACTAAAAGAAAAGAAATTTTAAACCTTAGAAACGGGGCATAAAATCAGGTCGTCAATTTCACTGAAACTGGCCATCTAATAACAAGGAGAGATACATGATTACTCAGATTTATACTATGCAGAGTCTGGAAGAGGCTCGGGCAATAATAGACGCCGGCGTTGATCACATTGGCATAACACCGGGAGAGAACAATCTTCCCGGAGAGATAAGCTACAAAGATGCGTTTGAGATTTTCCAGGCTGTGAAGGGAGAGATTACCCGAATTGCGATCACGGTCAGTACCGATATAGAGGAGATTATAGAAATGGTAAAGGCGGTTCAGCCGGATATTCTTCATATCTGCGGCCCTTCAAGCACCATGATGCCCCCGCCCGCCCTCTATGAACTCCGCCGCGCCCTTCCCGGGATCAGGATAATGCAGGCTATCAGCGTTGGGGATCGTTCAGCGGTGGATCTATGCCTTAAATACCAGGATGCCGCCGATATCATTATCCTCGACACCGAAGTTTCCACCATCGGCGGTATTGGAGCTTCCGGCGAGACCCACGACTGGTCTATCAGCAAAGAGATTGTGGATCGCTGTAAGCTTCCGGTTATCCTCGCAGGGGGCCTCTCACCGGATAATGTAGCCGCCGCCATAAAGGCTGTCAGACCCTGGGGAGTAGACTCCCTCTCCTGCACCAACATTCCCCTGGAAAACGGGGGCTTCCGCAAGGATATCGCAAAGATCAAACAGTTTGTGAAAAATGCCCTGGAGGCCTGATCAGAAAAACAGACTGATGGAGAAAGAGATGAAAAAGGGGGTTGAGTTTATAATTTATCATTTCCGTAATTCTTAATCAGTTTCCTTATATATTAAGGAATTTCTTTTCAAATTTTGTTTGAATTTTTAAACTCTACGACTTATAGTAGGTAATAAAATTTACTGATATATCCAGATTAAAACATGGGAGTTCTTATGAAAATTATCTATAAAATCTTAATTCCTGTCTCCATAATGATGCTGCTGACCCTGTTCTCAGTGTCCTTTATAGGTTATTCAAATATTGCCGGGGAAATTGACAATACAATGAGGCTGACGACACAGGGAACACTTGAAGACATCATATTTGAGCAGAAAACAATTGCAAAGATCACAGAAGCGATGAAGAACTCTCTAAATACCAACTACCTGAGGATCGCCAGAAGTATTGCTGAAACCATAAACTCAGACCCCCGTTTTCTGGAACCCGATGCCCTTATCAGGCTTGCGGAAAAAGTCGGAGTAGATGAAATTCATGTCGCAAATGAAGAGGGAATCCTCTACACAGGAACAGTCCCCGGTTTTTTTGGTTTTGATTTCGATTCCGGCGATCAGGCAAGACCATTCCTTAAAATACTATCGGACCCCAACTTCGAACTTGCACAGGAACCGAAAATCAGGGACGCAGATAAACTTTTATTCCAGTATATCGGCGTTTCCCGGGGGGCTGGAAAAGGGTTTATCCAGATAGGCGTAACCCCAAAAGAGCTGCAGGACCTCCTTGAAACATCCCATCTGCAGCAGAGCCTGGAAGGATTCCATTATAAAGAGGGTGGATATGCCTATGTACTGGATCCGGAAAGCAGGATTTGCACCCACCATGTGAATAAGGATCTGATCGGCTATGATATGAGTACCCTGGATTTTGCCGATAAAATCTTTGAGATGGAAAACGGGTCGTTCACATATATGTGGAAAGACAATGAAATATATACAAATTTTAAGACAACCCCTGCAGGAATCATAGTCGCAGCGGTTCCTACGGCCTCCTACTCTGACAGCCTGGAACCAATACTTCAAGCCTTACTCATCTCCTCACTCTTTTCCCTGGTAGTCCTCATGATTATCACAACAATAAACATCAGACTGACCATAAGGCCACTTCACCGCATCAATGAATCTCTCCTCGAGATTTCTACAGGGAAGGCCGATCTTACCAGTCGAATCAAGATCAGCAGCAAGGATGAAATCGGCGAAGTTGCCCGGAATTTCAACACATTCATGCAGAAGCAGCAGGAATTGATCGCTGGAATTCAGGCTGTTGTTTCCCAGACCGATCAGATTAAAGATAAAATTGTGAAGAATACAGGAAATACCGCGGTATCGATCGATGAAATAAATACTACTATCGTAAATGTGGAATCAAAATTGAATCAAATGAATGACAAGATTAATGATAATGCTACTGCCATGGAAGAGATTACATCCAACACCAATTCATTTGATAATGTGATTATGAATCAGGCCTCCATGGTTGAAGAATCCACCGCCGCTATTACCGAAATGATCGCATCTCTAAATAATGTAGGAAACATTACAAAGGGAAAACAGCAATCAACTAAAGTCCTGAAAGAGGTAGCCGAAAAAGGGAAAAAGCAGATAGATGACACATCCCATACGTTCAGCTCGGTTGTAGACAAGGTTTCAAATATCCAGGAAATGGCCGACACAATCAATGGTATAGCATCACAGACCAACTTGTTGTCCATGAATGCCGCTATTGAAGCAGCTCATGCTGGCGATGCGGGGAAGGGGTTCGCCGTTGTGGCGGAGGAGATAAGAAAACTGGCCGAGACGGCAGGTGAATCTTCCGGAGCTATTTCCAGCCTTATAACAGAGATCACAGGGAGCATCCAAAGTACCTCGGAAAATATGGGGGAAGCTTTAAAAACCTTTGATGAGATGAGCAGTGAGATTGAATCTACAGTGAATGCCTTTTTAGAGATTGAAAGCTCAGTCTCGGAATTGACAATCGGCGGTCAGCAGATAATGACATCAACGGAAGAGATAAACAATGTTACAACAGAGGTCAGGACAGGCTCTTCCGAAATCAATAATGGTATTGAATCTTCCAATAATGCTCTCACAATCATCAAAGAGAATTCAACCGAAGTCGCTGCCGGTATCGGTCAGATATTCAACAAGGCCTCCGATGTTACCGAAGCCATGAACACGCTTAGAAGCATTACCAATGAACTGAGCGACATAACCAGGAATCTATCAGAAAAGTTCAGTCAGTTTGTTACAGATAGTGATAAAGGATAGATAAGATTCGGATAGGTGTATACAGGAAGAAATTTTATATAATATAGGAGATAAGATGGCCTTTCGACTAACTTCAGCAGATACAGTTTTCAAAAATGGGAAAGTACTTACAGTAAATAAGAATAACGAAATATGCCAGGCACTGGCAATAAAAGATAATAAAATTATTTTTACAGGCGCAGATTCGGAACTCGAGGGGATCATTGATGATAAAACGGAAATAATTGACCTTGAGGGCAGAACCCTCATGCCCGGAATAATTGATTCCCATTTTCATCCCATCCTGGCGGGGCTCATAGGGCGGGAACTGAATTCCGCCATGATCGATACAACCTTTGGGAACTGCAAAACTCTTGCCGATATGCTTGAACTCCTCAAAAAGGCTGTTGCCCTGAAGAGGCCGGGACAATGGATCTCCATGATGGGTTATGAACCCCTCCTTCTCCCGGAACAGCGCCACCCGACCATAGAAGAGCTCGATGTATTGGCTCCCGATAATCCGGTTCACTGCATGCACGGTGGGGGTCATATCTGCATGTACAATACAAAGGCACTTGCCTATTTACAGGTTTATAAACCGGAAGATGCAGCAAAATTCCCGGAGGATGAGGTTGAGGTCATTAATGGTAAGCTGACAGGAATGGTTAGGGGCCACACCCACTTTAAACTCTGGGGAATGGTTGATTATTCGGAAGAACAGCAGGCTGCCGCCGCCATGAAGTCCCATGAGCAGGCCCTGAAAAACGGTATAACCTCGGTTCATGATGCCGGAGAATGTGATAAACCCTCCTACCATATTATGCAGAAACTCTGCCGGCAGGGAACCTTCAAGGTCCGCTCCTACATGATGCTTCACAGTATCTTCGGCAAACCCTTCTCCAAAGAGGATAATGCCCATTTCATGGATCTGGGTTTTATGACAGGACTCGGGGATGACCATTTCAGGATAGGGAGCTGTAAATTCATGATCGACGGTGGTTCCGGAGGACCATCCTGCGCGACAAGGGAACCCTACAGTCATGATGCCTCACTCCCACGCGAAAAAGGTTGGGAAAGGGAAGAGGTCGCAGAATATATCAAGCTGATAAACGATTCAGAGTGTCAGGCCACAGCTCATGCCATAGGAGATGAGGCTGTAGAGTTCATGGTAGAAGGATACGAAAAGGCTTTTGCCCATAACCCACGACCGGATTTGCGCCACAGGATTGAACACTGCACCCTGACGGATCAGGACCTGATAGATCGCATGGCAAAACACAATATCTGTCCCAGCGTAAACTCCGGGATGCTCACAACCATCGGGGTGAACTATGCCCGCTTTTACGGCGAGAGGATGAAGTACCTCATAGCCTTAAGGAGTATGCTGGATGCAGGGATTAAGGTTTCTCTTGGCAGTGATTATCCCTCCGGGCCCATTGGCATCCATACCATCGATGGGGCGGTTAACCGGTATAACAGGACAAACTGTGTTCAGCTTGATCAGACCCAGTGCATCTCCGTCCTGGAGGCTGTTCGCTGTGCGACCCTGCATGGGGCCTACCTCTCCTTCGAAGAGAATATCAAAGGGAGCCTTGAACCGGGAAAACTCGCCGATATGATAATTCTATCCGAAGACATTTCGAGCCTGCCAAAAGAGAGGCTGAACGAGGTGGAGGTGGACATGACCTTCATCGATGGCAAACTTGAGTACAGCAGGAATTAGTACTCATATTTAATCCTCTTATTTGATCCTCTTGTATCGATAGACACGCCGGCGATCTTCCCAATCCGGCAAATAATTTTATTCGATTTTCAGAGTTCATAAACATACACTGCGGAATGGAGTACACCTTCCGCATATTCAATCCGCACGGGCGTCCAGCCAGGCATGGCAAAGGCAATGGATATAAGGATGCTCCCTGTGGGCCTGTCACGTTCAAAGCTCTCTCGCAGCTTCTTCATGGCAGGGCCGGAAAGATATGTAATGCAGGCCTGCCTGTTTTCAATTTTCCGGGTATACAGATCACCCTGCTCATGACTCACCCGCCCCTGATAATACCTTTGCCAGAATGGAAAGGCACTAAAGCCTGAAAAAAGATGCGGAACAAGAGATTTTTCTACTCCGATTATTTTTCGATCAGGAATTCTCAACGCAAGATAACGCACTAATCCGCCCCATCCCGAGCCAAGATCAACAATGGTCTGAATATCCGGATACTCCTTCAAAATATTAGAAACGACCATTCGTTCATTCCGCAGTGAGGGCATGGGGACAACACCCGTCCGGAGACTGGTCGTAAGGATGAAAACAAAGAGGACCAGTACTATACAGGCAATCAGAATCAGAAAAATTAGAAGCATGGCCAGATAATAGCACATTTCAGGAGCAAACTTTCTTCAATGTTAAACTTTTGAGAGAAGCAGAGCATAGGCTATATTAATCTTCTTGGAGAATTCCAGGCCTTCCGGATTCACATCCGGATGGTATTTCTTCATACTCTCCTTATATCGCTTCTTAAGCTGTCCCTCTTTGATCTTTTCACTCCCCCCAAAACCGAAAATCTTCCGGGCCTTACTAAGAGCGGCTTCATGATTCTTCTCACCCGCACCCTCTTCCCGCGTCCCGGTTTGATCATTCGCCTCTGGTTCAGGCTCGGCCATGCGGTTAATCCTGATCAAATAATCCTTCAGCTGGTCAAATATTGGCCACAGTAAATTCCAGAGGGGAATGATCTCCCGACGAAACAACTCTCCAGCCAGCTTCCGGAGAAGCAGGGAGATGGTTGCCGCATGGGTTTCAGGGTGGTTCCGCAGGAGAGTTTCTATCCCTTGTTTCATAAAGATTTCCATGGGAAAAAACTCAGCGGCATAAACCTGAAGAGCCCGGATAAATTTCGAATAGTGATCGAAGATCACAAGAAAGGTGTCATAATCTACAGAATGGTTTTTTCGTGCTGTGACGACCTCATGAAGAAGGAGTTCCTGAAGTTCAATCTGAATCTCATAGGGGATCCAAATTCCGGCCTTCCATAAGGTTTCAGGGGCCTCGGAGAATCCGAGGCATTCCAGCAGAGAGACAAGCTCACCGGCATCCCGGGCAGAAAAATGAGATGTTTTAAAACTCACAAGGGGATCCGGGCTGGAAGTAATCAAACCATACACATCCCGGATGTCTGTTTCCAGTAAGTCAAGAATCCGATCCCGTGAAAGAGACCAGGATCCCCTAGCTTCCAGTTGTTCAACGATGTCTGCGGTTAACTTATCAAGGTTTTTCATGAATGCATTATAATAACAAAATAATCAGGAATCAGGGCCGAGGTAATTAATTTACCCCGGCTCTTATATAAAATCCTTTATCTTAGGGGAATATTCCCATTCTTATCTGTAAAATAAAAATCATAATTATTTTTGAAGAGATACCCGCCATGGTCAGTAAATCCTTCAAAACCGGATGTTGCCCAATTCGAATAGTTATCACGCCAGTTATAAAAATCTGAGGTTTTCCAGTCCAGGACCTCATTGGAAACAAGTTGTCCATCCTCGAAAATAGCCAGATAAAGTTTATCGGCTGCCGATCCGCCCCCTATCATCATATTGCCTCTTAATATGGCTTTGAACTGACCGTCCTCCTCCCAGACCCAGGATGTACCGAGGTTATTTAACGAACGATTGATAACCCATTCGGTGGAAAGGTCGGGATTGAGCAGCACGGCCTGGACCATCCCGCCATCCATACCATGAGAAAGGAGCAGGAATAGCTGCCCGGACTCTGTTATCAAGGGAAAGGCCTGCAGTCCTTCAAATATATAGCTGCCTAAATTCCGATACTCGGCATAATCACCGTCAAAAAGAAAGAGGTGGTCCTTAAACACAAGCAGAGGTTTTCCATTGTAATCATCAAAGAAAAAGGGAGTGCCTTGATAGGAATATCCCAGATTCTCCGTATCATAAACCGCTTTGGAGGACGCTGTCCTGGAAAAAATATCTGCGCCCTTATACATCTGGAGGAAGTTCCCCTGGGGATCAATCTCCCAGACGCTCAAACCGTTCTCTTCTGTCAGCATGTAATAATTCCCACTTTCCGCTTCCGCCAGGGCAAAGGGTCTCTTTTTATTGCCACCGACACTATCCCATCCTTCCGAATCACTGGAGGAGTAGGCCCATATTTTCTGCCCCTCCCGGCTGTAAAGGGCAATATACCCGGGGTAATACTCCCCGGCGGGGCCGCTGGAGATTTTCGGAAGAGTGCCGCAGACCAGGTATCCATCTGCCACAGGAAGGAAATCTTTATAATAAACCCGGTCATCCACGGTTTTAAACCAGATTATCGAAGAAAAATCGTCTGAAACTTTTACGAATGCAGGTCCGGATTCAGAAGTATACAGAAGACTGACAATATAATCCTCTTCCATAAATTGATTACCGACATCACTATGTTCATAGATTCTGGAATCAGATTTAACAAGCCTTTTAGAAGTAAAACGACCGAGAATTTCAGCAGAGGCCGGAGCAGGATCTTCATTATCGGGATATCCATCATTATCCGTATCCTCAAGCACCGGGCTGGAACCAATCAGATACTCTGTGTAATCATCAAGACCATCACCGTCACTGTGGGCGGTTTCATCGGAAGAACCAAGAATCCGTTCTTTACGCAGGGAAAGACCATCCTGATCGGCATCTTCAATATAAAAAACATCCACAACATCACCGGCCAGGACTTCGATATCCTCTAGTGAATAACTTTCAATATCAGTTGAATAGAAATCCGAAAATTCTCTTCCCCGTCGTTTCCCCGTATGAGAAATCACCCAATAACTGGTATCCGTGGCACCGACGCCTCTCAAATTTACAAGGCCCTCATTGCCATCATGTTCGCCCTCATAATAATTGTACTCCCGGACCTTTCCTTCATTACGAGCCGCATCAATATAAAGGTAACTGAAAATATCGGCCATGGTTACGGTATCAAACATATCCCGACTGCTTCGATAATCAGGATTAAAGAGGGTCTTAACGGAAACCTGATAACTTTCCGGATAGTACCCCCCAAAGCCGTCAAAATCCAGATTAATGCGTGCAGTTTTGGCGGTCACCATTGTATTGGCACTGTCAAAACGCTTCCCATCCATGGTCAATTTATAACTGGATATTACAACCTGAATTCCTGTAGAATCTTCAAGAAGCGAAAGTACATCGCTGACATACAAGCCGCCGTTTTCAAAACTCATGACAGGAGTTTCCGAAAAAGGACCTATAGAAAAATTCTGAAAGGTATGAAAAGCGGTTTCCTGAGACAATGCACCAATCATTTCCAAACCATTCGGCACCCGGGGATTAATTTTATATGTCGCAAGGGTCAGGGATTCAACTTCATAAGCAATCCCGGTCGGATTAATAAAAGCAACGGCATAGTTAATTTCTCCACCGCTGTTGGTCACACTGTTATCCTGACTTTTACTGCGCCCCTGACTGGCCATTTGACGATTTTCCTTCGTCGCATCAGAACCAAAACTGTAACTGTCTTCACTGTAACTGGAAGATGTATTGGAAGATGTGGCGGTGGCACTACCACTTACACCAAAATCGGTCAGGGAAACACTGGCCTCCACCGTAGCTGAAAATTCAGTTGTATAACTGTTTTCCCTACCCGTGGTTCTGCTGGTTGACTGACTTCGTGTATGGGAAGAGGCAAACTCATTTGATCGCTCTGAGGAATAAGATTCGGATGTCCCGGCAGCGGTCTGAAATTCCATACTAATCTGAGGTTCACTCTTTAAAATGATATTGATTTTAGGCATATCGGCTACAACAGGATTAAAATATCCGGGGTCCACATTCGGATCAAAAAGCTGTACTTCCTGAAAATCGGACCACCCATCTCCATCCGTATCTGTATCCTGAGGATTCGTCAACCAGATATCATATTCCTGTTCATTGGTAAGGCCATCACCATCATCGTCTGCATTGGGATCCGTTTCCGCAGTAAGAAAAACCAAAGGTAGACATAAAGACAAAAGCAGCACTATTTTTCCTACTCTTTTCATACAAACTCCTCTAATAAATAAATTAAAAAACACGACAGATATAAAAAGAACATATTACAATACATATCTAAAATCAAAGATAGAGGCTATTATATAATTAATTTTGGGAGATGAACATGGAAATATTTTCAATGCCCTTTATCATGATGGGCCTGGTTATACTGATTCTAACGCTGATAATCGTATTTTTGCTGAATCTGTTTTTGACCCCCTTCAAAAAAACTGAACTGGAAGCCGGACTAGAACCTGTATACACCTCAATTGCCGGGGGTATGATTGGCAGAGTCAGATATAAGGGGCCATTCATTCATTTAAGATTATACAATGATTTCATGATTATAGCCTGCCAGCAACCTTTTCTTCTTCGCTACAAAGAAATCGAAAACATTCATGTGGAAAAATGGTTCGGGCGTATTTCCGATCGGATACAAATTGAACATCACAACCAGGAGATCCCTGCCAGAATAATTGTGGGGACATCCAATCCTGACGATGTTAAAACCTTCATTGAAAAGCGAAAATCTTCCATCTCTTACAATTCAGAATCCATTTAGAACATTGTCGATATTGATGGGATCGGGAGACGATGACTGAAGGTTACAAAGTCGTCTACACATCCCCCTTTAGCACCTTCAGATTTTTCTCCAGGACAGAGGCAGGAAGTAAGTCTTCCAGGGAGGAAATCAGGTGACTCAGTTTAAGACCTGGAAACACTCCCTTGGTGAATGCGAATCCCAAAAGAGCGGTATTCTGCATCCTGCCATCTTCAAGAGGTCTGTTTTCCAGGAAATAGACGGTCAGGTTTCGTTCTTCTGCCACCGCCTCGATCATCTCCCTGTTCACAGCCCCGACAACCCCTAACCGCTCAGGCAGAGCCTGCCAGACCGTGTCATAATACGCCAGGGATCCACCCCTTCTTAAAACCCGTGACATGTTCCTGTATGCTTCGCTCCTTTCCAGAGAGAGAAGGATGTCGGCCTTCCCCTCTTCAATTAAAGGGGAACCAGATTCAAATCCAATGCGAAGATGAGAAACAACACAGCCTCCCCGCTGGGCTAGACCGTGGGTATCAACCCCTTTTACCGGAAAACCCGCATAATCATAGGCTCTCATAAGTGCTTCACTTAACAGGCCGATCCCCTGCCCGCCGACTCCGGTTATAAATATGTTTAATGTTGGATTATTCATCTCCTTCCCCCTTCTTTAGTCTTACAGCTTCCGCCGGACAAGTCTGCAGACAGGAGCCATCCCCAATGCAAAGTTCCGGATTCACAGAAATCGATCCATCCAGGGGATCTCGCTGAAATGAGGGGCAGGCAAACCGGCTGATACACTCCTTCAGATTTTTGCAAGACTTCGGATCTATCTTCGCGAGGGAGTTCTGCTTTATCCCTTTCCGCCTCTTTTCCCTGGAAAACTTAAGCATGCAGGGGTGCCTGGCAATAACAACACTCAATCCCTTAAATGCCATGGCCTCCTTAACCATCGCCGAAAGCTCAGCCTGCCTGTAAGTATCCACCTCTCTGATAAACCCGACCCCCAAGCCTTCCAGAACCTTCCGGATGGAGAGTTTTACCCCCTCGCCGGACATGGTTTTTCCCGTTCCGGGGTGTTCCTGATGACCTGTCATGGCGGTTGTCCCATTTTCCATTATGATGAGAGTAATATCATGATTATTGAAAAGGGCGTTAATGATACCGGGAAGTCCCGCATGGAAGAAGGTTGAATCCCCCAGAAAAGTAACAACCCTTCCGGATGTTCTGAACATGGATAAACCCGCTCCAGTCCCATTCGAGTGGCCCATACTCAGGAGGACCTGCCCGATATTATAGGGTTCCATATACCCGAGGGTATGACAGCCTATATCACCCACTGTAATATCATCTGCACTCAGAACCTGCTTTATTGCATGAAAAGCACTCCTGTGTCCGCAGCCGGGACACATCTGGGCTGGTCGTGGAGGAAACTCTGGTCCACCCGTTCCCGCTTGATTTTCAGGTACCGGTAGAGCATTAAAAACCTCAGGCCATTTTCGCCCAAGCCACTGGCGAACCCTTCCTGGGGTCAACTCTCCTATAAAATCATCGGGTTCTGTTTTGCCAATGATTCGAAACCGTTGATCCGCCCCCCAGGCCAGGGAGGTAACCTGCTTCTGGATCACTGGATCCAGTTCCTCCAGAATTAGAACTTCCTCCCGCCCTTCACAAAACTTGATCACAGCCTTTTCCGGGAGGGGATAGGGCATTTCCAGGATCAGGATATCCGGTTTTTCCGACATCCCCGCCATTGATTCCTCGAGGCTCAACCTCGGCATCCCACAGGTTATGATTCCTCTTGCTGGATTGTTATTATCAATGAAATGAGCCAGGTTCAAATGGTCCGAGTCTGACGAAAGGCTTGAAAGTTTCTCGAGAGCCCTCCTCTTCATACCGGCAACCCGGGAGGTCAGGGGGATATAAGAAGCATCAGTCGGATTGAAAATATCCGGTCCATGGTAAACAGACATATCCCTTTTTCCAAAGAGAGTTTTCTCCTTCCCATGACAGACATGGGTTGTCATTCGCAATATAACCGGCATATGTTTTTCCCGGGAGATTCGGCAGGCTTTCAGGAACATTGTATAGACTTCAGAGGGTGTGGCCGGTTCCAGCACAGGGGTATAGGCCATTTGCGCCAGGTGCCGGTTATCCTGTTCATTCTGGGAAGAGTTGGCTCCCGGATCATCTCCCAGAATAATGACAAGCCCCCCTTTAATATCCAGAAGAGAAAACTGGACAAATGAGTCGGCAGCCACATTCAGGCCGACACTTTTGAAGAAGACAACCGAAAGCCGGCCGTTGATGGCAGACCCGAAGGCAACCTCCGCAGCTACCTTTTCATTTGTTGAATACTCAAAATAGAAAGGCCGCTTATCCGGAACAATACTGCCAATAGCCGATCCAATTTCAGGGGTGGGCGAACCTGGATAGGAGGTCACAACTTCCACCCCGGCTTCTATCATCCCCCGAACAACGGCAGTATCCCCCATTACGATCTCTTCAAAAGGACCTTCACTTAGCAGCATCTCCCCTAATTTTTTCATATTACCCCTTCCTGCACTTAAGATTGATCACCTCTCTTAAGTTTATTACCGGAACCGAAAAAGATAAACCTAAAATTTCATGAGTTTATAAACACTTCCTGACTTCTTTAATCAGATTTAAGTTGACCCCGCACCTTCCGGGAGCTATTTTTTATTCATGAATAACATCATGCGTATAGAAAACCTTGCCAAGAAATACGGAAATGTCACCGCCGTGGACGGCATAAGTTTTTCAATAGGGAAAGGTTCCTGCTTCGGTCTTCTCGGGCCAAATGGAGCGGGAAAAACCACCACAATTGAAATGATGGAGGGTATACTCCCTGCCACCTCCGGAAAGGTCTATTTCAAAGATCAGGAAATCGATTATAAGTTTAAAAAGAAGGTAGGTATTCAGTTTCAGAGTACAGCCCTCCCGGAGTTTATTACCGTAAAGGAAACCCTGGAACTTTTTCGAGCCCTTTACCCTGACCCGCGAGAAACAGAGGAAATTATAGATATCTGTTCACTCTCGGACATTATAAACAGGGATAACCGTAAACTGTCGGGCGGACAGCGGCAGAGGATGCTGTTAGGTCTTGCGATTATCCCCCGGCCGGAAATGGTATTCCTGGATGAACCGACCACAGGTCTGGATCCCCAGGCCAGACGGAATTTCTGGGGACTCATTGAACGGATCAAATCCGAAAAGACAACGATTCTGCTTACCACCCATTATATGGAAGAGGCGGAAATATTATGTGATCAAATTGCCATCATGGATAAGGGAAAGCTTCTGGAGATCGATACTCCGGAGAATCTTCTGGCGGCTCATTTCCAGGGTGCCCTTGTTCGAGTTCCCCATAAGGGAAAAGAAAACATCATGATCAAAGACGGCAGCATTGACGGTGAGTTTCTCGAAATCACCACCAGGAACCTGGATATCACAATGAAAGATCTGCTCAAAACAAACATTAACCTCGAAGGCCTTACGATTAAAAAGCCCAATCTGGAAGATCTATTTCTTAAATTAACAGGTTCCGCCCTTCGCTCATAACGGGAGAGAATAAATGAAAAAATTTACAGCATTAGTCCATGCACGAACCATGGAATTTATAAGGGATAAAGGAACATTCTTCTGGAACCTCCTGTTCCCAATCGTCCTTGTGGTTGGATTTTCCTTCGCCTTCAGCGGTGACAACGATGCCATTTTCAAAATTGGAATTATCGGGGAATCAACCCTTTCAGAAGAGTCATTTCTGTCCCTCTCTTCCGTCGAAACCATTCCCTATGAAACCGGAAAAGAAGAAGTCATTGAGAAAATCAGACGCCATCAGATTGATATGCTTATCGATTTCGAAAAAAATGAGTTTTATCTGAACAATGAAGCTCCCTCGGCCGAACTCCTCAGGATCATAGGTTCCAAATCCCTGATCGGTTTTGATGAAAAAGAGCTTTCAGGAGCTCCCATCCGGTATGTAGACTGGCTGGTTCCCGGAGTGATCGGTATGAATATGCTTTTCAGCTGTATGTTCGGGGTCGGTTTTGTGATCGTCAGATACAGGAAAAACGGCGTACTAAAGAGGATGAAGGCTACCCCGATAACCCCCTTTGTTTTTATCTCGGCTCAAATGGTCAGCCGGTTTATGATTGTCCTCATCACATCCATTGTGGTTTTTACGGGGACAAATATCTTTCTTAAATTTGTTGTGAATGGTTCCTATCTTCTTTTGATATTGATCACCATCCTGGCTATTTTCTGTATGATCTCCTTTGGTTTGATATTCGCCGCCAGGATGAAAAGTGAAGAACTGGCTAGCGGACTGATGAATATCATAACATTCCCCATGATAATATTTTCGGGGGTCTTCTTCTCACTCGAAGGAACCCCTCAGATAATGCAGACTGCCTCGAAGTTTTTCCCGCTTACACATTTCATTGAAGCAGCCCGGGCGATCATGATCGACGGCGCCGGGATGATGGATATACTCCCCAATATCCTTGTCCTGACAGGTATGACCCTGGCTTTTCTTTTTATCTCATCCATCCTTTTCAAGTGGGAATGAGTAGATGTCAGCCTTAACCATAAATATAAAAAAAACCCGAATGTTAATATTAACTGTCACCCTATGAGAAGATAAAAAAAGAGCCCCATGAATCTCTGTTACTATGTT
>JAEINK010000069.1 GCA_016342585.1 Spirochaetales bacterium
CCTTCTTCCTCCTTGAGGAAGAATTATTTCATCTTTTTGACAAACTCATAAGGGCCTGTAGATTTGACGCTTACACCACAGTAGAGATATCCTACGATTGAATTAGTTATTCCTGCTCTCATTGGATTTTCAGAAATATATTGAAAGGTTTTCATAAAATGTATAAGGGATTTAATAATCTTGCTTTTGAATCTGTCATACCAGACATGCCCGTTGAGTCCGAAAAAAAGATTAAATCGTCGTGCAAAGACAGATAGAATCCACTGCATTAATTTAGATAGGTCTGTTCCCTTTGTTGGTTGAATCATCAAATGTATATGATTACTCATGATACAGAAATTCTTTAAATTAAAATTATATTTCTGTTTTGCCCTTTCCAGTATTTCCATGAACATTTCTTTCATATTAATTGAATTTAATATAAATTCACCACGATTAGCCTTTGCTACTACATGATATACAGCACCTACCTGCTTCTCTCTTAACTTTCTCATATAATATAAGACTGCATGAATGTAGATTTTGATTCATATCGTTACAATAAATGCTCCGACCCCACATTAAATTTTTCCTTCAATCCATTTATCTCTAGCATCAAGATAGATGAAGGTGTGTGTTGATTTTATACCGTTTATTTCTGGAAGCTTTTCAAAGAGGAAGGTGTTTAACTCATCTCTGGATTTTAAGAATACTTCTATAAATAGATCGTATTGTCCTGCGGTATTGCATACTGATAATACGCCATTCATTCTGGCAAGTTTTTCCATGGTTACTTTGTGGGTTCTTGTTTCAAGTTCCATTCCGATATGTGCAAGGATTGAATTTTCAAAATGAAATGGGTTTATCATGGCTGATATTTTCAGGAATCCTGATTCCATCATCCTGGTTACTCTGGATCTTACCGTTCCGTCGGCAATATCCAGTTTTTCAGCTATGTTTCTGAATGAGATTCTACCGTCTTTATAGAGTTCTCTTACAATTTGAATATCCGTATTATCCAATTGGTATTTTTCTACTTCCATATTCTTCCCCAGTAGTGTGCGATATGTTGAAAGATATTCTATTTCTTAATAATGGATTTATCAAGAAGAATGATAATCCATGCGTAATAAATTAAGAAAAATACTGGATTTGCGTAAAATCAGGACTATATTTTGAGGGACTGCGTATTTAAATGCTTATCGCCTTAATGGTGGTAGTGTGACTTTTTGTTTCGTTGGAGTGTGACAACCTTGATGCCAAGAATGTTGGCCAGCTTGCTCCGTAGTTTTGGATTAGACTGTTTCCACATCAATATTGGCCCACCGACCAGTTTTAAAACCAATATGAAGAAATGTCGAGTGGAATACCTGATATAAACCGAAACCAAGCCAGGCTATTTTTATATCACCACCCCAAAATTGTGCATTTATGAATGTAAGTCCCAGGATGAATATAATATTCGTCACGAATTCGGAATAAAGGACGAATTTGCCATTTCCGTTTCCAATAAATACCATCTCAAAAGAGAAACCTATTATTTCAGCAAGATAAAAGGGGGCAAAAAACTTTAGAGCCATGGTAACTGTCTCAATTGCTGATTCGGAACTTACAAAGATTCTTGCTATATATTGGGGAAAAAAGAAAACAGTGATAAAAACGCAGGCGCCTATTATTAATCCAATCACATAACAAGCATGGACAAAAGATTTTGCCCCCTCTTTATTATCAGCTCCAAGCTGATTTCCCACCAGTATCGCCGTACCATGGGAGAAGCCTCCTACTATAGTTTTATTGATACGGAAGGCTGAGAAAACAACATGTGTGGCTGCGAGATATATAGCGCCAATGTTTTCAATCATTGCCTCATAGAATAACATGATCAGCATGGCCAGCATGTTCTGGATAGCAGGAGGAAGTGCCTGTTTTATGATATTCGTAATGAGTTGTCGGTCGATTTTTCGCAGATGGAAGAATTTGTATTTTGATATATACTCTTGCTTCAGGGCTATGGTTATCATATATAAAAAACCTATCCAATAGGATAGTACGGTTCCTAATGCAGCACCGCTTATTCCCATTTCCGGAAAGCCTAGTTTTCCATAAATAAAGATGTAGTTCAATATGATATTTGAACCATTTGAAATGAAGGATACGATCATCCCATATTTAGGTTTTTGAATGGAGTTAAAAAAACGTTGAATGATCATCTGAATCCCGAAGGGAAAGAATGAAAACCTCAAGAGTCTCACATATTTCATTGCTAAATCGATTATTTTTTCCTCGGAAATGATTTGATCAAAGAGGGGCTTTGCCAGGAAAGAGACTCCCAGGGCGATCAGTGAAACCAGAAAAGCTGTAAGCATCCCATGATCCATAACGGTTCCCTGGTTCTCTGCTTTACCCAATTCACTTCTGCTCCCCGCCCTTCTTGTAACAATGGCCTGAATTCCATTTCCAAGGGGCCAAAGCAGGGTATTTACAATCCAGATAAACATTCCCGCTATAGCAAGGGCTCCCAACTCTAAGCTGCCATCCTTGAAATGGCCCATCATAATAGAGTCAGCCACCTGATGGGAGTAGTGAGATAATCTTCCCGCCAGTAGAGGAAATCCAAGAATGAGTATTTTTTTAATTCTTACTTTCATATTGATAGTCAAGGGACCCTTTTTCACCATTCGTTATCCTATTGTATCTAATGGTAACGGTCAATATTCTGATTATGATAAAAATATCTAAATTTATTATTTGCCTTTAAGATTTAAGTTATAATAGATTTATATAGGTAGTGTTGAAAATCAAAATGAAACTTTTTCGGGGGTGTTTATGAGTCTTCCATGGCAGGAGAAAATTGAAGGTGTTCTTGAGCGAGCTTTTAAAGAGGGACGGAGGCAGCTACATGAATACGAAGTTTATTCAATTCTTACTTTTATGGGGATAAGAGTGCCTGTCTATAAGAAAATTGAATTGGAGGAGGAAATAACCAGGGATTTACTCTCTTTTTTCGGTAGCAGCAGGCTCGTATTAAAGGTGATAAGTTCTAAAATCGCCCACAAACAGAAGCTTGGCGGGGTTAAAATCCTTCATAAGGATCTTGATTTTGTCCGTTATTCATTCAGAAGGATGGTTGAGGACTTCCAAAAACAGGATATTCCGGTTGAAGGGATTCTTCTTGTTGATTTTGTTGAGTATTCCCCTTCTCTTGGGAATGAAATCCTTTTGGGATTTCAGGAGAGTGAGGTTTTTGGACCGGTACTCTCTTTCAGCAAGGGGGGGGCTGATGCGGAACTATTTGCATCCCGTTTTTCTCCACCTAATCTCCTTCTACCGCCAATAAGTGCTGAATGGGCCGGTGCTCTACTATCATCTACCGAAATTCATAATAAATACATTCAGGAAGGAAAGACCGATTACCTCGATAAGATTGTCAAACTTAAACTTAAGATGAGTGATCTTTCTGTCTCTTTCTCGCGGTTTTTTAATTCTCCATCCAGATATTATTTTAAAGAGTTCGAGATAAACCCATTTGTATTTAACCCCGATGGAAATCTAATCGCTCTCGATGGCTATGCTGTTTTTGATGAGAAGAAGGAGAACATGGCTGCTATTTCTCCACTGAAAAAACGATCCATCGCTCCTTTTTTTCATCCAGATGGGATCTCTATTGTAGGAGTGAGCAGCTCTGACCCCGATAAAGCAGGAAATATAATCGCTTCAAACCTTTTTAAATTAGGACGAAAAGATGTTTTTTGTATAAATTTCAGGGGAGGTGAGGTTGAGATTGGTGGAAGTGTTCGCCCCCTCTATTCTGACCTCGATTCTGTTCCCATTGATTCTGAACTGGTAATCATTACAGTCCCTGCAGAGGCTACACTTTCAGTAGTGAGGCAGGCGGCTGAAACCGGTTGCAGAGCTCTTCTTATTATTCCCGGAGGATTTAATGAAACCGGAGGAAATGAAGGCCTTGAAGATGAAATCGGTAAGATTGCGCGTGAATCCGGGATTCGAATAATGGGTCCTAATTGTCTTGGGGTTGTCTATGCGGGACGGGACGATGAGGCTGGAGTAAACACTTTTTTTATCCCGGAGAAAAAATTCGGTCTTGATCTTTCCCGGGAAAAGAATATTGCTCTCTTCAGTCAGAGTGGTGCTCTTGGACTTGTCGAGTTGTCTAATCTTAAAGAGTCTGTAAGTCCTCGTGTTGTAGTTAGTTATGGGAATCAGCTGGATGTTGATCCCGGAGACCTGGTTGAATATTTTCAGGATGAACCTGGGATAGAAGTGATGGGTGTTTATATCGAAGGATTTAAGCCAGGATCTGGCCGACGATTTTTTGAGATTACAGCAAAAAGTAAAGTACCAATTGTTGTTTATAAAGCTGGAAGAACGAAAGCCGGAAGGATGGCCACTCAGTCTCATACAGCAAGTATGGCTGGGGAATATGCTGTCGCTCGGGCCGCTATGAAGCAGGCTGGATTGGTTGTGGCCGATACCATGGCAGACCATTTAGGCTGTCTTAAAATATTTGCCATGTTAAATGATAAAAAGATTTTAGGTTCTCGTATTGCTGTTGTAACTAATGCAGGTTATGAGAAGGCCAATGCGGCGGATAACCTGAAAGAATTGAAGCTTGCCGAGTTATCGGAGGAAACAACCAGGTCTTTAGGAGAGATCCTTCCTCCTTTTGTTACGGTTGAGCCTCTTCTCGACCTGACACCCATGGTTGCGGATCAGGTGTTTATTCGATCGGTAGAAATCCTTCTGAATGCTTCTGAAATTGATGCTGTTTGTGTTTCGATTGTGCCGCATGCAGGCTTGATTCATACTACTGATGAGGAAGTTGAGAATTATAAAGATAATATCGGAAGTGGTTTGGCAGATATCGCTGCCCGAAGTTCAAAACCTATGGTTGTTTCCCTTACAGCGACCTCCGGTGGAGGTAATATATACGGCCGTCTGGGCAGTATCATGGAATCGGGAGGTCTTCCTACTTTTCCAAGTGCAGAGCAGGCTATGTCCTACCTTAATGAATTTATCAGGTACCATCTTATTCGTGATAAGAATCTGCTTACCGAATGGATGAAATAATATGGGTGTTTTAAAAGTATATATCTCAAAAAACCAGAATCCCTGGTTTAATCTGGCTGCGGAGGACTACATTTTAAGAACTATGGAGCCTTCAGACAGAATTCTTATGCTTTATCGTAACCGAGCATCTATTGTCATCGGTCGGTTTCAGAACCCCTGGCTTGAATGTAATATTGAATCTCTGAATACCAGAGATGTTCTCCTTGCAAGACGGCAGAGTGGGGGAGGAACGGTTTATCATGATTTGGGTAATACCAACTTTACCTTCTTTTCGGGAATGGATAGATTTGATAAAGATAAAAATATTGGAATTATAGTGCAGGCCTTGAAAAAGCTTGGAATCCCTGCAAAGAGCCTGGAACGCTCCGATATAATCGTTGAGGGAAAAAAGATATCAGGAAGTGCCTTTAAGCAGAAACGGGACAGGGCCTTCCATCATGGGACACTATTGATAAATGCAGATCTTAATGAACTGTCCATTCTCCTGCATCCTCCGCACCGGAATATTTCTGCAAAAGGTGTTCCTTCCTTTTCTTCTCCGGTTGTAAACCTTTCGGAATATCGCTCCGATTTGGATCATTTGGTGGTCTGTGACGCTATCATTAAAGCATTTGCAAAGAGTTCTGGTGGTGAAGTTGGGGTCGGAGCACGGAATATTGTAGATAATGGACTTGAAGTAGTAACACTTGATGAGCCTTCTCTACTAAGAGAACCTGCTTTTATGGAATATTATAACTTACTTTCAAGCTGGGAATGGCTTTATGGTAAGACCCCGGTCTTCAGACAGCGAATATATTATTTTGATGATGAGAAAATCGGTTCAAATACGGGCGACGCAGGTATATGTGGGGTCAGAGGTGGACGTTTCATTGAGAATGGGGCATTGCATTCAAACAATGGGGTCGGAGCAACGGAAAATCAAGTCGAAATAGAGCTTGTAGTAAGAGATGGCTTGATCGAGTCCGTAGAATTGAAGCCGGAAGATTTTATTCTGGGGAAGCTGCTCCATTCCATGATTGGTACTCGGTATGTTAAGGCTGAGCTCTCTGCTGCCCTGCTTGAGGGGGAAAAAAATCTTCCGGAAGCAGACCGGAAGATTTCAGGATATCATGAAGCTATCATTAGAATGATTATAGACAATATCTAATTTTTTTCTGGAGCATCACTCTTGTTCTTACTCTTATCCAGTCCCATCTTTTTCCTGTATTGAGGCAGGGACAGCATCGGAGGACGTTCCTCTTCCACAATCACATGCTCGATGGTTTCGAATTCCTGATTATGCGCCTGAAACTGTCTCAAAATATTCTCGAAGGCGGGCATATCTTTCATCAAGCCCAGCGCCTTCATTCTCGAGAGGAAGGTTTGAAGTATTCCAAAGGACATCCGCCCAAGATCGATGGTGGCCTGATTCATATGAACACGCTGATCCAGATCTGTCTGGGCAAAAGCTGAAAGGCCGTAGAGTTTGTAGACATCCAGGAGATGGGAGGTTTCAACACCATATCCGATAGGGAAACTTATCTGCTCAAGAACCTCCCTTCTTACTGCATATTCGCCGGAGAGGGGCTGAATGATTGCGGACAATTCCGGGAAGAAGAGTGAAAAGAGTGGCCTGATGAGAATTTCTGTAACTCTCCCTCCACCTGAGGTTCTTATTCCTTCCGAGAATGCCAGGGGACGGTCGTAAAATGCTTTTACATATTTGGTTTCAGGTTGATAGAGAAGCGGGCCAAGGAGACCGTAAACAAACCGGGGGTGTATGTTTTTGATATCAGCATCAATGTAGACGATAATATCTCCCTTAAGCTGGTAGATGGCCTTCCAGAGATTCTCTCCCTTGCCTTTTTTACTTTCGATTCCGGGAAGAATATCATCGGCCAGATAGGTATCTGCGCCGAAGGCCGATGCCACCTCAAGGGTGTTATCGACTGAGCCTGAATCGATGACTGCTATTTCATCTATCAGTGGAAAGCGGTTCATCAGTTCCGAGTGGAAGATCACTATCTCCTTTCCAATTGTTTTTTCTTCATTTAAGGTGGGGATGCAGAGTGATATTGTTACCCCCGCTTTCTTTTTCGCCTTCACCAGTGCGTTCAAATCTTCAAAATCAGAGTGGTGAAATGTATTATTTTTTAACCATGTATTAATTTCCATCACAGAGTCCCCTATCCAAAGCAAGTATTATTCCAAGAAGCTGAGCGATGCCTGTGAAAATCGGCTGAATCTCTATCGTTTCTGAAAGTTCACCAAGGTTTTCTCCTCGGGTCATACCAATTGTCAGGGCTGGTATTCCTGCAGAGATAAAGGCTGCCAGTTCTGAAGTAGAGGGACTTATTCTGGGTTTTATGTTTAATTGATGCATTATTGCCCTTGTGTTAACGGCAAAGGGATGGGCAAATTCGATTCCCCCCGGATTTGTCTGTGAAATTATATCAACCTCCACCGCCTCACCCGTATGGGATGAAACTTCAGATGCAATATCTCTGATAGAGCGACTCAGTGCTTTCACCATCTCTTCAGATTCACTTCTTATTTCAAGTCTCAGAATGGCCGTTTTGGCAACACTCGAGAAGAAGGTTCCTCCTTCAATGGAATTAAAGACTATGCTGCTCTTGGGTCTTCTGGGGAGGGGAATCTCCAGAATCCTGTTGATTACCTCATTTATGGTCACTATGGAGCCTACCGCTCCGAATCTGGTCCAGTCGTACTCTTCGGGGACCGAATAGGCTATTTCGCATCGGGTCATCCCAATGGATGAGTAGGAGAGTCTTCCCAAACGGACCCCCTCCACAGATATCCCCGCATAGATTGGCAATTTGGTATTTTTCAGGAAGAATCTCAATCCTTCGGTATTTCCTCTTCCAAGACTTCTGGATGAACCCATCAATATCAGGTTGGAGTTAAGCTTTATATCCAGGGCTGAAATAATCTCCGGAAGAGAGGCCATGACAGCAACTCCCAGAGTATTGTCACTTATTCCCGGAGCCGACACATAATTGGGATGAACACTGCAGGTGTGATCGATCTTTTCATCAAAGAGTGTGTCCATATGAGCTACGATCAGGATATTTTTATCCCCGCGTTCCCCAGGCAGTATTCCCAGACCATTACCCACTTCATCAGTTGAACAATTCAGCAACTGACTCTGGGTGAGTCTGTTCACTAGAAAACGCAACCGGTTTTCTTCCCTGAAAGTCGGTGCTGGTATTTCTCCGAGCATAACGAGATTCGTGAGGATCATATCCTGCAGATCTTTTACTTTTTCTTCCATTTGCGGCAGTTTCCGCAATATATCTATAATATTTTCTTCCATAATTAATATAAGTTTAACTTATGGGGGCTTTAAAAGCAAGAACACCAATTTTTATAGGGAATTTACCTGCGAAACCTTGAGATGTGGTAGAAGCAGATAGAATATGACATGATTGTCAAAACAATCATGACTGTGGTATCATTATCTATATGAAACGTTCTCATCTCCTGCTGGTATCTTTACTTATTCTCTTCTCCTGCACGACAGGCGTGCCTCCCTTTTTAGAGATCACTATGGAAGATACATATATCGAGAGTGATGGTGTTACCATGAGCTACGAGTTTTCAAGCGAGGCAGAGGTTCAACCCTGTAGAATACAAATATGGGATCTATATGATAGCACAGCACCGATTTTTAATAATGGAGATCAGGAGGTGGCCGATGAGGGATCTTTCTTTTTTCTCTTGCCGGAGGGTGTGTACCAGCTGGAGTTTACCCTTCTCTCAAGCCGAAAAGGGGAGCTGAATCCGTTGCCATTTCTCTCGGAAACGAAGGAATTCCGGGTGGAGTCGGGGAGTTGATACAAACCTCTGTCAGGTTAGTTTCTCATCAGGAGTTTATCAAGCCTGCCTATTTGTATTATTGCGGATCAGCCTTCATCTCCCGGGGGAATCATTTTTTCAATATTTTTTTCCATCTTTTTAATTTTTTTCGCCAGATCATTCATTCGAAACTCTATTGAATTCAGAATCCAAAATTGAAAATGGTTAACCTTGTGCTGACCGTGGATCATAAAAACGATCTTGATAGAAACCATGAGTACACCTAATTCAATGGAAATATTGGTCGGGAAGATATGTGTCGTCATTTCTACAATGAATAAACCCAGAATAATCACCAGAAAAGAGATATTTATTATATTATCTCTTCTGGAGAATGGTTTTCCACCAACCTGCCCAAGTATGGTCTTCAGCCTGTCTTTTTCTCTGTTAAAGGATTCAAGCTCCAGAAGGAGTTCGTCTTCTTTTGCTTTGTCTTCGGTTGTTGGCTCTGTGCTGTTCACATTTCCCTCCATAATGGATTTATTCCCAATAAAATCTTTTAGTTCAGAGTGACATATACCAGGTCTGCTGTCTCGACCCGACCAGCCCCCAGGTTTCCATTCAGTTCTGCTTCCACTTCTCCCCGGCCTGCGGCAGTAATGACCCCTGTGGCAAGGACAACTTCATCTGTTCTCCTTGTTTTCCGTCTTACCGATATAACCATGTTCACCTCGATATCCAGATCGGCCAGGACCTCCACGGTAATACTGTTCCCGGTAACCCTTGATACTGTTCCCAACAGCTGAGGTCTTCCCAGAACCGATGTGGCCTGGGCTGCTATCTGAGCCCCCTCCATCACAAGGTCTTCTATCTCTTGAACAGCCTGGGAGTACTGACTATCTGAACTGGCTTTATCCTTAATCTCCTCAAGGAGTGAGGCCTGTCTGTCAGAACTACCGGCTGTAAGGTACCCTGTATACAATAAAATGTCAGCCAGAGCCTGAATTCTACCTTCAGAAATCCCTAGAGATTTAGACTCTTCACTTGTTTTCAAAACCAATGCTTCCGACGTTTTTTCAATAATATGAGAGGCTCCCGGAAGGATGCCGCCCAATTCATTTTTCAGGAAATCAACAAGCAGTTCTTCCGCCTGAAAAAAGTCATAGGGGTTCCCCGTGCTCATCAACCTGTCCATCCTGTTCTTAAGAAGGTTATAGTCCGATTCAATTTTTTTATATTCGGTAAGCTCAACATTTAAGGAAGCATTTTGGGCCTTTGCTGATAGAAGATTTTCGCTTGTCAGTTCATATTCTGCCTGAAGTTGGGAATATTTCTCTTCCCAATCGGAGAGGATAAGTTGCCCCTGGTTAATTTTTTCCTGGAGAGTAAGTAGACTCGACTCTTTTTCACTGATTTCAAGATCATGCTCCGACCCCATGGTTTCCATCTCTTCCTGGTATCTGTTCTTTAGTTCGACCAGAGCCTCCTGGTAACCTGCTTCCATATCGGCCATGGCTGTCTGATAGTTTGATTCCAGGTTTTGCCTTGTTTCTGCCTGATGGGCCTGAAGGGCTTCCAGTTCCTGTTCTGTAGATGCCGTGGCTTCAAGGATGGCCATCTCCGCATCTGCCAATCTGATTTTCTGAAGAGCCAATGTTGTTTCCTGTTCGGCAATCTTCTGCTGAAGGAGAGCGAGTGCATCGTCCTTTTCGGTTGTTAAGGCAACTAATGCCTGACGGTGCTGCTGATCAATGCGGTTAAGGGCCTGCTCCTGCCGTCTTTCCAGGGCCGATATAGCCTCTTCCTTTTGATCATTCAAGCTTTGAATAGTCGCCCTGTTGGCGGTGAGTATTTCCGTATGTCGTGTATCATACAGGCTTAAAAGACCGTTCAGAGAGGAGGTGGCAAGCTCCTGGTTGTCTGGAAAGCCCTCCACAATGGCCTTGTTGTAGGCCTGGACGGCTGCCGTAAAGTTTCCGGCTCTGGAAAAATCATCCGCCATGGCTAGAGAGGTTTTCATAATCTCAGCCCGGGAGGCAGAAAGCAAAAGATTCAGGGTGGTGTAACTTTCACCCAGTTTGGGAATCTCTTCCAGGGCCCGGGTCAGGAAGGTCCTTGCCTCATCCTGGTTTCCGACACCATAGGCCTCAAGTCCCTTTTGGGCCAGTTCTTCCGCCGCGAGAAGCAGTTCCGCCGCTGCCACAAGGCTTGATGAGGATGCCTGAGCTCTATTTGCAGTTGTTTCTATGTTACTCTTCAGTGTATCCAGAATAAACAGATCTATGGGCTGTTTATTGGCATAGGCTGGAATCGACTGAACAGTTTCACTTGTAAGAAGGCTTCTCAAAGAAGCAAGTTCAACCAGAGCTGAATCGAAGTTTTCCCCGTTTATGTGCTGGATTATTGATCTATAGGCACCAATAATCTGATCATCAAGGAGGTACTGCTGCTCCTGAATTTTTGCCAGATTTGATAAGGCCTCCTGGGCCTGCTGGGTAGAGGCTTCAAGGGCTGCCTTCTCCTCTTCAAACTGGCTTGCCATCTCGGCCTCCCGGGTACGGCTCTCCTCTTCAAGTCTGTTTTTTTCAGCATTTGCATCATCAAGGAGAGACTGGTTCAGGGCTATGGTTTGCTCAAGTTCTCGCCTCTGCTCTGCTAAGGCTGCTTCAGACTGTGAGCGGAAAGAGTTCAAAGCCTGATTGTTCTGGTTGCGGATCTGGTTTTCCATCTCTGCCAGTTTCGCCTGAATCTCCTCCTGGGTGGACCCCTCTCCGGCAAGTCGCTCCCTTTCGGTTGCAATCGCCGCTTCCATTTCTCGACGGAGTTCCTGCTCTTTGGCATTAATGGTTGCTTCCATATTGGCGCTGAGCTCACTGCTCCTTCGATCCAGTTCTGCAAGCTCCTCCTGAATTGCTCCAATCTGCTGATCTTTTTCCTCAAGGGCCTCTTCGGACTCTCTTCTTAACTCCTCAAGAAGTTTTCCCTCGGCGGAGAGATAATATTGGGTCTCCTGGGAGTTTTCTCCCATCCTCTGCTCAAAGAGATTCCTGGACACGAAGAAGGAGGCTATGACAGCTGTCAGCATTATGAGGTTGATAACCGTTGGAAAGATGGCACCATTTTTAACCGGGCGGAGTTTTTTGCCTGATCGTCCCATCGGTTTCTTGGTCGAAGAGACAGCCTCTTCTATCTCTTTAAGAATTTCCTTTTTCTCTTCCTGATTTATATTTGACCCGAAAATCAAATCGGTGGATTCGGGGATGAATGTTTTTTCTGGTTCCATGTAAGGATCTCCTGGATAAAATAAACCCGCCTCGTATAATAGGCTTGAATTACTTAAAAACTCTCTTCTTTATCGGTTAAAAAGGGTTGTGTTATGAGAGGATAATTATAGGTTGATTTAAAGCTAAACAGACAGCTTCTATAAGCCGATTCTTGGTATAGGGACTCCTTTTTCTTCGGTCATTTAATTAATGGGAGTTTCAATGAGAATGAATAATGTGTGAGAAATCAATTTATTCAATAAAAACCAGGCAGGTATGAGATTTTGAAAATACGCGGTAAAATAATCATAGTCGTCCTTCCCCTTCTGGCGGCGGCCCTTTTGGTCTCGACCATTTTTTCGTCCAATCTTGCACAGAGTGGAATGAACAGGCTGGCCATGGGGTCTCTTGGGTTTAAATCCAGGGAATTGAATAAGTACATGGATAATCAATGGAATCTTCTTGCCTCCAACGGATTTTCTGAGAATAAAGAGTATGTGGATGTGGCCAAGAGTGCGGTAATCTCTTATGCTCTCACCATTCTGAACTCCTCGACGGAGGTGATTTTTGCTCTGGATGAGAAGGCTAAGGTTGTTATGTCCACCAGTGAAACATATATGGGGATTCAGGAGCGTTCAAAACTTAAATCCCTGATCCGGGGCCATAAGATGGGGTGGAAGGAGTTCCAGATGGATGGGCGCGACAGGGTAGGAGATAGTTTCTACTTTCAGCCTTTTGACTGGTATATCTTTGTTTCAGAAGATTCTCAGACTTTTTATCGGGAGATTACAGAACTTCGCCGACAGTCTCTGATTATCCTGGGCGTCTCTCTGGGGCTTTCTTTTATTTTAATCCTGATATTGGCCTCCTACCTCTCCCGGCCAATACGTCGGGTTGTGGATACCATGAATGAGATCATTGAAACCAACGATCTTTCAAAAAAGGTCACTGTTGAGTATGCCGATGAGGTCGGTGTTCTTGCCAACACCTTCAATATTATGACCGGAGAGCTGAATAAAGCCTATGATCAGGTCAAGAACTATGCCTTCAAGGCTGTCCTCGCCCAGAAGAATGAGCATAAGATAAGGAACATCTTTCAGAAATATGTCCCGAAGGATGTTATCGATGGTATTTTCGAGAACCCCGAGTCCATGCTTGTTGGAGAGAACCGGGTTATGGCCATACTTTTTTCGGATATCAGAAGTTTTACGACGATTTCCGAGGGGTATATGCCCGATGAGCTGGTTGAAGTATTAAATAAGTACTTTGAGATCATGGTTGATATAATCATGAAACATAATGGCGTCATCGATAAGTACATCGGGGATGCTATCATGGCTTTTTTCGGAGCACCTGTAAAACGGGATGATGATGCCATGCAGGCGGTCCTTGCCGCTATCGAGATGCAGGAGGCCCTCCTCAAGTTTAACGAGAAACAGAGGGCCATAGGAAAGCCCCCTTTTCTTACGGGTATCGGTATCAATTACGGGGTTGTAACCGTAGGGAATATTGGTTCGGAAAAGAAGATGGACTATACGATTATTGGAGATATGGTAAATCTTGGTTCGAGGCTTGAAGGGCTGACCAAACCCTATAAACAGACAGTGATTTTCTCCGAGTCGGTGAATATGAAGCTAAAGGGGAAACTACCCACAAGGCTTGTTGACAAGGTGCAGGTTAAAGGGAAAACCATGGGTGAGAGTGTCTATACAGCCAAATCTTCCCTCACCGAGAAGGAAAAACAGGGGTGGGCTTATCATAATGGTGGTATCAAGGTCTATTATGATCGGGATTTTAAAAAGGCCCGACAATTTTTTCAGGCTGCTCAAAAATCTATGCCCGGTGATTTTCTTGCTGAAATGTATCTTGAAAGGTGTGAGCGGTATATCAAATCTCCACCGGGAGCAGACTGGAATGGTACGGAGATCATGACTTCCAAATAATTTTTATTAATTTCATATTGATAGAAACTGGTGGTTCTCTCTTAATAAGGTGATTAGAAAAGATCGGTTATCTGCAATATTCCATTTATCAGCAGGTTGAGGGCTGTAAATCCCAGTGAGCCCAGGGCGGCAAGATCAAGAACCTCCCATCTTTGCTGATAGAAGTATGCTTCATTCCTGTCTCCGGCGCTCAGGTAACTGTTATAGGAACTTTCACTAGAATAGATCGCCAGATTGTACAATCCTGCACCGACAATTGCTGAACCGAGGGTGAACCTTTTCCAGAATACTTTATTTTCAGAACTTCTCTCCCTTCGCTGTTCCTTCCTGGCCTCTTTCAGGAAATCCTCAAGAATTTCAGGCTGGGCGGACTCTTTCGCGGCTCTTCTTGCCTCATTCCCCGCCAGGAATTCAAGAAGAGTCCCCTCAAGATAGAGATCCTGAAAGGCCGTAGATTCCAGTTCCTCTGTGAGGGCTTTTATCTGCTCTAACTCGGTTTGACCTATACTTCCCTCTTTTTCCAGACGTCCTTCCCAGATTATAAGTTTATCAAGATAAAAGTCATAACCATATTCATCCTTATCAACCAAAAGGGGCTCCTGTTGAGCAGACTCCTGCAAAGAGATATCTGTCGGCCCGTGTGCCTCTTCCTCTGTCTGAGCCGGCAGAGTAGTGAAAAAAAGGAGTAGTATAAACAGGAGAAAGGCACCTTTTCTCATTCGGCACCCTCCTGATTAGCAGACTCTTCTGTCGTCTCCTCATTTGTGGTGAAAGGATCCATGGTTTGAGGTGAAATCCCTGAAGCCAGTGGTTCATTGAACGCCCTTGATGTTATATCACGCCTGTACTCTTGGATTTCATCCCTTGTGAAGAGGGGATCGAGAAAGAGCATGGCATCAAGGTATTTTTCGCTCTTCTCCAACTGGTTTTCCCTGGCATACAGCCCCGCCAGGGTGTGGCAGACCTTGTCGTATAGTTCGGGCAGGGGATAAGAGGTGTGCAGCTCTTCCAGGCCTGCCCTGGCAAGGCTTATGTTCCCATTTACAATGTTTATTTTTGACAACTTATAGAGGGCCTGGGGCATATAAATCGATTCCGGATGCCCGGTGATTATTTTTGAATACCAGCTGAAAGCGGTATCGAGATTTCCCCTGGACATGAACCGCTCTGCCTCTGAATAGAGGGAGGCCGGGGAAGGTATATCCGGAGAGAGGTTTGCCTCTTCCCTGCTTCTTTTGAATTTCCCCCTGTCCGCCAGGAGCTTCAGGTCTCCCAAACCCAGGAGGGCCGTGACACCCCAGGAGGTCGCCATGAGGGGGGTAATTTCAAACTCCTCACTATCATCAAGGATATTTTCCAGGGTTAATCCCCCCGCATAGAGGAGGGACGTTAAAAAGGCCATGGTCACACCACGAAGGGCGGAATTCCCCGGGAAACTCTCCTCTATGGAAAGGCCTGCGTCCCTGTCGATGTTATATAATCCAACGGGCAGATTTACGACTTTATCCGCCGCATCTATAGGGCTTCCATTTATGGACAGTTTCTCTTCATTCCTGAAGGCGGCACTGAAAAAGGGGCCGACCAGGCTTTTCCGGATGATAACTGTCTCCTCTCCTTCCCCGGGTTCCAGTTCAAAAATCTCAGTAACCTTACCCTCCATATGAAGTTGAATCTTATGCGGACCGGCTTCAATCTCCCTCAGCAGACAGGGTGTCTTCTCCTCAAGAGGTGTCTTATCCAATATAATTCTGGCTCCCATAGGATCGGATATTATAAATAAATCAAGGCCGCTTATGGGAAGAAGGATGGTTATTGTTAAAATTGCCAGAATGACTCTCTTTTTGATCTTCACGATATTAGTCTACCACAGGAGATATTTTTTTCCAACAAGGATGTTTTTTTTCAACTTATTTTGAATCTCTCCGATATATTTTTCTCTTGCTGACAAAGAATATCAACTTCACTATAATTAGAAAGAATGATTTTAAAGAACTATTTATCAGGAGATTTTCATGTCTGAAAAATTTGATTTTACAATTCCTACTCTCGGTGAAGCCAAAATACCGTCTCCCATCAAGATGTCCAAGGTTCGAGGTGATTCCAGAGTAAATTATGTCTCTGATGAAGAACGCTATATATATGAGACCATTGCCAATCTTGATACGGGGAAACTGGAGTTTTCAAAAGAGGAGTGTATCGAAAAGGCTGGCCCCAGGGAGTCGCTCTATTTTAATCCTGGTCATGTGCATGCCGGGATAGTCACCTGTGGAGGCCTTTGCCCCGGGTTGAATAATGTTATCCGGGCCGTTGTCCGTGCTCTTTGGTACAGGTACGGTGTAAGGCGAATTACGGGTATCCAGAATGGGTACCGGGGATTCCTGCCTGAGTATAATCTTCCCACGGTGGAACTCAATCCTGAGGTTGTGGAAGATATCCACCAGAAGGGGGGGACAATGCTTGGTTCTTCCAGGGGAGGATCCAATATCAGCGAAATCGCCGATGCTGTTGTCAGGATGAATTTGAATGTCCTTTTTACCATCGGTGGTGATGGGACCACCAAGGGAGCTCTTGCCATTGCCGAGGAACTTGAAAGCCGGAACTATAAGATCTCTGTTGTCGGTGTTCCAAAGACCATTGATAATGATTTGAGTTTTATCCAGAAATCCTTCGGTTTTGAGACGGCGGTTTCCCTGGCTGAGGGGGCTGTACAATCGGCCTATGTGGAGGCCAACGATGCGATAAACGGAATCGGATTGGTAAAACTCATGGGGCGTGAATCCGGATTTATTGCGGCTCATACCGCCCTTGCCATGAGTGCTGTGAATATCTGCCTGATACCCGAAATATCTTTTGATCTTGAGGGACCCAAAGGGCTTTTTTCATATATTGAGAAAAGGCTTAAGCAGAAAAAATCGGTCGTCATCGTTGTCGCCGAGGGGGCGGGACAGGAGCACCTTGAGGCAACAAATACTACAGATCTCTCGGGAAACAAGAAACTCAGTGATATCGGTCAGTTTTTAAGCCTTAAGATAAAGGAGTATTTCAAGGAGACGGGACTTGAGATTCACCTTAAATATATCGATCCCAGTTATATGATTCGAAGTGCCCCCGCGGCAGCCACCGATTCTATTTACTGTCTCCGGCTTGGAACGAATGCTGTACATGCGGCCATGGCTGGAAAGACCAAGGTCCTTATGAGCCAGCTCAACGATCATTTTGTTCATGTTCCCATGAAGATGGCCGTATCCCGAAGGAACTCAATCGATCCGGAAAGCAGTCTCTGGACCACCGTGCTGGAAGCGACAAGACAGCCCGAACATATGAAAAACGATTAATATGGGTTAATTGATACAAGTCTATAAGCGGCTGTTCCGGAGAATCTCCTGAACAGCCTTTTTTTCTAGCCGGGCTAATACCCGCTTACTGGAGGGAGAATCATTTGGCCCTCAAGGTAACCGAAACCGGATTGTGATCCGAATGTTCAAACATCAAATCGTAACCCCGAACTGCTCTGACTTCAATATTCGGAGAAACATAGAATCCGTCGATTATGGTTTCGAAATTCTCTCCCCTGAGGTAGGGCTTTTCAAGGGAACGGGAGGTTGAGACCTTTGGATCGTAGCACCACTGCCACCCCTCCATGGTCCAATCCTCGGGGATCCTCTGGATCCATCCAAGGTGCTCTTCCGGAGTTGTATAGGCGCCAAAATGTTCTTTCTCGACGCCCGGGAATAGAGAGTTCCAGTCTCCTCCGGCAACCACATAGTGGCCTTCATCGTACAGGCTGGAAATCAGCGCCTTGAGGTAGGTTAATTGTTCCCGACGCATGGAACCGTCGCCATAGGCCGAAAGGTGAATATTGAAAAGACACCAGTCCTTGCCTGCCACGGCAGAAGGAATCCTTGTAAACAAAACACATCGTTTCAGATGAAAAATGCGCGTAGGCCAGGAGTATTGACCGGGCAGCTGATACCGTGTTGTCTCCTCCGATGGGAATTTGCTCAGGGTCATGAGCCCCGAGTCCATTTTTCCCATGGGGGATGCCGGGGGGAAGGGCACAAAGAGGTTCTTGTAATTCCGGGCGAACCAGCTGTAGTAATCCTCAAATTGTTCAGCAATTCTGGCTGTTTCATCGATTTTCCAGGTTCTTGCTGAATTATGATCCACCTCCTGCAGGAAGTAGATATCGCTCTCCCTTTCCGAAAGGAAACTCACACTCCCCTCCAGGGCGGCAACAACAGCCTCCCTGCTCTCGGGGAGGGCCATCGCTCCCCCCTCCAGGATGAAATCTGTATTTTTATCGAGACCGGCGTATCCAAGATTCCAGCTGGTAATATGAAGGTCTCCGGGTTGCAGAATGGATGGTGATTCCGGTGCATTTACTGTACGGGGGCTGGTCATCTCATCGGGGCTATAGGCAATGAGGGTAAAGAATAAAAGGATGGCAAAAATGAGCAAGACAAGAGCAGCAGGTATAAAGATGAGTATTTTCGTAGATTTTTTCACAGGAACTCCTTTTTATAAGATAATTATATCAGTAATTTTATACAAATATGTATCTTTTTTGTAACTTTCACTTAGGAGTCTGGTTTAGCTTATGTAAGTCAAAGCGGGAAACTTAATTGTTTTCCGACTTTAACCTCCTTTTTATTGTTCCCTGTGAGGTTTTACCTCCTTTTCCTTACGGGGTTTGGCACCTTTAGAGGGCTTGGGTAATGGGGCATTCCAGTGTTACTGGGGTGCCCCGCTTTTTTTGTCCTTTACTTTTCTTTGACTGTTCTCCGGTGGGGGGGAGATATAAACCTCCAGGCTCAAAAAAAAGGGGTTTGATCTTTGTCATAAACAAGATCAAACCCCTGTAAATAAAAAATGAAATAAATCAGTTTGCCTGGATATCATATCCCCAAAAGTTCTGAGTAAGCTTTCAGCACGGGATCGTCGGCACCACCAAGCACCTTCCCTGTCAGAACTTTCCCTAACTGTACCCCTTCCTGATCAAAAGAGTTCAGGTTCCATAGAAAGCCCTGAAACATAACCTTGTTCTCGAAATGGGCCAGAAGAGCACCTAAAGATTTAGGGTTCAGATCCTTGCCATGAATAAGACTGGAAGGTCGTTCTCCAGGAAAAAATTTATTCTTATTTTTATTCTCCTGTCCCAGGGCAAAGGCCGCGATCTGGGCTGTCAGGTTGGCATTGAGTTTTTTCTGGCTGGTTAATCCCTCAATCACCACATCTTCCTGCCTCTGGGACTCTTTAAATCCGATGAACTGGAGGGGAACAATGGAAGTTCCCTGGTGGAGGAGTTGATAGAAGGAGTGCTGGCCGTTTGTTCCGGGTTCTCCCATTATCACGGGTCCGGTTTTGTAGGATAGGGGGGCTCCGGTCCTGTTTACCATCTTCCCGTTACTCTCCATATCCAGTTGCTGTAGGTGGGCCGGGAAGCGGCTCAGGGCCTGGGAGTAGGGGAGAATCGCTGTTACAGACTGTCCCATCAGGTTATTCTCAAAGAACCCCAGAAGGGCATCGGTGAGGGCGGCATTTTTAGAGGGGGATTCCAGAGCCAGCATATCGGCTTCATGGGCTCCAGAAAGAAGGGCTTTGAACGCCGTATCTCCAAAGGCCAGGGAGAGGATCACACCCCCTACGGCACTTGTGGCCGAATATCTGCCGCCTATGTAATCATCTATATAAAAACTATCCAGGAAGTCTGAGGAGGAGGCCAGGGGGCTTGTTTGACTTGTTACCGCCACCATATGGAGTTCTGGTTTCAGTCCGGGGATCCCCGCTTCGATCATTTTATTTATCACAAGCTGGTGGTTTGTCAGGGTCTCCTGGGTTGTTCCGCTCTTCGACACGAGGATGAAGAGGGTCGATTCGGGATCCACCTCGGAAATTACCTGGGAGGCATCGTCGGGATCCACATTGGATATAAACTCAGCTTCCATCTTGAGGCTGTCACTCTTTACAGCCCACCCCTTCAGGGCAAGATAGAGGGCCCGGGGGCCGAGGTCCGAACCGCCTATACCGATTTGGACAACGGTTTTAAAATTCTTTCCGGTGGAACCCTTGATCTTTCCTGAGTGAATATCCCGGGAAAAGGCGTAGAACCGCTCTGCCTGCTCGGCATAAAAATCACCCAGGTTTTTATCACCCTCTATTACAGGCTCACCACACTGACCTCTTGTCAAATGATGAAGCACCATCCTGTTTTCACCCGTATTTATTCTCTCTCCGTTAAGAAGTTCCTCATATTTATCAAGAACCTGCTGCTCATCGGCAAGGGCATAGAGGGTTTTGAGTATTTCGTCATCAGCCTGTTTGGCCGCGAAGTTGTAGGTGAGACCACCTCCCGCAGGAAGGGAACATGAGGTAACCCTTTCGGATGAAAGGAGGGATTTAAGTGTGGGGACTTTTTTATCAGCCACCATAGTTTCCAGTTTACTAAAGGCTTTAGCCTGATCAAGATTACTGTAGTTTATTGTTTTCATACCCTAACTTTATAATAAAATACAGGTTCTCCGCAACCTTCCCAGCCTGCTTCTGTGAAGGAAGGAGAAAGAAGTCTGTGCTTCTGGTTTTTTGTGAAAGTTTAGAAAGGGATGGGGATTACTGATCCCCTATATCCAGAAACATGGCAGTTTCATCGCAGGCTTCCAATTTTGGGCATTCAAGGCACTCCCGCCAGAGTTTTCTGGGGAAGGAGTCTTTATTACCAATCTGGAATCCCATTTTTTTAAAGAACTCTATCTGGTATGTCAGGGTTATAAGTTTCGGAAGTTTCAGCCTTTTACCCTCGGCGATGATAGCATCAACCAGGGCTTTTCCGACACCCTTTCCCTGCCACTCATCATGAACAGCAAGGGCACAGATTTCGGCCATGTCGGTCCAGAGGACCGAGCATGAGCCACTGGCTACAACCTCCCCCTCCACTTCAACTACGAAGTAGGAGGGAAGCATAGTTATTATTTTATATTTGCTCCTGGCCAGCATCAGTTTCCGATCGGCCATCTGGGCCGTCAGCCTGAAGATGGTATCGACGTCATCAACGTTTGCCCGCCTTATCGTCAGCTTCGGATCCACTATTTCTTCTGAATCTGGGCTGTCACTGCTGTCTGGAGTCCAAAGAGGTTGATAAAACCCGAAGCGTCTCCATGGTTGTACTTCGTGTCACCAAAGGAGGCTAACTCCTCGGTGTAGAGTGACCAGGGGGAGCGCCTTCCTGTTACAATGATGTTTCCCTTGTAGAGGGCGAGTCTTACTTCACCGTCGGCAAACTCATAGGCCTGATCCATGAACCCGTCAATGGCTCTCCGTGTGGGGCTGAACCATTTTCCCACATAGACAAGCTCTGCATATTTCTGACTCAAGGGACCTTTTGTAGAGATTGTGTCAGCGTCCATGGTTAACATCTCTATCTCTTTGAGGGCTGTATAGAGGATCCTTCCACCGGCATTTTCATAAACACCTCGGCTCTTCATTCCAACAGTTCTTGTTTCAACGAGGTCATCCCTTCCAATACCATTTTCTCCACCGAGTCTGTTGAGCTCTTCGAGGAGAGCCATGGGGGCCATCTTTTTGCCGTCCAGGGCAACAGGAGCGCCCTTATCGAAAGTTATGGTAATCTCAGTCTCTTTATCCGGCGCATCCATGGGGGATTTTGTAAGCTGAAAAAGACTCTCCTTGGGTCTGTTCCAGGGATCTTCAAGGTCACCACCCTCATGACTCATATGCCACACATTCCAGTCTCGGGAGTAGATGTTTTTCTTGGAAATATTCCCAAGGGGGATGTTCTTGGCCTGGGCATACTCGATGGCATCCTCCCGGCTGTTGATTTCCCAGGTTCTCCAGGGGGCAATGATTTCTAGATCCGGTGCCAGGGCTTTGAAGGTGAGTTCAAATCGTACCTGGTCATTCCCTTTTCCTGTGCACCCATGGGCGATGGCATCTGCCCCTTCGGCCAGGGCTATTTCCGCTATATATTTCGCCTGGAGGGGCCTGGCTATGGAGGTTCCAAGGAGGTATTTCCCTTCATAGATGGCACCAGCCCTGAGTATTTTAAAGAGGTAATCCTTGGCAAACTCGTCTCTGATATCCTTGATATAGAGTTTGGATGCTCCCGATTTCAGGGCCTTCTCTTCCATATTCGCCCAATCTTCATCTTGACCTACGTTTGTACAAACCCCGACAATCTCGGCATCGTTGTAGTTTTCCTTGAGCCATGGGATGATGATTGATGTATCCAGCCCGCCAGAATAGGCGAGTACAATTTTCTTGATCTTTTTTTCTGCCATTGTTGTCTCCTATAAAAAGTCAACCACAAGCTTTAAAATACAAGCTTATAGCTGAGTCGGACTTAGCCGACCATTGCGGCAT
>JAEINK010000070.1 GCA_016342585.1 Spirochaetales bacterium
GAAAACATGACGGCCGATGGTTTTGAGACCTTTTCCTACTCCCAATACTATCCTTGTCATGTAAACACCTTTGTCGGCTCTGATTCAGAGTATGTTTACACCATGGGTTTTTCAAACCTCAGGCGCAAAGGGCGTATGACATCGAAACAGAAAGCCCGCAGGACTGAGCTTGAAAACCAGGGCAAGGCCAGCCCTTCCGCCATACAGAAATCCTTCCGAATCTGTACTGACAAGATCCTGCAACTTATTAAGAGTAAAGAAATTAGTACATCCGCTGAAAAGAATATACTCTATACGGATGAACATAAAGCCTATCCTTTGGCCTTTAGAAAACTTGATGGATTTGAGGAAGCCTTCGAACATGTTCAGATATCATCGAAAAAACCAAGGACAGTGTATAACAATCTCTTTCCTTCCAACTACTTTCACCGTTTTCTTCGTATGGATCTCTCGGATCATACCCGTGAAACCCTGCAATGGGCGAAATGTCCCAGTGCCTTGATGGCACGAATGGAAGCCTTTCGTTTTGCTTACAACTGTTTCAACCCCAGAAGGGTGAAGGCCAGTCGGGCCGGGGATTGGACAACCCATGCAGAGGCTGCCGGTATTTCCCGGGCGATTCTATCTGAGACAATTAATGAGTTTTGGGGAAAGAGACCCTTTCTGGGTAAAACAAATTTAAGTGAAGATGAGGTAAAAACCTGGACGTGTCAGTGGACTAATCCTGGCAGGAGTATAGGCCGGAGGATTCCAAATTATATCTTTCTGTGAGTTGAAAGAGATCAACAGGCTTTGGGACACTATTTACAGATTAGATCGAAAAAGAGCACCCTGAAACAAGGTGCCCCTGAAAAATCTAAGAACAAAATCGATTAGAAATTATAATCGTCGATGTTAGCTTTTACAAACTTAACTCGTTCTGGAAGAAGTACAATTCCAGTGCTGCTGGGTGCACCAACATATCCCTGGATTGAGTTATCTTCTACTTTCACATCACCGATTCCTGGGATGGAGATAGAATCGCCAACTTTAAAAGTGTTACCACTGGCAAGCCAGTACCCGATATAAGCACCCATGGCGCCCTGAAGACCACAGTCCCAGAGACCGAAAGCTTCTATTGTATCGTCTTTGATATACTCTCTCATGGAGCTCGGTGTTGCAAATCCGGTAATGATAATGTCATTCTTTGTTACACCGGCTTTTCTTGCTGCTTCAGCCATTCCGGGGAGAGCAGTTGAGTCAGGACAAAGGATAGCATCAAGATCAGAGTAAGTCTCAAGGATGGACTGACCAATCTGGAGTGATTTCTGAGCATCCTGCTCACCGTATTCAGTTGTAAGCAGTTCCCATCCGGGGTAGTTCTCACCAATGTAAACTTTGGCGTATTCAACCCATGCATTCTGGTCGGGTACTGTAGGACTTGAATAGAAGAAAGCAAATTTTGCACTCTCTTTCTGTGCAGCTGTCATCTGATCGGCAGCCATGTCTACAAGGAATTTTCCAAGAATCTCGGGAGTTCCCTGATTTACATAGATTTCTCTGAATGCAGGATCAACATCGGAATCCCATGTAACAACCTTGATTCCCTTATCCATGGCTTTTTTCAAAGCATCATTCAGTCCGTCCGGAGAGAGTGAAGAGATAGCAATGGCGTCTACGCCTCTTGCCACAGCAGAGTTAATAATCTGAACCTGATCCGCAACAGATGCGTTGGGTGATCCGTCATAGGTACAAGTAAATCCTGCTTCTTTTGCAATATTCTGAGCACCAACATTTGCTGATTCAAAGAACATGTTTCCTGTTAATTTAGGAATAAATACAACTTCCAAATTTGATGCATCACTGTCAGACTGACCGCCAGCAAATGCAACTACTGAACACAAGGTTACCATTACGAGTAGTAAGGCAATTTTTTTCATTTCATCCTCCTAATATTTTCTAAAGCCTAGGGCTCTATTTGCTATTTAATGAAAACTTTGAAAATATAGCTCTCATCCTGAATCTGAACTCTATATTTCCGGATAAAGCCGCCGCGGCAACAGCGACAATTAACAATATTCCGGTTGGAATATTTGTATACTGGGTTGGGACTCTGGCCATCTGTAAACCGAACTTCATAAATCCAATAACAATTGTTGCCACTGCGGTTCCAAAGATCGATCCCTTACCACCGGTTATAGCCGTTCCGCCGAGTACAACGGCAGTAATAATTGAAAGTGTGGTTTCAGCTCCGAAATCCGATCGTGAAGAATTTAGGTAGGAACTTAACAGGATCCCCGCAAAGGAAGCCGAAATCCCGACAAGAACATAGGTCGAGGCGGTTATCAGCCTGGCATTCAAACCGGAATAGACAGCTGTGTTCTTATTGATTCCCGTTAGAAATACGTACCGGCCATATTTGGATTTATGGAGAACTATCGAAGATAGTACGATTAGAACAATAAAAATAATAATCGAGTTTGGTATACCCTTAATAAGTTCTCCCCCCATCAATAATTTGAAGGATTGGGGGAATCCAGAAATCCCTTCATAGGCAGAGACACCCGAAAGCCTCATCAAAACGAGGGCTATCCCGGAGAATAAAAAACTTGATCCCAGGGTTGCCACCATTGCCTGAATCTCCAGATAGGCTATTAAATAGCCATTGAGCATTCCGCATAGTATTCCGACAAATATGGCACAAAGACAGGCCACCCAGATGTTCATTCCAGCTACCTGCCATAATATCCCCGTCACAACCGAGGAGAGACCAATCATGGCACCAGCAGAGATATCGATTCCACCGGTGATAATAACAAAGGTCACAGACAGGGCAATAACCCCGATAACAAGAAAGTCATTGACGCTGTTTAGCAACAGCGATATTCGTAAAAACTTCGGATTCAACGAACCGAAAATTATTATTTCGACAAAGAGTAGAAGGAATAGAAATCCTTCCCATCTGAAAACTGCATTCTTTATGGTTTTTAAGGAGTTACTTAACATATTAACTTTCCTGCCCCTGAATATTCGCTGATAATCTTAATTTCCTGGCTTTTTCCGATGAATACTTATGGAGTAAAACATCAGAGACAACAATGATGAGAAGTAGTAGACCGGAAATCGTACCATTCCAGCTCGCATCAACTTTGAGATAAACCAGGGCTGATGTTATTGTTGTCATGATGATGGCTCCTAAACCGGCGCCGACAATAGAACCGATACCACCGCTTAAACTCACGCCACCAAGAACACAGGCGGCAATGGCCACCATCTCGATACCATTCCCGGTAGAGTTCATAATAAATCCAATCTGGGAGGCATATACACAACCTGCCAGAGCAGAAAAAAATCCCGAGAGGATAAAAGAAAGAATCGTGATCTTTTTAACAGGAATACCAACGAGGACTGCACCATTATAGTTGTCTCCAACGGCGGAGAAATATTTCCCCTGCCGGGAATAACTTATAAAGAACTGCAAACCCAAAACTGCGACCAAAGTGATCAGCATATAAATATTGATGAATCCCAGGAGATTGGTTTGAGATGCATTTTTAAAAAATTCAGGAAGGTTCTCGACCCATTTCCCACCGGTATAGACAACAATCAAACCTCGCAGAACACCCATGGTACCCAAGGTCATAATGATTGAGGGGATACCAATTATCCCGATACCAACACCATTAACAAGACCAATAAAACAGCCGATTACCAATACAATTATCAGTGATGTAACAGGATTACTTCCATTCCTGACAAGTGTAGCAATGATAGCCCCACATAACCCCATGATCCCGCCAACAGAAACATCAATGTTTCCAGTTAAAAGAACAAAAGTCATCCCTGCTGCCAGAAAAATATAAAGGATACTATTCTGGAATATAGAATCGACAGCCGAAAAAGAGAGAAAATCTCTGTTGACAGAACCGACAAACAGAAACAAGGCTATCAAAAAAAAGGTAACTGTTGATTCCCTCTTTGTAATTATCCACTTAAACATTATCTACACTTTCCCCTTACTCTTCTTCTGCCGCTTTTTCTTTGACTTCATCAATCACACCAAAGGAGGCTTCCGTCAGGCGATCCATAGTCAAACCCGAATTTTCAAAACTCTGGATATTGGTTCCGTTATGCATGACTTCTATCCTGTCACTCAAAATAAGAACCTCTTCATAATCCGATGAAATCAGAAGGATGGCATTCCCGGCCTCCTTCAGTTTTTCAATGATTCTATAAACATCCGACCTGGCTTCGGCATCTATTCCCCTGGTAGGCTCATCAAGGATGATTAGCTGGGGCTCAGAGGCAAGGACCTTACCTATAACAACCTTCTGCTGATTACCTCCGGAGAGAGAACTTAACTTCTGGTTTTCATCGGTCACCTTGATCCTGAAATCGCGGATACACTGTTTCGCCTTTTCAGTTTCTTTATTGTCATTGATAAGGAAGCCCGATTCGGATTTCAGAATGGACGCCGTAATATTATTTTTCACACTGCCCATTCCGAAGATTCCATTCAAGTGACGATCTTCGGGGAGATAGTTTATTCCCCTTCCGATAACTTCGGATGTCTTCAGGTCAGTTATATTCTCACCATTCAAGTACACATAACCGCTTGTAGATTTACTCAAGCCGAAAACAGTTTCGGCCAGCTCAGTTCGGCCGGAACCGACAACACCGGCAAGCCCTAGAACTTCATTTTTCTTAACCTGAAGATTTATATTATTGAAACCGTAACCGCAGAAATCCTTTATCTCCAGAACAACAGGATTATCCGCCGTACTCAGCCTTTCGGCCGGAAGCTTCTCTTCCTGCCTGGATTCTTTTTTAAGCTTTTCATCCTCATCGGAAAGGAGCCCTTTAATCAGAAGCTCTTCGGTAAAGTCCGAAACATGCCCGGAAGAGGTGATACGTCCATCTTTCAACACAACAACATTGGTAGCGATCTCGAAAACTTCTTTTAATCGATGAGTAATATAGAACATTCCGATATTCTGAGCCTTAAGATCTTCAATTATTTTGAAGAAAAGGTCTATCTCTTTAAAGGTAAGGGCACTGGTCGGTTCATCGAAGATCAATATTCGAGCCTGCCGCATGAGTCCTCGCAGAATCTCCACCAACTGCTGTTCGGCGATGGAGAGCGTTTCCGCCTTTCTGCTGAGAGAAACATTCCAGCCCATCTTTTTGATGATTGATCTCAACCTTTTTCTCAATTCTGCTTTTTTCTCATCTATTCCAATTATGATATTCTCTTCAACAGACATATTGGGGAAAAGCATTGGTTCCTGAGGAACAAGATATATCCCCTGATGGAGTGCATGGGAAGGAGTGGAAAGTACAACCTTTTCTCCATTTATAAGAACCTCACCCTGATCAGCCCGATAGATCCCCATAAGAATCTTCATCAGAGTCGATTTCCCTGCTCCATTTCCACCAACGATAACAACGACTTCACCAGCACTCAAAGAGATATCGACTCCCTTGAGAACAACATTGCTGGCAAAAGATTTGGTGATTTCTTTTATTTGTAACAGTGGAACTGTTTGATCCATTCAACTTCCTGCCTAATTCAATTTTGAAGTAAAATACTTCATAAAAGATAATACATTTGTTTTCTTTACAAACATTTGATTCTTAGATGTTACAGCGAAGATAAAGATATGTCAACTATTATTATTAAAAACTGTTGACATTGGCCATATTTAGAGATAATCTATAATTGCAAATGAACATTTGTGAACCTTTCAAACAAATGTATTTCTTCCATAACCTTAGTAAGAATGGAGCAAGGCATGTTAAATGTTGGAAACATACTGGTAAAAGTTGCCTGGTACTACTATATGGATAATCTGACCCAGCAGCAGATTGCTGAGTTACTTGATATCCCCAGAATGCGTGTTGTAAAACTGTTAAGCCAGGCAAAGGATGAAGGGATAATCCAGTTTAAGATTAACCAGACAATCGAGAAAAAGGTGGGGATCGAGAACGCCCTCATAGATAAATACTCACTTCATGATGCGGTTGTTATCCCGGTCGCCAATATTGAAAACATCAATGAATGCCTTTCAAAAGCCGCCGCATCTTATATAGATGAAAAAGCGAAGGACGGCGATTATATCAATATAGGTTTCGGACGAATTGTTTCCAACACTCTGAGCAAGCTCATGTACAATACCGAAAAGGAGATCTCCTTCGTCTCCCTTACCGGTGGGGTCTCTTACTATACATCTTCTATTATAAAGGGAGCACATTATCGCTCGTCATCCAAGACGACTCCCAACATCGCGATAATCCCCGCCCCTCTATTGAGTACCACAAAATCCGGAGCGGAAGCGTTTCGATCAGAACCCTCTGTAAAAGAAATTTTCAAGATGAATTCTTACGCCAATATGTCTGTGATTGGAATAGGTGCCCTGACAGAGAAGGCAACAATCTTTAAGACCAATATCGCTAATGAGAATGATTTCCAGATTCTGAAGATGAAAGGGGCTGTAGGAGATCTTTTAAGCCAGTTCATCGACGTCAATGGCAACCTGATAAAAACAGATTTTCATGATAGACTGATAACCACGCCCCTTGAACGTCTTAAAGATTATCAGAACACAATAGCCGTTTCAGGGGGAGAAGATAAATTTGAAGCCATAACGGCGGCGTTACGGGGAAACTATATCAATATATTGATAACCGACGAAATCACCGCTCAAAGACTGATAGAGACCAAAACAGACTAAAGGAAACAAAATGGAAAACTATTTATTGGCAATAGATGCGGGCACAGGCAGCATAAGGGCTGTCATTTTTGATCTTAAAGGAAACCAGATTTCTGTAGGTCAAAGGGAGTGGATCCATAAAGAGGATTCAAGATTCCCGGGCTCCATGGATTTCGATATTGAGAACAATTATAATCTGCTGATCCTCTGCATAAAAGAGGCGATAGCAGCGGCAAAGATTGAACCGGAAAAGATTATTGCCGTAGCATCCGACAGCATGCGGGAAGCCATTATCCTCTACGACTCAGAGGGAAAAGAGATATGGGCGTGTGCCAATGTTGACTCCCGCTCTGTTGACGAAGTGAGCCAGCTGGCAAAGATTTCTGAAGGGATAGAAAAAGAGATCTATGAAGAATCCGGCCAAACCTTCTCTCTCGGAGCCCTGGCCCGAATCCTCTGGGTAAAAAATAATATGCCGGAAGTATACGAACAAACTACAGCTGTGACCATGCTCAACGACTGGGTAAATTATAAACTCTCAGGAAACCTTTCGGTAGAACCATCCAATGGATGCACCACCGGTATGTTTGACCTTGCAAGCCGGGCCTGGAAGCCGGAAATAGCAGCCAAATGCGGTTTAAAGGCCGATATCTACCCTGTTGTACACGAAAGTGGTACTCCTGTGGGAAAAATTACAGAAGAAATATCATCCATCACAGGACTGTCACGGGAATGCCTTGTTGTAACCGGCGGTGGGGACGCCCAGATAGGATCAGTGGGTGTTGGTGCTGTAAAAAAGGGGCAGGCGGCCCTGTTCGGCGGCAGTTTCTGGCAGCTGGAATACAATGTCGGGACTCCGAAAGTAGACCCGGAAGGTCGGGTCCGTATTAACTGTCATGTGGTTTCCAATCAGTGGCAGCATGAGATGATTGCCTTTTTCCCCGGTCTGGTGATGCGTTGGTTCAGGGATGGATTCTGTCAGCTTGAAAAGATGATCGAAAAAGATTATGGAATAGATGCCTACTCACTCACCGAAAAACTGGCCCTGGATGTTCCAATAGGTTCCCATGGCATGCTATGTTCATTTTCCAGTGTGATGGACTACAGTAACTGGAAACACGCAGCGCCCTGTTTTACAAACTTCGGCATCGATCCGGAGAAATTTCATAAAGGAACTTTTTACAGGGCTTTGATGGAAAATGCTGCCCTTGTTACCCTGGGTCATCTTAAAATCATCAATGCCTTAAATGATATCGAAATCAAAGAAATCGTTTTCGCTTCAGGAGCATCAAAGAGCAGCTTGTGGTGTCAGATCGTCTCTGATGTACTGGGTGTTAAAATTCTGGTTCCAAAAGTTAAAGAAGCGGCAGCTCTGGGAACCGCGATTTGTGCAGGGTATGGAGCAGGAGTATACAAGAGTATCGAAGAGGCGGCGGGAGAGCTTGTCGAGATCGAAGCAACATATACGCCCGATATGGAAAACCATAAAAAATATGGAGAAATCTACGAAACATGGTTAAAAGTAAATAAAAGTCAGATGGAGAACTCAGATAAAGGTTTTCTAAATCATATGTGGAAAGCTCCGGGCTTATAAGAATAATTACAGGAATTACAACCGAGGAGGTTAAAGGATGAACAAGATACATGAGAGTGAGCGGGAATACCGCTTCGGAGACAGTGGTCCCAAATATTTAATGCGGGGACCAAGAAAAGGAATGGGTGTCGTGGCATTCAATCCAGGTGAGAGTTTTAAGGCTCATCTTCACAATGTAATGGAAGAAAGTTTTTTTATACTGGAAGGAAAAATTGATATTTATGTGGATGAGATTAAGCACACCTGTATTCCCGGAGATCTGATTACTGCGGAACCCGGAGAATCTCACTTTCTCGTAAATAATTATGAAGAAAAAGCAAAAGCAGTTTTTGTACTAGCACCTTGGCAGGATCCTGACAAGGTAGAAGTTGAATAAATATAGAGGATATTATGGCAGATAAAGACGGATTAAAGAATGCAGACAATTTTATGATCGATGTACCCCAGGCTCAGCGTGACTTTCACGTAAAAGGGTGCAGTGATTACAGATGGGGAATGAAGACACGACTTTCAAATATCTTCAATCCAATAAGCGGAAATACATTAATGCTGGCCTTTGACCACGGGTATTTTTTAGGACCCACCTCCGGACTGGAGAGGTTGGATATTACCATCCCCACCCTGGCTCCTTACATCGATGTATTCATGGCAACACGGGGCGGATTAAACGCCTGTATCGATCCGAAACTCTTAAGCGACAAGGCTATCGCCCTTCGCTGTACATCCGGATCTTCCATCCTGAATGATGATTTAAGTCATGAGGTTGTGAGCGTTAACATTAAGGAAGCTGTAAGAATGAATGCCGACTGTATGGCAGTACAGGTATTCATTGGTTCTGAAGGGCAGAAATCGTCCATCGATAACATCTCTAAAACTATCGATGCAGGAAATGAGCTGGGTATTCCTACAATGGGTGTTGTTGCCGTTGGTAAAGAGATGGAAAGGACCACCAAGTATTTCAGACTCGCCACAAGAATGATTGCCGAATTCGGTGCTCAGATCGTAAAATGTTACTACTGTGATGATTTCGAAACAGTAACGGCCAGCTGTCCGGTACCCATTGTAATCGCCGGTGGAAAAAAACTTCCTGAAGCAGAAGCATTATCCATGTGCTACAACTCACTTCAGCGTGGTGCCGCGGGTGTCGACATGGGAAGAAACATCTTCCAGTCCGATGCCCCAACGGCCATGGTTCAGGCTGTAAGAGCCATTGTACATGATAAGGCGACAGACAAAGAAGCCTTCCAGATGTACCAGGATATAAAAAACAGCTGATTTTCAGTTAGTTTTTCATTCAGGTGATTGCTGTAAATACGGCAATCACCTTTTTTATAGCATATAGCAAACAGAATAATCAGAATATAGATAAATCCTCATCCTCTTCAGGTGCATAATAAAATGAAAATGACATATTCCCAATAGAATAAAGTATCCATATCCCGCCAATTCCAACACCGCCATCAGGCACCGAATCAAAATACCAGTTGTTTTCAAATTCTGTAATCTCGGTTTTGGATTGAGATATCTCCTCGATTAGAGATGGTTCTGAACCTGAATTATCGATCGTCCCTCCAACACCGAAACCGAATTGAATAAACCATTGATCGACAATAGATGGATCTGCAAGCTCCACATATTCACCCTGTAAATGATCATAGGAATACCACCGAAGCTCCAACCGGGTAAGCATGCCATCCTCTTCAACCGAGGCCTTTATACTTGGGATAAAATACAGAAAATGCCCCTCTTCATCAAATGGAGTAAGACTCGAAAAAGCGAATAGAGCAAGTATTTCTCCATCCTTCTTTATAACCCATGTACCTCCCGGGATACCGCTATCAGCATCAAGATCTATCCCAATAGAATAAGAGCCTTCACTGATATCATTCGGCCCAATCGTCCATGCGCCTCCCCAATCTGTAGAATCATTTGAAGCCAAAGGATGTTCAGGACCATAAGGACTCCCGGAGACATTTAGTATGATATCATCAGGCGGAACAACTTCTATAAGAACCGTATCGGATTGAATTTCCGTATAAGAATGATCTGAAGGGTTTGTAACATTGAAACCGACCGATAAAACTCTAAGAGCAACGGCTGTTACAGAGGAATAGGAGTTCCGAATAGATGACAGCCCAAAAGTCTCAGACTGGCTCATCCAGGCTTGGCAAAATTGCTCACTTTGAGGGTCGTCATTAACATATATATTATGTGCTTCTCTAAGAACATTATCGTAACGGTAGAAGGATTGAAGGTCACTGAAATCCAGACCAAAAATATCAGCCTGTGCAGCCTGATCCAAGGAAGAAACCCCCTGTCCGTTGGCCTCATCAAAGGATATCGATCCCAGGTCGATGGTCTCAAAGGTAGAACCGGAAACAGGAATTCTGGCCATCCCTTCTCCATCCCCGGCATCGAGAACTATAAATCCGGCCCTGTCGAATCGGGACTGAACATCCTCAGACTCATCATCTATAAAAAGCAATACCACATCCGTTGGATTATCGGCCTCCAGCTCAACCTCGAAAGAGCCGTCGACGTCCACTGGTTCCGGTTCATTGGGGACCAATCCGCTGGCTATAACATTAAATGAGGCAATGCTGCTAATAGAACTGGAAATACTTTTTGAATTGAAATTGACATTATCCACTGAAAATCCATCTCTAAATGTTCCAACGATTTTATGATTTGTAATCGGCAATTGGTCGGATGGTGCTCCATTTTCACATGAAATAATCATTAAAAAAACCAGACTTGATAATGTAAAAATAACCTTTATTTTACTTTTTACCATCACGGCCCCCTTCCTAATAGACCATTTATTATACTATAGTTTTATAAAATCCAATTAAAATTAATTATTCAGGTCTTTTATTATGTCTTTCATAGAAAAACGGATTAAGAAATTCAAATCCATAACCGGAACCAAGAGAATAAGTAACAGAAACCCAGCTTAGACTATACTTCCCATTAGTTTTATTCATATATATTTCGACAGGAGGTTCGATCTCCGTATTGGCAACAGCCTCCAATTCATACCATGTATCCTCTCCGGAAGGGCTATCTTCCTCAAAACAGGCAAGCTCCAACCCGAACTCACCGGCAAAAGGTAATTCATTAGAAACATCATCAAGCCAAACATACTCATTACCGACAGTATCCCAGGTATAAAACCGCAGCTGAATCCCGGTAATCAGACTGGTTGACTCATCAACAGTTATATTTATGGAAGGTATAAAATAGAGGTAGTGAAAATCCTCATCATAGGGACTGGAAAATTCCAAATCATACGCATATTCATCTTCACCATCGATATTGAAAATCCAGGCACCCGATGGAGGAGGTCCAAAGATTGCCGCGAAATAGTGATCTCCAGAGAATTCAAAATCACTGTTTAAATCAAGAGGCGTTTCCGTATCGAAAGTTGCATAATCCCTGCTTAGTATCTCTGCAGGGGGAGTGATAGTGACAACATTACTGCCGTTAGTGATATCATCAACAGTAAAATAAGAGTCTTCCGTTAACCAGATCTGAATATAATACTCATACATCTCCGGATGATTTATATCTTCAATAGTTGTCCAACCATTTTCAGCAGGAGTGAGATCTCCTTTTACAAAATGATATAAGCCAATATCAAAAACACTATCTTGATTAAAATATTCATTTTGGGAGTTTTTCAAAAAATTATCGCGACTCGCCTTGAAAAGGAGTTCCTGCTGATCAATATTCAAATCTTCATAAATTTGAGAAGCGAAATCATCAGCTACCAATGAATCCGAATCGGCCGCCAGATTGCCCAGTTCAATATCCGTGTATATACTGTCATCAAGAGGCCAGGCTGCAGAACTACTCTCGTCAGCTTCGACAGGGATCTCTATAAAACCGGATAGCTGTTCGACGCCAACCCCATTATCCGGGTTAAAAGCAACAAGAAGATATTCAATCTCTTCATTTTCATCATCAGGTAAGACCTCAAGCTCAAACGAACCATCATCTTCAACTTCCGCTGTTACAACATCATCAAGACTTGTCAGATTCCCCATAATGACAGAAAATGAACCTATGGTGGTAATTGCAGAGGATATAGATCTTCCCGCCGCATTTTCCGAAGAGTTAATATTTTCAATTACTCCAGTCAATGTTACAGGAGAACCGGATGCACGCTTTATCCTTCCTTCATTTGAAGTTCCGGTACAGCTTCCGAGAATCAAAAATAAACAACCTAGGATTATTCCAGTTTTCTTCATTTTATTCTCCAATCTAATTATGGCTTATTATAACACACAAAAAAGACCGGCTTAAAATCGAGGCCACTGAAAAAAAGGTCTTTTTTTATACATTCAATAAATAAGGATATCTGTTTCGCTCAAGTAATTCAATAAAGTCCCACAAGACTCCCGACCCCAAAAATAACAAGTGAAACAATAACCGAAGCAATTATGGTGATAAAAACACCCGCCACAGCCATATCTTTGATGGAAAAATATCCCGCCGAATAAGGAATTACATTAGTGGGACTTGAAGTCACAAGAATGAAGGCCATGGAGGTTGTGAGAGCCGCAGGCATGGCGATAGTTAAGGGCGGAATCCCTATATTCTGGGCCAGGGCAATCATGATGGGAATGATGATGGTAGCGGTAACCGTATTACTCGAAAAGGCTATCTTCAGGAAACTAACGATGAGCACGACAAGAAAAACCTGAATGAGGGGATGAAAACTCCCCAGACCACCCAGCAGGAGGACGGAAAGCCAGTTTGCCGCACCGGTACTATAGAGCATCATACCTACCGAAATTCCTGTCAGCACCAGGAGAATCCCGCTCCAGTTAATCTCTTCTTCAACTTTTTTCCAGGGAATGGTCGATAAACCGGGGAAGAAGAAAAGAGAGCCGGTCAGAAGAACAGGCATGGAGATGGGGATGGATATACCAATAATTTTTTCAAGTATAGGAGAAGTTACCCAAAGGAAAACAGTTAAGAGGAAGATTACCAGGGTAACCTTCTCCTCCCTGTTCATGGGAGGAAGCTCGGCGAACTCCCTTTTCAGATCCTCTTTGCTCTTCTTAAGGTACTTCATCTCCGGTTTGAAAAAGAGAAGAAGGACTCCCCATACGGGAAAGAGAAGGAAGATGGCCGAAGGGACACCATACATCATCCAGTCAAGGAAGTTCACCTCTACGCCGGCCATCTCCTTGAGGAAACCGATGGCCAGGGGGTTGGGACCAGCACCGGAAGGTGTGGCAATACCGCCAATAATAGAACCCCAGCAGATGGCAATCATAAGAGCCTTTCCGAAATTGGATTTGAGGGGCTTCACTCCCTCTTCCTCCAGGACAGCACGCCCCAGGGGCATTAACATGGCGGCGACCGCCATATTTGTGAGCCACATGGAAAGGATTGTCCCCGCAAGGAGAAACCCGAGAATAATCATGGAAGATCTATTTCCGGTTTTCGATAAAAGGAATACGGAAATCCTCTTCCCCAGCCCGGAATGGGTGATGAAGGAGGAGAGGATCAATACCCCGATAAAGAAAACCACAATGTGATTACCGAAACCCACAGAGATGATGGACTTGAATGTATCAACCTTAAAAAGGGCCAGCAGGATAACAGCCAGGATCCCCGTGATATGAAAGGGAACAGCCTCGGTCATCCAGAGGATCAGGGCAAAAAGCAGGATCCCCATGGCGGCCTGGGCTTCAAATGAGAGAGATGCTCCATTTATGGCCGTAGACTCCAGGGGGATGTGAATTAAAAATCCAAGGAGGGCTGCCATGAATGCCAGGCCAAGAATTATTCCATTGCGGATGCTCTTCTGTTTTTCAGTGAGGGTTCCGGTAGATTTTAATGCCATTATACCGTCCCCCCCGCTTTAGCCGCATGGGGGCTCCCCGCAGCAATGGCAGTTTTCAGAAGCTCACCGACCTTACTCGGCCTGTCGGCCACCAAAGCACCCGCAGATTCAAGGGCGGCAATTTTACCTGCTACGGTTCCTGTCGTTCCGGTGGCAATGGCACCGGCGTGGCCCATCCTTTTCCCGGCGGGAGCTGTACGCCCCCCCATGAAAGAAACAAGGGGTTTTGTAAAAATACCGGCCTTCATAGCCTCGGCGACTTCCTCTTCCATAGAGCCGCCCAGCTCACCGATAATAACAACCGCATCGGTCTCTGGATCCGCTTCAAACAAGGGGAGCATCTCGGCAAATCTCGTACCGGGAACAGGGTCGCCGCCGATTCCGATCAGGGAAGAAACCCCGAATCCGGCCTTAACAACCATGGCTGTAACCTCGTTTGTAAGAGAACCACTTCGTGTCATAACGCCAATCCTGCCCGGTTTATAGACCCTTTCGATCCAGTAGGGAAAAAAGCCCATCATGGCCTTTCCCGGGCTGATAACACCGGAGGTATTTCCACCGATAACCATGGCACCGGCCTCAGCAGCGGCGGCACGGATCTCCATGGCCTCATGAAGGGGAATACCATCGGCCACGGTCACAATCTTTTTAATCCCGGAATCGAGGGCCTCCATGACGGCGTCATGGGTAAACCTTGGCGGCACAAAAAGCATGGCCGCATCAACTTCATGCTGAGCAACGGCTCTTCGAACCGAATGGTAAACCGGAAGCTCCTCCACGGTCTGCCCCTCTTTTCCGGGAGTAACACCGCAGATCACTTTGGTTCCCATCTCTTTCATATGCTTAGTCCAGAAACTCCCCTCTTTTCCGGTAATTCCCTGAATAAGTACTTTTGTATTTTCGTCGAGAAAAATGCTCATTATTTAGCCCCCCTGCACAGTTCGATGGCCCGTTTTACAGCCTCTTCGGTATCGAAAATGGGTTCAAGTCCTGCAGCTTTCAGTGTTTCTACAGCACCCTCTTCGTTGGTGCCGCGAATACAGGTAACAATGGGCCGATCGGGATTCAAGGCTTTAATGGCTTCCACAACCCCCTCGGCCATCACATCCGCCCGGGCGATTGTCCCGAAGGTTACGATAAGGATTACTTTGGAATCATTTTTGAGACATAATTCCATGGCCCTCTTTGCTTTGCGGTAATTGGGACCTCCGAACTCAAGGTAGTTGGCAACAGAACCACCTTCATAGTTAATCAAATCATAAACGGTCGTTGTCAGTCCCGCACCGGCACACATAAGGCTTATATCACCATCAAATTGCAGGTAGGGAATCCCCTCAAGGGCGGATTCATATTCGGCATCGGAATCATAGTAATCCTGACCGGGAATGTAGCTCTCCTGCCGAAAGGTAGAATTATCATCGATGGAGAGTTTTCCATCCCCTGCCACAAGACTACCATCGGGAGTAATAAAAAGAGGATTTATCTCCACCAGTTCGGCATCCTTATTCCGGAATATCCCATAGAGCTTCGAAATGAGCCCCGCCAGGGCTTTTCCAGCCGGTTCATAAAGCCTGAAGGCCGTATCTCTGGCCTGAAAGGGAGAAAGTTTTCCGCGAACATCCACGGTCTCACGGATAATCGCTTCGGGGTTGGTTTCGGCCAGCGTTTCGATCTCCACCCCACCCTCGGCACATCCCATAATCAGGGCTTTACCGGAAACAGGATCCACCGTAACCGACAGGTAGAGTTCCTGAACATGTTCTACAAATTCACACAAAGTGATTTTTTCAATCCCGCGCCCCTTGTAGTCGGTCAGGATGCCGGCAGCTTCTTCGGAAGATTTGGCAACTTTCACAAGGCCTGCCTTCCCCCTGCCCCCCTGAAGGACCTGAGCCTTTATCACACAGGGGAATCCGATCCCCGCAAAACCCTCACTATGAAAAACGGATGCCGGGAACCCGGCTCCGGAACTATCTTCTGAAGCCATGTTCAGATCAACGAGCAGTTCATGAGGAACAGGAATCCCCGCCGCCTTGAAAATTTCCTTGGCTTGGTATTCGTAAAGTTTCAAACTCTCCCTCCTTATAAATAAACCGGAGAAAATCTCCGGCATACAAGGTACAATCATTGATATAAAAAATCGAACCGGAAAAAAACCCGATCCTCGAAAAACCTATTTAAAGTTTTCCTCTTCCAGAACCTTAACCTGCTCAAAAGCGTTTGTGAGGAAATCCTTTTTAAACTCCATCTTCTGGGTAAAGGCCATGGAAAGCCAGGCTTCGACAATCTGTACACCCAGGAACGGCGCCGTAATCCAACCACCCATGGTGATAATATTAGAGTTGTTTATTATTTTGGATCTCTCACCAGAAAAAACGGAATCGACGACGCAGGCGTAAACCCCCTTGTATTTATTGGCAACAATGGCCATACCCTGGCCGGTACCACATATAAGAATCCCCTTCTCTACTTCACCCCTGGAAACAGGCCCGGCCACTTTGGGTGCCTGAACAAAATAGGGCTGGGGTTTATCTTCAGATTCAATGCCATAATCGACCACTTCGATATCGTCTCTCTCACTTAAATATTCAACAATAGCCTTCTTAAGCGGGAATCCTGAAAGATCCGACGCAATAGCCAGTTTCATTTTTTCTGCCATCTTTTTCTCCTTTTTAATCTAAGCTTTCCGGGCCTTGTAGTACGCTTCAATTTCCGGAACCATCTTTGCAGCGGTAATACCATAGTCATCCATAAGGAAATCCTTGGTTCCAACCTGACCGAACTTTTCTCTTACTCCCATCCTCAAAACCGGCGTGGGGTATTCAGTACTGAGATATTCAGCAACAGCACCCCCAAGACCACCCTTGGTCTGATGGTTTTCCATGGTTACAATCATTCCCGTCTTCTTCGCATATTCAAGAACAAGCTCCTCATCAAGAGGCTTAATTGTATGCATATCAATAACCGCAGCCTTGATTCCTTTTTCTGCAAGCATTTCTGCTGATTTCACAGCCTCGGGCATCATGGCAAATCCCGTGGCAATAATGGTAAGGTCCGTTCCATCTTTAAGAACAACACCCTTTCCAAGCTTGAATTTGGTTCCTTCGGCATGGATTTCCTGTTCAGCCTTTCGAGGCATCCTGATATAAACACAGCCTTCATGATAGGCGATCTGCTCCATAAGTCCCTTTACTGAGACAGGATCCGAAGGTGAGACTATCACAAGACCCGGAATAGCACGCATCATGGAAAGGTCTTCCAGAGGCATATGTGTTCCACCATTGTATTCAGCCATCACACCCGGGTCCGAACCAAGGAGTTTAACATTCTGCTGGGCATAGTTCCCAGAAAGGAAAAACTGATCAAAGGCTCTTCGGGCGGCAAAACACCCAAAAGTCTCGGCAAAGGGGATTTTCCCGCCAGCCGAAAGTCCAGCGGCAATTCCGACCATATTGGCTTCGGCAACTCCCGCATTTATACAGCGCTCGGGGAATTTATCACCGAAGGCTTTTGTTCCATGACCAACCTGGAGGTCCGCATCGAGCACACAGATACGATCATCCTTCTCGGCAAGTCTAATAAGTTCTTCTGTATATGTTTCACGCATTCCCATAATACTCTCCTATAAATTCCCTGCTATGGAGGGAAGGTTTCGAAAATGAAGCTTGAAAACCCTGCTTTCAAACTTCAAAATCCTAAAAACCATGAATGTGTTTTAGGATTCCAGGGCCGCAATGGCATCCTTGGCCTGATCGTAGGTATAGGCCATATTGTGATTACTCAAGACACCTTCTGCGAAAGAACACCCCTTCCCCTTGATTGTGTCACAGACGATCATGGTTGGTTTTGTTGTTTCAGCCCTTCCGGCATCAATTGCATCTGAGAGTGCATTCAAATCATGTCCATCGATCTGAATCGTATGCCATCCAAAGGATTCCCATTTCGCTTTGAGATCACCCAACCCCATGACATCCTTTGTGTACCCATCGATCTGCATTTTATTGGCATCGGTAAAGGCAATCAGTCTGTCCAGACCATAATGCGGTGCCGCCATGGCTGCTTCCCAAACCTGACCTTCGTTAGATTCACCGTCCCCGATTATGGCAAAAATGGTTGAATCAACCTTATCCATACGGTTTGCCAAAGCAAGCCCAATGGCCGCCGAAAGCCCCTGCCCCAGAGAACCGGTGGTCATATCAATACCGGGGGTCCTGTTCATATCGCAGTGACTTGGAAGATTTGTTCCCCCATTATTCAGTGTATGGAGCCACTCTTTGGGGAAGAACCCCTTATCTGCCAGGGTGGCATAGAGGGTAGGACCGGCATGTCCCTTGGAAAGAACCAGCTTATCCCGCTCCTTCATCCTGGGGTTCCCGGAATCAACATTCATCTTATCATAATAAAGTATCGTAAGAATCTCTACGATCGACATGGCTCCGCCAATATGGCCGACACCAAGATATCCGATCATCTCAATGGTTTCCTTACGGATCTCAAGAGCCTTGCTCTCCAGGAATTCAAGTTTTTCCCTGTCCATTTATCCCTTCCTTATTAGTTACTTAGTGTAAGAAATATAACATCTGAAAAGGAGTTTGTAAAGGGGAGAATGAAAAAAGAAGCCCCTCAGAATTATCTATTCCATGATCACTCTGCATGCACATGAGCCCGGCAGTAAGTACGATGAGGGATTGTTGAAATAAATCCACATCGGTTTATCAGTATAAATGATTATTTTTTTTATTTGACAGACATATAATACCTGTGTAAGATGCTAAACAATGGAAATTAACTTAAGCCGTATCGGAAAGATTGCTATGTTAGCCGCTATGTCAGATGAAAATGAAGAACATCAGATTAAAAGCGAGGTTAACAATGCGAATTCCGGATTCAAACTGGCAGTGACCTTTATCAGTGGTTTAAGTACTGATATAAGCAGAAGTTTTGTGAAATCCATAGTAGGATGTGCACTCCAAAACAACATAATCAGAAAAAGCGGAACTCAGGTACATGCTGTGCTCCATGCTGCTCTGGATGCTTTAAAAGGAGTGACCCATCAAGTTCCTGCAGAAGCAAGCTTGAAATTGAAAGTGGGGATTGTTTCAGATGGGGATTGGGTTGCCGTCGCAATTTACGGAGATTCTGCGTTTTACCCAATTACAAACCATGAAAGAAGTTCTTTAAGTGTGATGCATCTGAGATAATTCAAATTCTTGTATTATCCGGATAATAGTGATTTAGTGCAGTTTCAACATAAACAATAATAAACTCGTGTATTAGTGAAGTAGTGTAAATTTTTACATTGCTTCTTTTTTTTTATTCAAAGGGGCAGAAGGGAGGTCAACTGCGTCCGAGAAATGTGATTATGTAATAAGCGAGAAAAAGATTAGTGTACAAGTGATTTTGTGAAAACAAAATTCACAGGAGGCCTTTATGAAAAAGGCATTAGAAGGAATTAAAATTGTAGATTTAAGCCATGTGTTGGCAGCCCCGTTTTGTACAATGATTCTTGCAGATATGGGTGCAGATGTTGTGAAAGTTGAACCGCCAATAGGTGATGACTCCAGGATGTTTGGTCCTTTCATAACAGAAGAAGACGGCAAGGAAAAACAGAGCGGTTATTTCATCAGTATAAATAGAAACAAACGAAGTATCTGTGTGGATCTGAAAAAAGAAGAGGGAAAAGAGATACTTCGAGAAATGATCAAAGATGCTGACGTTGTAGTCGAGAATTACCGTCCTACAACCATGCGCAAACTGGGTTTTTCATACGATGAATTAAAAAAAATAAATCCCGGAGTAATTTATTGCTCTATATGCGGATTTGGACAGGATGCATTACCCGAATATGCTCAAAGACCGGCTTATGACATGATTGCTCAGGCATTCAGCGGAATAATGAGTATCACCGGACCTGTAGGAGGTCCACCAGTAAGAATTGGTTCCTCAGTAGGTGATATCGTGGCGGGACATCAGGGTGCTATCGGAATTCTTGCAGCATTGAACTACAAAAGGACAACCGGAGAAGGACAGCATGTTGATATATCAATGGCAGATGGACTTTTTTATATTTTAGAAAATGCTATTGTACGTTACACCATTGACGGAGATGTCCCCCAGCCTCTGGGAAGTGCCCACCCGGCAATAACACCATTCCAGGGATTTGAATCCAAAGATAACAGCTGGATAATTGTCGCTGCAGGAAATGATGCCTTGTGGGAAAAATTCTGCAATGCCATCGACAGAGAGGATTTAAAAGATCATGAACTTTACAAAACAAATCCTCTTCGAACAAAAAACAAACCCAGTCTGATCCCGATTCTTGAGGTGGAAATGAAGAAAAAAACCACCGATGAATGGATCAAGCTCCTTGATGAATCGGGTGTCCCCAATTCATCTTTAAACACTATTGATAAAGCTGTCGCAGATCCCAATCTAAAATACAGGAATATGGTGGTAGAAGTGGATCAGCCCAAAGTCGGGAAAATAACCATGGCAGGGTCCCCTTTTCACCTTTCAGAAACACCTGGAAATGTAAGAACCCCGGCCCCCCTTCTCGGGCAGCATACAGCAGCTTTTTTAGAAAGTGAACTCGGATATTCAAAAGAAAAAATCGAGAAACTTTTTGAAGGCGGCGTAGTCTTCGGTGAAAAATAATATACGAGGACAGAAATCTTAATAAAACGAATAGGAGATAGATTATGCAAATTTATGGTCTTGGAATAGTTGCAGCCTGTTATTTCGCAGGTAATTTCATTGGAAGAATCTTAGGTCAGCTTATTGGAATCGGCGGTAATGTGGGAGGCGTTGGTCTTGCCATGCTTGCACTTGTTATCGTCGGGGCCAAAATGCAGAAAAAAGGTGGTTTTTCTGAAAAAACCGAAAAAGGAATTCTGTTCCTGAGCTCGATTTACATCCCTGTTGTTGTTGCCATGGCTGCAAAACAGAATGTAGTCGCTGCTATCGACGGCGGTGCAGTAGCATTTTTAGCAGGAGGAGTCGCAACAATCGGAGCCATGGCGCTGGTTCCACTTCTCTCAAAAATCGGATCCAAATCCGAATCTCTTGAAAAGGTTAAAGGGGAATAAAAATGATAGGAAAAGTACTCAACAGCATTATCGGCAGAGACAGTTTTGTTCTCGCTTTCGGATTTGTCGCTCTTCTCATACTGGCTGCGTATACCATTGCAAAACTCATTAAGCAGCAGAAAATGGGTTCGGCATTTGCAATCATCCTGGCACTGGTTGCTGCCTTTGTTGCCGGTAAAATAACCGGAGGAACAAAGGGAATGGCCGACTTTCCCGTATTTGCCGGATTCCTCATACTGGGCGGAAGCGCTTTAAGAGATTACACAATCGTATCAACAGCTTATGGTGTAAAGATGGAGAACCTGAAGAAAGCAGGCCTCGCCGGAACAATAGCCCTGTTTGTCGGTGTATTCTTCTCATTTATCGTCGGTACACTAATTGCCCGAATTCTAGGTTTTACAGATCCCAAAGAAATCACGACAATTGGAGCTGGGGCAGTTACATTCATCGTTGGTCCTGTTACCGGTGATGCTCTCGGTGTAAGCTCCGAAGTAATCGCCCTCTCTGTCGCGGCAGGAGTAGTAAAATCAGTACTTACCATGATTATAACTCCTCTCATAGCCAAAAAGATTAAACTGGACAACCCAACTACAGCAATGGTCTACGGCGGTATGATTGGTACAACAAGTGGTGTGGCAGGAGGACTGGCGGCAACAGATATTAAACTGGTACCCTATGGAGCCATGACAGCCACATTCTATACAGGTCTTGGAACTTTACTCTGCCCCTCAATCGGATACCTTATCGTAAATCTTATTTTTTAATATAACCTGCCCCGGTATTTCCGCCGGGGCTTTAACTATTTAACCGTATATTCATACACGAAATTACATTTCAGGAGATAGTATGTCAAATAAAGATAAATTAGAAGAATTGGGGAACCTATATAATAAAACCCTTAAAGGAGGCGGTGAAGCGCGGCTTAAGGCACAGAATGAAAAAGGTAAACTTACTGCCAGACAGAGGATTGATGGAATTGTCGATAAAGATTCATTCATTGAAAGCCAGACTTACATCAAATCCAGAGCCAACGAATTTGGGATGGATAAAAAAAAGTTCTTTGGGGACGGTGTTGTTACCGGGAGTGCAAAGGTTGGCGGG
>JAEINK010000007.1 GCA_016342585.1 Spirochaetales bacterium
CTTTCATAGAAACAGTCTACAAGAAATTTCCCTTTATGTCTAGTTTTTTATACGTCGTCCTGAGTAGTTACCAAAATCCAAACAAAAAAAAGAAAGGGAGAAGGTTATGAAAAAAGCGATTTTAATCCTGATGGCCACGGTATTGGTGGGTGGAATGCTATTTGCCGGTGGTGGACAGGAAGAGCCTGCCGCTATGGAAGATGTAATGGAAGTAGAAGTTCTACACTGGTGGACTTCCGGTGGTGAAGCAGCAGCCTTGAATGTACTTAAAGAAGATCTTGAAGCAAAAGGTATTTCATGGGTAGATATGCCTGTTGCCGGTGGTGGTGGAACAGAAGCCATGACGGTTCTCAGATCCCGGGCAACTTCTGGAAATCCCCCAGCTGCTGTTCAGATGTTGGGATTTGACATTATTGACTGGGCATCGGAAGGACTTCTTGCAAACCTGAATGATGTGGCCGAAGCAGAGGGTTGGGATGCTGTTGTTCCTGAAGCACTTCAGAAATTTTCAAAATATGATGGTGTATGGATTGCAGCTCCTGTAAATATTCACTCAACAAACTGGGTTTGGGCAAACAAAAAAGTTTGTGACGAACTTGGAATTGCATTACCTATTAGATCCTGGGATGACTTTATCATGGCTCTTGATAAGGTTAAAGCTTCCGGTAGAACCGCTCTTGCACACGGTGGACAGGCCTGGCAGGATGCAACAATGTTCGACAGTGCAGTAATTGCCGCCGGCGGACCTGAATTCTATAAAAAAACAATGATTGATCTTGATGAGGCTGCGCTTGGATCAGCTACTATGAAGGATGCTTTTGATAAAATGGATCAACTTCGAAGTTATGTCGATGATAACTTCTCCGGTCGAGACTGGAACCTTGCATCCGCAATGGTAATCGAGGGACAGGCTGGTTTTCAGATGATGGGTGATTGGGCAAAGGGTGAATTCCTTAATGCCGGACAGGTTCCCGGAGTCGATTTTGTGGCTTTCAGAACACCCGGAACTCAGGGAACTGTAACTTTCAATGCAGATCAGTTTGTTATGTTTGAAGTTGATGAGTCTCTTAGAACTGCCCAGAATATGCTGGCCAGTGCTATCCTTTCCCCCACATTCCAGGTAGCCTTTAATACCGTTAAAGGTTCTGTTCCCGCCAGAACAGATGTATCTGATGCAGAATTCACAATCATTGGAAAAACCGGTATGAAAGAACTGGCAGAAGCAAACAGTAATGGTACACTCTTTGGATCTATGGCTCACGGACACTCCTGTCCTGCAGCAGTAAAGAATGCCATTTATGATGTTGTAACTGCCCATTTTAATGGTCAGTACGATGCGGCTCAGGCTGTTCAGGAACTGGTTAAAGCCGTAGCCAGCGCTAAATAATTCTTATAATTTTATTAGAGGCAGCAGCTTTTATCTGGCTGCTGCTTCTTTTTTTGAGGTGCTCGATATTGAACACCCTGAAAAAGGAAGAACATGAAAATGATGAAGAAGTCAAAATGGCGGATTACCGGTGATGATCTTGTCGCAAGATCGGTTTTGCTGCCCACCGTGATTCTAACGATGGTATTTGTTTATGCTTTTATTGCTTATACAATACTAATCTCCTTTACCGGTTCCAAAATGCTGCCAAATTTCAACTGGGTAGGAATTCAAAATTATGTGAAGCTCTTTAAATTAGGGAACTGGCATATTGCTTTACGTAATATGCTTGTCTTCAGTATTCTCTATATTGGCATCTGTACAATGCTCGGTTTATTTTTAGCTATACTGATTGACCTAAACCGGATGGGAGAGAAGATTTTCAGGCCGATATTCCTTTATCCCATGGCAATCTCGTTTATTGTTACCGGTACAGCCTGGAAATGGTTTCTGGATCCGGGTATCGGGCTTGAGAGGATTATGCACCTCTGGGGATTTGAAGCATTCAAATTTGACTGGATAAAGAATTCTGATTTTGCTATATATACGGTTGTAATAGCGGCGGTATGGCAGGTCACCGGCTATGTCATGACCATGTTTCTTGCGGGGCTCCGGGCAGTAGACGATGCCACGGTTGAGTCGGCAGTTGTTGAAGGAGCCTCCGGATTTCAGCTCTATTTTAAGGTTATTATTCCTCAGCTAAGGTCATCTTTCCTGTCTGTCATTGTTATCCTTGGTCATATGGCGATAAAATCCTACGACCTTGTTGTTGCTCTTACAAGCGGCGGACCTGGACGCTCGAGTGAACTGCCTTCCACCTTTATGTATTCTTACACATTTACACGAAACCAGATGGGTATAGGAGCCAGCTCGGCTGTTTTCATGCTCTTTATCATCGGCATAATCATTACGCCCTATATTCGGGCTCAGATGAAGGGGGAATAGGGATGTCTGTTAAATCAATAATGAAACTACGCCGTAGATGGGATGTGGTTGTTATCGCTCTTATGATAATTTTTGCCATCTATTTTTTGACACCTCTTTATGTAATGATTGTCAATTCGGTAAAACCGTTATCAGAAATACGAACAGGAAATATGCTGGCCCTTCCTAGGGTATTTTCCATGGACTCATGGAAAACAGCCTGGTTTTCGGCACAGATTGGTGTTCAGGCGACCGGTTTAAAACCCTATCTTATTAACTCTATTAAAATGGTAATTCCGGCTGTTCTCATGTCTACAATTATGGGTGCGTTAAGCGGATTCACCTTATCTAAATGGAAGTTTAAAGGATCTACCCTAATTTTCGGATTCATTCTTTTCGGGTGTTTTATTCCTTTTCAGATAGTACTGATACCTTCGGCACGTGTTCTCGGGATTCTCGGGCTGGCAGGATCAACACCTGGTCTAATCCTGATTCACACGGTTTATGGTCTCGGATTCACTACACTCTTTTTTAAGAATGCGTATGAGAATATGCCGAATGAGTTGATTCAATCGGCACAGGTGGATGGCGCTCATTTTTTCAAGATTTTCACCTCCATCATCCTTCCGAACTCGGCACCTATAATCGTTGTTTCTATAATCTGGCAGACAACCAATATCTGGAATGACTTTCTCTTCGGTGTTTCCTTCGGTGATGCTACATCCCAGCCGATAACTGTTGCACTTAACAACCTGGTAAGTTCTTCTACTGGTGTCAAAGAGTATAACGTTCATTTTGCAGCAGCACTTATGGCTGCTTTTCCGACCCTGCTTATATATTTTATTTCCGGACGATACTTTGTGCGGGGACTCATGTCTGGTTCGGTTAAGGGATAATTTCGGGATTCTATAGATTCAGCGCTGGTGAAAGAGGGGATGAAATGGATATACTGATAAAGCTGGTGGAAGAGGAGAGGGTGCTTCAATTTGATACCTTCTCCCATTCCAGAGCATTGGAACTGGGAAATTTTTTGGCAGACAGAGCCAGGGATAAGAACCTGGCCATAGCCATTCATATCGATAGAAATGGACAGAGTCTCTTTCATTATGCCCTTCCCGGGACCACCATTGATAATGATCTCTGGCTGGCTGGAAAGATAAATGTTGTTTATTATTTTCAACACTCTTCATATTATGTAAAAAAAATGCTTCTCTCCAAAGACAAAGAGATGAAAAAAGATCTCTTTCTTGATCCAGGTCGATACAGGGCTTCTGGCGGAGCTTTTCCTATTATTGTGAAGGGGTCAGGAATAGTTGCCGCTGCTGCGGTCTCGGGTCTTCCTGATAAGGATGATCATGAATTTCTGACTGAGGCGATCGGGAGTTTTTTAGAATTATAGGGAGTTATCATGTTAAATGTCACCGAAAGATATCCTGAACGAATCAGAAAATTAAAAGATCTCATGCTAGACACCCGGCCTACGATCTGTACGGAGAGGGCGAAGGTTTTTACACGGGTATACAAAGAGCGAGCCGCTGAACCTGTTATCTACAAGCGGGCACTGGCCCTTGATGAAACCCTGAAAACCATGTCGATCTTCATAAATCCAGGAGAACTTATAGTTGGCAATCAGTCTTCCCGAAACAGAGCCGCCCCCATCTTTCCTGAATATGCGGTTGAATGGATAGTCAAGGAGATCGATGAGTTTGAGAAGAGGCCCGGGGATGGGTTTTTCCCGGATGATCAGACTAAGAAAGACTTACGGGAACTCTGCGGATTTTGGGAGGGACAGACAACCCTTGATAGGGGCAGAGCCTTAATGTCCGACCAACTGCGGGAGATTCATGAATCGGGAATCATCAGAGCCGAGGGTAATCTTACTTCTGGTGATGCTCATATAGCGGTAAACAATGAAAAGATTCTAAAAATCGGGATCGATGGTTATATAGGCCTTGTTGAAAAAGAGCGGGAAACCCTGAGGATTGCCGAGTACAGGGACTTAAAGAAGGAACAGTTTTATAAATCTGTTTTGTTAGGCCTTAAATCTCTTTCTGCCTTCATATTGAGGTATGAAGCGCTGGCGAGAGTTTTGGCTGATACGGAAATGGATGGGGAACGAAAGGGGGAGTTGAAAATAATTTCGGATAATTGCCGTGCTATTGCCCGGAAGCCGCCGGAAAATTTTTATCAGGCCCTGCAACTGGTCTATTTTATTCAGCTTGTTCTTCAGATAGAAAGTAACGGTCACTCCCTCTCTCTGGGAAGAGTTGATCAGTATTTATACCCCTTTTACAGAAAAGATGTGGATTCCGGGATAATCAGTGATAATCAGGTGCTTGAGCTTCTTGAAAATACCTGGGTCAAGCTCTACTCATTTTTAAAGATACGATCCTGGTCTCATACCCGGTACTCAGCCGGATCTCCCCTCTATCAGAATGTTACAATCGGAGGACAGACCAGAGATGGAAAGGATGGAGTGAATGATCTCTCCTATCTGATCCTCTGGTCGGTGGGTGAGGCAAAGCTTACCCAACCCAACCTTTCAGTTAGATTTCACAAGGATATGCGGAGTGATTTTCTCATGGAGTGTGTGAAGGTTATTGAAAAGGGGTTTGGGATGCCTGCTTTCAACAATGACGAAGTGGTTATCCCCGCCTTCCTGGCTTTGGGTGTCAGCCGGGAGGATGCTTTCGATTATTCTGCCATCGGCTGCATCGAGGTGGCTGTTCCCGGAAAATGGGGGTATCGTTGCACTGGAAAGCATTTTATCAATTTCATGCGTGTTTTTCTGGCTGTAATCAATGATGGCAAGGATACGGTTTCCGGAAAAACCTTTCTTGCCGGTCATGGGATGCTTACCGATTTTAAAGATTATGATGAATTGTTGCGTGAGTGGGACAGACAGATAAAATGGTATGCCGAAGGTGGCGTTGCCATTGATACTGCCATTGATACGGTACTCGAGGAGCAGGCTCCTGATATTCTTTGTTCGGCTTTTACCGATGATTGTATCGGCCGTGGTTTAACCGTTCATGAGGGTGGAACCATATATGATTTTGTTTCCGGCCTTCAGGTTGGGATCGCAAATCTTGGAAACTCCCTGGCGGCTGTTAAGAAGCTTGTTTTTGAGGAAAAAAAGATTACCCCGGAAGAGTTGTTAAAATACCTCGAAAATGATTTTGCAGGCAAGGACGGGGAGGCCATCCGGCAGATGCTGCTTAAGGATGCGCCGAAGTTCGGAAATGATGATGATTATGTGGATGGGCTTGTAGAGGAGGCCTACCAGAGTTATATAGAGAAGATAGAAACCTGTAAGACAATCCGGGATGGCCGGGGGCCTATAGGATGCAGATATTACGCCGGGACATCGAGTATTTCGGCCAATGTACCCTCCGGGGCGGTTGTGCCAGCCAGCCCTGACGGAAGAAAGGCCTGGACACCATTAGCCGAGGGGTGTTCGCCCTCATCGGGTACGGATCTGAAAGGGCCCACGGCAGTCTTCAATTCGATTGCCAAACTCCCGACAGAAAAGATCCTGGGAGGAGTTCTCCTTAATCAGAAACTCTCCCCTTCGGTTATTAAAAATTCAGAGGATAAAGAGAAGTTGATTTTTCTACTCCGAACTTTTTTCTCAAGATTAAAAGGATGGCATGTTCAGTACAATATAGTAGACCGAAATACCCTCATTGCTGCACAGGAGAGACCGGAAGAGTACCGAGATCTGATTGTCCGGGTGGCGGGTTATTCAGCCTTTTTTACTGTTCTCTCTCCTGATGCCCAGAATGATATTATTGCCAGGACGGAACATGTCCTCTAAAAGTGGAAAGTGATGGAAAAATTGATTTGCGGTGTGGATCTTGGCGGAACAAAACTGGCCGCCGCCCTTTTTAAACAGGATGGGAGCCGAATTGATATGGTGATCACTCATGATCACACGGATTTGAACCCTGATGAAATCGTATTAAGGATTGCGGCTCTTGTCCGGGAGCTTCTATCAGAAAACAATTTGAATTTAGATGACCTTCTCGGGGTCGGTGTCGGACTTGCAGGTCATATCCTTCATAAGGAGGGGATGATCATAACGAGCAGCAATTTTAAAAATACTATCCATCATTTTCCTTTGGTTGGAAAACTAGAAAAAGAACTTGGGGGTGTGAAGGTTTTTCTGGATAATGATGCCAATGCACAGGCCCTGGGGGAGTTTAAATATGGAGCCGGTCGGGATGGCGATTATGATTCCCTGGTGTATATGACCATCTCCACAGGAATCGGGGCAGGGCTTGTTCTGAATCGGAAGATGTATCGGGGACAATCGGGAACCGCCGGTGAGATTGGTCACACCATCATAGATATTGATGCGGATTCAAAATGTACCTGCGGGAATTATGGCTGCCTCATGGCCCTATCTTCGGGTCTTTTTTTTCCGGAACTATATAAAAGAAAACTTGAAAAAGGGATTTTCAGCACACTTGGTGTTACAATAGAAACTGCCGGTCAGGTGGATGGCCATCTGGTGAACCGGGGATTTAAAGAAGGCGATCCCGTTTCCATTGCCATTGTTGAAGATTCAGCGGATATGGTTGGTTTCGGCATATTTAATATATTTCAACTTCTGAATCCTGATGTTGTCGTTTTAGGCGGCGGGTTGATGAATTTTGGAGATTCATTTACAAATAGAATACGTGAAAAATTTTGTTCCCTCACCAATGAAATGATGTGTGAAGAGATGGGGATTCTTGTCTCTGAAATGGGAACAGATGCGGGCCTACTGGGTGCCGCAGCATTAGTACTGGAGTAATTTAATGGATAAAAGGCTTGATCATATACTGGGAATACTGTCCGACGGCCATAAGGCATCGGTAAAGGAGCTGGCTGAACGTCTTAATGTTTCTCCCGCTACGATCAGGCAGGATCTTACACGCCTTGAACAGGATGGATTTTTAAAACGGTTTCATGGCGGAGCTGTTCTGGATGAGACTGATGTGATCTCTCACCGGATGGCTATTAATTATGATATTAAAAAAAAGATAGCGGCAAAAGCAGCCAGTTTCATAAATGAGGGGGATACTATCTTCCTGGAGTCAGGTTCGATCATGGCTCTTCTGGTAAAGGAGATAGCAGCCCTCAAAAACATCACTATCATCACATCAAATGCCTTCATTGCCCGATCGGTTGCTCAGAATGCGGAAAATAATGTAGTGCTTATCGGGGGGGTTTTCCAGCCCGAGAGTGAAAGTCTTGTGGGGAAAATGGCAGTACTCTGTATAGAGCAGCTTCATTTCAGCAAAGCCTTCATCGGTGTAGATGGTTTCACTGGAGATACGGGGTTTACGGGCAGGGATATGATGCGGGCTGAAATCGCCTCCACTATTATAAAGAAAAGCCCAGAAGTATTTATTATTACCGATTCCTCGAAATTCGGCAGGATAAATTTATCCCGTTACTGCACACTTGATGAAACGGATCACATCATAACTGATTCCACCATACCTGATAGTTTTCGCGAGATGGTTTCAAAAGAGAGTGATTTAATTATAATTGATGAATGATTTTTAAAAGATTATTCATTTTAATAATAGCATGCTTTTTCAGTAATATTTTAGCCGCTGCCGGTTTCGAAAACCTTACCATAACCACGAATAATGATCTCTTTAACGGTGAGGTTTCGATTAATCGTGATGATTACCGAACATACGGGATCGGCACTTCCATCGAATGGACCGGCGGGTTTTTTACGGATCTATTTTTTTACGGTCTTACCGATAGGAAAGAAAATCAAAGGTGCGATCTTGGTGAGATTAAAACTGGTCTCTCCTTAGAATTTGAACAGGGGCCCGTCACTCTGGTTTTAAAGCCTTTTATCGGGGGGAGTTTTTACGGAAATCTGGGTGGTCAGTACGCCCAGAATATCGTGCACAGGATGTTTTCGCTGAAAGAGGTTTCCTTTGATTATTTATCTGATAGTTCTTCAACGGGTAGTTCTTTTTCTGATAGAAACGCTGAGCTTCTGTTTGGCCTCGATGCGATCTGTGGGGCTGCATATTCTTTGAGGAATAGTCGATCTATTTCTCCTGAAATGCATGCTCATTTTTCCTATTCGGTGCCCTCGGCATTTAAGACGGAATTCTTGTTCAATCTTTCCCTCTCTACTGATTGGGATAACAGCCTTGATTTTGGTGCCGGGTGGAGTGGAATCTTTTCTGAATACCCGGACAGAGTCCTTGAGCTTTCTCTTTCACAGGAAGAGGGTTTTTATATTTCCGGTGGTATCAGTACTGGAATATTAAAGTATGAGAATAGACTTTATCCCGGTTCGGAATACTCAAGCGGTTCAATCTCTCTTGCTTTTTCAGGAGTGCCCGATTCCAGGGAAAGGGGAAAAGGAAAAGAATTTTTATTGGATTACTCCCTGGATTTTCTCTACTTCCTGAAAGGGATGAGGATCCTGTTTCCTCTGGATATGACTTCCACTGTTTTTACTTCCATAGAAAAGACTCGTTTACGGATACTGGTTTTTGCTGATTATACCTATGGTGATGCGGTGAATGATTTTCAGTCGACCGAGTATCAGATACGGTTTTCCCAGATCCTGGCAGGTTTTGATTTTGGATTTGGATTCTTTCCATCCGGTATCCCCCTGGAGTTCTTTGCCGGTTTTGCTGCCGGATGCCGTAATGAGAAGTTCTGGGATTTGGGTGAGAATGTTGAATCGGTTTATTCACCCGTTTTCCAGCCTGAAGCCGGGCTTCGTACCGCGGCTTTAACCCTGTTTCCAGAAGGCGGTTTGTTTGATCCCAATACCAGATATGGTCTTTCTCTTCGTTATGGGGTGCAATTTATTACAGGAAATGAAATTCAGGTACAGATGCAGCATCGTTTTTCTTTGGGCCTTAACCTCTGGTCTTTTTTCTGATAGTGTCGAGAAATGAAACTTAAATATGCAGGCCATATGGCGAATGATCTCTACTGGTTTATTTTCCCCCTGATACTCCCTACCCTTATCTCCAGGTTTGACCTCTCTTTTGGTCAGGGGGGCGTCCTATTAACCTTCTATCTTCTTATCACCGCCATCGGATCCTTTGTGATAGGGAAGCTTTCCGATAAGTTTCCCCGGCGGGAAATTATGGGATTCGGGTTTATAGCCGCGGCTCTGGGTTTGGCTTCAACCGGGTTCGCACCCAATTTTGCCATTTTTCTACCCCTGGTCGGGATTACCGGCCTTGCTATGAGCTCTTTTCATCCCACCATGTATTCCCTTCTTTCCGAAGGTGAGGAACATTCGCGTGCCCGGACTATGAGTCTCTATGAAACATCCGGTACCCTGGGGGTTCTTATCATGTTCCTGGTAAACGGCTTGTTGATAGAACAGATTGGATACCGGGGTGTATTGATAGTAACAGCAGTTCCGGGCCTTATTATGGGTGTAATTTTTCTGCGGGCAAACTCCCTGAAGGAGACCCGGGATTTTTCTGTTGATAATAAAATGACGGACTCTGCTAAAGGAAAGGAGAGGTGGATCCTTGTTGTCTTTCTGATTTCTGTCATCCTTCGTGTTTTTTCTGTTACAGCGATTTTAAATTTTCTTCCTACGATCCTTGTAAATTTTGCAGGTTTATCGGTTGGTATGGCCTCCTTCTCTACGGCATTCTTTTTTGCCGGGGGAATTATTGGCTCTCTTCTGGCCGGTTATTTAACCCGGAAATTAAATTCCTTTACAATTCTTCTCGGTGGAACTGTTCTCATGGTATTTTGTCTTCCTTTTTTCGGGCTGAATCTTCCGGGAGAGTTCTTGATTATGGCCGCATTTATTCTGGGTCTCCTGGGATCGGGTTGTCTGATAAATCAGAATCTTATTATGTCGCGTCTTGGAGGGCGTTTTGGCCGAGGGGAGATTTTCGGGATACTCATGGGAACCATGACAGTCACCACTTCGATTTCTCCTGCCTTATATGGGGCGTCCTTCGACAGGATTGGTATTGGACCTACACAGTGGATCTTCACCATCCCCATGGTCCTGAGTGGTGTTATTCTTCTGATTCTCGGTCCGCGGCGTGAAGGTCAAGCTCCCAGACGATAGAGTCGCTGGTTTTCATATGTTCGGTAAATCCGGCAGCCCGGTGAAGACGGATAGAACCTTCATTGTTCTTAAAACTCCTTGAGAGGAGTTTTTCATAGCCCAGGGAGCGGGAGTCTTTAATCATATCTTTCATGAGTATTAGCCCTAACCCCTGTCGCTGGAAATCCCCGTGAACGGCAATGTCGTAGGTGTGAACATCCTTTGCCCCGGCTTCCCTGGGGAATTTTGAGTAGCGGTACCACCCAGCTATTCTTTTATCCACATAGAGGTATTTTACCCGGTCCAACTTGGATCTATAATCCTTCTCATATTCAAGAACAATCCTTTCATCCGGCAGGGCTCCGAACTGCTCCGGCCAGAAGGGGATGATCAGATCTTTTATTTCATTAAAATCAGGAGTTTCTTCAATCGCTGTAATTGTTATTTTTCTCTCTTCCATTTTACGGCTCCTTTTTGAATCTTATTCCTGCAGGTATTTTTTCACACCCTTCCAAATTATACCTCTGGCACATTTTTCCAGAGGTTCCGGCTGTTTCCCCTCAAAATCTGCGATGATTTTTTTCAGATTCAAACCCTCCTTGAAAACCACGGGCATACAGGATGTGATCGCCTTTGTCGGGCAGCCGTAGATGCATCGCATACAGAGGGCACAGTTTTTTCCATAGACGGGCTTTAATTTTTCCGGAAGGAGGCTTATGTTTCCAGTAGGACAGTTTTTGACACACCAGCCGCAGGCTGTGCATTCTTGATTGATTTTGAACAGCTTACCGAAACCTTTCCCCCGGACGGTTTCCATATTTGAAATGAAACGCATGAAGCGAGAGGGCATTTTTCCTCTGATTCGACTTAATCGGGAATCAAGAAATTCAGCGGCTGTTTTATCTGCCTTTTCCGGAAGGGCACGAAGCAGCCATATGGAGAGATCGGCTTTTGCGGGGGTTATGAAATTGGGAGGCATAATGAGCATCTTTTCGTAGACGACATTGAATCCCTTCTCTTCCAGTTTGCGGCAGCAGACCTCCCGGCACTGGTTGTTCGGCCAGACCTCTCCACCGCCGGATACGGATATGACCCCCATTCGGCGCCCCTCACCTTCCAATGTCTCTATCCACTCATAGACAGGCCAGGGGGCATCCATGGCGTATACAGGGAAAAAGAGGAGCAACTTCGGGGCGTGTTGAGGCGTCTCATCACCGGGAGTGCCTTTAGCTTCATCGGGGACAGGATAAAGAGGTACAGAGAGGGGTATAAGGCTTACCATAACATGTCGTCTCTTAAGGCCCTCCCCCACGGCCCGGGCGGCCATTTCTGTTCCTCCGGTTCCAGAGAAGTAAAATATTGAAACGGATTGGGTCACTTCTATTTACCTGTTTTTCCAAAAACCTGGGATATGGCCTCTTTTAAGGAGGAGGCTTTTCTATAGTCGCCCGGTTTTTCACTCTTACCACTCCTCTTGGATGGTGAGGGGCCTATGATCTTCGAGAAGCCCATCTCTCCTGCGGCCTTTATTCTTTTATCCAGATGGGGTATGGGGCGAATCTCACCAGCCAGGCTTAACTCTCCGGTGACGGCTGTATCAGCAGAAACAGAGATACCTGTCCGGGCAGAGTAGAGGGCCAGGGCGACACCCAGATCGATACCAGTTTCTTTCAGGTTCATGCCGCCGGCTACATTTATATAGAGGTCCTGATCGGAGAATCTCAATGAGAGGTGCTTTTCGAGGACCGCCGCGATCCGGGAGACTCTTCGGGGATCAACCCTGTCGGAATAGGTTCTGGAGAGCCCTCCTTTAGCCGGGACAACCAGGGCCTGGATCTCCACCATGAGAACCCGGGATCCTTCATAGACAGGAACCGTGGCTATTCCCGGGGGAATCTCGTCGGCCCGTTCAACCAGGAAGAGGGAGGATGGATCTGTCACCTCTTCAAGTCCCTTTTCGGTCATGGTGAAAAGACCAATCTCATCCACCGAGCCAAAGCGGTTTTTTGTAGATCGTAAGAAACGGACATCCGACTGGCTGTTATCGAAATAAAGGACCGTGTCGACCATATGTTCGATCACCTTTGGCCCGGCGATTGATCCATCTTTTGTGATATGGGCCACGAAGAAGAGGGATGAACCGGCGCTTCTCGCCCAGGTGATTAATTCATGACAGCAGTATTTAAGCTGGTTTGGCGTGCCGGGAACAGACCCTGCTTCCGGGGAGAGGAGGGTCTGGATGGAATCGATGATCACCATGGATGGTTTAACAGACCTTAAAGCGGAGAGGATCGATTCGAGTTCCGGTTCACATAATATTTCGATATCCCGGGTAATTCCCAGTCTGTCGGCCCTCATTTTTATCTGTTCAGGGGCCTCTTCACCGGAGATATAGAGTACCTTTCCCGGCGGGGGAAAGGAGTCTGCTGCCTGAATCATCAGTGTGGACTTTCCGATTCCCGGTTCTCCTCCCACAAGGATGGCCGCCCCTTTCATTATACCGCCACCCAGTACCCGGTTAAACTCGCCGATTCCCGAGGTAAATCGGGTTCCCGCCCCGGCTTTGAGGGAAGAGAGGGGGGTTGTTCCGGGGTGTTTTCTGCTAGCGGATTTGGGTGTTGTCTGGGGTATTCCCTCTGTAAAGGTATTCCACTCCCCGCATTGGGGGCATCTTCCTGTCCACTTCGGTTCCTGATGACCACAGGAACTGCATTCAAAAAAAATCTTTTTTTTCGCCATGAATCAAGTTTCTTTTATTAAGGAAAAAATTGCAAGTCTCGGATTTTTATATATCTATTCATTATAATTAAATTCATGTATCTTTATTTGATTGCTACTAATAATGAAATGTTGAGGTATATATGAAAAATTTTCCGGATGATTTTATATGGGGAACAGCCACATCGGCGTATCAGATTGAAGGAGCCTCCAGAGAGGACGGTCGTGGAGATTCTATCTGGGACAGATTTTGTCATACTCATGGCAATATCCACAATCAGGATACCGGTGACAGGGCTTGTGAACATTATTACCGTCTGGAAGAGGATTTGAATATCCTGGAGGATCTGGGGGTTAATGCCTATCGGTTCTCCGTCTCCTGGCCCCGGATTCAACCTGTAGGCCGGGGGCATGTAAATGGAAGAGGAATAGATTTTTATCAGAGGCTGGTCGATGGACTGCTCTCCCGAAATATTACCCCGACGGCGACCCTTTATCATTGGGACCTTCCTGTGGCACTTCAGCTCGAGGGAGGATGGAACAGTCGGAATACGGCTTCTTATTTCGCCGAATATGCTGATGAGGTTTTTCGTTCACTTGGAGACCGGGTCCACTCCTGGATTACCATAAATGAACCCTGGGTAGCCTCATTTATGGGTCATTGGACCGGTCAACATGCCCCGGGTCTTCAGAATTTTCAGATTGCTTTAAATGTAGCTCACCACCTTCTATTGGCTCACGGTAAGGCCGTGGAGGTTTTTCGATCAGGGAACCATAAGGGGGATATCGGTATAACCTGTGATATGTCGAGCTACTATCCCGTTTCCGAATCGATTGAAGACAGGGAGGCTGCACTACGGCTGGATGAACATAAGGTTAAATGGTTTACCCACCCTGTTTTAAAGGGGCAGTATCCCGAAGGGCTTCTCTCCTGGTACAGTGAAAAAGGTTATGAGCCCCCCGTTCAGGATGGCGATATGGAACTCATCTCCGGAAAGGTGGATTTTCTGGGGATTAATTATTATTCATCATTTGATATTAAAAAGGGGGAAAACCAGCCTTTAGAGGCAGATTTTGTTCCAACCGGCAGGGATAAGACAGCCATGGGATGGGAGATCCGACCGGAAGGCCTTTATGATCTTCTGATTAGCCTTCAGAAACAGTTTCCCGAGACACCCTTCCTGATCACTGAAAATGGTGCTGCCTGTAATGATGAGGTTGATGAAGATGGCCGAGTCAGGGATAACGAGCGAATTGATTATCTAAAAAGCCATTTTGAAATGGCTTTAAAGGCTATTGAAGACGGGGTACCCCTAAAGGGTTATTTTATCTGGTCTCTGATGGACAATTTTGAATGGGCCTATGGATATGAGAAGAGGTTTGGAATTATTCATGTTGATTTTTCGAATCTGAAACGAACATGGAAAGATAGCGCCGCCTGGTGTTATCAGGTTTTTGAATCCGGGCATACCGATGTCTCCCTTGATTTCGATTCGTTTTTTGATGAAGAAGATGAGGATGATTAGAACGGTTTTAAGTGATTTAATCGAGTAAGAGTATATAAAATATTTTTATCAGATCAAAACTGATAGAATGAGATAGAGTGCGTATGATGTCAGGAAAAGTGCGCAGGATCCGATTATGATTCTGTAGATCCTGTCCGACATTATTTTCCGGCTTTTTGCAAATCCGAAAGAGACTATAGTATACCACAAAGCATCGGCCAGAATGTGGCCAATGAAAAAGGCGGTTATGCCGCTGATCCCAAGCTTACCTGCCGAGAGAATATAACCCAGACCAATTGTGGCCCACCAGATGATCCAGTAGGGGTTGGCCAGACTTAACCCTGCCCCCAGTATGACAAGGTTTCCCTTAACAGGCTGGCGACCTGCCGTTTCAAGGCTTAGGGACCTGACTCCTTTGAACATACCGAATGCCATAAAGATCATAAACCCACCGCCGGCAAGGGCTATGATATTGAAAACCGCCGGTTTCCCAAGGAGGGGGGCAAGACCCATAAAAAGGGCGGCAATCAAAGCAACCTCCAGAATCCCATGACCGAGGATGAAGAGGGGACCAGCAGCCGGCCCTCTTCGGACCGATTCACTGATGGTAGCGCTCAAGAGGGGGCCGGGCATGAGAGCTCCCGATAAAGCTATAGTAAAGGATGTCAGAAATATGAGAACGTGATTCTCCATGTAGAAACAATAACCGGATATGCCGGTTTGATCAAGGGGAAGAGGCCTCTGCGATCATGGACATTCAGGGAAGGGGTATGTTATTCGAGTGGATTGAAAATAGAGTCAGTGATGTTCAACCTGCGAATGAGAGTCTGAAAATTACAGCTGAGATAAAAAAACCTGGCCGGGATTAACCACGCGGCCAGGTTTCTATCATTAAAGGTTTTATTAAACTAAAACTATATTCCTGAATTAGAATTCCAGGAGTTCGACCTCGAAAACCAGGAATGAGTTGGGGGGAATTACTCCGGGGTAACCCCTCTCTCCATAACCCAGGGCTGGAGGAATGATAAGGAGTCTTCTCTCTCCCTTTGTCATAGCCATGAGGGCTTCATTCCAACCGGGGATGACCTGACCAACATTGAATGTTGCCGGGGCGCCTCTGTCGATGGAAGAATCAAACTTTGTTCCATCGAGGAGTGTACCGGTGTAGTGAACGGTTACGGCCTGACCCATCTTGGGAGAAGCTCCGCCTTCACCCTCTTCCATTACGGAGAACATAAGTCCTGAGTCGGAAGTGGTTAGACCTGTCCAGTTTTCTTCGATGAAGTCGAGGTCACCCTGAAGAGCGGCCTTTTCGGCTTCTTTTCCGGCAGCCCCGGCATTTTCGATCATTGCTTTAAAAGAGGCTGTATCGGGTTTGAATGCTTCGGCTGCTTCACCCACACGGATGATCTCAACCTTTTCAATCTTATCACCTTGCTTTACAGCATCGACAATATCCTGACCCTGGATTACATGGCCGAAAACGGTATGTTTGTCATCCAGCCAGGGGGTGGGGACATGGGTAATGAAGAACTGACTTCCATTAGTTCCCGGTCCGCTGTTCGCCATTGAAAAAATTCCAGGAGTATCGTGTCTTAGGGATTTGTCAAATTCATCGGGGAATTTGTATCCCGGATCGCCAGTGCCCTGTCCCAGGGGGCATCCTCCCTGAATCATGAAATCATCAATTACCCTGTGGAAAACCAGTCCATCATAGAATGGTCCGTCTCCCTTTGTGTTCTCTATTGTCCCTTCCGCCAGGCCGACAAAATTACTCACCGTCATGGGAGTCTTTTCAAATTCAAGTTCCAGAAGGATGTCTCCCCTGGAGGTCTTCATGTTGGCGTACAATCCGTTCGCCAGTTCAGGCATCTTTGATTCTGCCACTGCTTCACTCTCCTCGCCTTGTTCCGTTTTCTTTTCCTCGCTGGCACAGCCGGTGCCGTAAAGCATCACGCCACACAGTAGGAAGAATAACGGAATTAAACTTCTGAATTGTTTTATTTTTACCATCTTACTCATCCTTACTCTCCGGGTCTGATAACCCTGGTTGTAATAACTCCATCTATGGTATTTATTTTCGAAATTACATCATCGTCTATTTCGTCCTCAACGTCAATTATTGTATAGGCATAATCACCCTTATGATTGTTGATCATTCCTGCCACGTTTACACCATTTTCTCCAATGAAGGAGGTGATAGAACTCAGAATCTTCGGAATGTTGCGGCCGGTTACAAGGACTCTGATATTACCATTCATGGGAAGGGTGCAGTTGGGGAAGTTCACCGAGTTTCGGATATTTCCGGTTTCGAGAAACTCTTTGAGTTCGTCTACGGCCATGATGGCACAGTTCTCTTCCGATTCAAAAGTGGAGGCTCCCAGGTGGGGAATGGCGAGAACATTATCTACGCCAAGGAGTTCATCTTCCGGGAAGTCGGTAACATACCGTTCTACTTTTCCGGTTTTTAAGGCAGCGATGAGCGCTTCATTTTCAACGAGGCCGCCTCTGGAGAAATTGAGGATTCTTACCCCCTCCTTCATGCTTTCGAAGGAATCTCTCCCAAGGAACCCTTTGGTTTTATCATTTAAAGGGATGTGAACGGAGATATAGTCGGATGTGGAGACCAGCTCCTCCAGTGATTCGGCTTTTTTTACTGTGCTGGAGAGTCCCCAGGCCGCTTCCACTGAGATGAACGGGTCAAACCCTATTACATCCATTCCCAAAGCCTGGGCGTCATTAGCCACCATTACCCCGATGGCACCCAGACCGATGATGCCAAGTCTTCGGCCCTTTATCTCCTGCCCCGCAAATCTGGATTTTTCCGATTCAACCAGCTTGGGAACTTCATTTCCCTTTCCGGCAATGGTTTTTACCCACTCCATGGAACGGAATACTTTTCTTGAAGATATTAAAAGACCCATGAGGGCGAGTTCTTTAACCGCATTGGCATTGGCGCCAGGGGTGTTGAAGACGACGATTCCTTTTTCGGCACATTTTTCAACGGGAATATTATTTGTTCCTGCACCCGCACGGGCTATAGCCAGGAGAGATTCGGGCAAATCCATATCGTGCATCTTATAGGATCTGAGGATAATACCCTCGGGGTTTTTCACGTCATCGCCGTATTCATACTTACCTTCAGGAAGCCTTGAGAGGCCTTCCCGGGAGATTTTGTTAAGAGTCTGGATTTTATGCATATTTCCTCCGGTTTATTCGATTCGGGATTAATACCCCTGGCTTGAACCTGCTTTACAGGTTTAAGCCATGTTCACGGGTCTTAATCCCATGTAGTAATTTCTTTACGAGAATGACGAACCCTCGGAGCCTGCTCCGGGGGGCAGTCATTCGTTATTATTTTATCTAATAATGGGAGCTCTATTCAAGCCTTTACCCCCGCTGTTTCTATTAATAGTTGCAGTTTTTACTCTTCTTCGAAGCATTCAACCTGTTCAAGTCTTTCACTGAGCATCTCATCGCCGTCAAAGATATAATGACCCCTCTGTTTTTTACCTTTGAAACCGTTGGGGAGCCAGTTTACATCATCGGCCCACATCTTTTCCCAGGGAATTTTATCCATACGACACCAGAAGGGGTCGGCTTCATCCGATTCGGCTGCCTCTCCTTCCCATTCCTCCGAAAAGAAAACCTCTCCATAGAGTGCATATCCATCGGCAAACTGGAAGTTCAGTTCCATCCTCTTTTCAAGGTTTTTAGGAGTGAGGCTGACCTCCTCCTGGCACTCCCTGACAGCGGCCTGAAGAGGTGTTTCTCCCGGTTCAATCCTTCCCCCCGGGGCATTCACTTTTCCTTTTCCGAGGCCTGTCTTCTTATGCATCAGGAGTACCATGTTATTCTTCTTATCAATGATATAGGTAATGACAGCCTTCTCCGTTGGTTCCCATTTATCCCAGTCGATATCATCAACCGAATCAGGGATAGGGACCGGTTTGGACTTGAGGTCTGGTTTATTGCACTTTTCGCAGTGAGGTTCATCCACATAGAGGATTGCCTTCATAGGGAAGGATGATCCGCATTCATGGCATTTCCGCTTAAAAATAAATATCTTTTTGTTGAGAATCAGCATCAGAAGGAAGGCGATGGCAAAAGCCGGATAAAGAAGAGAGAGGGGCATATTGTTCCGCTTAACGGCAATAACAGCCATATAGAATATGAGAATACAGACGGCGAACAGCAGGGAAGCTGTCCTTTTCTTTGAACCATGGGTCAGCTGTCGTCTTGCTGTCATGTTGAAAATCAATATGAGGGCCAGCAGAATGGCGGTTATTCTTTCGATTATAATTATCATGAGTCAGGTTATCAGTAAAGTTAGTGAAATTCAAGTTGGGAGTAATAATTGAATTTCACGGTACATATGATAAGATAGGCAATCGAAGTTATTTTAACTGGTGAGTTTTTTCTACATTTAAACAGATATACTTGGGAGATAAACATGAATAAGACATACACTCTTGGCCTTGATTATGGAACGGGGAGCGTCCGGGCAGTAATTGTTGCTACTGCGGATGGAACCCAGCTGGCTGAATCCACCTGGTCATATGCCCATGGGGTTGATGGTGTAATTACAGATCCCAAAGACTCCAATGTTGCCCGTCAGCATCCGGAAGATTATTTAGAAGGAATGAAAATAGTTATTCAGGGGGCTTTGGAGAAAGCCGGGAAAAATCACTCTTTTTCTGCTGATAAAATCGTAGGCCTTGGCGTTGATACGACAGGATCTTCTCCTCTCCCTGTAGATGAAATGGGGATCCCCCTTGCTTTTAAGGAAGATTTCAAAGATAAGCTTGATGCCATGGTCTGGCTTTGGAAGGATCATACCTCCTACGCTGAAGCCGCCGCGATTACAGATACGGCCTCCAAAATCCGACCGAACTATCTGACGAAGATTGGGGGGACCCACTCTTCCGAATGGTATTGGGCCAAGGTCTGGCATTGTCTTAAAGTAAACCCGGAAGTCTTCAAGGCTGCCTATACCTGGGTGGAGCATGCGGACTGGCTTCCCGCTGTGCTTACGGGTAATTCAAACCCGAAGAAAATGAAGCGCGGTGTCTGTACGGCCGGTCATAAGGGGCTTTACCATATCGAGTGGGGTGGATATCCAGAGACGGAATTTCTTGATCAGCTTGATCCAGAATTGTCTGTACTTCGCGCTACACTCCCGGAAACCGCCTGCTCTCTCGATGAAAAAGCCGGGTTCCTCACCTCCGAGTGGGCCGCCACCCTTGGGCTACCCATGGGGATACCTGTTGCTATCGGTGCTATAGATGCTCACCTGGGTGGTGTTGGTGCCGGTATAGGTGAGGGGGTTCTGGTCAAAAATATTGGTACCTCCTGTTGTGATATGCTGGTTTCTCCTCTTGATAAAGTTCTCCCCGATATTCCCGGTTTATGTGGTATCGTTCCCGGATCGATCCTTCCCGGTCAATATGGTCTTGAGGCGGGTCAGTCGGCTGTGGGAGATATCTTTAACTGGTTTATGAATATTGCTGCCGGAGAGGGTGATAAAGGTGAAGCTTTTAAGCGGCTTACTGCAGAAGCCGAGGCTTTAAAACCCGGTCAGTCCGGACTTATTGCTTTGGATTGGATGAATGGAAATCGTACTGTCCTTGTTGACCAGAGGTTGACCGGTCTTTTCATCGGGATGACCCTTCATACCAGCGCCGCCGAGATGTATAGGGCACTAATTGAGGCTGTGGCATTTGGATCCAGGATCATTCTGGAGCGATTTGAAGAGTATGGTGTTAAAGTGGATCGGGTAATTAACTGCGGAGGAATCCCCTATAAGAGCCCCATGCTTATGCAGATTTATGCAGATGTCATGGGGCGGACAATGGAACTTTCCGCCAGTGAGCAGACTGCGGCTCTGGGTAGTGCTGTGGCCGGGGCTGTGGCTGCCGGCTCTGAAAATGGCGGTTATGATGATTTTGAAACGGCTATGAAAGCCATGACCGGGACTCTGGCACTGACCTATATACCCAATAAAAAGAATAAAGCTGTGTATGACGAACTTTTCGGGCTTTATAAAGAACTTCATGACGCTTTTGGTACGGAAAGTTCCGGGTCTGATCTCTACGGGGTGATGAAGCTGCTTCTTGAAATAAAGGAGCGAACAAGAAATTAACTCAGATCATCCCCTTCTACCTGATATTGGGAACTGTGAATTCTGATTGGGTTTGTAATAAAAAGGGGTAGAAGCAATTGCCGATATGATGATCCTGGTATAATCTAAAGCATGAGTAAAAATACAATATCCCGAACAACAAAATTTCCCATAATCTTTGCCGCCCTCTCCTGTCGGAGAGTCGGGAAAACAGGCAGACAACTGATAAAAGATATCGTTTACTGGTTTTTTTATCTTCAGTTTCAAACCCGGCATAGGCCGAAAAAACGTCCGGTAGTCAGTGTGGATCACCCCCTGGATGAAACTATCCCATTCCGCTCCAAAGATGTACGGAAATATATGTTTTTCATTCCCTTATGGATGAAATCGATCTCTTTTTACTGGAAAAATCCGGGACGAAAATCTGTGCCTGATGGAACCCCCGTTGATAGGGTTGCAAAAACCGTTGAGTTTCTCGATGAGTTGCGTCTGCTCTACAGGAATGCCGGGTATGTGTATAACAAATGTTCCTCCACAACCCGTCGACCGGGTTTGATTCCTCATCCGGTATTTCTCCAGATCCACTTTTTTGATCCCCACCTCCACTGCATTCCGAGCCTTCATGTGTCGGTTGTTCTTTTTAACTATCTGAAAATGAGGGAACTGCTCGCTGAAGCAGCGACCCGTCCGGGCGAGTACGATGAGGAGATCGAATATTGTCGCAGAACAGCGGTGGAGATAATCGATACTATTTTAACGGTGAAACAGCATAGTATAAACTGTGTTGCCGCAGGTCTATTTTTTGTAAATGCCTATCATCCCCAATTCACAGAGGATGAGTGTCGGGAGATCTGTCGTAATCTTCTATCGACTGTGGATGAAGAGGTAGAAACCCTCGAGGCAATACGGGAATATACCTTAAATCTTTTTGAGTGGTTCCTGGCAAAACATGATAAAATAGAGAATCCGGAAGCCGGGAGTGAGTCAGATGCCCGGGATGTAATCGTTGATTTCTTAAAACTATATGAAGCCGGAGAGAGGGACTTGGGAGGGGATAAAGTTGAGCGAAATCAGGCATGATCCGGAAACATTAAGCTTTTTGAAGAGTCTGGGGTTCCCCCAGGTGAGTGTTCACCACTCCTTTACCCACTTTGATTTTTCAAGGGCCGCCCGTCGGATGCTGGTAATTGGTCCCATGGGCTCCGGAAAGACCGAATATTCGGCTCGGGTCTGGCGTGATTCCAGGGTTGCCCTGGAGAAATCAGAGAAGGTTGCCGCTAAAACTACAACCGCCGGGGCCGATCGGCGGCGGGTATTTTTTATCCGTTCACTCCTTGATGCCAACAGATTTTCCGACTACCCCGTGGATGCTCTGGCCTACCGTGGTGGGTTTGAACGGCTCGGTGAATCCATTGCCTGTATTCAGGACTCCTTTCAACTTGAGGAGGTTGTCGATAGCCATCCCGAGGCTGGTACCTGGATTATTGATGAGGCATCCTTCTATGATGAAAGATTAGCTTATGTCGTACGGAATCTCTCGGAGAAGCGGGGACTGAATTTTATTTTTCCGACCCTTATTCTTAATTTCAGGAAGGATATCTTTAACCCTACTGCCCAATTCATCCTCGAATCCTGTACCGATGTCTATCCTTTAACGGCCTATTGTGAGCATTCCGACTGTATCCTTGACTCTTTTTATACCTATAGATATTACACTATCGATGGTAAGGAGTGTCCGGCCCTCTATTTTGACCCCCTTATCGTCATCGGTGGTGATACAAAGAAAGAAGATTCGATTGAACCCAACTACTGTACCCGTTGTGATGAACATCATTACCTTCCGGGAAAAGAGTATACCTTTTTGAACCTGAAGCCTCTGGGTTTAAAGGCATCTCTGGGGGATTTAACCCCCTTAAGGAATGAACTCTTTTCCATTAAAAACGAACTGGAGCGTTCTGAACTATTTAAACACCTCGATGAGAAGTATATGAAGGGCGATAGCCCGGAACCGATCAATATGAATACCCTGTTAACACCACTCATCGCCGAGAAGGCTTTGATCTACCTTTTTGCCGAACAGAATCTAGTGACCGAGGAGCAGATGAAGAGTTTGACCTCGGATCTGGATCTTAATAAAGGCTATATGGCAAGAACTCTTTCGGATAACAAGCGGCCGGTTGATTTTGAGCAGATAGAGTTTTCATTTTAATTTCTTATTCACTCTTTTTCACTTTTCAGTCCCAGAAGATCCTGCGATATGTATCCCATATACTTTTTTACCTCATCGCGGTTGAGTGAGTAATAGAACCTTCTTGATTCTCCTTTTGTAATATCCAGAAGTTCCGCATCTGCAAGTTTATTAATATGATAGGAGAGTGTTGCCGGTTTCAGATCGAAATGTTTTGCCAGTTCGGTAGAATACCAGGGGCGCTGGGCGGTAAGACGCATTATTTCCAGCCTTTTAGGATCGCTGGCACATGAAAAGAAGATGTCGGTTTTATCCCTGGCGGATTTACCCAGGATTCTCTGATCTGTATAGCCTCCGATTATGACTTTTCTGGTCATCCAGAAAGTGGAAATTTCATTATCCGCGAACATTGAGAAAAAGAGAGTCAGTTGTTCCCAGTCGGAAACCTCTTTCAGTAAGCTCCCGAGCCCCAGATGTCTAAGATATTGAATACCATTGTCTCGCAACCGGGTTTCATGCCATCGAAATTTTTCCTGTGAGAGTTTTTCCAAAGCTTTCTTTCCGGGTAAATATGCCTGCGTGTAGAACTCGGAATAGGTTTTGTGAAGCCGTGAGAGAAAGTTCTCGGGGTCTTTAAGGAACCCAAAGAATAATTTGGCCTCTTCGACGGGATCATGGTTTGGAAAAAGACCGTCGTCAATAAGTGAATTGAAAATTGCTTCTTCCGATAAATTCTCTCTAACCTCTTTGGGGAACTCTTTTTGTATGAATTGTACAAATTCTTCTACCGATATATTTTTCAATGCAATCAGCATTTTTTCGGCTGTATCCATTGTTTTGTTATTCCACATGAAATGAAATAGATAGATTGTCGGCATGATCATCTTTTCTACCATCAGAGAAATATCATTCAGGAGAAAGGGTGATAGTATCTTTTCATATTTTGAACACCATTCTTCTATTTCAGGAGATCTTGGATAACCGGGATCCTGGGGTTTGTTTCTATCAGCGAATCTTTTTACAGCAGAAATAAAATCTACCGTTTCATTTACTATGAACTTCATACCTCTATTTTAACCTATTTCATGGAAATTTACCAGAATATATTAGAAATATATCTAAAATACATATTAGAAAGCTTGACTTGTGTTAGAAATAGATCTAATATAAATATAAGATAACACTAAACCATTGGAGGTAGAAAATGTTCTATTCATACGATGAGATTTCTATTATGGCAAAAGGACATGGTGATCAGATGAAATGTATGAGTGAAAGTTGCCGAAGAGTGAGGAGGGAAAAGGGAAGACAAAAAAAAGGAAGAAGCCCGATTCAACTCATTGTTTCCATTGTATCTCATTTCGCTTCCTGAATTATTCTACAGCCTGCCATCGCGTTGGTATGGTCCCGCTTAAATCCGGAAGAATGAACCCTTGAGGGAGATCTGACGATTGAACCGGAAGCCAGATTTGATTTCTACCCAGGAAGATAAACCCAATTTTTATCTTTCCACGAACAATGAGTTCATCGTCCTTCATCCACAGGTCGCCATGGTAAAATTTCCCTTCCTGAGGATCCATGATACAACCGTTTATCCATTTATTACCTTTAAGTTCAAGATCCCATATGAAATCCAGGCCTGCAAAAAAGGGGGTCCCGATAAGCTTTTCGGCCTGTTCACCGGGATTATAAATAGTATCTTTGACAAGTCCGTCATTGTAGGTAATGATGAGTTTTCCATACCTTTTATCCCTGTATTCATAGATCCCGATTATGGCGGCAATAAGACCAGTATTTTCATCCATTGATTTCCAGAAACCTGTGATGTCGTATTCATCTCCGAGACGGTTTCTATTATCGGCTCCAGTTGTTTCGAACAGGCAGGTTGAGATCAGACAGGTTAGAAGAAGGAACTGGAGAAATTTGTTATTCATAGATCCCCCACGACTTAATTATAGATCTACATTCTCTGTATGTAAAAGAATAGCTTTAAAAATAAATGTATTTGCGTTATCATTGATTGGCAGCAAATACGCTTACTAACCGGATTTTACACCTTAGATGAAGAGTTCCATTCGCTTTAAATACAATATATATATGGCAACCCTTTTGCTTTTACCCATGTTCATACTTGGCCTGGGATTTTTATCGGTATTTCGGGAAACTCTACTGGAAAGATTCCAGGATGAGCAGACTTCAATGTTCAATTCAATTAAGCAGGTTAGTATAGAGAGTCAGATTGGTCATATAGAGGGTATTTTAAAGTCATATAGAAATGATCCCCGAATGAAGGATCTTTTTAAAGGGAGTTCGGCAGAATCTATTCAAAATGAGTGGAGCAAAATCGTTAAGATTCTCTCCCTTCAGATTGATATCTTCTGTGCAGATCCATCCTATAGATATATTTCCAGCACGAATTTAAACTCATCTTCATTCACCGAACCGGAACGGGCCTATTGGTATGGTGTGGGAGTTGATTCCGATGAAATCCTGTGGACGGATCCCTATCTATCCAATACGAATTCCAAGTTAATCATTTCCGGCGTTTCCAGGATTGAGGGGATGGATAAACAGATTATAGGGGTGGATTTTGAATTAAATAATATACTTACAAGTTTTAAAAATGAATCCTATGGAATGGAATCCAAACTTCTTGCTATGACTCCGGATGGAAATATCATAAATTTTAATAGAAAACCATCCGAGCCTGTGGAGTACAGTTCATTGTATAACTGGGTGGAAATTGCTGATTCTCCCAACAGTAGAAAACTGATAGAGTTGAATGGTAAAAACTATTATGCCTTTTCTGTTTATATCGAAAGTATCAGTATGCATCTGATTTCACTTTTTCCCCAGTCCATCATGCTTGATAAGATTCGTCCTTTCATTATTAACGTTATTATCATTATTTCAATCAGTACCCTTTTTATGCTCGCCGGCAGTTATGTCATGTCAGAAAACATCATTAAAAATATCAAGAGTATGAATACCTATATGGCAGAAGTCTCTGAAGGCAATTATGAGCTTAAGACCTGTGTTAAGGGGAATGATGAGTTTAAAACCTTGAATGATTATCTTAATGTCATGGTAGATGTACTTTCAGGAAATATTCTGATGCTGGATGATATGAACCGAAAGCAGGAGCATCTTATTGAAGTGCGAACCACTCTCCTTCATATAATCAGTCATTCGGCGTCCACTCCTGTGACCGTTCTTATTAATAACAGTATGGAGCTTATGGCTGAAGACAGCGAAAAAGAGGAGTATAAGCAGATGTTCCTGGCCTCGGATAATCTGAAGAGCCTCCTTGATAATACGATGATCTATCTCAAACTGGAAGAGGGGATCAAGGAGCGAAACCTTCAGCTTCTTGATCTAAATGATATAACAAACCTTGTCTGTATCAATTACGAAAGCAGGCTTAAAGGGAAGGCACTTGAGCTTTCTGTTACGCTGGATGAACTCTTTATACATGGGCACTATTTTCTAATTAAAACGGTAATAGAGAACCTGATCGATAATGCGGTGAAATACTCCTTCCCCGGGGGAGCACTTGAAATTGGCGGATCCTATCATGACGACCAGCTTGAGTGGTGGATTCGGGATGCCGGACCGGGATTCTCTGAGCAGGATAAAAAAGAGTTGTTTTCCCGGTTTAAAAGGCTTTCCGCAAGGCCGACGGGCGGTGAATCTTCAACAGGACTGGGCTTGTACCTTGTGAAAAATATTATGCTTGCCTTCGGAGGTGATATAATTCTTGAGCCGGATATCGAGGGGAAGGGGGCCTGTTTTAAACTGATTTTCCCTCTCTTTTCCGATGCTGTGCTTTCCTGAAAAAGTAAATAATTATATTTCCGGTCAATAGTAAAAGTACATTCAGCATAATCAGGTTTGCCAGGTTAAATCGGGAATAGAAATGACCTGTTTCTGCCTTTGTGACTACCAGATAATCCGGAAAATTGTCAAATGAATACCTGTATCCATCATGATGGTCAAGTTGCTGAACCCCGGAATGTTCTTCACCCTCTTCTTTTTGCAGGAGTCCAAAAAAATCATAGATATCCATACTCCCAATTTTTGTCTGATCCGGATGAATTGTTATTTCACCCTTGGAATCAATAAAATAGGCCACAAGTCCCGCTTTGTTTTGGCTTTCAAGCAGGGTGGTAATATTATCATATCTGATCCGTACCCCGATCACACCAACAACTTTTTGGGAAGGAGTGTATAATTTTAAATTGTGATAAATATAGAGAACACCCGTTTGGGAGTCATAGTAAAATTCATAATTCGAGCGGTGGTCGGAATCCATGAAGTTGTAATACCATGCATCCCTGTCTACACCCGGGCTCATTTGAATTTTTGTTCCCTCATCCTGATAGACAATCTCCGTTGATGTTGACGCAAGATCAATGCCCTCACAATTAATGAAGGATTTCTTCTTTTCCAGATACTCACGGAGTGTAACAGTTTGAACTTTATTACTTTTTTCATTCTGAAGCCAGTTCTGAATAAAAGAATCCTCTGTTAATTCTTTACTTCTTTCTATTATCGGGTCCAGGAATTTTTGGAATTCGATGCTTATCTGGTTAGCCTTTTCCCTTTTCACATCTCTGATATTTATATACAGCAAGGCTATCATAATCCAATAGATTACAATTATGCCAAGCGAGAACAGTAGAGGTTTGGAAATGAATGCGATTCTTTTCATAAAGGACAAAGCAAAGATAGCCGGAAAATAGATTGTTGACAAGTAAAGATTAAACTATTTTTATCATATACCCTTTTCCCCTCATGGTTAGAAGGAATTCCGGATTTCTGGGATTTGTTTCCATCTGTTCTCGAAGCATATGAATATGAACCGAAAGGGTGTTTTCCGATGGAAAGCTCTGATCACTCCAGAATCGGGAGAGAAGTTGATCTTTTGTGATTATCTGATTATTGTTTTCAATAAAAAAGGCCATTATATCAAAAAGTTTTCGATTTAATGTAAGGGGTTTATCGTTCCTGAAGACTGTGCAGCTTTTATAATCCACTTTGAAAGGGCCCAGACTTATATCTTCATGTACTTTATTGTTTGTAGAGCTTTGGATAAAATTCACCCGTTTGCTTAATCTTCTGATTCTGGCGAGGAGTTCTTCCTTATAAAAGGGTTTTGTAATGTAATCGTCACATCCCAGATCGAATGCGTTAACTTTTGAATCTATCTGCTCAAAGCTGGAGATGACGATGATAGGGGTCGTATTGTTTTGCCGTCGAAGCAGTTTAATGATTTCGGTTCCTGTCATATCACCCAGATCAAGATCGAGTAGAATGAGATCGATCTCCTCATCTTTTAGGATTGTCAGAGCTTCCTTGCCGCTGGCAGCGTCAGACACCTGATAATTCTCTTTTACCAGTATCTTTTTGATATAATTTCTGAGGTAGTCGTGATCTTCGGCTACGAGTATCTTTTCTTTCATTAAATTCCTGTTTAAAGCTTTGCTCCCTGTAATCTTATTCGCTTTATTCTTACAATTTTGACAGATAGAGCTTAAATTAATCTTAAATTATTTCCTTATCTTATAAATATATGAACATTTCTATGATATTATTAATTGACTAATTAAATCCACGATAAAGGCGGTAAAAGATGAGTGATATTAAACTAAAGCCCGAAGAGATGGCTAAATATATTGATCACACCCTGCTGAAGGCCGAAGCAAAGGGAGAGGATATCGATAAACTTTGCATGGAGGCCAGGGATAATGGTTTTTGTTCCGTTTGTGTTAACACATGCTGGGCCAGCCGAGCGGTCAGGAATCTTTCAGGTACCGATGTAATCACCTGTGTGGTTGTCGGATTTCCTCTGGGGGCAATGGATTCGAGAGCCAAGGCTGCCGAGGCCGGGTTTGCCGTGGGAGATGGTGCCGGTGAGGTTGATATGGTTCTTAATATCGGAGCCCTTAAATCGGGAGATCTTGAACTGGTCGAATCGGATATCCGGGCCGTTCTCGGGGCCTGTGACGGGAAGGCAAAGCTGAAAGTTATCATTGAAACAGCCCTGCTTACGAAAGAGGAGATTATTCTTGCTTCACAGATTGTGAAAAAGGCCGGGGCACACTTTGTAAAAACTTCCACCGGTTTTTCCACAAGCGGGGCAAAGGTTGAGGATGTGGCCCTGATGAGGAAAACTGTTGGACCCGATATGGGGGTGAAGGCAGCCGGGGGTGTCCGGACATTTGAAGATGCCGTTGCCATGATTAATGCCGGTGCAACCAGGTTGGGAACAAGCGGTGGTATCAAGATTATAAACGGGCAGGAGATAGAGAGCGGGTATTAAGAGCGGTACATGAATGCTTTCAGGGGATTGGCGTTTTTCCGGTCCCCTTTCTTTTGTTTGAATTTCTGGGAGAAGGGACAGGCCGCCAGGCAGACCCCGCAGTCAGTTCCCAGTTCTCTCCAGGTTTTGAAGCATTTTTCATGATCGATCCGAGATCCAAAGAGGGGATCTACCGTGTCGAATTCAGGAATGGCATCCGAGGGACAAAGGACGGCGCATTTTTCGCAGGTTCGACAGTATTTCAGGATGTTGAATTTGGAACTGCCTGTACAGGTCAGGGGCATATTGGTTGTGACTGCGGCGAGACGGATCCGCATACCGAAGGTTCCATTAACCAGCAGTCCGGAAAGGCCTTGGGAGCCAAGACCCGCCGCCTGGGCTACCGGTGGTAAAATGAGTTCACTCTCCCCATCCATATGACAGACAGCCCTGTACCCGAGTGAGTTCATCCAGTACTTTAGAGCAAGACCGATATTAGCCGCCCGATAGTATCCCTTTACAACTTCTACGGCCTCTTCAACTGCAGGGGCTCTGTTTATTTCATGGCCATCCATCTCTACAGCAAAGATAAAAATATTCGGCAGTACAGATTCAACTTTCCGGCCGTACCATTTACCCCTGCCACGAGTATTATAGAAGAATTCGGTCTTTGCCTTTGTCGCTCCAGTCAGTACAGCTCCGAGAGATTCCGCAAGTTTACGGGCATCCTCGAAATTTTCTGAATCGGTAAAGTTACCCTCGGTCTGAGGATCATTTTTGTCAATAAACTTCCTTGAACCGGGAGATTCAACCCCCTCCGGGTAACTGTGGCCCGCCAAAGGCCGAAGCTCTTCGATCAGCCTGAAAAGAGCGTCGATAATGGATTGTTCCTTCCTTTCTGTAAAGAGACCGGGAGGGTGAGATCTGAGGAGGTGATCCCCCTCTTCCAACGCAGGGTGCGCTTTATAATATTCACTGTATTTTTGGGTTCCAGGTTTAAGTTCAAACATCCTGGAAAAGATAGTGTCCCGTTCATCTCTGTTTCGATTCATGCCTGTCTATTAGAATAGATCCGATACAGGGTGAAGTCAAACACGTAAAATTATTGATTAATCCAATAAAAAGAGGGGAAAATATGTTGGAAAAGCGGACTGCTTCTAAAATTTTGGTAAATACCGGTTTCATGGTTATCTTAATTCATAGAAACAGATTTCTTTTCCTTAAACAGGATGATAGAATAGAATTATCAGGAGATAAATAATGAGAGCTACAGTAGTCGTAATAGATAGTTTCGGGATTGGTGAACTTCCTGATGCCGAACAGTATGGAGATAAAGGATCCAACACGGCCCTGCATATTTGTGAAGGCGTCTCAGGTCCGAAATGGACGGCCTTAAAGGAATTAGGGCTTGGAAATGCATCAGAACTGCTGGAAAATAAACTTCCCGGTTGTGAGAGCGTAGATGTTCCTTCCGGGTTTTTTGGCGTCATGAAGGAGAAGAGTCCTGGTAAGGATACCACTACCGGACATTGGGAACTGGCGGGACTTGAGCTTGAGAAGGCTTTTCATACTTTTCAGCCCGAATATCCCTCCTTTCCTGAGGATCTTGTGAAAACCTTTAATGCAAAGACGGGTCGGGGACTGATTGGTAATAAGGCTGCTTCGGGGATAGCAATAATTGAAGAACTTGGGGAAGAGCATCAGAAAACGGGTGATCTTATCTGTTATACCTCCGCCGATTCTGTTTTTCAGATTGCCGCTCATGAAGAGACTGTACCTCTGGATGAACTCTATAAATATTGTAAAATTGCCAGAGAGTTATGCAATCCCAGGATGGTTGGTCGTGTTATTGCCAGGCCTTTCACAGGGACTCCTGGAAATTACACCAGGAGTGCCGCACGAAAAGATTTTTCGATCCCCCTGCCCGAACCTTCACTCCTTGATCACCTTCAATCCCGTGGCGTTGTAACGACTGCTGTGGGTAAAATTGGTGATATTTTCAATGAATCAGGGATTACCAACAGTTATCATGACAAGGGGAACCCCAACTGTCTGGATCGGACCCTGGCGGTACTGACCGATACAAAAAATGACAAAGAATTTATTTTTGTTAATCTTGTTGATACAGATATGATGTATGGACACCGAAGAGATATTAAGGGGTATTGCCAATCGGTTGAAGAGACCTCTGTGTTTATTCCAAAAATGATAGAAGCGCTCGATGATGGGGATCTTCTCATCGTTACAGCGGATCATGGCTGTGATCCCTCTTTCAGGGGTACGGATCATACCCGGGAGCATGTTCCCCTTCTTGTCTATCGTAAAGGAAGTGAGGGAGCCGAGGTTAAATCTCTTGGTATCCGGGAGAGTTTTTCCGATTTAGCGGCTACCATGGCTGAATTTTTTGAAGTTGATCCCTATCCCAGGGGATCTTCTTTTGTAAAAAAACTGTAACTCATTGTTTATAGTGTTATTTTTATTATTGCAGAACGTATTATTTACAAAACGCAGTACTATCTGCAGGGAGGATGTATGACCTTTTCCGTAAAACGGATTTTATTTTTTCTTATATTTTTGCTTTCTGTTTCTCTGGTTTTTGCCGGAGGCGAGAAAGAAGTGCCGAATATCCCCCCGGTTACAACCGGAATTCAGTACATCTCACCTAATGGTGATGATATTCAGGAAGAGGCTTCTCTTGAATTCACGGTAAGTCTTTATCTGAAGGCCAAGGAAGGGTATGTTCCCGAGTATGGTCTGGAAATAATTGACAGTTCCGGTGCGATCGTTGCTTCACAGTCCCAGTCAGAAGGGAAGAAGCTTAATTTTTTTGCTAAACTCGCCTCCCTTTTCATGGGGTGGGATAAATTTGAACTGACCAGGGAGATAACCTGGGATGGTATGGATCCGGATGGAACTCTTGTTTCCGACGGTGTTTATGAAGTCAAACTGTGGGTAAAAGACTCGGATGGTATTCGATCTGATATAGCCATTGATGATTTTGTTGTGGATACAACCCCTCCCGAGGTTTCCGTTGCTGGTGGGGAAGGAATGCTTTTTGCCCCGAACGGCGATGGTATGCTTGAGGTTTTTCCAGTAATCCTTTCCGGCGGGACAGAGGAGGATCTCTGGGAGGCCTCCCTTCTTGATAGTGCTGGTACGGTTGTAAAAAGTATGAAATGGGAATCCGGTGCTCCCGAATCCTTCGACTGGGATGGAACGGGTGATGACGGTGTGCAGGTCGCCGATGGAATCTACTCCTTCAAAATTGGCACCACCGATAAGGCTGGAAATAGTTTTGAATCAGTTTTCCCCGGGATCATCCTTGATTCCAGGGCTTCCATGATACACCATGAAATAACAGATCCAATTTTCTCGCCAAATGGAGATGGAAAGAAAGATGTGTGCATCATTGATCTTGAGTATGATGAGACCGAGGACGTTGAACTCTGGTCCTATTCCCTTTCTTCAAACAACTCTATTTTTGCGACTTTTCAGGGTGATGGCCCCCCTCCTGAGCAGATAATTCTTGATGGGAAGGATGAGAATGGGGATCCCCTTTCGCAGGGTGTTTATAAATTTTCCTACTCCCTCACTTATGTCAATGACTGGCGGCCGGTAATTGAAGATGTGATCGAGATCGACTCCATTCCACCCCGGATTGGTGTTTATACTTCCAGTAAAATATTTTCTCCGAATCAGGATGGTTTAAATGATAAAACCAATATCTCCTTTAAATCCAGTGAGGAAGTTGTCTGGACAGGGGCCATACTGAACATGGACGGTGACACGGTCCTTGAGACGAGTTCGAAACAAACCACCAGCCTGATCGTCTGGGATGGAACCAACCTTTCCGGAGAAACCCTTCCTGACGGTGAATACCTTGTCCTTGCAAAATTTACTGATAATGGAGGGAATGAGGTTTACAGCGAACCCGTCACCCTTAAAGTGGACAACCGGCCTGTTTCTATCAGCCTTTCTGCGGGGGAAGGATTTTCTCCCAATAATGACGGTAAAAACGATACCATGAAGATAAAAATTGATGCGGCTCTTTATGGTGAAGTTGTCAGGTGGGAGGCGAATTGTGTTAATGAAAACGGGGAAGATGTGCGAACATTTACCGGGACTGGCGAACTTCCGAAGTTCATAATGTGGAACGGAAAAACAACACTCCTGGATAAAGCGGACGAACCCGTTCCCGCGGCAGAAGGTTTGTATTATACGAATATCCTTGTTGAATACGAAAAGGGCGACATCACAGCCGCCGAAACGGGCCGATTCTTCCTGGATATGACTCCTCCGGAAATACAGTTCATGGTTACAGCAGATCCTTTTATAAAAACTGACGAGGGCGTAGAAGGGAATGTCTTCATGTCGGTTCAGGTTCGTAATGAGAGTCCTATCTCCGACTGGAATCTTGATATCCTGGATGACAACGGGAATATTCTCCGGGCTTATTCAGGTGTTGGTGATCCTTCCGGAGATGTGGCCTGGAACAGCCGCCGGGATTCAGCCGGGCTGCTTGATGAGAGTATGGCGAGTTATACGATCCGGTTATCTGTTACCGATGCCGGTGGCAACTCTAGCCTGATAAGGGAGGATCTTCCCCTGGATATCCTTGTTGTCCGCCGTGACGGCAAACTCTATCTAATGGTTCCCAATATTATTTTCGGGGCCTATAAACACACCCTCGATTCGGCCGGACCCTCCAGGGAGATTCAAAACTATGAGTCCATCGGCCGGGTTGTGGAAATCTATGACAGATATCCGGACTTTAATCTTGAACTGGAAGCCCATGCTCTTAACATCTACCTGGATGGACCCCGTGAGGATGCAGAGGAGGCGATTCTTTTACCTCTGACCGAAAAGCGTGCTGCCTCTGTTAAGGATGCTTTGATTGATCTGGGAATGGATGAATTGCATATCCGTTCCCACGCTTACGGTGGTCAGTACCCTATCGCCGATGTTACTGATCGTACCGTCTGGTGGAAGAATCGCCGGGTTGAGTTTATTATGACGGACCGATAGAGTTTTTCCTCTGAAAACCCATGCCCGTAGAGTTCTGCTTTGCGGGCATTTTTTTTATTTTCCCTGTATACAAGTCCTTCTGTGACCGAGTAATATACTCCCATGTTTAAACGACTCCGTTATCTCATAATTATGGGTGTTCTTGCCAAAACCCTGGTAGATACGACGAATCAGATATACAATCCGTTTATAGGAATAATCGGTGCCGGTATCGGGGTAAGTACCGTGGTGATGGGTCGACTCATCTCTCTTCGTAGTCTTATGGGTATTGCCGCCCCCTTTCTAGGGTCACTGGCTGATCGGCTTGGTTACCGGGCTGTCATGAGGATATGCCTTGCCCTTGCCGGGCTTGGTATGATCCTGGGGGCTTTGTCCGGGAATCTCTATATATTCGGTATCTCCATGATAATCGGAGGTATCGGGAGTGTGGGGTTTACTCCGAATCTTCACGCCTATTTATCTACAAGACTTCCCTACGAAAAAAGAGCCATGGGTCTGGGAATTATCGAATATTCCTGGGCATTGGCCGGAATCGCCGGTCTTTTTATCTCAGGCCTTTTGATCGATGCTTTTTCCTGGAAAACACCATTCTTTTTTCTGGGTGGTGGTTTGATTTTTATGGCTCTTTTTTACGGCACCCTGCCTTCCGGAAAGAGTGGAAACAAAGACAACAGTAAAGCGGCAGTTAAGGTCCCCGGAGAAACCATAGCCGTAAGGGTGAAATCATTTTTTGATCTGGGAGTTAATGCCAGATCCGCCTGGGCGAATATCAGTGTCAGCGGTCTTGCCATGTTTGCCATGATGAATATCATTATCATACACGGTGGCTGGCTTGAATCTGAGTATGGTATAGGACCGAAGGTTCTGGGGATTATCTCTTTGCTCTTCGGCCTCTTCGATCTTACGGCCAGTGTCTCTGTGAGTCTCTTTGTTGATCGGATAGGGAAACGCCGAAGTGTTATATTTGGTACTCTTATTATGATTTTCGGTTTCATCCTTTTTCCATTTATGAACAGAGGTGTCGTTCTCGCCGTAATCGGTATTATTATCCCCAGGATTGGATTTGAGTTTGCCATTGTCAGCAATTTTTCACTTCTGAGTGAACAGGTTCCCGAAAAGAGGGGTCAGATCCTTGGTCTGGGAGCAACCTTTGCTTATATTGGAACAAGCCTTGCAGGACTGACCGGACCTGTTGCCTATATGAAATTCGGGGTTTGGGGCTTAGCGCCTATTAGTCTGGCTGCGGCCGTTGCTGCCTTGCTCCTCCTTATATTTGTTATTCGTGAACAATCAGGTTTTCGGTTAAAGGTTTAAATTGTAGTAAAATACATTGTGAGAGACCTTAAAAGGCCTGCCAAAACCGGCCCTGTTAAAATCCGTCAAAATAATCTTTTAATTGCGTTATCTAATGATATGTATTATCCTTGTAAGGCTTGCATGGTTTTTAGGTTAATGGAACAAGTGCTTTATGTTCAATCACCTGACCGATGAACATCTTTTCATACAATTAATTTCAAGGAGCGAATATGAGCCGGAAACAGGAGCGTCCTGTCTGTCTGGAGATGCGGAATATTGTAAAGCGATTTCCCCGTGTACTTGCCAACAATAATATAAATTTAAAACTTCATGAGGGGGAGATTCTATCCCTTCTTGGAGAGAATGGTGCGGGTAAATCGACTTTAATGAATGTTTTGTATGGGCTTTATAAGCCCACTTCCGGACAGATTTTTCTTGATGGTAATGAGACCAGTTTTTCATCACCCAGAGATGCCATTGAAAAAGGTCTTGGAATGGTTCATCAGCATTTCATGCTGGTTGATACCCTTACGGTTACTGAAAACATCATCCTCGGCACCGAGCCGGGGAAGGGCGGTATTATTGATTATAAAGCTGCCCGGGAAGAGGTAATTGAAATTTCAAAGAAATACAGGCTGGATATTGATCCCGATGCAAAGATAGAGAACCTTTCTGTTGGTCTTCAGCAGCGGGTTGAAATCCTGAAAGCCCTCTATCGAAAGGCAAAGATCCTGATTCTGGATGAACCCACGGCGGTACTTACTCCCCAGGAGGTTGATGAACTTTTTGAGGTTGTTAAAACCCTTGTAGAGACCGGCGTTTCTATCATTATAATTACCCATAAACTGGAAGAGGTTAAGTCCATCTCCGACAGGGTATATATCCTGAGACGGGGAGAGATTACCGGTGAGCATCAGACTTCCGATGTTACCAAGGCGGATCTTGCCAACCTGATGGTCGGACGGGATGTCGTTCTAACCGTGGCCCGGAAAGAGGGCAAGGCGAAAGGCTCCCCTGTCTTTACTTTGGACAATCTAAAGGTCATGAGTGACAAGGATATTTTGGCAGTCGAAGGTCTCAGCCTTGATATTAAGCCTGGAGAGATAGTCGGGATTGCCGGTGTTGATGGTAATGGTCAGGATGAACTTGCCGAAGCTATCCGAGGTCTGCGTCCCGTTGAATCGGGAAAGGTAATATTTAATGGAGAGGATGTCTCCTCCCTCTCAACTGTTGCAAAGATCAGGCGGAAGATGGGTTATGTTCCCTCGGACAGGCATCGTTTTGGACTGGTTCTTCCCATGACAATTTCTGAAAATGTTGCCATGGGGTATCATCTGAATGCTCCGAATGCGAAGGGGATTAATCTTGATCTTAGCCACATGGATGAGAATGCCGAGAAGCTTGTTAAGGACTTTGATATTAGAACTCCCGGTGTGAATGTCCCCGCATCGAACCTTTCCGGCGGTAACCAGCAAAAGGTTATCTTAGCCCGTGAGTTCAGCAAGGAACCGGAATTCCTTCTTGTAGCCCAGCCTACCCGGGGTTTGGATGTCGGGGCAATAGAGTATATCCATTCTCAGATCCTAAATATGCGGGAGAAAAATGTTGCTATTCTTCTGATTTCACTGGAACTTGAAGAGATTTTTGCCCTTTCGGATCGAATCCTGGTCCTTTATGAGGGGAAAATCGTCAAGGAGTTTGAACCCGATAAGACAAGCGATAAAGAGGTCGGACTCTATATGACCGGCGGAAAAGGAGGGGAGAATGAATAATTCAAAATCCCTTTTATCTACGATAATGATGGTTCTTGTGATTGTTCTAATGGTTGTGGGCGGGTTTCTCTACCTTGGCTCCTACTTCTGGGGTTTCTTCTTTATCATGGCCGCGGCTATTGTCTTTTTTGTACGCCTGGGACTCTTAAACGGGATCGATTCGGTAAAGCAGACAGGTTTTGGATTTTTAAAGCAGTTATCGGTTCCATTTTTTGGAATCTTTTTTGCTATCTTTTTGGCGGCTGTTATTATGCTTTTTACCGGATACAATCCGCTTGTCGCTTTAAAAGCCCTTTTTTATGGTGGATTTATTAAGAACTGGCATGTGGCCGTTCTGAATGCCACACCCCTGATTTTTACAGGCCTTTCCATTGCCATAGCATTCAAGGCCGGTCTTTTTAATATCGGTGCTGAAGGGCAGTACTATATTGGTGTAATGGCTTCCACATGGCTGGGCCTGCGACTTGGTCTTCCCGGATTCATTGTTATCCCCCTGATTTTCATTCTTGCCGGTGCCTGTGCCGCCGCCTACAATGTTATCCCCTCCCTGCTCAAAGTGAAAACTGGGGCATCGGAAGTCATCACAACGATGATGTTTGCCCATATAGCCCGCTATCTCTCTCCGATTTTTATCAGGGCAAATGGCGGGGATCCATCAACTTCCACTCACGCATATGTGACCGATCCAATAGCGGAGAGTGCCTGGCTGCCACCCTTCAAAAACTTTCTTCCTGAAGCAAATTACAGGCTTCATACGGGAATTATTATTGCCATCCTTATGGCCTTTGTTGTTTCATATTTTCTATATAAAACAAAGTATGGATTTGAGATCAGGGCCGTGGGGCAGAACAAGGATGCCGCTCGGGCTCAGGGTATTTCAGTTGGTAAGAATATAATGCGGGCTATGCTCTTTGCCGGGCTTTTGGCTGGTATGGCCGGTGTTACTGAAACCCTTGGATTGACTCACAAAATGTTTGATAATCTGAATGCGGGGTATGGATGGAACGGGATCTCGGTTGCCCTTTTGGCGTCGAATAATCCTATTGCAATAATCTTTACATCTCTCCTCTGGGGAGCATTGGATGCGGGTGGTCAGTATATGACCCGTACAACCCAGGTTCCCAACTCCATTGTTGAGATTATCAAAGGAATCATACTCTTCCTGATTGTCGCAAAGTATATCTACAGCTTTATTGGAAATCGATTTAAGCGAGGAAAAAAAAGTGCCAGCGGTGGCAGTTCAGCCGAAGACGGGGCCGTAAGTGGTTCCGGGGCAAAGGCGGTATAGTATGGAAGGATTTTTCGCAATATTCAACACAGATCTACTGGTAGCCACAATTCGGCTTTCAACACCCATCACCCTGGCGGCTATAGGAGCAACCATATGTGAGCGGTCGGGTATCGTCAATATCGCCATGGAAGGTATGATGATTATGGGTGCCTTTTTTGCCACGATTGTTGCTTATTTTACGGGCTCACCCTGGCTTGGCCTCCTGGCGGGCGTGCTTGCCGGCGGGCTTTTTTCTCTGATTCATGCCTTCGCCACGGTTACCCTTCACCTTGATCATACGGTTTCGGGAGCTGTTCTTAATATTCTCTCATTTGGAATCGTACGATACCTGATGGTTATGTTTTTTGGTCACCCCGGAACAACCGATGCCATCTCCCATTCGCTTAAGGCGTACCAGTGGGCGATCCCCGGTTTAAGTAAGATCCCCGTATTGGGGCCCGTATTCTTCAACCAGACGCCCATTGTCTATTTTTCATTCATACTTATAATCGCCTTCACCTTTTTTCTGAAAAAAATGAAACTGGGGCTTCACATTCGTGCGGCAGGTGAACACCCCCTTGCTCTGGAGACCATCGGTGTATCGGTTTATAAGATGAGATACCTGGGAGTCCTAATATCAGGATTTGCCTCAGGGCTGGCAGGAGCCTACCTTTCCATAGAGAATGCCGTTTCGTTTACGGAAGGGATGACAAACGGTAAGGGGTTTATCGCTCTGGCTGCCATGATTTCCGGAGGATGGACACCAATTGGAGCCTTCCTGGCCTCCCTCTTCTTCGGCTTTGCCGATGCTCTGCAGATAAGATTCCAGATCTTCGAGCTGTTCAAGGTTCCGGAAGAGCTTTTTATTATCTTCCCCTATGTGATGTGTGTAATAGCTGTGGCCGGACTGGTTAGAAGATCCAGACCCCCCAAAGCCGATGGTCAGGATTTTATGATTGAGAGATCTGAATAGGTCTGACTTTGTAATATCTTTGTTAGATTAAAATTAGATTGACTTCCTGTATCAAATGGATATAGGATTAAATAAAATATGGAGGAATATTTAGATGAAAAAGATTTTATCAATTTTACTGGTTCTTTGTCTTATTGGAACAGCTGCGGTTTTCGCAGGTGGACAGAAAGATGCAGACACCCCCGCTGAAGATTCTGCAGCAGCAACACCCATCGTTGTCAGTATGGCTACAGATGTTGGTGGTCTCGGTGACAAATCATTCAATGACGGTGCATATGCTGGTCTTCTCATGGCCCAGTCAAAGCATGGTGTTGAGGTAAGAGTTGTTGAGTCAAAACAGCAGACTGACTACGTTCCCAACCTTTCCGGTCTGGCTGAAGATGGTTCCAGCCTTGTTTATGCCGTGGGGTTTCTCATGGAACAGGCTATTAAAGAGGCTGCCGCCAACAATCCTGACACATATTTTGCCGGAATCGACATTTGGGCAGCTGACACTGATCCCGCAAACTTTCAGGGTATCTCTTTCAACGAACATGAAGCTGGTTACCTGGCTGGTGTTGTTGCCGGTATGATGACCAAAGAGTATGCATCCGCTTCCGACAAATTAAATGATGCAAATGTTCTTGGCATCGTTCTTGGAATGTTCATTCCTCCTGTTGAAAAATTCGAAGTTGGATTTATTGCCGGGGCCAAATCTGTTAATCCCGATGTTGAAATCATCTCTGTTACATCCGGATCCTTTGTTGATCAGGCGAAAGGAAAAGAGGCTGCTTTGGCTATGATCGAGCAGGGTGCTGACATTATTTTCCATGCGGCTGGACTGACAGGTCTTGGTGCAATTAATGCCTGTACTGAAGCCGGTGTTATGGCTATCGGTGTTGATGTAGACCAGAACAATGTTGCACCTGATACAGTTCTTACTTCCGCAGAGAAGAAAATCGTTCAGGCAACCTACCTTACAGCCAAATCTGTTATCGATGGTAACTTCAAGAGTGGAAATGCTATCTATGGTATCCAGCAGGATGCTGTAGGAATCTCTCCCTTCCATGGATTTGATTCCATCGTTCCCCAGGCTGTTAAAGATGAAGTTGCAAGAGTTACTTCTGAGATGAAAGCAGGGAATATTGATGTTCCTGTTTCCAGAGCAGACTTAAACTAATTGTAATCCGGAATTAGCTTATCATACCGCCTAAAGAGTGTACTCTTTAGGCGGTTTTTTTTATTCCATACGGGGCTTTGTCTATATTTTGAGGTATAAGAGTTGGGTAGAATCGATTAATTCCTTTAAAATTGGGATTGATACGATTTATTTCGGTATCCATCTTACCTCATTTATATTATCCTTAAATTTATGAAAGATTTAGCAGGTTTGAAAAGGGCCGCCGATTATATTCTTTCGAAGACGAAATATAATCCGCAGATAGGTATGGTTCTCGGTTCGGGACTTGGGGTTCTTGCCGAAGAGATCGAAGATACCGATGTCATTGATTATTCTGATATCCCGGGCTTCCCCGTCTCCACTGTAGAGGGGCATGCCGGAAAGCTGGTAATCGGAATGCTAAAGGGTAAGTGCGTCCTTGTCCTTCAGGGCAGGTTTCATTATTACGAAGGTTATGATATGGATAAAGTTGTTTTTCCTATCCGGGTCATGCTCCTTCTCGGGATAAAAAACCTCCTTGTGACGAATGCTGCCGGGGGGATTCCCCGTGACTGGGACCCCGGAGATCTCATGCTGATTACCGATCATATAAACTTTACTGCTGTAAATCCTCTTCGGGGAGAAAACATTTCAGATTTTGGTCCACGATTTAACGATATGTCCACAGCCTACACCCCTGTTCTGCAGGATATGGCACGTGAGGTCTCGTCCAACCTGGGAATAACCCTTCGGGAGGGCGTCTATGTTTTCATGGGCGGACCAAGCTTCGAGACACCTGCAGAGATTCGGATGGTAAATACCATGGGAGGACATGCTGTCGGAATGTCCACTGTTCCAGAGGTTGTTGTGGCTGCCCACGGTGGAATGAATGTCCTGGGTCTCTCCTGTATATCAAATATGGCCGCAGGGATCCTCGATCAGCCCCTGAACCATCAGGAAGTTATTGATACCGGAAAAATGGTAAGAGAGAAGTTTTTATCCCTCGTGAAGGGACTTGTCAACAACTGGGACTAATAGGAGAATTCGTGATGACACCAAGAGAAGCTTTTAACAACATACTCGGAGGTGAGGTTATCAATAACCTTGAAAAAAGGGGGTTTGATGCCCGTTATGTCTCCACTTCGGCAGAAGCTCTGGAACAGGTGAAAAAGATGGTTCCTGATGGTTCTCTTGTTTCCTGGGGAGGAACAATGACTCTGGAGGAGACGGGGATCAAGGAATACCTCAAATCTGGCAAATATGATGTCATCGACAGGGCCGCCGCCAATGGACCGGATGAAATCCGGGAGGCTTATCATAAGGCTCTCAATACGGATTACTACTTTATGAGTACGAACGCCATCACAAGGGATGGGATTCTGGTTAATATTGATGGAAATGGGAACAGGCTTGCCGCTCTGATCTATGGTCCTGAAAACATTATCATTGTCGCCGGGATGAATAAAATTGTGAATACCGAAGAAGAAGCTGTTCCTCGCATCCAGAATACGGCCTCTCCCTTGAATGCCCACAGACTTGGACGGCAGACTCCTTGCTTATTGACTGGCTCATGCGGAGATTGTCTCAGTCCCGATTCAATGTGCAGTCATACCGTTGCGACACGCCGTTCTCATCCAAAGGGGCGGATCAAGGTTATCCTTGTTGGTGAATCTCTAGGGTATTAATTCTATAAAATGATAATTTTATAAAGCAGTCGAAGATGAGATCTTCCGACTGCTTTTTTTTACTCTTTTAAAAATTTGTTAGGCTTCCTGTGGTTTTTAATCCGAGGCAATGAGACTTCCGAATATGGTATTCGCTTCAATGTAGAGGCTGTGGCCTCCCCGGGATCCATCCTGTCGGAATGTCTTCTCGCCAAAAGCCGCTGTATTGCCGTCAGGGTAGTTGCTTGCTCCGAAGATAGTTGTACCTTTCAGGGTTGTCTGAGTATCCCGGGGAAGAAGGAGCTCTGCCGACCCGAAAATAACCGAAACCTCAATATTTATTGGATCCTTTTCCGGATCCCATGCTCTGAGGTCGATAACATCTTTGCCAAAGATAATATTATACTGCCTCTGGATCGGTCCATTCTCAAACTCATCGCTGCTGAAAATCGTTGTCACACCACTTTTTTCTCTGTATACGTGACTGCGGAACATACCCCGTCCTGTAAGGAGGGATATCCCGAACAGGATAACAATGGCCGCAAAGAAAACTCTTCCCAGATGAAGATCTATATGGAAAACTGTTTTCACAATCACTGAAATTCCAAATAAAATAAGGAGGACACCCCAAAAAAGGCCCCCGAATAAAAATCCATTCATACGCATTATTTATCTCCTTTCCTCTCTTCAACAATATTCTACTCTTGAAGTGTTACTATTATTTAAAAATTGGTATACATTTTTATGAAATATAATCTAATGAGAACAATCTGAGCAAAGGATAGAAACCTGGAGGACTCATGGGGATCAAGGCTGTAATTTTTGACATGGATGGACTTCTTTTTGATACGGAATCGCTCTATATCGGGGAATCAAAAAAAATCGTTGAATCAATGGGTCATCATATACCGGATGCTGTTTATCTTGATTGTGTAGGGGCAAGCCATCCCAGAACTAGGGAGATCTTGATCGAAAATCTGGGCGGTGATTTCCCCCTTGAAGAGTGGGAAAAGAGGATCCATCATCAGGTGATAGAACATCTTGAAACCAGGGGTGTTGATAAAAAGAGCGGTGTTGATGGGATCCTTAGTGCTTTGAAGGCTCAACATATTCCTATGGCTGTCGCCAGCTCAACCCGCAGGAAAAATGTGGAAGGGCTCCTTAAACTGGGCGGGATCCGGGACTATTTTGATTACCTTGTCTGTGGTGATGAGGTTAAACATTCGAAACCGGACCCGGAAATTTTCCTTAAGGCCGCCGGAGCTCTGGAGATTAAACCTGCGAATTGCCTTGTTTTTGAAGATTCATTTCAGGGGATCCGGGCTGCCAATGCCGCAGGAATGCGTCCTGTTATGATTCCTGATCTGAAACAGCCTGATAGTGAGATTTCCGGATTATGCTTCAGGGTTTGTGATTCCCTTCTCACGGCTGAAAATCTCCTGTCGGAGCTCTTAAGTTGATGAGGGTACTATAGTGGAGCTTTCAGAACAGGAAGGATAATCTCTGTTTTATTATTATTTTCTTGAATATCGGTACTTCCTCCTCCCGTTATATCCGCTATAAGTTTTGTAACAGCCCTTCGGTATATTCTGTTTAATCTAAGATCGACAGTAGCCGGGTTCTCATTAAAGAGGGGAAGAACGGGAAGATTGTCATAGCCTGCCATGGCAATGTCTTCGGGAATGGGCACTTCTTTGTCTCCTGTCATGATCCCCAGCAGGGTCATATCGTTTACAAACCCGATACCGTCTATTTTATTCTTAACTATAAATTTTCTGATTTCCGCCGCCCGGGCTCTTGCCTCTTCAAGGCCGGATAGATCATCGATAAGCAGGAGGTTTTTCCGACCGTAAACCTCTATAAACCCCTCCATTCTCTTTCTATCGGCCGGTACCTCATCTATCCTCCCTGTGATATAGAGGGGCGTCTGAACCCCCCTTCCCTGAAGCCAGCGGGCTTGTATTCGACCTCCTTCAAGGTTGTCGGTCCTCACTGCCGGGTGAGATCCCAGGTCCTCCGTATGATGGCAGATTATATAGGGCTTTTTTAAGGCTGATAGAGCTTGGGCCTCATGTTCAGTATCCACATCGTATCCGATGATTCCGTCGGACTGTTTCAAGGATTCAAGATCGCCCTCTGTTTCAATTGTCTGGATCTGAAGGTGGAACATGGATTGGGACACTTCATCCATAACCGATCTGATAACATCGGCATACATCCATTTTAGAAGGGGCTGGTTTCCCCAGTAGTAGGGTCTATCCTTTTTCCTGAATGCTGCCAGAGTAATCGTTCCGGATCCCCGGCGTCGCAGGCTGCTGGCTTGTCTATTTGGCTCATAGCCCAGGGTTTCCGCCGCACTGAGAACCTTTTCGGCTTTTTCGGGGGATACGGAATCGGGATTATTATAAACCCGGGAGACAGTAGCGGAGCTGACACCTGCTTTTTCAGCCACATCGTTTCTGGTTGGTCTTGACAATGGATCGTTCATATATCATAATGTACACGTGTACATTGCCTGTGTCAACTTAAAAGCAATCATATTTAGATATACTTAATAGTGGATTTCCAAACCGCTTACAGGAGGAATCAATGAATTTGAATGAGAATCCCCACAGAAGATATAACCCCCTATCGGGTGAGTGGGTCAAAGTCTCCCCCCATCGAACCAAAAGACCCTGGGATGGTCAGGTAGAAGATCCGGTCATCGACGATTTGCCTGCCCACGATTCCGGTTGTTATCTCTGCCCCGGCAACACCAGGGCGGGTGGTCATAAAAACCCCGATTATAAAGAAACTTTCATCTTCGATAATGATTTTGCCGCCCTCCTGCCAGAACAGTTGAAAGGTGACACTGAGGTCAATAAAGCTGGCGGTCTAGTCCGGGCTTCTGCCGACCGGGGGCTTTGCCGGGTTCTCTGCTTTTCTCCCAGACACGATTTGACATTGGCCCGAATGAGCTGTGAAGAAATTCAGACAGTTGTTAAAATGTGGACCGATCAATATGAAGAGATTGGATCAAAAGATTTCATCAATCATGTACAGATCTTTGAAAACAGAGGAGCCATGATGGGGTGTTCAAATCCCCATCCTCACGGCCAGATCTGGGCGGAAGAGGCGATTCCTGATCTTCCAGCCAGAGAGATCAATAATCAAAAAGCGTATTTTGTCAAAAAGGGGAGCCAGATGCTTTCCGATTATCTCACCTTCGAGTTGGGTGAAAAGGAGAGGATTGTCTATCAAAATGATCACTTCGCTGTCCTTGTCCCCTTCTGGGCTCTCTGGCCCTTTGAAACCATGATTCTGCCAAAGCGGAATATCTCTTCCCTTTCGGAAATGACCGATCATGAATGTGCCTCGCTGGCCGAGGCAATCAGGATTCTCGGGATCAAATATGACAACCTTTTCTCCACCAGTTTTCCCTACTCCATGGGTATTCATCAGGCGCCCACCGATGGGGAAGAGCACCCCGAACTGACCCTGCATTTCCACTACTTCCCCCCCTTGCTCAGGTCGGCTACGGTTAAGAAGTTTATGGTGGGATATGAACTCATGGCCATGGCCCAGCGGGATATTACATCCGAACTGAGTGCGGCTCGCCTCCGGGAACTTCCTGAAGTACATTTCAGGGATAGATTGAAATAGAGGATTCAAGGAGAAGTTACAAGAATGAAGAGCATTGCAGATATAAAGAGTTACCTTCTCTCCAGAGAGGGAATAGAAAAATTAAAGGTGATCTATGGCGGTCATGAGATAGAGAAAGAACAGAAGAGGTGTCTGGAACTTCTGAATCTCCATGAGTCAAATTTCCCCAATGTCTCCGGATCTCAGGCAAATGGGCTTTTTTCATCACCGGGAAGAACTGAGATTGGCGGGAATCATACGGATCACAATCTGGGCAAAGTCCTGGCAGCGGGTGTTGATCTGGATACCCTTGGGGCTGCCACGGCTGTGAACGAAAAAATGGTAACAATAAATTCTGAAGGGTATCCCGTTTTTCAGGTGGACCTTTTAAATTTGGAGCCGGTTGAGTCTGAAAAGGAGACCCCGAACTCTCTGGTAAGGGGAATTGCCCGATATTTTATCGACAAAGGATATAAAATCGGTGGATTCAACTGTTCGGTCACTTCCAGGGTTCTCCCCGGTTCCGGCCTTTCCTCCTCCGCTTCATTCGAGGTGCTGGTAGCTGCCGTTTTCAACGGTCTGTTCAACGACAATAACATTACAAATGAAGAGATGGCTCAGGCCGGCAAGTTCGCTGAAAATAACTACTATGGGAAACCTTCCGGCCTAATGGATCAGATGGCATGCTCCCTGGGTGGCATTGCCGGTCTTGATTTTAAGGTCCCGGCAAAACCCGGAATTCGTCAGCTCAATGTTGATTTTTCTGAACTTGGTTATGCCCTTATCGTAACGGACACGCAGGGGGACCACGCGGACCTCTCTTATGCCTACGCTTCCATGCCAAAGGAGATGAAGGTGGTGGCCGAATTTCTGGGCGGAAAGACCTGTAGGGATATCACCATGGATCAGCTCCTATCAAAGAGTTCTGAGGTTCGAAATTCCTGTGGTGACAGGGCCTTTTTAAGGGCCTACCACTACCTGAAAGAGAATGATCGGGTCGATGCCCAGCTTGCCGCCCTGGAGCAGGGTGACGGCACCAGATTCATAAACCTTGTTAATGAGTCGGGGCGATCTTCATCCCGTTATCTACAGAATATCTCGATCCCCGGGGATGATAAATCACAGAATATTGCGGTCGCCATTGCCGTTGCCGAGGATGTGCTTGGTGATCGAGGCGCTGTCCGGGTTCATGGCGGAGGTTTTGAGGGAACAACCCTTGCCGTGGTTCCTTTAGATCTGATAAAAGAATATACTTCCCGTATGAATCTTGTTTTCGGTGAAGGTTCTGCCATTGAAATTGCCGTTAGAAATGCACCTGCCGGAATGATTGCAGGTTAAGGAGTTAGAAGTGAAAATACTTGTTGTCGGCGGAGCCGGCTATATAGGAAGCCATGTTGTGAAGGCCCTTCTGAAGGCGGGGCATGATGTTACTGTTTTTGATAATATGTCATCCGGCAGGGAGGAGAACCTTTTTCCCCAGGCAGGATTTATCAGGGGTGATATCCTGAATACTAAAGATCTGGATAGCTGTCTCTCTCAGGGGTGGGATGCGGCGATTCATCTGGCAGCCTTTAAGGCGGCCGGTGAATCCATGTTGAAGCCGGAAAAATATTCTATCAATAATATTACAGGAACCTTGAACCTGTTGAATGGTTTTGCTGAATATGGTGTAAAAAAGGTCGTTTTCTCTTCTTCGGCGGCCATTTACGGTGAACCCCAATATCTGCCCATCGATGAAAACCATCCCAAGGATCCGGAGAACTATTATGGTTTTACCAAGCTTGAGATCGAAAGGTTTCTACATTGGTATGACAAACTTAAGGGCATCAGATTTGCTGCTCTCCGTTATTTCAATGCCGCCGGTTATGACATCGATGGTGAGATAAAAGGTCTCGAACAGAATCCGGCCAACCTACTCCCTGTCATTATGGAGGCCGCCGCCGGATGGCGTGAGGCTCTCAAGGTTTTCGGTAATGATTATGATACCAAAGACGGAACAGGGGTCAGGGACTATGTCCATGTCTCAGACCTTGCCGACGGGCATGTGAAGGCCCTGAATTACATTACCGAAAAAGATGAAAGCCTTATCGTCAACCTGGGAAGTGAAGAGGGCTTAAGCGTACTTCAGCTCCTTGAAGCTGCCAGAAAGGTTTCCGGACGGGAAATCCCTGCCGATATTGTTGAACGGAGACCGGGAGATCCTGCCAAGCTGGTGGCCTCATCCAGTCTTGCCAAAGAACTTCTCGGCTGGGAGGCAAAATACAGTGATGTGGAAAGCCTTGTGAGAACCTCATGGGATGCCTATAAGGATGCTAAAAAATAGATTGACAGTGGGTTCAAAAGGAGCTTTGTACAAGTTCTGAATAAAGAAGGCCTTTCCAGGTTTATACCCGGGAAAGGCCTTTTTTTATTCGAGTGGGGTTTTATACCCCACAGTTTGCTTTTAGAAAATTATTCTGAAACCGGTCCATGTTTTCGATAGAGACCCCGGAACTGATCATAGGTCAGTTTCAGGAGTTCGGCAGCCTTTTTCTGGTTGTATTGGGCTTTCTGCATGGCGGCTTTTAAATACTGAAGTTCTATTTCCTTCATATTTTCCTTGAAGAGGCTCAAATCTTCCGGTGCTCTGGTTTGATTCTCCGTTTCTGATCCATCATGATTGGTATTTTCTTCTATGTTATCCCTGGCTTTCTCATCGGTTCCTTCGATCTGGTATGGATTCAGAAAGGGATCCAGGACGAGTTCATCGATAACACCATTTTCACTTGAATAGACAGCCCGTTCGATAACATTTTTCAGTTCCCGGATATTTCCCGGCCAGTCATACATAAGCAATGTCTGAAGAACCCTCTCGGATACGGAAAAATCATCGGGCATCCCGATTTCCCTGGCCATCCTTAGACCAAAATGCCTGGCCAGGAGACCAATATCCTCACTTCTGTGCCGTAAAGGGGGGAGGAAGAGCACTTCAAAGGAGAGGCGATCGAGCAGGTCGGCTTTGAATCTACCCTCCTGAACGAGGGCCGGCAGATCGGCATTGGTGGCCCCGATGATTCGGACATCCGATTCAATAGTTCGGGAACTCCCCACCCTCTCATACTCACCATATTCAACCACCCTGAGGATCTTTTCCTGAACCTCCAGGGGGATGAGACCAATCTCATCAAGGAAAAGGGTCCCTCCGTCTGCCTCCTCAAAACGTCCAATCCTTCGCCCCTTTGCCCCGGTGAAGGCTCCGGCTTCATGACCGAAAAGTTCAGTTTCGATAAGGGAGGGGGGAAGGGCGGAGCAGTTTAAGGTAACCAGTGGGGCCTCCCATCGGGGAGACAGGTAGTGGAGTCTGGAGGCGGCAAGTTCTTTTCCGGAACCTCGCTCTCCTATAATGAGTACGGATCTGTTTACTTTTGCGACCCGGCTTAACTTTTGCTGAAACTCAATGAAAGATTTGGACTGGCCGAGGGCATCATCTCTATGTTTTGAATTATTCATATGGTAAAATATACCTTTAGTTGGTCAATAAAGCCAGAATATTAATAATATTTATGACGGCTCACGGACTTTTCAAGGGACTGAAGTTTTTCTCTGATCCTTTATTAAAAAAAATATTTTCCATAATTACTTAAAGCGTAAGCAATTATCAGTTTCTATCGAAAAAAAGAAAATTTAAAATGAATATTGGCACGTTCCTTGCAATATAAAGAGTAAGACAACCAAATATGGAGGAAAGATATGGGAGTTTTTACAAGATTCAAGGATATTATCGGGGCCAATATAAATTCAATTCTGGATAAGGCCGAAGATCCTGAAAAGATGATTAGATTGATGATGCAGGAAATGGAAGATACCATGGTAGAGCTTAAAACATCTTGTGCAGAGAAGATCGCGACTGTTAAATCCATGGAAAGAGAGAAGCTTGGACTTCTTGACCTGTTGAAAAGATGGGATGCAAGGGCTAAACTTGCTGTAGAGACAGGTAAAGATGATCTTGCCAGGGAAGCTCTTCATGAGAAGAGAACCTGTACGAATCAGCTTGAGTTTATTGAAAAAGAGATAGCTCATGTTGAGGGGATAGTCAATGAATCCAAGGCTCACATAGTACAGCTGGAAGAGAAACTTGAGCAGGTCAGCCAGAAACACAGGCTCCTGATTCAGAGAGGAATTCATGCGCAGGATAAGAAGAGAGCCAAGGAGACCATGTACTACGCAACCGGAGCCGATGCCATGAGAAGGTTTGATGATATGGAGAACCGGATCGAAAGAATGGAAGCCGAGGCAGACCTTGCCGGTTCGACTACTTCAAGAGAGAGTGATCTTGAACGAGAGTTCAGTAAGATGGAAAACTCTTCCGAGGTAGAGGATGAGCTGGCCGCTCTGAAGAAGAAGATGGGGCAGAAGGATTCTGCAAAGAGCAGTGGAAGTAAAGAATAGTGTATACCTGTGGCGCACGAAGATGGAGGTGTGGAATGTATTCAAATAACCAGCGAAAACTTTACCGTTCGAGAGACGGGGTTATGTTCGGTGTATGCCAGGGGTTTGCAGATTGGAGAGAGCTTCCAGTAGCACCTGTACGGTTTCTGTTCATACTGATTGCTCTTTTTACAGCCGTTGTACCCTGCCTGCTGATTTACTTTGGTCTGGCCATGTTTCTTCCCCTGGAACCCAGGAAGAGAGACCGGGATGATCGCTGGGAATCTGGTAGACCCGAAGATGATGGCGGGAAATCCCGTCGAGGTAAAGATAGGGAAAGAGATTGGGACCAGCGGTTCTATGACGGTCCTAAATGATATTAGATAAACCGGGAGATAGAGGAGCAGGCACCATTACCGTAAAGCAACCGGTGCTTGTTCTCGCTCCCATGGCAGAGATAACCCATTCAGCCTTCCGTCATCTGACGGAAGGTTTTGGTGGTTGTGACCTCTATTATACAGAAATGCTGTCGGTTGGTGCCCTTCTGAATGTTTCTCCCTACGAAAAATTTTATACGGATCTGCTTCCCCTTCCTTCAAAGACTATAATTCAGTTCGTAGGGGAAGAGCCGGAGTACTTTCACCGGGCGGCTGTGAAAATGGCCGGGACAGGGGCAGCAGGTTTTGACATTAACATGGGCTGCAGTATCGGAACCATCCGGAATAAAGGGTGGGGGATCGAGTTAATGTCTCAGCCGGAGAAGGTGCGGGAGATCCTGCGGGGGGTGCGTTCTGCGGCTCCGGATAAAAGTCTCTCGGTAAAGCTTCGTCTGGGAATTATGGAAGATGAAAAATCCCTCTTCAACTTCTGTGAGTTGCTTCTTGAAGAGGGCGTCGATTTCATAAGCCTGAACCCCAAGACCGGTCGTGAGGGGCGAAACAGGACGGGAAGATGGGAGTGGGTTTCTCTGCTCCAGAAGAGGCTTCCCATCCCTGTTTTTGGCAACAGCGATATAACAGGATGGGAAAGTTACAGGCGCAAGGTTGAGACGGCCACCCCTGCCGGGGTCATGATCGGCCGAGGCGCAGCCGCCTGCCCCTGGATTTTCGCGTTGATCAAGGGGCGGGAGAAATCTACGGATTTCAAGATGGAAATAAACCTCAAAGAGACAGCGGAAGATTTTTTTAGACTGTTAAAAAAATATCAGCCGGATGATTTTCATCTATCAAGATCACGACGATTCTTTTTTTATTATTGTGAAAATCTGAAATTCAGTCATAGAACACGATATGATATTCAAAATTCTTCATCTTTGAACTGTGTTGAAGATTTAATCTTTTCGTATTTCGAAAGGAACCCCGAAGAGGTTTGTCGTATTTTTTAGTCTATTTCTTTAAGAATCTTTCGGAAAATTCCATCGCCGCCACGGGTGGACTTACTATATAACCCTGAATCATATTACATCCTTCCTTTATAAGAAGATCAAACTGATCCTGATGTTCCACGCCCTCGGCCAGGGTAATAAGACCGAAGCTCTTAGAAATAGATTGAATAGCCTTCACAACATCCAGGTTTTTTTGATTTGTTAAAATATCATCGACAAACTCTTTTGCTATTTTTAGGGTATCAATTGGAAGCTGATGCAGATAGCTTAAAGATGAGTAGCCTGTCCCGAAATCATCGAGCATAATTTTAATTCCCATATCTCTTAGTTCATCGAGTTTTTTGACTATTTCCTCTGGTTCATCCATCAAGGTTGATTCGGTTACTTCAAGATGAAGACACTCCCCATCCATATCAAGAGATTCCAGTACACTCCTCACATTCTCTATATAGTGGGAATATTCAAGCTGAATGGAAGAGACATTGACCGATACCGTAATGTTGAAACCGGTTTCCTCCCTCCATTTTTTTACCTGAAGAATGGAACTGTAGAGAATCCAGTGTCCAAGAGTGTTTATCAGCCCTGTCTCTTCAGCTATTGGGATGAAGCTATCCGGTGAAACAGATCCGAACCCGGGAGCGTCCCAGCGCATGAGGGCCTCACAGGAAAGGACCTCTTTGTCTTCATTAACCAAAGGCTGATAGACAATATGGAAACCCTGGAGGTTGTTTCCCACTGCTTTTGTCATTATGGTTTCAAGGGTTCTTCTTCTATTATGAGCCTCTCCCAGCGCCTGAGAGTATATATAACCCTGATCATGGCGTTGTTCAAAAATACCTAAAGCAATCTCTGAATTATCCATAAGTTCTTCGACGGTCTCTGCATGGGTTGGATAGAGGGCCATTCCCATATGACATCCGAAGGAGAGATCTGAGGCTGGCTGGTTATATGGTTCCGAGATTTTATCCATCAGGTTTTGAAAAAATGGGTCTAACTCTTCTTCTGAATTGACCCCAGGAATTATAACAAGAAATTCATCGCTTCGATCAGATTGAAAAAGAAACTCCTCTCCTACGATCTCTTTGATTCGCTGGGCTGTTATATACAGTAGTATTTTCTGACGATCTCTATAGTGGCGGATTCTCTGGTAATGCTCGTCCATTCGGATTATTCCATATGCAAATGGAGATTTTGGATTTTCTCTTATTCGTCGGCTTAAATTCTGGAGGAGTATATGACGACTATATAAACCCGTATCCGGATCCCTTTTAAGGAGTTCGTTGAGTTTATCTACATTATCAGTCATTAATTCAAGCTCTATACGAGCTGTTCTTAATTCGTCTTCACACCTCGAAATGGGGAGACTCCTTTTTCTGGGTTGATTGTTTATCTACTTATAATTATAAGTTTCATATCGTTGAAAAGTCAAATTTCGTTAAGGATTATTATACATTTTCAGTATTTCAAAGAAGATAAATGCACCCGGGAGTTCCGGGAACAATCTGATAAGGGCTCTTTTTTCCATATTGTTTTTTGCTGTACCTGTTATTATCTCCCCGGCCTTTATCAACTCGTAGGGGGAGAGTTTTTCCCTCATATTTTCCGGATTTAATTCCCGCATTTTTACTTTTATTAAATGAAAAAATTCCTGAAAAACCGGTTTTTCCACGGCGGGTCTGCTTTTCTCAACTTCCATATACCGGGAATAGATTAAATCAAGTAGATTGTCATAGTCATACAATGTAATCCTTGGGAGCTTTAAGGCCAGGGCCGCACATTCTGTGAGGGCTGGTATGGGATTTTTCCAGTATCGGTACTCTTTCGGGAGAATCTCTTTAAGAATCGGTTCCTTTGATGGTACTCCATATTCACGGATCATCCCTTGGATTTCAGGTGAATACAGATATGTGGTAAGCTTGTTTTCCGTATGAAGATTCGGTTTATAGAAGTATTTCAAACCCTCATTTTTTCCAAATATCTTCATTGTATCAAGATATCCAAGATTCTGGTTCTCTTTTATCTGCACAGGATTAAAGTCGAGTATTCCGCCCGTGTCCATGGAGTTTTTTATATAGATGGTTTCCGTTCCTGCGATTTCAGGTCTTCGGTTTAGACCCAGACCGGAAATATCGATCACAATAAACCTTTTGTAACCCCGTCCCTTCATCATATGAAAAGGGATATTGTCGTGGAAGGCCCCATCCAGATACTTTTTCCCCTTAATTTCGGTTGTTTTGAACACGGGTAGAGATGAGGAGGCAAGAAGGAAATGCTCCAGCATTCCCTCTTTTATATCATTGAGAAAGAGCTCTTCCGGTCGAAAGTCCGTCCTGTTAACCGTGACTATCCCAAGGTCAAAACCCCGGTTTCGGATTTTTTCCTCATTAAGGTTTTCCTTGATGAGATTTTTAAGGGGGGTTGTATCCAGGAGAATCCCATTTTTCCATGCCGAGCTTAGAATTTGAGGATCCGTAAGAACATCCCGGCTTAAATGAATCCGGCCATTCTTGATGAGCTTTTCGGGAATCTCGACAACCTTATTGATGTTGATGCTTTCCCATATTTTTTCTGCTGTTTTAAAATCATCCTGCCCGATTAAAGCCGCATTTAATGCACCTATAGACGCCCCGGCTGCCGCAAGGATGGGGATTTTCTCCTCTTCCAGGGCCCGCCATGCTCCTATCTGATAAGCTCCCTTAGTGCCTCCGCCGGCAAGGATGACCGTATACCCGTCTTTTTTCATTCGTCTACTCTTTTACAATTAATGTAATCCTTACCCCCGAACCTTGTGTAAATCGGCGGTAGATTTTTCCTGCTGTTGAATTGTCTTTACAGTATATATTGGATGCAGGTTCATGTTCTGTGAATACCAGATTCCCGGTGGAGATCGAGCCACCCGAGGTTTCGTTTTGGTAATACCAGGGGCCTGAAAGTTCTACATCTCCATTATCATCAAGGAAATCAAAATTGTTGAAATTTACAGCACCAAGACTGTATGTGAGGTTATTTCCCTCTATTCCCGAGTTGGATGGAAAGGCAGAATCACGGTTAAACTGAAACCCCTCTTCGTCTATTATATTATCTGAAAGGATAACAGCGGTCCCCCAATCGGCAAGAAGATCTTCAAAGGTTTTTGGATCGATAGAAGCGCCTGAATAATTGTTTACCGCATCGGTTACAGCCTCTGTCCCATAGAAATTGTTCTGAACTATCTCCTTAAAGAGTTCCGCCCCGCCATAGTTCCTGGCGAGGTATGCACCGAAGGAGTAGGCCGAGGAGTAGTTCATAAGGACTCCCCCATAATCTTGATAGGAATCCCAGGAGGTAAGAGAATCATCATTATAATAGTTATACAGGGGAATCCTTCCATCCGTGTTTCCCGGATCACCCTCTGTGTAGTCTGTTCCCGGAATTCCCCGGGGACCGGTAACAGCCATCTTATCGGAGACGAGATCTTCGGCGATCATGGAACACATTTCGTTCAGCCAGGTATCAGTATTACTGCTGTAACCCTCGCGAATATTATTCTGATAGAAATTTATCATGTGCTGAAACTCATGGGCCAGGGTGGAAATCTGGTCCTGGGGATAGTAATTGGTTACAGCCCAAGTGTCTCTCGGACGTTGTGTTTCGGAATTATCGGGACAAGCATAAACCGGGGCGTCAATGAAAAACATTATTCTTTGGTTTGAATTTATAGTATCTCTATTCTGCTCCGACCAGAAATAACCGGCAGTATAATACCCCTGCTCCAGATCGTAAGGTGCTTCAGTTCCTCCTCCATCTCCATCGATATCGTATAGTAAGATTGTTATCTCATCATTGTTGCCTATATATGAGGAGTTATCGTGTTCACCCCATTCATCTCCAAAGATTCCTGTGATCCATTCATAAATTTTATCTTCACCCTCTTTCAGGAAGGCATCGGCCATGGCATTTACTTTGGTCTCATCTACAAGAAAGGCTTTTGTTTCAGAATCTTCCCAGCAGTCATCAGCTACCCATATGTTTAGTTGCACATCTGGTTTTGTGATAACAGCTCGGCAGGTAGCCTCAATGGAGCCATCAGAATAGGTTTGAAATGAAATATCTGTTTTACCTACAACATCTTCACTTGCCGGCCAATCTGTAACGGCACGGGATATACTTCTTGGTAACCAAGCTAATGAAGAGTCGGTTTCCTTTTCCAAGGTTTCCGGAAGACCTCTGATCCCCACGGGGTAGGTAGGGGTCCACTCTTTTTTCACTGATGGAGAAGGATTGGATTCAATCGTTCTTGCAGTTGAGGTAGAGGTTTCAACAGCATTCAGCTCTTCTATCTCCGGCCGGATACCCGGCTCTTCTGTTCCATTGGTAAAAAGATAGTATATCTCGTGATCCGATTCTCCATCGTTAGTAAGTTCTGTTAGATCAAGTTCATAATAGAAACTCTCTATCCCCGTAGATGGAACTGTTTCGATCAGATACCCTTTGTCTGTCGAGGTGTAAATAGTTTTTATATAGGCTGTCTGGCTATAAGCGGTTTTATTTTCGGCATTGTCTTTAACAACCAGGTTAAAGTAGGTTGTTCCTGCAAAATCAATATCTGAAACATCAACGACTAAACTCGCCAGATCAGGGTACCATCGTGTTACCTCTTCTCCAGATGCGATGATCGAATCCAGATCTGGAAGAGGTACATCGGATGAGTAGAGCATATATTCGAGGTTTCGATCCGAGGTAGAATTATCACTGGCGGAATTCCAGGAAAATTTAATCTCGGAGGTATTTGCTGACACGATAATGAGTTGATCCGAATCTATAATTTCCGGGGCCTGGATGTCGTTTCTATCGGTACACCCTGAAAATAATGAGATTAAGAAAATTATTGTTGTAAAACCAAAGATGACCTTTTTCATTTGCGTTCTTCCTATATCTAATATAGTACAGAATACCTGAATCTACTTAGTCTCAATTGTAAGATTTACATAGAATTTACAATTATATATGTATAGCTGCCAATATGTTACCTGGAAACTTATTAATCAAATAAATTCTTTGATTTTTTTTAGAATAGTTGTGATAATGGAATTAGAGGTAGAGATGAAGAAAATACTTATAGTTGATGAATCAAAGCTTTTCCGCAGTTATCTTGTGGGAAAACTTGAAGATCAGGGTTTTGAAGTTGTAGAGGCAAAGAATGGGCTCGACGGCAGTATTAAGATGCGTAATGAAATGCCCGATTTGATTCTGATGGATTTTTTCCTTTCAAGAAGGAGCAGCCAGGAGTTGTTGGCTGAGAGAGCTGCCAATCCGAATGTATCGAAAGTTCCGGTCATTATGATCTCCAACAAGATCAGCAAGGAACAAATAATTCAGGTTTCGCGCTATAATATCGTTAAATTTTTTAATAAACCTCTGAAAATAGATGCCTTCCTGAATACTGTCTCCGAACTTCTGAATGTCTCTGTGACTATCGATAATACACCCTGTATCATCGAAGCTCATTTCAATGATGATATCCTGTTTGTGGAAATTGCGCGGGGACTGAATAAGGAAAAAATTGAACTTTTAAGTTTTAAAATTCGGGAACTGCTGGAATTATATGAAGTCAAGAGCCCCAAGATCCTCGTCATGATGAGTAATCTGGAAATTGGGCCCTCTGAATCGGAAAAGCTGGAAGCTCTACTGAATGTTCTGAAGGAAGAGACCGGGAGTCCAAATAAGTATATAAAAATACTTACCTCTATTGAATATGTAAATAAATATGTAAATGAGCATGGTGAGCTTAAAGGGATCGGGGTTGCCGATTCTCTTGATAAAGCGATGGATGATCTGATAGGAATTAAGGCCGATAATATTGCTCACGATACCGCTGCGGCAAAGCTGCTTACCAAAACAGCTCCCCGTTCCAATAAACAGGAGTCCATAGAGTTAAGATTTCAGCAGGAGAGCCTTGCGGGTGGACGGGATATTAATATCGCTGTTGTGGATGATGATTTAATCATTCAGGAACTGGTTAAAACGGTTGTCGGTGAGGCTGGTTGGAGCTGTTCTGTTTTTGAAAATGGAAAACTATTTGTAGATAGTGTCAAAGATGCTTCCGATTTTGATGTTGTTTTTCTTGATCTTGTCATGCCGGAAATGAATGGTTTTGAAGTCCTGCATAATTTGAAACAGAGGGGAATTAAAATTCCTATAATTATCTTCTCCGCACTCACAAAAAAGGAGACTGTGGCGAAAGCAGTCAGCTATGGGGTGAAAAGTTATATAATTAAACCTATTAAGCCGGATAAGCTTTTCCGTAAAGCCACAGAAGTGCTAAAGGCTAACTTCTAAGCGTGGAGGAGCATTGTTGAAAATTCCCGAAAGTGTTTACCACAATACAATCCTCTATTCAGCTTTTGGTGTAGCCATTTTAGGAAGTAGTGGTACTATTCGCATGGCAAATAAAAGTTTGGAGCGAATGTTAAATCGGAACCGGGAGGAGTTGGAAGGTAAGGACTTTTCCGACTTTCTAAATCTGGAGGATCAGCATAAATTCAGAAATGGGATGGATTCCATTAAAGGTGGAGTTAAAGATAATGTTGTAATGGAAGTTCATTTTCCAGGTAAAGATGGAGAAGATTGCTGGTATAAACTGCGAATGCATTTGATTCCTCATCCGGAAAAGGATTCCTGGATTCTGAATTTATGCCTTGAGGATATTACCGAACATTATAAACTAATACAAAAACTCACATCGGCAAGCCGTCAGGCGGAACGAGCCCGGGATGAGGCAGAGCTGGCTACCCGGACAAAGTCTGAATTTCTTGCCAATACAAGCCATGAGATACGAACTCCTATTCATACAATTATCGGAATGACCGAGCTCTTGCTCGATACTGCCCTCGATCCGGAACAGCAGGAGTATGCAGAACAGGTTCAGTTTTCTGCCGATGTTCTTTTAAGCCTTATAAATGACATTCTGGATTTTGAAAAAATCGAAGCCGGTAAACTCAAACTTGAAGCAATTGAGATGGGGCTTTACGAAATTCTCGAAAATGCCATGGATCTTGTTGTTCTTGAGGGACACCGCAAGGGACTTGAGATGATTCTGGATATAGGGGCTGAGGTCCCGGACAGGATTATAGGAGATCCTGTAAGGCTGAGACAGATCCTCGTTAACCTTGTGAATAATGCTATAAAATTTACTGCATCCGGTGAAATTCATACAACCGCCCGATTGGAGTCCATCCAGGATAATCGCTGTATTGTTAAATTTGTGGTGAGAGATACGGGGATTGGAATTTCTGAGGCAAAGAAAAGCAAACTTTTCAAAGAATTTTCCCAGGTTGACTCTTCGACTACCAGGAAATATGGCGGTACTGGTCTGGGATTATCGATCTCCAAAAAACTTTCAAAAATGATGAATGGTAAGATTGGTGTCGAAAGTCTGGAAAATGAGGGGTCATCGTTCTGGTTTACCGCCGAATTTGAAGCCCTTCAAGATGATGATAGAAATATTACGAATAACAGGTTTCCCGACCATTCCGTTCTCATTGTTGATGATAATCTGAACTCTCTTAATGTTCTTAAGCGATATATTGAAGAGTGGGGCTGCCGGGTTGAAACGGCTACTTGTGGTCAGGATGCATTGGAGATGTTGAAAGCGGCTCATGCCTCAGGGAACCCCTTTAAATCCTGTTTTGTCGACCTGGTCATGCCTAGGATGGATGGCTGGCATTTTGCCAATGAGGTGAAGACCAGTGAAGACCTTAAGGATACAGCGCTTTTTCTGCTAAGCCCGGCGGGAAAGGGAACGATTGAACCCAAAATGAAACTGTTAAACTGGTTTTCAGATTATCTGGATAAACCAGTCAAAAGGCGGAAGCTCTTTCTCTCCTATTGCAAAAAGTGGGAAGAGGGACTTGTTTCCGAGATCCTGGAACACTCTGCTTCAACTTTAAGGGATGATGAAATGAGTCTTGGCAATGGAAACATCCTCGTTGCCGAAGATCATGAGGTTAATCAGCAGCTCTTTAAAACTATCCTTGAGAATCTTGGCCAGATGGTTTCCATTGCGAATAATGGGCTTGAAGCCGTTCGCGCCGTAGAAAGGGATGAGTTTGATATCATCTTTATGGATGTTCAGATGCCGGAGATGAACGGTTATGAGGCAACCATGAAGATTAGAGAGTTGGGAGTTAAAATACCCATCGTTGCTGTTACTGCAAGTGCTATCAAGGGTGAAAAAGACAAATGCCTTTCGGTAGGGATGACGGATTTTTTGACCAAACCCTTTAAAAAGAGGGATATCTCTCCTGTACTATATAAATATTTGGGAGAAGAGATTGCCTGCCTTGAAGAGCTGGAAGATGGCGAATGTCTTGTCGATGAGATTACAGAGATCGGAGAACTCGAAGCTGTTTCAGATGAGCTGGAGCCAATAGAAGAACTGTCCGTTGAGGATGAATCATTCGAAGAGTTACCCTCTGTCGAGGAATCCATTCAGACAAAGCCTATTGAAGAGGATTTTGATGATGAGGATTCTTCCTTGGTATATACTTCCCAAAATCAGGATGATATTTTTGCCGATCTCTCCTCTGACCCCCTTGATATTTTTAATCTTGAGGAGGCTAAGGATACTTTTATGGGGAAGACGGACCTTGTCCTTAAACTCCTTAAAAGTCAGGTCGAAAAGGTCGCTGGTCAAATACCCGTCATGGAAGATGCCCTTGCTGCTGAAGAGTGGGATACCTTTCGTGAAAGTGCTCACTCCATCAAGGGAGGCAGCTGGAATCTTGAGGCAAAGCAGATGGGGGATTGTGCTTTCGAGGCTGAAACTGCCGGGAAGGAACATGATGGTCTTGCAGGAAGACGAGCATTGGACAGGGTCGGTGAAGCCTATCGTCGTTTTAAAACCAGGGCCGAAGAGATTGTGGGAGAGAGTTTATAATTTAAAAATATTGATTCGTTTGGAATTATCTTTTATTTATAGAACCGTGTATAATTTTTCTACAAAAAAAGGCCGGAGAAGGTGATCTCCTTTCCGGCCGTTAATTTCTTTCAATTGGAATTATTTCCGAAAGCCTACCATTATCATCATTATTACTTCCCTCCTTGTCGTTTTCCTTTCGATTCGACTTAGACCTGAAATCCTGATGGTCTTACATTTCCCTGTTTTGCTTCGGCAGCATCCCGAAGTTTTGTTCCCAGGTTAATCAGACCCTTTCCCAACTTTTCAAGTCTTTGTCCACATCCGGCACAGATTCCTGTCCACCAGGGGGAGGAACCACTCTTTACTGCCGAAGATCCGGTTTTGAAGGATGAACCATTGATTCTTACCCTGGCTGCATTTGCTGCCGCGATAGAATCGGCGAACCTTATGGCCCTGATTTCTCTTCCCATGTCCCTCCTGCCCTCTTCCAGAGCACGGAGATCCGCTGAATCGTGGGTTAACATATACCCAACTCCTTTTTTTAAAAAAAAGACCGTACTTCAATAGTACGGTCTTTTCGTTCGTGGAAAATCCATTTTCCACGGGCTAAAAAAAAACCGCAGTCTTCATGACTGCGGCAACTTCTCAAAATATATATTCCTAGAAGAAAATGGCAGACACAAAGTTCTTATATACTACAGCTGAAAGCTGAAAATCTCTGATATAAGTCATGTATCCGCTCCTTTTTAGCAATTAATTCAGGTTTCCCTGTTATTCAAATAAGAATGGCCTATAAAATAACATTTGTCAACTCGGGTATGTAAAAAATCATATGAAATAACTCGAAATCCATAGTTTTTTCCCGATCGAACTCCTTTTAAACGATTAAAGGTCTCTATTCTTATCAATTTCCATCATGAGCTGTTTATAATTAACGGCTACAGGCAGATCGGGGTTTTCCTGAACAATGTTATCCGGGGGACAGTACAAAACTCCGGCATCCGCTTTTCTGATCATGGTAAGATCGTTGTAGGAGTCTCCTGCCGCAATGACTTTCAGTCCCATGGAATGAAAACCTTCAACAGCCTTGCGTTTTCCATCCTGCTGTCTGAGGGCGAAATCTACAACACAGTCATTCTCATCAATGACAAGAGAGTTACAGAAGATAGTGGGCCATGACAGTTTTTTCATCATTGGTTTGGCAAACTGGGTGAATGTGTCTGAAAGGATTACCACCTGGGTTTTTTCCCTTAAATTGTTCATAAACTCAGCAGCTCCGGGAATGGGATCCATTGTGCCGATCACTTCCTGGATATCGGCCAGCTTAAGGTTGTTTTCTTTGAGAATCCCTATGCGTTTTTTCATTAAAACACTGTAATTGGGTATATCTCTGGTTGTTAATCTTAACTCTTCAATACCTGTTTTTTCTGCAAAATTGATCCAGATTTCCGGAATCAGTACCCCTTCGAGGTCCAGACATACTAGGTGCATTATTATCTCCTGTTGATGGAATATTTATTCTGCTAAACGAAACTCTTCCGGGAGGGCCGAGCTGATTATCTGCTCAATTTTTCCGGTGAGTGCTTTTCTCTCTTCCCTATCCATACCGACGGTTTCGATTGGGTTGTGAATCGTGATTTTAGTTGTATTCGCTGTTACTCTTCCCGTCTCCTCAAAACAGCGGAAGAGTCCATTTATGGTGATGGGAACGATAGTTATATCATATCTGACAGCCATCTGAAGGCCGCCTGCTTTGAATTTTTTCATTTTTCCGTTTTTTGCTCTGGTTCCTTCAGGAAAGAGGACTTTAGGGTATCCCATTGTTATCTGTTCCATTCCCGTTTCAATGGCTCTTAAAGCCTGTCTTCCCTGGCCGCGATCGATGAAGATACAGTGGATGGCGCGAATCCAAAAGTTTAGGATGGGAACCCTGTTCAACTCTTTTTTGGCAATGAAACCGACCCTTTTCCCCATAAATCCCATGACCATTGGAATATCACCGTAGCTTTGATGATTAGCAACAAAGCAAATTCTGTTATGCTCAGGGATTTTTTCCATACCCTCAAACTCGAATTTCTGACCGGCAACGAAGAACATGAATTTTGACCAGGCGGCAGTCATCCAAATTAAGAATTTCTCTTCACTCTTTTTAAGTTTGAACAGATTCAGAAATCCAAGGGGAATAAAGAAAACACTTAAGAGTATGAGTGTTACCCAAAAGACAAGGGCAAAAATAATTGTTCTAATCATGGTAGTATTTTAGATAATTTTTCTGGTTTTGCAAATACCCTGAAAGCACCCACCAATTTGAATACATTTGCTCAGGTCTTTAGAATTCCGGGCTTGACCGGAGGGGATTCGGGGTTTACCTTTCAATAATGAAAACAATTAATCAGATTAATCCACAACTAATGAACGCCGCCAGGGTTGCCATCAATGATGCCCTTCAGGTTAAAAAAGATGAAAAAGTCCTTATTATTACAAACCCGGAAGAAGAAGTTTCGGAAATCTCACAGGCCTTATACAGGGCCTCTAACGATGCAGGCGCAAAAACCGTCCTTGTTTATCAGGACATAAAAAACCAGCTCTCCTTTGCCGAGGATTGTGTGATCGGAGCCATCGGTGCTGCTCCGGATGTACTCATCTCCATGAGTCATGACAAGTTGGGAAAGGATTTTATGGCTATTACCGAACCCTTCGAATATGAGGGAAAGTCAATCAATAACACATTTCATTATCTCTTGAAGTCCAAACAGACCCGATCATTTTGGTCACCGTCAACAACTATTGATATGTTTACGAACATGGTACCTATCGATTATGCCCGGCTGAAAAAGGAAGCCCTCTGGGTTAAGGAAATATTTGATAAGGCCGCATCTATCCGTGTGACAGCTCCCGGAGGAACAGACATTACCTTTGGGGTCCAGGCGAGAAAAGGGATGCTGGACGATGGCGATTTTTCCAGGCCGGGGGCCGGGGGCAATCTGCCTGCCGGTGAAACTTTCATCTCTCCCGAGGTGGGGAGTTCTGAAGGGGTTATTGTTTTTGATGGTTCCATCTCCTCCTACAATGGAATTATTCTGATAGAAGAGCCTATCCGCGTTGAATATCGTAATGGTTTTGCTGTCTCTGTTACTGGAGGTAAAGAGGCGGAAGAACTCCTGAAAACTATCACTTTAGCAGAAGAGAATGCTATTGCTTATGAGAAAGAGGGAAAAATCCCTGCCGGGGCAGGTGAAGCCTATAAAAAAAATGCCCGCTCGCTTGGAGAATTGGGAATCGGATTGAATCCAGCGGCTACTATTACCGGAAATATGCTTGGTGACGAGAAGGTATATAAAACTTGTCATTTTGCTATAGGAAGCAACTATGATGACGATGCCGAAGCATTGATCCATCTTGATGGTCTGGTTCTAAAACCGACGACTCTGGCGATTATGGAAGATGGGAAAGAGGTTGTTATTACCAAAGATGGAAAATTAAATATTTAATTTTTTTTGTCTTCGTCTATCGGAACTATCCTGCAGATTAAGGTTTTTATCCTGTTTTTCTCAACCTTTTCTGCAGTAAGTTCTGCTCCCGGAACGGATATTGTTTCTCCCTCGTGGGGGAACCGATCTAAAATCTCTACCATATATCCGGCGATGGTCTGAAAGTTTTTGCTGTAATCCAGGTGAATGTCCAGGATATCGTGAACCTGATGAAGGCTTGTATCACCTTGAATCCTGTACAGGCCTTTACCTGTTTCCGCTATTTTTTCACTTTCCACCGATTCATTTTCATCCCAGAGTTCTCCCATAAGCTCTTCAATTACATCTTCCCGGCTCACAATTCCCGCCAGACCACCGTATTCATCGAGGACTACCGCCAGGTTCAAATGTTCTTTTTTAAACTGGTGGAAGAGCTTGTTGAGCTTCCGGTTTTCAGGAACGAAGATGGCTTCCCTGGCGATCTCTTTCAGCTTGAGCTGCTCTTCCCCTGTCATCAGGGTGGATGCCGCGTCACTTGCCAGGATCACTCCGGTAATCTGTTCAGAATTATCCCTGAATATCGGGATTCTGGAAAACCCTGAATCGTGGATCAATGGAAGAGCCTCTTTAAGGCTGATAGATTGATCGAGACTGAAGACTTCTGTTCTGTGAGTCATGATCGCACCGGCGGTTACATTATTGAACCTGAAAACCCCTTTTACCAGATCCTGTTCATAATCTTTAACCACACCCTGGGCGTTTGCCATGGTCATTAGATGTAGCAGTCCTTCCAGGGAGATCTGATCCGCCTCTGTTCTGGCAAAGATTCTTGTTATCCTGTTGCTGACAAGGTTTATTATCCAGATAAAGGGTCGGAAGACCCAGGAGAGAACCTGTACCGGAACTACCGCGGCCATAGCGATCTCTCCGCACCGGTTAATGGCTATCTGCTTTGGTGTGACTTCTGCGAAAATCAGGATTAAAAGGGTGAGGATTCCCGTGGATGCACCTACCGCATAGTTACCGAAAAGTTTTACAGTAGCCAGGGTTGCCAGGGAAGAGGCCGCAATGTTTACCAGATTATTTCCGATCAGTATTGTTGTAAGGAGAATTTCGGGCTTCTCCATCATCGCTTCTACTTTTTTCCCATTCTTACTGTTTTTTATAATCAGTTCCCGAATCTTCAGCAAGGAGAGAGAGGTAAAAGCGGTCTCAGTGGCTGAAAAAAGGGAAGACATCAGAAGAAGGAGAACCAGGGCTATGAAAGTCATTGTCATCAGCGCAGGTTCCGGCTTATAGGTTCAGGGTAAGGGTCATCGTCCATAGGCAAAGTATAATCGGTAGGTAATTTTTATACAATATCTGGGTTTCATGTTTGGCCTTTGGTGAAAAATTTATTATATTCTCATAAATAACTACTTTCAAAGCGTTTTTTATGCGCCATTAACATTACAAGCTGATAGGAGAATTAAAGAGTCATGTCCAACAAAAAATTCAAAACGGAGGTTTCTCAGCTTCTAAAGCTGATCATTCACTCCCTCTATTCCCACAAGGAAATATTTTTAAGGGAGCTTGTATCCAATGCCTCAGATGCGCTGGATAAACTGAAATACCTGACGATTACTGATGATGAGTATAAAAAACTCGACTTTAATCCAAGGATTGATATTACCTTTGACGATGAGAAAAAGAAGATCCTTACAATAGCAGATTCAGGAATTGGAATGAACGAAGAGGATCTGGATAAGAATCTGGGAACCATTGCCCGTTCCGGAACTCAGAGCTTTTTATCCCAGCTGACAGGAGACGCCAAAAAGGATTCAAATCTTATTGGTCAGTTTGGTGTGGGATTTTACTCTTGTTTTATGATTGCCGATAAGGTTGAGGTTATTTCCCGCAAGGCTGGTGAGGATAAGGCCTGGATGTGGACCAGTGATGGTGAGAGCTCCTATTCGATTAAAGAGTCCGAAAGGGAAACTTTTGGAACCACCATCAAGCTTTACCTGAATGAAGAGGGCGAAGAGTATGCCAACAGATGGCAGCTTGAACAGCTTGTAAAGAAATATTCGGATCACATCGCATTTCCTATTTTTCTTGAGTATGATCAGAAGAGTTATGAAGGCGAGGGAGATGATAAAAAAGAGGTTATTGAGCACAAAGTTGAACAGATCAACAATGCTTCGGCCATCTGGAAAAGATCCAAATCCGAGCTAACCGATGAGGATTATAATGAGTTTTATAAAACCATTGGTCACGATTCTGAAGAGCCCCTTCACTATATTCATACAAAGGCTGAAGGAACACAGGAGTACACAACTCTTTTTTATATCCCGAAGAAAGCTCCCTTTGACATGTTTCAGGCCGATTTCAAACCTGGTGTTAAGCTTTATGTCAGCCGTGTTTTTATCACCGACGATGAAAAAGAGCTTATGCCCGTATATTTAAGGTTCCTCAGGGGTGTTATCGATTCGGAAGATCTCCCCTTGAATGTAAGTCGTGAGATTCTTCAGCAGAACAGGATCATGACAAATATCCGAAGCTCCTCTGTAAAAAAGGTCCTTTCTGAACTTAAAGGGCTTGCCGAGAATAATGCGGATAAGTACCTGGATTTCATCAAACAGTACAATCGACCTCTTAAGGAGGGGCTCTACAGCGACTATGCAAACAGGGAATCCCTCATGGAGCTTGTCCGATTCAAAACAACAGATTCTGAAGATGGTTATACAAGTCTTGCAGACTATGTTGAAAGGATGCCTGAAGATCAGAAGGGCATCTACTACATTACCGGTGATAATGAGGATACTTTAAGAAACTCACCTTTGCTTGAAGCCTATAAAAAGAAAGGGTGGGAGATCCTCATCATGGATGATGAGATCGATGAAATCGTTGTTCCCACTCTCGGTAAGTATAAAGAGAAGGATTTCAAGGCTGTTAATAAATCAAGTTCGGATGAGGATCTTAAGACTGATGTCGACAAGAAGAAAGAGGAGGAGTTGAAACCTGTTCTTGACAAGATCAAAGAGATTCTCGGTGACAAGGTCAAGGATGTCGTGGCTTCCTCCCGACTTTCAGACTCACCTTCCTGTATTGTAACGGATGATAATGATCCTACGGCTCAGATGCAGCAGATGCTTAAGGCTATGGGTCAGGGTGATATGGCGGATATCAAACCCATCCTTGAGGTGAATCCCGATCATGAGATCGTGACAAAGCTTCAGAATACCGAGGATAAGGTTGTTCTCGAGGATGTTTCTTTTCTTCTGCTGGAGCAGGCAATGATTGCCGAGGGCATGATGGTTAAAAAGCCCGCTGAATTTGTAAAGAGGCTGAATAGGGTATTGGGGAAATCACTCTAGGCTGTGTAATATCAGCAGGCTTTTTTAATAAACCCGGGACATTGTTAATGTGTCGGGATCTAAAACCCGCCGGATAGGGTTTCCTGTTTGGCGGGTTTTTACTATTTTAATGGTTTATAGTTTTAATTCACGAATGATTTTGCATGCCTCATCGATCTCTTCATTTCTGACCGCAAGACTGGTAACCATCCTTATCTGTCTGGGGCCCATGGCTCCGACAATTATTCCCTTCTTTCCAAGGGCATCAACAATTTCCGGGGCTTTTCTTCCGGGCGTATCAAAATAGATAATATTAGTTTCTACAGTATCCAGGTCGATGTGCCCCCAGGAGGTTTCTGATATGACCATTGCCAGTTTTTTAGCGTTTTCATGATCCTCTATCAGACGGGTTATATTATTTTCAAGACCATATATCCCTGCCGCGGCAAGGATCCCCACTTGTCTCATTCCTCCACCAAGCATCTTCCTAACCCTTCGTGCCTCATTTATGAATGGGGTATCCCCACAGAGCATGGATCCTGCCGGAGCTCCCAATCCTTTTGAAAGGCAGAAGGTGAGGGAATCTACATAGGAGCAAATCTTTTTAACAGGTGTATTGGATGCCAGGGAAGCATTAAAAAGCCGGGCGCCATCCATATGGATAGGAATGCGGTTCTTTTTAGCAAAGTCCTGAAGGTCCTTCAGCTGATCCTTTGTATAACAGGTGCCCCCCTCTTTATTGTGGCTGTTTTCAATTTCGATCAAACCGACTCGAGGCATATCGTAGGCGCTTTCATCCCTCAGGTGGGATTCAAGATTCTTCGGGGTAAGGATACCCCGTTCCCCTTCTACCTGTATGGGTGTTACCCCGGCGATTGCTGCGCAGGAGGAGAGTTCATAATGGATAATATGGCTGTTTTTATGGGTCAGGACCTCTTTTCCTCTTCCCGCTAATATCATCAGAGGGATTAGATTTCCCATGGAGCCTGAAGAAACAAAGAGAGCATCTTTCTTACCGGTAATCTGGGCTGCTTTTTTCTGAAGTTCATTTACGGTAGGATCTTCGGCATAAACATCATCACCGACTTCTGCGCGGGCCATTGCTTTTCTCATCTCTCTGGATGGTCTGGTTATTGTATCGCTTCGTAAATCAATTCGCGTTGTCATTTCTGTTTCCTCGTCTTACTGTTCTGGTTAGGATCTTACGGTCAGGGAGGGATAAAGTCAATTATACATTGGAGATACACATAAAGTATTAATGCAAAAATCCTAAAACGGTTGTAAAATGTTTGTAGTGAAATAATTAATAATATTTAAGAGGCAGGACATTATGAAAACGTACTTTGCCCCCGCGGAAAGGGCGGATAATGAGCAGTTTCAATATGAGCTGAAGCTCGTTTGTGAAAATCCTTTGATTTCCGGACTTTTAAATACTGTTGGTGGAGTTCTGGCTGTCCTTAATAATCATCGCCAGATTGTCTCTGTCAATAATGATTTTCTGAAAATGCTTGGTTTTGATGACCCGGAAAAATCTCTCGGGCTTCGTCCCGGAGAAGTCCTCGACTGTAATTACTCCAGTCTGGAGGAGGGGGGATGCGGTACCTCAAAATATTGCTCAACCTGCGGTGCTGCTCTTGCCATCGTCTCGGCTCTTAACAATGAGGTTCCCGAGAAACGAATCTGTGTGCTAAGCTGTAAACATGATGACAAAGACATCGATGTGGCCCTGCTTGTCAGAGCTCAACCTCTTAAAATCAATAATATAAAGCTGGTTCTTCTTTTTCTTCAGGATATTACAATTCAGCAGCAGAGGGCGGCTCTGGAGAGGACTTTTTTTCATGATATTCGAAATATTCTCAGCGGGATCATGGGTGCCAGTGAAATTCTTTCGACCACTGAAAACCGGGAGCGCCAGTTATCTCTTTCCAGGATGATCCACAATTCGGCCCTCCGGATGAATAAAGAGGTGGAGATACAGCGGTATTTATTGGTGAATGATGCTATTAATTATACACCAATATATGATCAGGTAAATTATTCCGATTTTATTCAGGAGCTCCATAGCTATATTGCGGGCCATCCTTCAGCCGATACAAAAAAACTTACCTTCGACCCTCCCGAAAAAGAGATTACCTTTCGGACAGATATTTCTCTCCTTATCCGGATAATTACCAATATGCTCACAAATGCACTTGAAGCCACTGATCAGGGGGGCGAAGTTCGACTTTGGGTTGAGGAGGAGAAGGAGAAGGAGAAGGATATACTTAGATTTTATGTCTGGAATAAAAGGGCTATCCCGGAAGAGATTAAGCTGCGAATTTTCCAAAGGAATTTTTCAACCAAGGATGGTGACGGTCGGGGGATTGGGACCTATTCAATGAAACTGTTTGGAGAGAAAATCCTTTGTGGTGATATATCCTTCACCTCTTCCGAAGAAGAAGGGACGGTTTTCTGTTTTTCAATTCCCGTGGATCGTTACAAGGGGATGTAACGGACGATTGAGTTTTTGTTTCTTTTAGATTTAGCCTAATGCGACATCGAGGGTCATCATCACGGTAAAACCGATCATTGCTCCGATTGTCGCCACATCAGAATGTGTATCCCTCTGGCTCTCAGGAACCAGCTCTTCCACAACAACATAAATCATAGCACCGGCAGCAAAGGCCAGAGCATAGGGGAGTATTGGTCGGAATACAATTACAGCAATTGCTCCCAGAACTCCCGCAATAGGTTCAACGATACCCGAGGCCTGTCCATATAAAAATGCTTTTCGGCGTGAGAACCCTTCCCTTCTTAAGGGAACAGAAACCGAGGCTCCTTCGGGGAAGTTCTGTATGCCAATACCTATGGCGAGGGCAACGGCCGCCGCTATTGATGCTGAAGGAATTCCCGCAGCAACAGCACCGAAAGCCACTCCTACTGCCAGTCCTTCAGGAATATTATGAATTGTTATCGCCATGACCAGGAGTATGCTTCTCTGCCAGCTTGTTTTTTTTCCCTCTGCATTTTCCATCTTCATTCCGGGGTGAAGGTGTGGAAGAGTTTTATCAACGATGAAAAGCATTGCTCCCCCCATGAGGAACCCGACAGCGGCCGGAATCCAGGCAGATCCGCCCATTTCTTCGCTTAATTCTATGGCTGGTGCCAGGAGGGACCAGAATGAGGCCGCGATCATTACCCCGGCGGCAAAACCCATCATTCCATCAAGAACTTTCTTGTTTATACTTTTAAAGAAGAACACAACCGCGGCACCAAGGGCGGTAACAGCCCAGGTGAAAAGTGTTCCAATTAAGGCCTGAATTATGGGACTAAATTGTGATATCCATTGGATCATTATCGGCTCCTATATTAAATATTTATTATATACTAATCAACTTTGAAGGATTTGACCAGTTTTTTTGTGGCAGAACTGATCTTATCTGTTTTCTCTGTTATAGAAAGCAGATTTTCAATGCTATACTTCATTTTGTCATTTTTGTCGGATATCTCTCCGCAATTTTTAAGAGATGTGGTGGAGTTTGCTTCCAGTTCTTTCAATGCCCTGAGCATGGTTTCCCCGCCCCGGGAGATATTCCCTGTAATACTGTTCAGTTCGTCAGCAATTTCTTTTGTATCTGTTAGCTGGTCCAGCACGAGCTTATTGGCAAGGTCATGTTCGGTCATTGACTGGGAAATTGAATAAGCTTCATCATCAATTTCTGAAATACCAGTTCTCATTTCCTTGAAAATCTCACCGGTTTCCCGGGCAACCGAAAGGGAAATCTCAATCTCTCCACTAATCTGTTTCAGATTTTCTGAACTTGTTTTCGTATGTATTGCTGTATTTTCAGCGAGCTTCCTGATCTCATCGGCGACAACGGAGAACCCTTTTCCCGCCTCTCCCGCATGAGCCGCCTCGATAGCCGCATTCATGGCCAGGAGGTTTGTCTGGGCGGCAATCCCCGATATGAGATTATTTATTTCCGAAAGGCTATTCGAGAATTCAGAGACTTTTGATACAGAAGATACGGTTTTGTCTATCTTGCTTTGTCCGCTAGTGAAGATCCCCTTGATCTTTTCGGTGTTTTCCTTCACATGGCTGGTCCTGGTCGTTACCTCGCTTATGGACGCAATCATCTCTTCAACAGCCGCCGATGATTCATTTACAGACTTGGACTGCTCCACGACCTTTGTTACGATCTTACCAATGTTCTGAATCAGTTCATTTCCGGTTATCATTGATTCTTTTACCAGTTCATACTCTTTTTCGATTATACCGAAGAGAGACGAATTATAATTGGAGATTTCAGTTACACCCGAGGATGACTCGGAGATATTCTCAAAAAGCTTCTCCTGATAGGAGCTGAGTTCATTGAACATCGATTCAGTAGATTTAAGGTGATCACGAATAATATCACTAAAGACATTAATTCTACCGCTGAGAGTTGCAATTTCATCGACTGAACATATGTTAATCCTCTTTGTCAGATCTTTTTCTCCGGAGATCATCTCCTCAAGTCTTCCATTCACAAGGGCATAGAGTAGCGCCGTGTTTCTGCTCCAGATTAATACCAGCGAAATGACGATCCCAAGGTAAATAAGGAAGTAAGGTAGTGATGAAGATATAATTCCGGAAAGAACGGTATTTGGATCTGCCCCCTGACTCAGTAAATTCATGAGCTGAATAAAGGTGAGGAAAAAAGCGATCATTAGGGACATTATAGCCATGAAGGCAGGGATGATTATATTTTTACTTTTCTGTCTATTCGCCATAAGATCTTTTGGGTAAACATTGATGTTCAGGTTGTCAAAATGCCTTAAGATGAGACGATCAAGAAGGACATAGCTGAAACTTGCTGCCAGCATAGAAACGGAAAACATCAACAGAGAGAAGGATAAAATTAGCTCTGACGGAAGTTCATTGGTCCTGTTAATATAATAATTCAAGATGACATTCACAGCTATTGCTGATAATAAGAATATGAGAAGAGTTTTTAAGGGGGTTCCTCCAATCGTATCAAAGTATTTTTTATACTTCTCTGTTTCTTCCGGAGCCGGCACCGGACTTTTCGAATTGTTGAAGAGCTTGATTTTGGAAGCAAGCACCAGATTCAAAAAGAGAGCTCCTATGATTCCCAGGGGAAGAATAATTTTTATACTGTCAGTGAAATTGATCCCGATAAGCATGTTTGATAAAAGTATACATACTAAGGTATAGGTAAATACCGGGATAGTAATTATTACTCGGAATTTGCTTGAATTCGTCATTGTTTCTCCATTCATCTTTGGTCAAAAATAATTCGCATATTAATAATAATCTATTTTAAAAAAAAATGTAGAATATTCCCGAATAAATATTGGGATCTGCTCGCTTTCGAACTACTTTATTAATCATGAAATATACAGGCGCTCACGTTTCAATTTCCGGCGGCTTATTCAAGGCTCCGGAGAACGCAAATAGGCTTGGTGCAACTGCTTTTGCCATGTTTACAAAGAATCAGCGGCAGTGGCTGACCAGGCCTTTAACAGAAGAGGATATCTCCGGGTTTAAGAACGCAATGGATGAATTCGGTTATAGGCCTTTTCAGGTCCTACCCCACGATGGATACCTGATTAATCTGGCCAATCCCGATGATGAAAAAAGGAAGAAATCCCTCGAGTCATTCATAGATGAATGTCGCCGATGTGAAGCCCTCGGGCTGACTGGTTTGAATTTCCATCCGGGGAGTCGGTTGGAGGGGGATGAAGAGTCCGGTTTAAAATTAATTGCGGACTCTCTTAAGACGGCAATTTCCGAGACAGAAAAAGTCAGGCTGATAATCGAAAACACAGCCGGTCAGGGTTCTGCTTTGGGTAATGACTTTAAACATCTGGAGCGATTGATCGAACTTGTGGGTAAGGATGAAAGGATGGGGGTCTGTATTGATACCTGTCACTCCTGGGCTGCCGGTTATGATCTGAAAGAGGGATTTGAAGATGTCTGGGATGAATTTGACCGGCTGATAGGGTTTAAATTCCTGAAAGGGATGCACCTGAATGATGCTAAAAAGCCTTTGAACAGCCGGGTGGACCGGCATGCTCCCCTGGGAGAAGGAACAATGGGTTGGGGAGTTTTTGAAAAGATTATGGCGGATAAACGGTTTGACAATATCCCCCTGATCCTTGAGACCCCGGAGCTGGAAAGATGGTCTGGAGAACTTCAGCGGTTGAATGAGGCCTTTAAGTAATTCATGGATTAAGGTTCTATCAATATTAAGGAGTATTAATGTGAAAATGTTTTTTAAACTGGTCTGTATGATTTCGATCTTCCTGCTATTTGCAGCCTGTGATCCCAATGGAACCGTGGATGGGGTGGATACCGGAATATCCGCAGCCCTTGTTTCCTTCCCCGATTCATTGAGCTCATCTACGGCTGGCAGGGACAGTGTGGATGTCAGTGATACGGTCATCACTCACCTCGCCTACTTATATAATCCTGTAAGAAACGAGTTCAACCTTATGGCCGAGAATGTTATTGAATTTATCCGGGACCTCCTGGATAGTGTTGAGATTAATGTATTGAATAATGATGATTTTATGGCCTATCTGGCAGAGAATGATTCCTGGACGAATATTCCTTCTACGGGTACAAAGAGCGGTTATCTGATTGAAAAAGGTACTATTGAAGGGGATTACACCCTTGAATGCTGGGAAGATGATGCTCTTATTCTGTATCTTGAGTTCACAGAGGATGGGAATAATTTTGAAGGAACGGCCTGGGTTGCCGGGACCGAAACCGATGATGGTATATATTATAGAGCCGATTTTAATACCGATGATGCTGAATATGGAAGTGTAACCGAGCTGTCGGCTCTTAATCTTTCACAGGATGCTTCCGAAATGAACTCCCCCGATAGACTCTGGCTTAAGGCCTGGGAGAAGGATGGGAACTTTTATATAAACGCCAATATCCGTTACCTCAGGGCCGACCTTGAGGATGATGATACCTTTTTTAAACAATATTTGATGACAGTTCTTAAGGGTAGCGAATGGAATAGGGGAGATGTTTTCGGTGGAAACTATATTTATCGCTGTGTGGCTAAAACGGATTTGGATCAGGGTGCCGTCTCACTTGCCCTTGTTCCTGAATCAATTACGACCACTGATGCGGATGATATTTTTACCGGGTACAGCATTGGTGAAATGTATAAGAAGGCATTTTCTGCATGGTTTAATGCGACCGGTGGTGAGTATGAATCCGAGCCGGAAGAGGGCGGTTATGGACGGCTTATTGATTTGATGACGACTAACAGCAGTGGACTGGATTTTACAGGATCGGAATTGAATACTCAAGGAAGTGTGGGGTTAAGTACAACGCTTCCCATGACTCTGACTGATGATCAGGTTTTTACCTATCTGGAAGATTTTCGTGCCTATCTCGCGGAATTCGTTACAACTAATAATTTGACCTGGGACCTCTCTGATTTTGATGCCATCCTCTTTGCTCCCAATATAGATAACCCCGGCTACTTCACCTCCGATGGATTTGTCGGAACAGCCTCGGCGGATGCTCCCGACTGGTGTATCGATTTTCCTGTTGCTTCGGGAGATATTTCCTATTCCGCGGCTGGAATAGCTGGTGATGTGACAACGGATGAATTTCTGGCGCTTTTTAATGAGATAATCCCGGACTGATCTTTTTTATCTGGATAATCATGAGGATTTTATTTATTATACTGAACCATGAGCACTAAGAAGATTAGGGAGATCTACTTCTCTCCCACAAATACGGGGAGGATAATTGCGGATGCGTTTTCCTCCTCTTTTAATTTAATCCCCTCATCTTTGGATCTCACACGGGACAAAGGGATGGGGGAGCATACGGTTTTAGCGGACGAACTTGCGGTTTTCGCCTTACCTGTCTATGGCGGGAGACTCCCGGCCATTGCCGTGGAACGGATGAAGAGGGTTCATGGGACGGGTGGTCCCGCTGTTCTTCTGGTTCTCTATGGTAACCGCCATTATGATGATGCCCTCCTTGAGCTGAAAGACCTGGCAGAAGATCAGGGTTTCTCGGCAGTGGCCGGCGGGGCCTTCATTGGTGAGCACTCCTATTCGAACTCCACAGCCCCTGTTGCTGAAGGTCGTCCGGATAAGAAGGATCTCTCCCTTGCTGCAGAATTCGGAGTTTCTGTTCAAAAAAAGCTGGGGCTTTTATCATCCCCTGATGAACGAAAAGATTTGAAAGGGTTGAAAGTTTTTCAGCCCCCCGTAATACCGGGAAATTCACCGTATAAAACATGGACCCCTCCGGAAGGGATTGCACCGGAAACAGCGGATACCACCTGTATCCTCTGCGGTAAATGTGTGGCTGCCTGTCCGGTGGATGCTGTTAAAATCGAAGCGGAGCAAGTAAAGACAGCTGCGGCAAGCTGCATTATGTGTAGTGGCTGTGTAAAATCCTGTGCCGTCGGTTCAAGAAGCTGGAACGACCCTGATATTCAGAAGATCTCCGACTGGCTTGTGGCAACCTGCATATCCCGGCGGGAGCCGGAACTCTTTCTTTAATAAATCGGTGATGAAACCCCTGGTTCACTCCTACTCTTCCAAAGTGATAATCTTTGAATAGTCCGTTGCCGTGTCATTCTCAATAGTGATGATCTCTGTAGCATAGGGACCGCCATTTTCTGGACCATCAGCATCTTCGATTTTCAGCTGATAGGAAGAGAAAATGTCCATTTCCCAATCGGCCTGCCCCTGTTCATCGGTAGTCATTGAGGCAACAACACTGTCCTGATTTTTTATCAGGGTCAGTTCAATGTCTGGAATGGGTGTCTCTGTAGGATCCAGGATGGTGACACGTCCGGTTTTTGTCTGCATTGTATAAGCAATACCATAACAGGCTGCAAGCAGGAGGGTGAAACTGCCTGTTGCGGCAGCTTTAAGAACATTCTTCATTTTTATCATATTTCGTTCTCCGTTCTTTTATATTATAGCACAAACATATTATAATATCGGTAATTCATAAATAAGGATGCGGGCGATGAGTAATATTAAAGGTTTCATATTCGATCTTGATGGTGTAATCACCGATACTGCGGAATACCATTACCTGGCCTGGAAACGGCTGGCTGATGATGAAGGGGTTTCATTTTCGCGGGAGGATAATGACCAGCTGCGCGGGGTCTCCCGGGAGGCCTCTTTGAAACTGCTCCTGAAGGGTAAGGTTGTTACAGATGACCATTTTAAGGAGATGGCTGCCCGAAAGAACGCCTACTATGTTGATTATATAAAGGGAATCTCCCCTGCGGATATGCTCCCGGGAGTACTGGATATTCTGAAGGAACTAAAAAGCAGGGGTATAAAGATCTCCCTTGGATCGGCTTCCAAGAATGCCCGGACGGTGATCAAAGGTCTTCAGGTGGGTGAATATTTTGATAATATCTCTGATGGCGGATCGGTAAAAAACGCCAAACCTGCACCGGATCTCTTCCTTCATGCGGCGAAAAATCTTGGTCTTAAACCGGAGGAGTGCATTGTTGTGGAGGATGCCCGGTCCGGGGTTGAAGCCGGCTTGGCCGCCGGTATGGTGGTCATTGGAATCGGTCCTGCCGAGCGGGTGGGGGAGGCTCAGTTCCGGTATGATGAACCGGGTGATATTGATCTTTCAAAGGTATTGGGCTGATAGAAGCGCTTTCATAAAGCTCATTTGAATATTAAACCCATGAAGGTGACCGGGTGTCTCCTGGAAACCTTCAGGGTCTGAAATCCGGATCGTTCATAAAAACGGATGGCTCCTTTATTTTCGGTACCTACCCCCAGGTGTACACCGGGGCATTCCGCCCCCTTCAGGTGTCCCAGCATCTCACCCATCATTTTCCCTCCAAGACCCATCCCCTGATACTTCGGATGGATATCGATGTGAAGGTGGGCCGGGTACTCCCGGGAGATCCAGCCAGGGAGATTTTCCAGGTAGTGGAGTTTGTGAAAGCTCTCTTTCAGGTAGGCCCGACAGGTAAACTCAGATCGTCTTTTTTTCAGTTCCTCTTTAATCTCCCCTCTCATCCGTTTATGAAAAGCGGCTTTAAACGCTTTGGAGTCGAGGGCAGAAAGGATGTAACCGACAGGCTGGTCCTTTTCATCCACCGCCACAAAACAGTTTTCGGCCTCATAACGGAGGTAGGGGATGGCCCACCTAAGGCCGGCTAGTCTGTGAAATCGTTCATCCCTTCCATCCCTGAAGGTGGCAAAGCAGACCTCGCCGACAGCCGCTTCATCGGCAGGGATTGTTTTTCGTATTTTTATTTCCATCCGATTTTTACAGGCTTTCAATGAACCCGATTATCTCCTTCTCATTTTTTATAATACCGGCTGCGGGGAGCCTTTTCAGAAGAAGCCTCCAGTTTTCATCGGCCTGAAAAATATCCTGGAGCAGGTATTTTACCTGATCAAACTTCCGGTCGTTCAGGAGGGAGACCGCTTTCCAGAATTTCAACTCCAGGTTGTCCGGAAGAGTCTCTTCGGCGATTTTATACGCTTCCATGGCCCCGGCATAATCACCGTTCTCCACGGCCAGATCGCCCCTGTCCGCATGGGTGTAGGCTTTGTGCACCTTTATGAGCCTTGCGAGTTCTATCAGTGGTTCGGGACTATCTTCCACACGGAGATCCATAATCTCATTCTCTCTGACATTTCCTTTATCTTCCAGGGAGACAATTTTTATGGCAGCAGACTGCATTCCCCGAATGTCTCCCCCTTCATTTTCGGCAGCCTGGAGGGCTGTGAGCATCCGCTCTGCCAGTGGACCTTCCGCCCTTTCAAAGGCTGCCGCCATGGCCTCCCAGACCGTATTCTTTAACATCATGTTTGCCTGGCAGGAGGACTCTCTTCCTATGCGATGCCCGGCTTCTGCTATGGTGTTACAGCCGGTATGGGCGGCAATCCCTCCCCGGCAGTCCAGGACTGCCGCCTGACGCATTGATTCGCCGGGGTCCGCTTCTATCAGCCTTTCCAGGACCTTATGAGCATTCAGGCCCTCACTGAGAAGCCTTAACCCCTCAGGTCCATAATCCATGTTAACCATAGCCTGTGTGGCAACCACCCCCGTATCGGTCTTAGCCCGGATGACAGTACCCCCTACCGAGAAGTAGTGGGACTGAACGGCACCACCCATGACCCCTTCTTTTCTGTCGATAGCGATTATCGAATATGTATGGACAAGTTCCCTTCCTTTTTCCATTTTTTCATTCTGTTCCCAAAGTGGTGTGCTGTCAATTTTTTTCTATCACTCTCCTCCTTTTGCCTGGATACCGGAGGATTTACTGGAGAGGCCACGTATAAACAAGAAGATTGCAGATTGATAGTTTATATAGTATAGTTTTTATATACAGGAGGCTTTTAGCGTGAGTCATGAAAACCATTTTTTAAAATTCAGGGAAAATATTATAGGAATAGATGCCAGGGTAAAAACACCCTATGGTGTAAAACCCCTCATCTATGCCGACTGGATTGCCTCCGGAAGGATGTATAAACCAATCGAGGAGAAACTCGTTAATGTGTTCGGCCCTGTCGTGGCCAATACCCACTCTGAATCCTCCGAGACAGGGAAAATTATGACCAACTCCTATCATCTTTCACATAAGCTGATCAAAGAACACGTTCATGCCGGGCCTGAAGATGTGATCATCACCGCCGGTTTTGGAATGACCGCCGTTGTGAATAAACTTCAGAGGATGCTGGGGTTGAAGGTTTCGGTTAAGGAACAGAATCTGGACTTCTCCTGTGGAATACCGGGAGACCGGATCGAGATTAAGGATGATGCCACCCGGCCGGTTGTCTTTGTGACACATTTGGAGCATCACTCAAACCACACTTCCTGGCTGGAAACCATCGCCGATGTAATCGTTCTGGAACCCAATCCGGATATGACCGTAAACCCTGCCTCCCTGGCAGCCGCTCTGGAGGAGTATAAAAACCGGGAACTGAAAATCGGTGCCTTCTCGGCCTGTTCCAATGTTACCGGGATCTTTCCTCCTTTTCTGGATCTGGCAAGGCTTATGCATAAAAACGGCGGTTTTGCCTTTGTTGACTATGCCGCCTCAGCCCCCTATGTGGATATCGATATGCATCCTGAGGGCGATCCCTGCGGATACCTGGATGGCATCTTCTTTTCACCCCATAAATTTTTAGGTGGACCGGGAAGCTCGGGGGTTCTAATCTTCAATCAGGAACTTTACCGGAATTCGGTTCCCGATCATCCCGGTGGTGGCACTGTGACCTGGACCAACCGCTGGGGTAACCGGTCCTATATTACCGATATCGAGGCGAGGGAGGATGGCGGGACCCCGGGCTTCCTCCAGTCCTTTAGAACAGCCCTTTCAATCAATCTGAAAAACCAGATGGGAACCGCTAATATGGCTGCGAGGGAGGAGGAGCTTCTGGTAAAGGCTATGGCTGGAATCCGGGCTATCCCCGGTGTTCATATCCTGGCTGATAATCAGGAATCAAGGATTGGCGTGATTTCTTTCTATAACCTGGAGATTCATCATAATCTTTTTGTTCGGCTTTTAAATGATCATTTTGGAATACAGGTAAGAGGCGGATGTTCCTGTGCGGGAACATACGGCCATTACCTTCTTCAAGTGAGCCAGGAGCAGTCACAGGAGATTACAGAGATGATAGACCATGGCGATCTTAGTCTGAAACCGGGCTGGGTACGGCTTTCTCTCCATCCAACCATGACTGATGCCGAGCTGGATTATATCCTGAATGGTATCGAATCCGTTGCATCATACCACAAGAAATGGATTGAGGATTATAACTATGATTGTCACTCCAATGAGTTTTTCCATAAGACCTATCCGGCCATGAAGGAAGATGATTTCAGGAGCTGGTTTGAAGTTTAGGTCGCCTTTGGGATCATACCGGGCTTGATCCCGGGCTTTGATATAATATTTTGGGCTTTAAGCCGGGCATTATATACCGGGGATCTGTCCAGGGCGGGTGTATTATGAAAAATGATTCGGTTGAGATTGTGAAAGTAACAACAAAGCAGGAGCTTAAGGCTTTTATCAACCTCCCCCGGAAGATCTATCAGAATATCCCCTGCTGGATCCCCCCTCTCTGGAAGGATGAACGGCGAGCCTATAAAAGGGAAAATAATCCCATCCTTGCCAACTCCGATTTTGCCCTTTTTATTGGTCTGAAAGCAGGCGTTGTTTCAGGGCGGCTTATCGCCTATGTTGATCATGAATTTAACAATTATTATAGAGAGAGGGTTGGATTTTTTGGGGCGTATGAATCTATAGATGACCCGGGACTCTCGGATGCCCTTTTTGCCGGGGCGGAAGAGTATTTATCCGAGCTGGGGATGGCGCGAATCCGCGGGCCGATCAATCCTGTAGCAGAGCATTGGGGATTTCTATATGAAGGGTTTTCCTCCCCGCCGATTTTCCTATCACCTTACAACCCCTCCTATTATATCTCCGCCACGGAAAGGGCCGGTTTTCATAAGGTTAAGGATCTCTTTGCATATGAGGCGGATATGGCAAAGGGGTATACCGTACCGGAGCGATTTATCCGGTTTTATGATAGATTTCCCCGGCGAAAACCGGGGTATTCAGTTCGTAAATTCAGTTTGAAACACCTGAACCGGGATGCAGAGATTATCTGGCAGCTGACCAATGAATCCCTGAAAGATAACTGGGGATATGTGCCGGTGGATCGGGATGTGATGGAAGATATGATTGGCCGGCTGAAGCCTATCCTTGATCCGGATGCCATCTGGTTTGTGGAGCATGGAGGAAGGGCTGTGGCCTACTGCCTGGGCTTCCCGGATCTGAACAGAATCATTGGCAGGGTCAAGGGTCGGCTTTTTCCTTTTGGGTATCTTCGGATCCTTTCCGGTATGAAAAAAATCCGTCACTATCGCCTCTTCGGTTTGGCCGTACACCCCGACTACCACGGTATGGGGCTGGATGTTCTTCTTTACGTTAAGCTTCAGGAGGCCCTTAAGGATAAGGGGGTCTGTATGGAGGCAAATTATATTCTGGAAGATAATCTGAATATTAAGAATGCACTGTTAAAACTTGGTATGGAAAAGAAGAGGACCTACAGGGTTTATGAAAAGGAGCTTGAACAGGTGTAATCCTGAAGAAGGGATCATTTAACCCTCTGTTGATCAGTTTACGGTCATCCTGTTTTTTCCGGACTCTTTGCTCTTGTACATTAAATCGTCGGCACGTTTTACAAGGGATTTAATCGAGTCCTTTGTGGTAGCGATCGTACCGCCCATGGATATTGTAACAGATAATTTTTCATCTTCCTTCAGAATGAACGAGTTTTCTACAAGCACCCTGAGCCTGTCACCCAGATAATTCAGATCCTCTTTGTTTATATTGGGGATAACTCCCAAAAACTCCTCTCCGCCCCAACGTCCAAAGACATCGAATGGTCTGGCTGCCATGGAGAGGGTTTGAGCTACAAATTTCAGGATATCGTCTCCCACTTCATGTCCATATGTGTCGTTGAAATTTTTAAAGTTATCGATATCTATGAAAATAACACCGAAAGGGATCTTGATCCTCTGAAACTCTTTCATCCTTTTTTCAATTTCGTTTTCAATGTATTTTCTATTCGGAACATTGGTTAAAGGATCAATCAGAGCCAGTTTTTCCAGTTCTTTGATCCTATGCATTGTGGCTTCCTGCTGGCTGATATCAGTAAAGATTTCAGAACCGCCTATAATTATTCCATCATCATCCTTGATCGTGCTTGTTCTGACGGAAATATGAACTCGATGGCCATCCCGATGATGGAGGTATACATCGGCTTCCCTTGGTTTTTCGTCACACAGGCTGGCGGCCAGCGGGCAGAGTCCGAGACAGAGCTGATTCCCCTCTTTATCTACATGGTTGAGAATATTATCCGAACAGGCTCTACCTATGACCTCTGACGCCTTAAAACCGGTAATTTTTTCGGCAGCTTTGTTCCAGTATGTGATTGTTCTGTTTGTATCGGTAAAATAGATCCCGTCATTCAGGTTCTGGATGATGTCCTGGTAAGAATTTTCCTGTATCTTCATATTGATCTAATAATACGTAACTCCCTGGTTGAAATCAATAGATTCAATGTAAGGATGATAAAATACTTGCTTGTATATAGTAAATGTGATATATTGTGATTTCAGGAGGATATATGTTTACAATAAATTCTGAAGCACTGGAGATCCTGGCCGAGATGCAGAAGGATCGTACACGGGATACAGATTTTCTAACGATATGTTCTTCCGGGACAGGATGTGGTGGCCCTCTGCTTAAAATAGAGCTTAGAACGCCCCTCGATGATGATATTCTTCAGGAGGTCGCCGGCTTTTCCTTTCATATTCGAAGAGATATTCATGACCGACTTGACGGGGCTGTCATAAAGGGTACTGAAACTTTTTGGGGTAAAAAGCTGAAAATAGATAATGGAACACCATGTTTGTAGTTTATTAGAGAGGCTTTGGGTAAATCATTTGATCTAAAGTATGGCATCCTTTATCATGTATTTATGAAATGCTATGTTTCACAAAATCTTATACGATTTTTAATCCTTATTCTACTGATTTTTAATTCCTGTACAGATTCAACACCTGTCAGGATTGGATTTATATCAGATTTATCAAGCCGAAATTCGCAATTGGGTATAGACGGCAGGAACGGGGTTTCGCTTGCCCTTGCAAAAATCGGTGAGGAAAGTGGAATACAGGGGCGTGATTTTGAACTTCTTATCCGGGATCATCAGGGCGACCGGACCCTGTGTGAGCGTAGGACCCGTGAGCTGATCGATGAGGGTGTTGATGTAATTATAGGGCCCATGGCAAGTGGCATGGCTGCTTCCGTAATTAATGCTACAAAAGATTCAGGGACCTTGATTATTGCTCCAACCGTTAGCACCGATGAACTGATTGGGTTAGATGACAATTTTTTAAGGGTCGAAGCGCCATCTTTGCATCAGGGTGAATATTTAGCGGAAGCGGTACTGTTTTCTGGAAATAAACGGATCTGTCTTATCTATGATGAAAAAAACAGCTCCTACGTGGAGGGTGTTATTTCCGGTTTTAAATCCAGAATCGTTTCCAGTGATGTAGATATACTGGAGATCCTTCCATTCGGGGATAAGGCGGAGTTTCCGGATCTTGTTGAGACCATCGGGAGGAGTAAGCCTGACAGCCTTTTGTTTATGGCCAGCGGAATAGATACGGCAGGAATTATTCAACAGTACGCCAAATCTCATCCACTCCCCTCTTTATACGGCTCTTCCTGGGTAAAGGCCACTGGTGTGCTGGAATATGGAGGTAAGGCTTTGGAGGGAATGATGCTGGTTGATTCTTATATGAATAAAATCCCATTGATAGCAGAAGTCGAATTTGTAGAACATTTTTCGGCTAAGTATGGTGTTGAACCCACCCATCCTTCCATCCACGCCTATGAGGCTATGTTACTTTATGCTGAAGCCCTTGAGATCAGTGATTCCACCAACCCCCTCAAAATAAAAGAGGCGATAATCAGAATGGATGAGATCCAGGGGATCAAGGGTGTTTATAGAATCGATGAGTTCGGGGATGCCTTACGACCCTTAAGTTATTATCTTATAGAGGATGGTGAGATAAAACTAATTGAATTATCTGGTGTGGTGAGATGAGAAAAAAAACAGGTATAATCATTATTATATTGGCAGGACTCTGTGTAACCGGGGCTTCCTTCTTCCTGCTATTACAAAAGCCTCCTATAAAACTTGGGTTTCTCTCCGATTTTTCACCTAAAAGTGCAGTTTACAGTGTGAATGGACGAAATGGAGTCCTGATGGCTGTTGATGAAATCAATGCATCGGGTGGTGTCCATGGAAGGCTTCTGGAGCTTGTTTCTGAAAATAATGGTTTGGAGCCTGAAATCTGCAGGGATGCCCTGAGAAAGCTTCTTTTACAGGGTGTTCAGGGGATAATCGGTCCGTTTCATTCAAGCATGGCACGGGTTGTTATGGATGAGGCAAAAAATGAGGATATACTCATTGTCTGTCCTACTGTTTCCGGCCGTATCCTGCGGGAACAGGATGATAATATGATTTGTATCAACTCCTCCGCTGATAAGGATGGTTTTCTCCTTGCCCGGGCCTTAGTTGAGCGCGGTGATGAAAATGTGGCCATTGTGTATTCTGGTGATAATGTCGAATACTCCGGGACTGTTATCAGTGGATTTAAAGAGGGTCTTGCCGGATCTTCTGTTGAAGTTATTTATGAAGAGATCTTTTACGATACAAGTGAGCTTCATGAAATTGTAAACACCCTTATAGAGATTGAACCTGATGGTATCTTGTTATCCAGTAACGGCAGGGATGGGGCTGAAATTATGCAGCAATATACCCGTATTAAGGACCTGCCTCACCTTTATTCCGATCAGTGGATGCTGCTTACGGATGTTCTTTCCTTTGCCGGGCATACCGCTGAAGGATTAATTCTCGTGGATAACTTTTCTCATGATCAGAACGAAAGGGATAATGATTTTAAAAGTAGATATTTCGAGAAATACTCCATCTATCCGAACTATGCGGCTGTTCTTGCTTATGAAGCAGTGATGGTCTTTTACTATGGTGTGGAAAGAGCCGGGCCAGATGTAAACGTGGAGAAAATAAAAAATGAAATTATTAATAAAAGACATTTCCAGGGTGTGTACCAGGATTTTCATATAGATTCCTTCGGGGATGGCTTTCGGAATGAGAGTCTGGTAATTATTAAAAATGGTGAATATTCTCTCTATGAATAGGATAAGCATACGTAGATTTTTATTCAGGAATCTGATTTATACAATTTTTATTCCTATTCTTATTCTCGGGGTTGCGGGTATTTTTATTCCTTCGAGGATTTTAAGCAAAGAGATTTCTGCGGCAGATAAAAATCAGGCAATACTCATCGAGACTCTTGTTGAATACTACCTTGATGCTCCCCTGCAAGGGCTGATGTCTGTGGTGTCCATATATGAAAGCGGCCTGATAAAAGATACGGATGAAATGACAAAAGCCCTCAGGTTGATTTCTGCGGCGAACGATGATGTTTTAAATTTACAGTATGCCGATGCGCGAGGTCATGTCATCGCCGTATACCCAAGAGAAAATCATCTAATTGGTACAGATGTATCGGGGCATGATTATTTTCATGAAACAATGAAAGGTGATAAAATTTTCTGGTCACCCTCTTTTATTTCTGAATATGCGGATTACCCCATGTCTACAGTCAGCATTCCTTTTGAAAATGGGGTGCTCACCGCTTTTTTCTCACTCACCAATAACGGGAAGATCAGGAATGCTGTTAATTTATTAGGGTCAGGCCAGCTAATCACTGTTACCGATCAGAATGGGGTTTATATTGTGAGCCCGGACAATCGTAAAGTCCTTTTACGGGAATACAGCCCAATTTTTTATGAAGCAAAAAAACACTGGGAAGGTGAGCGGTTGATTTGGCGAAGTGAATATGAAGGGAAATCCTACATTACCAATATAAATTTCCTGGAAGATACGGGGTGGATGATTGTTCTCTATCGTTCGGTTAAAGAGTTTGAAACCCCGATTAAAACTCTCTATCTCTGGTTCATTTCTCTCCTGATTTTTGTGGTTTTAATATCGGTTTTCATCGGTGGTAAACTGAGTAACCGCCTCAGTATCCCTCTTGAGATCCTTGTCTCCTCGGTTAAGACAATCGCCGGCGGAGATTATAATATTAAACTTCCCGAAATACAGTTTACCGAACTGGATCTTCTATCCGAGGCTTTTCAGAAGATGAGTGTGGAGATCAGGCTGAGAGAAAATGAGCTGCGATATACGGGGCGTCACATATCCAATATCATAGATTCCATGCAGTCGATACTGGTTGGGGTTAATGAGGATTTGATCATTACCCTCTGGAATCGGCAGGCTGTGGAAAAAACAGGACTAACAGCGGAGATGGCGCTGGGTCAGAGTATAGAACATGCCATACCCAGGTTGTCGGTTGAGATGGATCGGATCAGAGAAGCCGTTACTCATGGTGTAGAAAAATCGGATTTAAAGCATCCTTCTGTCGTCAACGGGAATACGCTCTATGAGGATATCATGATCTATCCGTTATCAGGAGAAAAGAAGAGGGGCGCTGTGATCAGGATTTCCGATGTTACCGGTCAGGTGAAAATGCAGGAGATGTTGATCCAGAACGAAAAGATGCTCTCTGTCGGCGGTCTTGCTGCGGGTATGGCCCATGAGATAAATAACCCCCTGGCTGGTTTACTTCAAACCCTGAGTGTCATGGGCGGGCGGCTTGGAAATGAGACTGGTTTGAAACAGAATTTAATTGCGGCTGAAGAGGTCGGGATTTCCCTTGATGATATGAAACGGTATATGGAGATTCGGGAGCTTCCAAGGATGATGGAATCCATATCTGAATCGGGGAAAAGGATCGCCGCTATCGTAGAGAATATGCTTACCTTTGCCAGAAAAGATGAGAGTAAAGTAACTTTCTGCAATATCCCGGAACTTCTTGATTCCACCCTGGAACTTGCCTCAACCGATTTTAATCTGAAGAAGAAATTTGATTTTAAAAAGATTTCAATCCTGCGTGAATATGAAGAGTTTCTACCCGAGATACCCTGCGAAAGGGGGAAGATACAACAGGTAATATTAAATATACTTCAAAACGGTGCCCAGGCCCTGGCTGGTGAGAATATTCCCGATCCAGAGTTCCGGCTTAAAGCCTCCTGTTCCAAAGCCACGGATAGCCTTGTTTTTGAAATCGGGAACAATGGTCCCCCCATAAGTGATGATTTGATAAAACATATTTTTGAACCCTTCTTTACGACTAAGCCGGTTGGTGAAGGTACCGGACTCGGCCTTTCTGTCTCCTACTTTATTGTTACCGAGAATCATAAGGGGACAATGCGGGTTGAATCCAATGATGAGTTAGGAGTAAATTTTGTGATCTCTTTACCCCTTACTGTAAGTTCAGAAAACCAGGATCTACCTTTGTAGTTACTTTTTCTCCATTTTCTGATTTAATCTCGATCCCATTACCTTTCGGAATAATTTCTGAAACTTTTCCAAAGTTCCCGGGAATTTTAACCAAACCCTGAATGTAACGTACTTGGAAATCCTCCTTCCCTGTGAGTTTCTGGAAGGTTTTTATGCCCTGTCTGTTAATGTCGTTTTCCTCCACCGAGGCGGCGAGACCATGGGCCAGAAAGCTGCAGACATCCTCTACCCCTACACAGGAATTTCTGCCATTCCAGGGAGTCTGATGTCGTCCTCGGTTTTCAATCCAAACCAGTGTGGAGGGCAGGACCTTTGGATCTTTCAGTCCGAACCAGAGGTAGCCGTCCTCCGGGGCCGATACGGCCGACCAGGCAAAACCCGGGGCCTCTTCATTGAAGAGTTGAAGATGATCTATGAACCCATCCCGGGCAGGAAAAACCGAACAATCTGTATAGGGTTCATCTTTCCAGATAGTGGGTACCTTTTCGAGGTTTTTAAATTCTTCAGCCGGGGCCAGGGAGAAATATTCACCATTACGGAAGGGACCGGGGAGCCTGTAATCGGTAATCCCGAATTTTATCGGTGATGTGCTAATATATTTTTTGGTACCGCCCGGGAATATGGGGTGGTGGCCAAGGGAGGTTGGTCCTGTGAATCCTTGAATTTTATGGCAGATATAGATGTTGTTTTCACCAGGTCTCAGGTCTATCTGTTTTATAATCTTGCCTTTTCTGGATTTTGTTTTTAATTGAAGTTCTATTCGGCTTGTGTCTCCCCCGGATGTAAGCTGCCATTTTTCTTCGGAAACCTCACCGTGGGGCGGGTGGTGTTCGTTTTTCCAGGAGTTGTTTCCGCCAAAGGGCAGGCAGAAAAAATCACCCCTTATAGGCGTAAGGAGTCCAGGTTGGCCAGTCATATCGATCTTTTCTTCTGCCCAGGGGTTTATATAAAAAGGGTTAACCGGTTTATCAGTATCCTTGAAAAAGGTGACGGGAGCCATCATTCCACCCATCTCTGTGAGGCTTAAACTGATTGTGTTGTTCACTATTGTCCAGCTTTTCTGTCCGGCTATGACTGATGAAATGATCATTGTATTTCTCCTATCGATTTTCCTGAAATAATTATACTGTATAAAGATTTCGGTTGTCTAATATGAATTATTAATGAAAGGACCGAAAACCGCTTGTTTTGTCCTGCTTCTCCTATTACTCTGAAAAAAGAAAGCTTGGGAGATTGTAGATTCAGGGGTAAACTATTGAATAATACCTTTAGCAGGGCAAGGATCGAAAAAGATTCAAATTTTGACGGTGAGTTTTTCTTTGCCGTTAAAACAACGGGGATCTTTTGCCGGCCTTCCTGTCCCGCCCCTGTCGCGCTTGAAAAAAATGTGGTCTATTTTAATTCTCTTTTCGAAGCCCTGGACGCCGGCTTTCACCCCTGTCACCGGTGCCGTCCCGATATTTCCCTTGAATATCACCGGGGGCATCTTGCCGGTGCGGATCGTATTCAGAGGGGATTGAAGTTAATCTTTGAGGGTTTTTTGAATTATCATTCGTTGGAGGAGCTTGCCCGCGAATTATTGGTATCTCCCCGTCATTTACGGACCCTGTTTAACGATAGACTTGGACTTCCTCCTGTAAAAATTGCCCGTTATCATAAGGCTTTGTTTGCTCGAAAGCTTATTATTGAATCCGACATGAAGATAACACAGGCGGCAATGGCCGCCGGGTTCAGATCTACACGACAATTTAATGAAACCTATCGCTCCCTGTTTGGAGAGTCACCGTCTACGAGTCGAAAAGGCACCCCTCGCAGGGGCAATATTTTTCTGTTGAAATACAGCAGGCCTTTTAATTTTCAGCAGATCCTTGAGTTTATGCGGCCCCGGGCGATAACAGGAGTGGAGATCATAACGAAGGATGAATTTACCCGGACTTTCAGGCTTGGTGTGGCAACCGGCTATTTTTCCGTGGTGGATAATACGGATCTCTCGGCCCTTGAGTTGCGAATTGTGACTGATGATCTGCCATGCTGTATGGAAATTTATTACCGGATAAGACGGGTTTTCGATTTAGATACGGATTACTCCAGGATAAATCAGATGTTTTCCGATGACCCCATCCTCTCTTCGGGGATGCGGGGGGGATGTGTCCCGGGTTTGCCTGCAGCCTTCAACCCTTTTGAGTTTGCCATAAGGGCTGTTCTTGGTCAGCAGGTGACGGTAAAAGCGGCCACCACTCTGGCGGGCCGAATTGCGGCTGAAGCCGGGATTCAATGTGCAGATGGTTTTCCGGAGGGTTTGGCATATTTTTTTCCTAATCCTGCAGAATTATTAAAGACCGATATTCGCGCGCTTGGGATTACCGGAACCCGGCAGGAAACCATACGGCGAATTGCCCATGCGGTGGTGGAAGACCGGCTGCGTTTTAATTCAGGCCAGTCTTTTGATGAGTTTAATGATTCTTTTTCTTCCCTTAAAGGAATTGGTTCCTGGACTGTTAATTATGTGGCCATGAGGGGATTGGGAATGATTGACAGTTTTCCCGCCTCGGATTTAGGCATCATCAGGATCCTCTCTCCCCCGGATCAAAAGCTTCCGGAAAAAAAGATTCTTGAAATTGCGGAACGGTGGAGACCATACAGGGCCTATGCGGCGCTTTGCCTCTGGGAACGGTTTACGAATGGGAAATAAAGAGGGGGTGCGGATGTACTACACAGAGTTTGATACAGACCTTTGCCGGATAATTCTTGCCGGGGATGAAAACGGGTTAAGGCACCTCCACCTTAATACCGGGAAAGGGGCGGGCGCTTTTATCATCTATAATGATTGGGTTCATAATAATGAATTTTTTATAGAGGCTATCAAACAAGTAAATGAGTATCTGAAAGGGAAGCGGATGATTTTTGATCTGAAGCTGGCTCCCGAGGGAACTGAGTTTCAAAAGCGTGTCTGGGATGAATTGTTGAAGATTCCCTATGGCGGCATCTGCGCATATGGAGAGATCGCCCGAAGAGTGGGACGACCGAAGGCTTCACAGGCGGTGGGGGCGGCAAATAGTAGAAACCCCATTCCCCTGATTATCCCCTGTCACAGGGTGATTGGCAGTACGGGCAAATTAACCGGTTATGCCTTCGGTCTGGATGTAAAAAAGAGGCTCCTGGAATTAGAATCCTCCTGCCTTTAGAGTCCTTCCCGTTAGAGGTACCCTCACTTCAAAGACTGGCCCCGGCTGGAATGGCAATTATTCCTGCCCCCCTTTTTTTCCTTCTCATTGAATTTCTCTTTGATGATATTCATGGGGTTTGGCAGATCATGCTTATGTTCGAGCAGCCTTTCGCGTAAACCATGACCATGCTCCCCATGGAAAGGAAGGAGGAAGTGGGTCCGGTTCTTGAGTCCTGATGTGATCCTGTCCCGGAGTTCGAGTTTGAATTTTTCATAATCGACACTCCATTTTTCCTCCGAATCAATGACAAAGGTCTTTATGCGGCTGGCCAGGTTGAATGAGGACCATAGATCCATGGCAAATATACCGGCATAGATTCCCACAAAAAATGAGAGTTCCAGATTATTCACAAGGAAAAGAATATTCCGTTCAAGAACAGGATAGATGAAATAATAAAACAAGGTCCCCAGGATCCCCCAGAGGAGAGAGTAGAAGGGGCATATAATCCCCCGAATATTCCCTTTATTTTTGGTATAATCCCAAAGCTGAATTTTGAAATACTTTATAAAAATTAAACCGGCCATATACTCCAGAAGGGTCAGTACTACCAGAAAGAGGGGAATGAGATAATATATTTCCAGATTCAGGGTACAGATAAGATAGAGCACTACCGTTCCAAAACCATAAAGGGGAAGCCAGGGGCCACTTAAAAATCCCGGGTTGATCCATCTTCGGGCTTTGCCGGCATACTTTCGCCAGATAACCTCTATGACCCAGCCGGTCATGGTGCCGAACATGAATAGAAGAATAAATTTTAGTATAGATAAGATAATTGCGTGGTAATCCATAGATCTAATTTATAGATAATGATCTGGAATATAGTCAAGAGGAACTTTATAATAAGAGCCGGAGGCGAAGATGGATAATTCAAAAAAGCTTAAAGTGATTATTATAATTGTTGCGGTCACTATCCTGATCGTTCTATTACTTATAATCCCCCCGGCACTTGCCAAACAACGTCGCTTAAAGGAGATTTATATTGACCTCTCTGATTTGGATCCCGTCGACTCATTATTTTTTACTGAACTCGATCTGTTTTTAGAGAATAATTCCATAGATTTAATTAACGAGGCCGAATCAAACCTTTACATTTTAAATGGTACCGAAATCTCCACATTAGAAAATTCAGACCTTTCCATAAAAAGGGCTAATTTAAATTCTGATAGATCGAATTTTATTGCCTTTAACTCCTATGTTTTGATTGCCGACACCCGATGGGGACAGTCTCCCACCAAAAACAGAGGAGCGAGTATCAGTCAATTGAATGACTGGCTTGTTAATTTAAACCCGTCAATTTCGCCATCCGTAATCGTAGCCGGGGATGAAGAGGAAGATTTTGCGGCTTTTATTCTGTATTTAGCAGGAGAATTGCTTGAGGATTCATCATTTCATCAACTTATCGACTATCTTCATGAAGGAAATTCGAATAATGAAAATGATTCGAATTGGCTGGTACAATTAGAACCTGTATTGAACCAGATAAACAATTGGCGCAATAAGGGCATTCTTGCCGCTAATTGGACCAATTGGGATTTCATTGCCCTGGAAAATACTATGGAAACCGGGAAGGCACCACTGACCTTTGAGCTCCGCAGCAGATATAAAGCGATGGACTGGAATAGTCGCTTCCATCTGGAGAGTCATCCTCTTCCCATGGGAGCCGGGCAAAACCAATCAATTTTGTCAGGTCAGGCAATTGTTCTGGAAGAAGGATTTGGAGTACGAGCAGATATCCATTCATCTTTTACTAAAAAATTACAGAACAGTGCCTTTCAGGAAACCATTGAAGAGGGAACCAACTGGAGTCCGGTCAGCATCCCGGCTAAACTATTGAACAGGGAACATCGCGATATCGTTCGTCTGTATGAAAGTGCCACCTTTTTTAATTTGATAACAACAGAATTGGCCATGCATCCCCTCTTTGAGAGGATGCATATAGCCTTAAGGTAAACGGTTTTTCTATGGCGTTTCATCCAGTAAAATCGCTTCCTCAATTGTCGAGCCATTATAACCGACGATGATTTGCCCTGCCAAAGCTGTTGTTGAGTCGGTCTCAATAAATGAGGGATTCTGCCCCGGTGCTGTAGTCGAGATAACAGTTAACACTTCCCAATTGCCTGTATAATTACCACTCGATGGATCAGCCCCGTTTTCATAAGCCCATTCTTCCGGAGTATTTGTATCTACATAAGTTCCTTTTGCTGCAACGGGGTATGCAACTCTTAGAGAATATTTAGTTCCCCCATAGGACAAGGAGTAAGAACTGATAGTCGGTCGATAATCGGTCCCTGCAGTATCATCAAAATCCTTTATCACGATATCGTTATACATGCCATTGGTGAACAGAGCATCCACTGTTGATACTGAAATCTCGGCATCTGCAACATCGTAGGAAGATAAGTATGCATATTTCAGATTACTGTTGGTTCCATCAAAATAACTTAGATGTATACCCCCAGCAGGATCGACATCCATGGCAACATACTGTCCGGCACCGGTATCGATCGCAGTGGTACGTGTGGTCCATGCTCCGGGAGAATTACCGGGATCAGTATTATAGGCAAGCTTTAACTCACCATTTTGTTCATCATAGTAGGCAATATAGGCATTGCCGTTTACATCATCCCAGGCCATATCAAAGTATTGAGAATCAGCTCCACCGGTGGTTACTTCTGTTCGGGCAATACCTGCGTTTGGTGTTCGAATACCCACATCATATCCGGTACTTCCATAATCATTGGTATCATCACTGAATTTCTCCAAATCACTCCACCATCTGGTATTCGTGCCATCACGAGCCAGACGTGTCGTATTTGTTACACCGGTACCGGTTTGAAAACTCCAGAAAACAATCGAACGTGATTCTGATGCCTGATCGAAATAAGCCACATAATTGGTAGTTCCCGTATCGCCGCCATCAACTTCCATTTGCAGGTTAATATAACGATTCATGACCACTTCACTGTAACTGCTATAGTTGTTATCATTTATAAACGATAAGTTCCCCAGTCCAAGTCGGTCTGTGCTGGTGTTTTGCCAGTTATAGGCAGCAGCTTCATATGCCTGGTCTTTTCCCCATTGAACCGAGCCATAATACTGCCATGCTGTTTGTCCGCTACTCCAGTTCATGTTATGGAGGTAGATCCACATGGGGGTTCCGTCATCATTATACGCGAAATTCCCTCCTTTAATTGACCATGAATTTGTTAGCTGTGTACCGTTCAGATAAACCCTCTGTCCATTTTCTACATACATCCAGCTCATGTCGGTTCTTCCACTATTGGGAACCATAACAGCTTCGGTTTTACTGGTATAAGCGGTTGTATCGGTATCCCAGAAGGCAAGATAGCGATCATCAGTTAGGTGCGGAGCAAAATCTGAGGGTTCCTGATTTTGGTCGAGAGCATCATTATTCGTTGAATTTATTGACCTTGTGCCATTAGTGATAATACTCAAGACACCGGATACCGTACTATCTTTTCGGGTATCTACCCACAGGAAATCGGTAGTATCCCAATCATCAATAGTCAGTGTTTCGGTACCAACATAAACTTCATTCGTACCGGTACCATCCGGATCAAGATTAAACCCGGTTATACGAATCAGATCCGTATTAATATCACTGGTTCCAATGGAGTACGTACCACGAGCACTGCGTTTCAGATATTGAAGAGTTCCATTTTCAAAAACAGTTTGAACATCCGTGATATAGGGTACAACATCAACAATAATTGAGTCTGCAGCAGTCCGTGGAGTAGATGCTTTATCGGATACAGTGAATGTTATATTTACATTATCGGCAACGACATCTGCCAATCTGGCGGAGTTCCACTGAAAACTCCAGTTAAAACCTTCTCCATTATCCTGAGAGATATAGTAAGTATCTGTATCAATTGCGAAAGCCCAGTCAGCACCTGGATCGGCTAATGCCCCACCAGCCTGCGTATATATATCAAAAGCTGTGCCCCCGTTGTATCCTGGTATGGTTGCCTGTATTCGACCAATCTGCTGATTATCTTCAACCCTTCCTCGGAATATAATCGTCCCGGAAATATCAGCATCATCATCTGTCGTATCATTTCCACTGTCACCTGGATTCTGAATACCATTATCATATTGTGTCTGTGTTGCGTACTCAACATGGCCCAATCTTAATGGTGTTGCATCACCACTCATAGCAATATTGTCTTCATAATCTTCAACGGCCGGCGGCTCACCATTACCACCTGGAGCTGCCGTATGATCCCACTCTCCTGTATGAGCGCTATATTGTTGTCCCAGCGGTGCCGAATAAATGACAGGATCAATTTCATCCTCATTATCGATAGTCACAGTAATGATGACTGTTTGAGACAGGTTCTCATCCGGATTATCACTGGCAGCATTTGTGCTATCAAAAACCTGTATACCAAAAGTGTAATTACTGTCACCATCAGGGAAATTCGTCGCATTCGATGTATCTATAACAACTTCCGGATTAAGGAGATTAGTAGAACTGTTAAACTCCGTTGCAGAATACACATAAGGATCAAGCTCGGTACCAGTTCCTCCTGTTATTCGTTTAATTGAATACCGCAAAGTTCCATTCCCGGTATCAGCTATTGTATTTGCTTTGATTAATAATGCATCATTTACGGCTGTGTATCCAATTGTGCCATAACTGCTGAAATCGGATTTCTCACTTTCTCCAATAATTGGATCAAGACTACCATCTACGTCGCCATTAAGGTTTGTTCCGATGGTCAGTGAAGAAATCTCCGGTTTGTTATTTGCTATAAAAGCACTTAAAGTTGCTGGTTGGGAACCTGCCGTTCCCGCATCGGAATCATAATAATTGCCAGCATCATCCTGGGCGATATAATGAATTGTCACGGAACCGTCATCTATCAGAGACGAGTCAATTTGACCTTCCCAGTTGTAAGTTCCGGATGAGAGGGATAAGTATTCTGGAATACCATCATCATCACCGGCAGAACCGTTATCATTTCCATCTTCAAGGGTATTATCAATAACCATTCGGTAGGCTGTATAAACAGTATTGCCTTCATCGAGGACATCGGCTTCAGAAAAACCGGCAATTGGAGATGGATAGGTATTACCACTATCTTCATCATCATCCTGAAGAGGAATAATTTCACCGTTAATATTTGTTAAATAGACGACAATGCGGTCAATACCGCTGATGAAGCCTTCATCTTTAACGGTTCCTTTAATACTGGCACTGGTTCCCATAATTTCGGTATCTCCCGTATAGGTCAGTTCAGTTGGAACCTTATTATCAACATCAAAAGACAATGGATATTGATTTGTGTAGGGCGTTCCTGATGTCGTATCTTCAGCAGTTAAGCGAACACTCATTGACCCTGCGCCATTGGGATATAATCCAGTTGCTTCGGTATCAATGGGAATGTTGACCCTGTAATAATAACCAGGGAATAGTTCACGTCCAGGATTAGTTATCGGATCACCATTTTCATCTTCCAAGTAATCGAAATATGTATCCTCTTCACCGAGAAAATCAACGGTCATATACAGACCGCTTCCAGTATCCGTTTCGATCTTGCCAACTTCCTGGTTCGTTGTCTGGTTCAGATTGAGGTAATTCGCTGCACCCGAATCTTTGGTATCCCAATCGTTTAAATTAAAAATTATGGTATTATCAAGAAGCGGTCCTTCGTTGCTGTATATAATTCTGGCAATATTACTTTCGTCATGAACAATACCAGTAAGAATTACGGTATCTCCAACAGTTGCACCGCTTTCAAGATTCATTCCATCAAATTGCGGGAAAGCTTTATTAAAGGTGATAACCTGCTTGGTATCTTCGCTGTAATCACTGTATACACCATCACCGGGGGTTACTTTATAGTCTTTGGCGCGAACCTTGAAACCCACATCCTGTGTCTCGCCAACACCACTCGGATTGAACTCATTATTCTCATTCAACGAGATATTCCAGCTATCGGTTCCATTAACTAGATACCAGTAGACATCATCTGAGGTGTTTACTGGTGTACCCATATCATCGATTTCATCGAGGGTTCCCTCATCCCAGGTGTCGTAGGTGCCGTCATTCGAGATATCAATAGCAATCTGGACTTTCTCAATGTACTGTCCATCGGTTGCTGTTCCAAAAACCCGTACGAACCCGCCAACCGTATTACCATCTTCCGGGGATAGTACAGAGACTTCCGGACGGTCTTTTTTCGGGTCGATCTGCAGGGTATAGGAGGTTAAATAAGAAATATTTCCCGCAACGCCTTCACCGGCACTGTCAATCGTTCTGACATAGAAGGTAAAATCCCAAATATCTCCCCAGGTTTCACCGGCATCTTCAACACCATCACCGTCAGTATCACCCTGGTTAACAGAAGAGGATTCGTTTGCATAGTTATTGATATTCGTAAACGTATGACTCCAACTCGTAGTCCCTGCAACCTCTACCCAGGTACTGGCTTCCAATGTTGCCGGTGAAGTGGGATCAATCTGTCGACCCAAACCAATTTTAACACTTTCAACACCGGCGCCACCGGTATTATCAATAGTCGTTCCCCCGATTGTCAGAGGACCAAATACGGTAGCATTGTTCACAGGCGTTGTGACTGAAATGGTGGGGGCTGTTTTATCTATATTGATCTGTTTGGCTGTCAGATTAGTATTATTAACTGAATCGGTAGCCAATACATAAATTGTGTGGGAACCATCACCGAGACTGCTCTGATCAATTGTAAAACTCCAATTTGCCGTATCTCCGGATATCGTTGTAGCCCCAGTGGAAAAATCATTGTTATCAATTTTGTATTTTAATGATGTGATAGATGTTTCATCGTCACTTGTACCGGTAAAGGTAAAGGAGTTATTGGCTGACCATGTTATATTATCAGCGGGAGTGCTGTAGCTTACTTCCGGAATTTCAGTATCCAGTTTAAAATCAATCTTGCCTGTATCTGTTCGGGAATAGTCGGTAGCGGAATAATCCTGACCGTTATTATCATCTGTATCGATGGTGCGAACCCTGATACTCCGTACTCCATTTCCATTATTATTTAGGACAACCCGCCAATCGATATCGGTTTGACCGTAAGAACCACTTGTTAATACAACTGTTTCAGATCTTGAAGGCGCTGCGGTAGAGTTATCCTTATCCCATGTATCAACCAGGATAGTGGAAATTCCATCATCATCAATTACATTTCCGGTTATTGTTGTCGTTGTGATTGTCGAGCTTCCATCTGTATCAATATTATTGATAGTAATTTCCGGATTATCCAGAGTTTGATCTGCCTGAAAGATAAGATCATGAACACCGCTGCCATAATCAACACCGCTGTTCCAAATATTCCCGGCATCATCGGTAACGATAGCCCTTAGGGTAAACTCATAAAGTCCTGAGCCTAAATCGTTAGCGTAGCTTAACAGGCTTGTATTTCTGGTATCAAAATCTGTAATTTCCCAATAATCAGTCCCAATAAGAGAACCCGTCGGGAGATCCATTTCAGCGTTGCCATTATTCACATCGACGATTTTAAAGGTAATTGACTGAACCCTATAATTATCACTGGTCTCACCACTTATGGTGATGATATTGTTCTGTGTATCTGCCGAAGTCTCCGGATCAAAGGAAGCCTCTGGCAATGTTTTATCAACATATATGCTGACACTGCTATTACGGGTAAAAGTCCCATCACTGGCCGTTAAAAATATTTCATATTCGCCGGTTCCAAATGATGTATCAATATTTTGACTGAATGTTTTAGATGCAGTACCGTTAAAGTCAAAAATTGTTGTTGGTGCAATAATCTGTGAACCATTACGTTCAACCCGGTACTGTAAAGATTTTACTAATGTGTCATCCTGTACCGTTCCTGTAATTGAAAAATCTGCTGTCTGATAGCTCCCCGCTGCGGGAGATAAACCTATGAAGTCAGGTTCATCTGTATCAAAATTAAACCCTACCTCTTCAGCAGCCGCCAGAGTTGTTCCATTTACATCGGTAACCATAATCTGGATTGACTTGTTGCCGTCGCTAACTCCGTTTACCGTAAATGAGAAGCTGCGGTCAGTTATTGCTCCGGTTACATTAAAGTCGGTCCAGAGTCCCCAACTTGTTCCATTATAATATCGATATTGAGCCGATCCGGAATCTCCACTGATACCATCATCATCGGTTATGGTACCAATTACTGTCGTATTGGTGCTTGATATATTCTGATTTTGTGTCGGTGCCGTAATCGTTACATCAGGAATATCACTGCTTTGATCGATTGAAATTGTAAAAGTCTCATTCCCTTCATTTCCATTACGATCTGTAACCTGAATTGCCACATCCAGATCACTGGAATCGGTGAAATCAGTTGTCGTAATAGGGCCAATTGTAAAACTGTCACTAATCGGCAGTATTACCCAGCCATTGGTGGCTATCTGATATTGAACATTACTGATATTGGCTACGAGTTGATCTTCTAGAATGGTCCCTGACAGTGTCATAACACCATTTCCTGTGGCTGTTTTCGCACCCCCGTCAAAATTTATCGATGGTATTGTGCCGGAAAACCCTATAACAGGAGCTTGTTTATCGTAGTTAATCGTTTGAGTCGTTTGACTGGTGTTACCAGCCTGATCTGTAAATTGAAAACGGTAGAAATAGGTCCCTTCCGCCTGAGAGCCGACAGTACGGTTCCAGGTCCAGGTATGAGCATCATTATCGAATGCAGCTGTAGCAGGATCCGCCGGACTGAAGTTTGTATTATCTGAACTTGTTTCCACTGCAATGGCAGAAATACCACTACCATCGGTAAACGTTCCTCCAATTGTGAAGTTACCATTTTCATACTGAGTACCAGATCCGCCCGTAACTGAGATAACGGGGGCAGCCTGGTCAAAGCCGAAATTATGAGTGGTTATAGCAGAATCATTACCTGCTCTATCAATAGAATAGAGATGCAGGGTTCGCTCTCCCTCGGCAGCAATAACAACACTGGCCCTCCAGTTACCATCACCATCAACACTGGCTGCTAACCAGGCAGCATTACCCTTCGCCGGAGCGACACCACCGCGAAGAGTCTCGGTAAAATAAACGGTATTTATACCCGAGTTCCCATCGGCAGCAGTACCGCTGAAGATATAGGTACCACTGTTGAGCCAGGTATCGGCTGTTGGTGTTGTCACCAGGGGTAATTCCGGAGGAGTACTGTCGATGATAACAGTACGCGTTAGGATAGTTTGTTTTGCTGAAGCATCAGTTGCGGTTATAGTGTAGAGATAATTTCCATCTGCTACCCCGCCCTGAGGCATATCCGGGAGTGTCCAAGTGGCTGATAATCCGGAAAGATCCGTATTTAAGACTTCAACTGCGGCATCGGAATCTTTCTTTTCAGTTATGGTAATATTACTTAAGGCATTTGTATCGGACAGATTTCCATCCAACTGATATATAGCTGATTTGAACACACTGTCATCAACCAGCGTTTCTTCGGTTAATACCGGAAAGTTACGGTCAACCATCAAATAAATCGGACCTGCAGTTCGAGTATCTACAGCTACACCGTCTTTGGCTGATAATTCATCCGAAGCCCGTAAGTAGAACAATGTCGTACCTTCATCAATTACTGTGGGAAGACTCAAATTATGATTTGTGCTGATGTTAACACCATCAACAAGAGCATCACCACCATTTCGATTGATAGATTCCCAGGAAGTGTTATCTCCAACAGAAATTTGAATTGTTGAAACATCTACCAGGTCATCATCTGTTATTACAAAACGCAAAACTGCATTGGATTCGATCAGGTTTTTATACGAATCTTCGGCCGTAACAGCCGTCGTATCGATACCTGTAAAACTGATAACCGGTAGATCCGAATCCTGATCGACATCAAGATCTTGTGTAATAACCCGGATGTTTCCGGCGCGGTCATAGGTTCTTAACCATAATTTATAGTCGACCCCAAGGCCTTGATCCGTTGTTAAATCAACATCATATGTATCAGCATTCACTGCAAAGTTGCTTGTAGTCGCTGTTGTATCAATAGCAAAAACCGGTGATGTTTTGGAACCGGTTATCGTTGTATAGTTACCATCGACAGGAGTCTCTGCAGCCGGCAACAATGCCCACTGAACATAATCCAGCGCAATACCATCAGCAATGGCAGCTCGAATTGTAATTTTTCCATTAACTGTATGGGTATCGATAACCGGTGTTAACGAAGTGATTTCTGCTTCAGGATCTACAGTATCAATCACGATATTTCGGATTATACTAGTCGTCTTCCCTACCTCATCAAAGGCTGTAATTGTGACTTCATAGGTCCCGTCATCCAGAGCGGTTTCGAGAGTTGTACTCCATGTTGGATTACCAGTTGTATCATTTAACAGTACGTTTGGAGAACCTGTATCGTTTTTAATATAAGATACAACCACGCTGGCAATTCCATTAGCATCTGAGACATCTCCACCGAAATCAATATCAGTGTTTTTGTATACCGTTGACGATCCACTAATGAGAGAATCATTCTCTGTTATAACCGGAGGAGCCTGATCAATATCAAACTCAACGGTTACCGCTGAACCAAAGTCCGTCCGGTTTCCAGAGGCATCTTCCGCCAGCACATGAATATACCATGTTCCTTCAGCTCGTCCTGAATCATCAGTACCGCTGCCATCTGTATCAAAATCATCTGTAAAACTCCAGTTACCCGAAGTCGCTAATTCTGTATAATTTCCTAAAGTAGAGGAGGCCAGGGCGGTCTGATCTATAAGATAATAGATTTTTTCCATTCCCACACCGACATCACCACTGGTTCCACGGAAAGTAAAGGCATCTCCTGAAAGGGCATTTAAACCAGTCTGTCCCGCACCGGGACTGCTTACTTCAAGTGTATCGGGAGCCGTTTGATCCAGGCGGACTGTAGACACTGTTTCAATGCTGTTTTTATTTGCATTATCGGTAGTAATAATTGTATATACATATTCACCGTCCGCACCGGCTGATAAATCCTGCACACCAATATTGTCGGGATCTCGTGGAAGATTTGTGAGAGTCCACGAATCTGTTCCTGTTGGACCATTCGTTAAAACCGGAATATCCAATCCGCCGTCTTTGCGCTGAGAAATAGCCACAGAAGCGATTCCAAAATTATCTGAGGCTGTCCCTGTAATTGAAAAACCAGCCTTAACATCACGGTTAGTTGCGCTGGTGAGAACTGTTACGGGAATTGCCGTATCATAGATAAATGCTTCCATATGATTATCATTATGTTCTGCATTTTCCCATAAGCTGAAATTTCCCGCTTTATCTTCCACTTGGACATAAATATTTTTTAAACCCTCGGATCCCAGAGCAGCAGCAAGATCGACTGTTGCTGACCATGTCGTTTTACCGGCAGCAAGCTGAGCGCCTGTTCCATCCGGAGCAAAAGAAATTCGAACTGCTTCGACACCGCTACCCCCTGTATCGGCAGCATTTCCTTCAAAAAGGAAACTGGCTCCATCATTAACATCAGCAGCAGGAACGGACGTTATAGTTGCCGTCGGAGGTGTTGAATCCATCTCCACTTCCCGGATGACAGAAAAGGGTCGGTTGGCAAGATCTGTAGCCGTAATGGTAAAAATCCAGACTCCATCATTTCCTGGTCCCAGTGTATAGGGTCCCCAATTTTCAAGATCAGTAACTTCGTTATAGACTTCACCCTGATCAACACTGTCTTTGACAGCTGTAATTACAACAGATTTAAGACCAAGAGTATCGGAGGCTGTACCCGACATACTTAAAATATTATTCTCAAGGACTCTGGCTGTAGTGTTTAGAGTTTCTTCCTCAATTTCCGGCAGAGAGTAGTCGGCATCAATGCCAGTTAATATTGTTTCAGCAGATAAATTTCCAAGAACATCATAAGCTCTGAAAGAGATTGTCTCATCGATTGCCTGTGTCAAAGTAGAAAATGTACTGGAAAATGTAGATGAACTGATTGAACCAGCATCGCTGAAAGAGGTCCAGGAGCCTGAACCGATTCTGTATTGAACATCGGCCAGACCACTATCTGTTCCGCTACCACCATTATCACTCCAGGACCCACTAGCAACAAAGGAAAGATTTGTTATAAGCTGATCATCAACAATATTGGTAAGAGAAAATGTTGGAGGCGTAGTATCATATTTAACAGTAAGAAACTCTATTGCTTCTTTATTATAAGTGTCAATTGCTTTTACCCTTATAACATGGTTCCCTTCTGCACTTCCGTCTGACGGAATAGTCACATCGGCTGTCCAGTCAGGAGCTGTGTAGCTGACACCACTAGTTGAATAGGTCGCTCCTCCATCTGTACTTATCTGTATAGAAGCAATTCCATTGGCATCTGTTGATGTCCCATTCAGAGTGAAAGCGCTGTTCTGCCAGGTATCATTGTAGGTATCTTTATTGGTTATGGACAATGTCGGATTCGAAAGATCCAGTCCGAATGAAATAGCCGGAAGAGTGGTTATCAGGTCGGAATTATCTTTTACTCGGAATTGGATTGAGTTTCCTGCTCCTTCGGAAAGCCCTGATACAGCCTGGGACCAGCTGATAGTTCCTGTTGCAGTATCCCATCCATCTCCGTTAAGGTTGTATTCAACAAGTTTTATTCCCGCATCATCAATAGCTGTTCCGCGAATTGTAAAACCTGAAGTTTCAACAAAATCCCCATCACTTAAATTCGTAACATCCAGAACCGGCGGAGTCGTATCATAGAAGACATTTCTTGTAATTATGCTGGTATTTCCGACAAGGTCGGTAACCGTTATTACATATGTATATGTTCCGTCGGTGGTAGGCTGGGCATCTACATCCCATGCTCTTGAAACATCTCCCAATGAGCCTGCCAGGGTAAAACCAGGATCGATTCCGGCAGTACCGGAGTTCGCACCTGTTGCTTCGATTGTAACATTGGCAACACCGAGATCATCGCTTGCAGTACCTGCAATATTGAATAATACGGATTTGTAGAGAAGATCCGTCCAGTTAACAGTTGTTTCCGGTGAGGCAAAATCTGCATCTACATTGATGGTTACAACCTCACCAGTATTATCTTTTGCATCTGTTCCCCTGAAGTGAATATCCTGGTTTAAGCCCAGGTTAAAGACCACATTACCATTCCAGTTTGTGGTTCCTGTTAGGGTTGTCCAGGTATCATTTGAATCATTTGCGTCATCGGAATAATCAAAACTGTATTCAACCGTTGATAGACCACTTCCTCCATTATCTGTTCCTGTTCCTCTAATATTGAAAGTTGCAGTGGGTATAATGAAATCGTCTACAATATTGGACGGTGTAACAACGGGACCGGAGGAATCATATTTTATTGTTAATGAATCAATGGTTTCCTTGTTATAGTTATCTATGGCCTTTATCCGGACAACATGGCTGCCGTCTTCACTTCCATCGGCGGGGATAACAATATCGGAAGTCCAGTTTACAAGAGTGTTATCTACCGAAGCTGCTCCTGAAATATTGTTCCATATAACACCTCCGTCGGTGCTTATTTCCATATGATCAATTCCGCTTATATCCTGGGCCGTTCCATTTAAGGTTAAGGTTCCGTTTTGCCAGGTTCCATTGTAGGTTGCCTTATCGGTGATTGTCATAGATGGGGCGTAGAGGTCTAATGCAAAATGAATTGTAGCAAGTTCTTCTTCCCAGCCTACAACGTCAGTTGTTCTGAAGGTGATTGTATTTTCATCACCCTCTACAAGGCCGGAGACTTCCAGTTCCCAGTTTCCTGTTCTCTCGACCACAAGATCGGCCCATGCCGAGTCCAGCGCGGTTGCCGGATCCTGATTCTGCAGGTATTCGGTTGAAGCAATTCCGGAAAGGTCCGAAGCAAGCCCCTGGATTATATAAGTGCTTGAATTAACAGAATCACCATCAGCCAGGTTTGAGACGACTAATTCCGGAGGGGTAGTATCCACAACGATAGTTTTTGTCAGGGTTTTTGTCTTTTCGGCTATATCCGAAAGGATGAACTCAAATTCGTAAATCCCATCATCATCTCCATCGGGATCTACGGTCATACTGTATGTCCAGTTATCGGATTCAGCATTAATTGCTCTTGGATAACCTGCTGCATTGGAGAAGGTTCCTCCATCCCGGGCAACTCTTATATTCAGTTCATCAATCTCATTAGAGTCCGCAATTGTTCCGGAGAGTTCAAATGTCGCAGTCATATACTCTTTGCCGGTTCCCTGAACTATTGTAAGTTCCGGATCCGAAAGATCGTAATAGAAGGATATTTGTTCTACGTCTCCTTCATTACCGGCTACGTCGATGGCTTTTGCGAAGAGGGTAAAGTCGCCTTCATTATATGTTGTAAGATCAAAAGGAAGAGACCATGTGGTATTTCCTTCTGCTGCTTCCCATGTGATATCAGCGGGCGTTTCTGTCAGTATTCCCTCGTAGAGTGATAACACAACCTGATAAACATTGGAACTTGAATCGGAGGCCGTTCCTGTGGCTGTAAAAGCATTTCCTGAAATAACATCATCGGTTCCCGGTACAGTAATAAAAAGTTCAGGATCATCACGATCTATTGTATATTCCACAGATCTGGTATTACGAAGCAGGGAAGAATCTTCTACAGTAACTTCAACTTCTACCTCATCGGGAACTGGTCCCGGTATAGATATAAGGTAGGTTACATGGTAGCTGGTATCGTCTCCATCGTTGACAGCAGTCTCTGTTCCCTGAATTACTGATGTAAGGCCTGTTAATGGAGTCCCATCTGTCTCAGATGCTTCGGCCAGAACTATCGTCCCCGGATTGTCATCTTTTACCTGTACTGTTATCTCGATATCTCCATTTGAATTCAAACCTGCATAGGTAGAAGAAGGGCTTAATGAGAGGATCCCGGGTGCTCCTTTATCCACAAGAAATGCGAAATTCAGAGTCGAGGTTGTTCCTTTTTTATCCTCAGCAGTAATTTTTCCATTGTACTGACCCGGTTCCAGAAAATTTTCATCCGAAAGTTTAAACTGGAAGGAAGTATAAAGGCCGTCTCCAGGAGCATTGAAATCTGATGCGGCAATGGTAAGATTTACATCTTCTTTCTCCGGATTGGTTGAGTTATCCTGTGTTATGTTTAAGAAGACGGAATTCGGCTGAATTCCCTCTTTATCATCGGTGGCCGAGGCGTATATAGGGACGTTCTGCCCAATGGTGTTTTCGGCGATTGATTTGTCTGGGTCCAGACTGGAAAGGGAGATAACCGGTTTATCCTTATCGGAATTATAGGAGAAATCAAGTTCCAGCGCCATCGGGCTTGTGGAAATTTTCATTTCCTCTTTAATCGCCGCGGTAAAGATTTCATTTTCACCTTCGTCTGTAATATCAATATCCTGTCCATACTGATCCCATAATCCAATATCGTTGGTAGATGGAAAGAGTTCTCCTGCGGGAAGATAGGTCCAGAAGTCTGAGGAGTGGTAGAGGTGGGTATTTATATTTCCGGCTTTATCTTCTATCAGGATGTTATACAGATAATTATTTGAGTTTACAAAACCATTCTCAGCAGAGATGACAATCCTTGTGGACCAGGTTCTATCTCCATCGGCGGCCTGGGAGATGAGGGGTGTCGATAGATTTGCGGGATCATATATTTCCACAGTGACAGAGACTATGGGTGAATCATCCCATGCTTCACCTTCTACAACTATGTAATTACTGTTTTCAGGACCGGGATTGAATATTGATGGTGCTGTTACAATAACTGTTGGGGGGATATCGTCTATAGCCACTGTTCTGGATACGGGATTTGTTGTTTTGCCGGCTGTATCAGCTGCGGTTACTTCAAAGAGCACCTGTCCCCTTTCGGTAATATCTTCAAAAGGGATGGTGGCAGACCAGTCAGAACCATCTATATCGGCAGATAAAGTTACACCTGACCAACTTATCGTTACATCAGCTACTTCAATATCATCCGTCACAGTACCGGTGAAGGTGAAGTCCTCATTTTTGTACTCCATAGGGTCATTTCCCGGTGTGGTGATGGCTACCTCTGGAGGGACAACGTCCACACTTTCACCTAGACCAACCTGGAGTAGATCACAGGTAGAAAGAAGAAATATTATGAGAATGAGAATAATTTTATGTGTAAAGAACCCGAGCCTTTCACTAATGTTCATATATGCAGCTCCCTGATAGACGAATCGTCCATCCTCTTATTATCGACGTAATTAAATATAGGTTTATTATAAATTTACCATGCGAAATCCCAATCATATAGTTTCTTCTATAAAGCGAAAAACATATGTTTGTGATCAGGCAAACCAATATAATTTATCGCAGTTCATCATAGAAAACAATTTTTTTATCAAAATTCTTGTTATTTTTAATGATTTTGATTTTTTTTAGTTAAATTTATGTGGGGTAGGGATGTTGTCTGGATTTTTTATTAGAAGTTAGGGGCAGTTCTTGGAATCCGGGCTCACATGGAATATCTTTTATAAGATGCTGATATCTACTATGAAACCCAGACCCTTTCTCACCCTCTTTTTTCTGGTATTACTCCTTTTCTCTATGGATGCTCAGGAGGTCTCTCTTGAGGTCGAAACGTTTAATGCACCACCGCCATCCACCTTATCGGAAGAACAAATCCTTTCAGGATATCCGCGGATTAACCGGGATTTCTCAGGTTTGGATGAGGCTGTTCGGGGTCTTCCCCGGGCCGCTACCATTGAAGAAACGGTGGAACAGCTGGCCCGTCTTGCCGGTGATGAGTGGGAGAGGTGCCGGGCAGTATATATCTGGATGACAACAAATATAGCCTATGACACGAGGGCCTTTTTTTCCGGATCGAGGTCTGCCACTTCTCCGGGAGGTGTTTTTTCATCCGGAAAATCGGTTTGTCAGGGCTATTCGGAGCTGTTTGTAAGCCTTGCTGAAGGTCTGGGGCTTCAGGCCATGCTTGTCTCGGGATATTCAAAGGGGTATGGGTACCGGTCGGGGCAGGGTTTTTCTCGAACCAATCACGCCTGGAATAGTGTTTTTCTGGATGATACCTGGCATCTCTTTGATTCAACCTGGGGAGCTGGTCATGTGAACGGTCGGAGTTTTGTTCGGCAGTATGATGAGTTCTGGTTTGACCCCCATCCGGAACTCTTCCTCAAAACCCATTTATCGGAAGATCCTTCCTGGCAGCTGGTGAGCGCTCCGATCACCTTATTGGATTATGTGAATTCCAGGTATATTCCTTCTTATACTTTTGAAGGACTCAATGCACTGGCTGTGGAGGATCAACGGATCCTTGATGGTTTGTCCCTTTCTGGGGAATTGGCAGATTTCTACTCTTTCGAAGGGTATGAAATAGAACTTCTAAATGTACCTCTGGGAAAGACCTTGAAAGCAGGAGAGCCTGTGGAAATTTCTATCCGGGCCCCGGGTGTTTCCGAAGGCGCCTTTATCAATAACAGTAATTTTACTTTTTTCGAAAAAGAAGGGGATATCTTTACCGGGACGATCACACCGCAGAGGGGAAATCTGCGGCTTGGGTTGAAGATCCACTATAAAAACAAAACCTCATTCTGGGGTGTGGCTGAATATCAGGTGAGGTAAGCACAAGGTCCCACGCGGTCAGGCTCATCGTTAGGTGGAAAGGCGGTAGCCTGCGCCTTCCTCCGTCACTCCTGTGGATTTGAGCGAACCCTTGACCTCTCTCTTTTGCCGGTGCATATTAATCTGATTATGATAATGAATAATATTACCGGAATTGTTGTCTCTTTACTGTTTGTTTTCCTCATCATTGGGATCTCCACCCTTCTTAGTGGGAAAGGGCTCCTTAAGGAAGAGGGGAGCCGGAAGTTTGTGCACATCGGAGTCGGAAACTGGTGGTTTATTGCCATGATCTTTTTTGATAACGTTTGGTTTGCTATCTCCATTCCCGCTCTTTTCATAATTCTCAATTATATCTCTTATCGTTCTTCCCTCTTTAAATCGATGGAGCGGGCGGACCATGCGGGTGGCCCCGGGACGGTGTACTATGCTGTCTCTCTCTTTCTTTTGTCTGCCTGGTCTTTCAGTGGTTCTCACTCTCCCTGGACGGGGGGTGTTGGCATTCTGGTCATGACCTATGGGGATGGATTTGCCGCGGTGATCGGGCGAAGGTATGCTCGGAGAACGTTTAAGTTTTTTGGACAGACAAAGAGTCTTGAAGGTTCATTAACCATGCTTGCTCTCTCTTTCATAATTACACTTGTGGTTTTCCGGTTGACCCTTTCGGTCGAGTGGTCTCTTATTTTTCCCGCGGCATTGGTTCTTGCTGTGATTGCTACTTTGATTGAAGCGATTTCGGCATTCGGCCTGGATAACCTGACTGTTCCTTTGAGTGTCTCTGCCCTCTTTCTGCTCATCAGTAACTTTCTGGTTGGTGTATAAATTGGTGAATACATTATTATTTAACCCCCCTCTCCTGCCTAGTCTCACCTTTTTATACTTTGTTACCTCTTGTCTCGTCGGAGTTTTCCTGAGTTTCATCTTTGCCTACCCGGGGTATCTTAAAAGATCTCTTGATTTTTCAGGCTTGATAGGAGCGCTCGCAGTTGGGACGTTAATTTTTCAGACCGTTGGTCTGGGCGGGTTTATTCCTCTCATTCTCTTTTTTGCCTCCTCTTCCATTCTGAGCGGTGTTGGAAAAAAGAGAAAGGCGTCTATTAACAAGAAAAACAGTGAAGGCTCCCGGAGAAACATCCGGCAGGTGCTGGCCAATAGCGGCCCCGCATTAATAGCATTCATCCTTTATGGAATAACCGGCCACATTGGATTTCTTACGGCGGGTACGGCGGCTCTCTCCGGGGCGGCTGCGGATACCTGGGCCTCTGAAGGGGGCGTTCTCTTCGATGCTCCCACCTACCTTGTATTGGGGTTGAAGCCTGTTGAACAGGGCGCCTCAGGCGGGGTTTCTATTCCCGGTACCCTCCTCTCTCTGGGAGGGGCCTTTTTTGTCAGTCTGGTAAGCCTTTTTCTGCTTCCCTATCCGGATTCGATCAACCCATTCTTTATTCTGATTATGACGACACTTCTGGGCTTTTTCTGTTCGGTCCTGGATTCGATCCTCGGTGCTTCTGTTCAGGGCATCTATCTGTTTAAGGGGAAACATACCGAAAGGGTTTTTGACCCAACAGGGCGCAGGAATGAGAAGATCCGGGGTTATTCATCTATTAATAATAGTGGGGTGAATTTTATTTCAGGCTTTACTGTTCTGATTATAGCAATAATTATTTTTTTGAATCTTTTATAGTGAGCTTCTAAATTGATATGATTTAAAAAAAAAGAGACCGCTTGAATAAAAGCGGTCTCTTATCTGATTATCCTTCCTGCTGTCCAAGCATATCTTTATTGGGATCTGTTGCAATCTTCTGGTTTTTTAATTCACGGGGAAGAATGATATTCAGTAATATGGCGACCAGTCCTCCGGTTGTGATGGGGCTGGCAAACATACTCTTAAAGAAGGGGCTGAAGTGGTTCAGGATCTGGGGAACCAGAACGACTCCCATACCAAGACCAAGGCTGATGGCGATGATCAGGACACCTCTCCTATTAATTGTCGAGGTTGCTATGATTCTGATTCCGCTTGCCGCTATTGTTCCTGCCATGACGATCATGGCTCCACCGATAACTGAGGCAGGGATAATACTGAATATTCCACCGACTATGGGAAAGAGGCCGAAGAGGGCGAGGAATCCGGCGATGAAAAATCCAACATAACGGCTGGCAACACCAGTCATCTGAATAACACCATTATTCTGGCTGAAGGTTGTATTGGGAAAACTGTTAAATATGGAAGCGAGGGCTGAGTTAACGCCGTCTCCAAGAACACCACCCGCAATTCTCTTTACATACAGTTCGCCTTCCACAGGTTCACCGGATATCATGGAGGTTGCTGTCAGGTCACCGATGGATTCAACTGTGGTGATCAGAAAGAGGAGACACATGGGGATGACATAGGACCAGGCAATGCTGATACCGAATCTGAATGGTATGGGTGGTGTAATGATAGACATGGAAGAGAGGGCTCCAAAGTTAACCTTCCCCATGAAGGCTGCTACGATATAGCCAACCATCATTCCCAGGAAGATTGAACCCATCCGGAGCCATTTATTCCGGGTTCTATTAAAAATAACGATGGCCACAAGAACGACCAGAGCCATGATCAGATTTTGAGGGTTGGCATAGAGATCCGGTTTATTGGCAAGAAGCCAGGCCCCGCCGCCTGCATCCCTGATTCCGACAAGGATCAGATTTGTTCCGATGAGCAGTACAACAATCCCGCTTACCAGAGGGGTTATTATCTTTCTTAAGAAGGGGATAAACCTACTGAAAATCATCTCTGTTGCCGAACATATCAGTGTTGTTCCAACAATGGCAGCCATCATTTGCTCCTGAGTTCCCCCTGCCCCTTTTACGCTGAAGCCGATGGCAATGATGAGGGAGAGGAATGTGAAACTCGTCCCCTGAATTGACAGGAGGCCGGAGCCTATTGGTCCGATTTTACGGCACTGAATGAAGGTTGCAACACCGGAAACCAGAAGCGACATTGAGACAAGATAGGCTTTCATTGCCGTATCAAATCCCAATGCTCCGGAGATAACAATCGCCGGGGTTACGATACCGATAAAAATCGCTGCCATATGCTGAAGGGCGGCAACAAGGGTTTGCCCCAGGGGTGGTTTGTCGTTCAGGGTAAAAATCAATTCACTTCTTGCCGCTGACTTTGAGTCACTCATAAACTTTTCTCCTTAACCTAATAGAATTAATTTGAATTATATCATGCTTTTTTAGAATCACGGATTTTTTCCTTTTTAGAGTGTTACAGGAAAATTTATACAATTTCGAATATCTGTTATGAAATTCGATTATACTTTAGGGAAAGAATAAGGCGTGGGTATATTAAAATTTTGAGGATAATCAATTGGAGGTCGATATGGCTGATTCCGATCAGCATTTACGAAAAACTCTTGGTTTAAAAGAGGTTTTTGCGATTTCTACAGGGTCCATGATCAGTTCGGGGCTGTTTGTTCTGCCTGCCGTAGTTTTCCTTAAGGCGGGTCCTTCAATACTTGTGGCGTATCTACTTGCATCGCTCTTTATTATTCCTTCCATGCTTTCGAAGGCGGAACTTGCCACGGCTATGCCGAAGGCGGGAGGGATCTATTTTTTTATAACAAGAAGTTTCGGCCCTCTCTTTGGAACTTTTACCGGACTTGCCTCCTGGTTCTCTCTTTCTCTTAAAAGCTCCTTTGCTCTGGTTGGTATTGGAGTTTTTCTTGAACCACTTGTACCCCATTATTCGCCAAATATGGTGAAGATGATTGCTGTTGGATTTACTCTGCTTTTTACAGTTTTGAACCTCCTCAGTTCCAAAGAGAGTGGTAGGGTTCAGTTCATTCTGGTTGTTTTTCTATTGATTGTTCTCGCCGGGTTTATTTTTTTCGGGGTGTCCCGGGTTGAGCTCTCACGGTTCCAGGATTTTGCACCAAAAGGGTGGAAAGTTCTGCCTCTTGTAACGGGTATGATCTTTATATCCTATGGCGGACTCACAAAGGTTGCCTCCATGGCGGAGGAGATAAAGGATCCCAAGAAGATGATCCCTCTGGGTATGTTTTCCGCTTATGGAGTTGTATCGTTGATTTATCTGCTGGCTATTTTTGTTACTATCGGGGTTATACCGGATGAGGTCATGAGAGGGTCCTTAACCCCCCTCTCCACAGCCGCCGAAAGTTATGCCGGTTCTGCCGGTTTTCTGATTCTGGCAGTTGCTGCCATGCTTGCTTTTGTCACGACCGCAAATGCGGGACTTATGGCTGCTTCCAGGAGTCCTCTGGCCATGAGCCGGGATAATCTTCTGCCACCCCTCCTGGGCCGGGTGGGCAGGAGGTTTCATACCCCTGTTTTTGCAATCCTCCTGACTTCAGCTTTTATGATCACCTGTATTGTATTTCTGGATATAGAGCATCTGGTTAAGGTTGCCTCCACCATGAAGCTTCTTATGTTTACTATGGTAAATATCTCGGTAATTTTCATGCGCCAGAGCAAGATTGTATCCTACAGGCCCTCTTTCAGGGCTCCCTTTTACCCGGTCCTTCAGATTATCGGTATCCTTGTCTATGTTTTTCTGATCCTTCAGATGGGTAGGCTTTCTCTGATTCTCTCCGGTGCGTTTTTCCTTATTTCGGTAATCTGGTATTTCGTGTATGTGAAATCCCGGGCAAGTCAGAAGTCAGCCTTTATCCGTATGATGGAGGGTCTCACCAACAAGGATATTGTTGAAGATGAGGCAAGCCTTGAGGGTGAGCTGATAGATCTTCTTCGGGAGAGGGATCAGATCAAAGAAGATCGTTTCGATTCGATCATAGCGAACGCCCTTGTTATGGATATGGATATGTCGGTATCCAGGGCTGAGTTCTTTCACCTTGTGGCTGAAGAGGTTTCAGACAGATGGAAGATAGAGACAGCAAAGGTAGAAGAAAAACTGCAGATAAGGGAGGCGCAGGCATCAACCCTCATCTATCCCGGAGTGGCCATTCCCCATGCTATTCCCCATATAATTATAGAGGGAACCCACACTTTCGATATTGTACTGGTTCGAAATAAGAATGGAATCGTCTGGAATGAGGCAGGTGATATCGTCTATACAGCCTTCTGCCTGCTGGGAACGAAGGATGAGAGGAACTTTCATTTGAAAGCTCTCATGTCTATCGCCCAAATACTTCAAGACCCCGAGTTTCATGAATTATGGATGCATGCCAGGAGTCCCGAAGAGTTGAGAACCGTAATTCTTGTGACGAAACGAAGACGAGGGTAATATTTTATAGTCAGGTCGTTATTCAGGAAAAATGAAAAGCTTAGAAATTAAAATTTTCCGGATTTGGGCCCTTTCTCATGTTTTTATCAAAGGTATCGATATACTTCATATCTTCGAAGGAGATGTTGAAATCAAAGATGTCGATATTCTCTTTCATTCTGTCTGGGTTAATCGATTTCGGGATGGAAATTACACCATTCTGGTAATTCCATCGCTGGATGATCTGGGCTGCTGTCTTTCCATATTTTTCTGCCAGTCCAAGAATATCCGGTTTATTTAATAGTTCACCCACCATGAACCCAGACCAGGCGGTGAGGGCGATCTCTTTTTTATCACAATATTTAAGAAGTGGTTTCTGAATAAAATAGGGGTGACGTTCCACCTGATTGACAACCGGTTTGATTCTGCATACAGGCAGGAGTTTATCCAGCATCCTCATGGTAAAATTAGAAACGCCGATGTTTTTGGCAAGCCCTTCGTCATAGAGTTCCTCGAAAAGTTTCCAGTATTCTGTATACTCCCCTGCGGGCCAATGTACCAGAACCATATCCACATAGTCAGTGCCCAGTTTTTCAAGGCTGACAGCCATGGCCTCTTTTATCTTTCCAGACCGAAGATCATCATTCCATATTTTAGTCGTAAGGAAAAGTTCATTCCGTGGGATTTCGCTATCCTTCATTCCCCTGCCGACACCCTCTTCATTACCGTAGATCGCAGCGGTATCGATATGCCTGTATCCGACTTCAATTGCCGAGGCAACGGTTTTTGCGGCAAGGTCGTTATCTTCTATCCTGAAGGTGCCGAGACCAACCGCAGGAATAGTATTCCCATTATTAAAAGTAATATTTGTATTCATTCTTTGCTCCTGTTCTTATAATATTATAAAAATTGTCGCATAAAGAAAGTGCGAATTCAAAATGAAGAGCTTTTATCAATCTTTTATCTGAATATAAACTGTTGCAAAAATGACAACAACCATCCCAATCCAGAGAAAGGGCCCGGCGGTCTCACCCAGAAAGATGATCGACAGTAGAACTCCGAATACCGGGATAAGGAATTTCAGCCTGATGGTTTTTATCACCCCTATGATCGAGATCGCCTTGTTGTGTACCAGATAGACGACGGCAGTCGCAATGATTCCGTTGTAGGCAATCAGCAACCAGTCGCCGGTAGTGACATGAGCGAGAACCTTTAAATCAGCACCCACAGTAAAAGCGAGTATAATGAGCAGTACTCCTCCGGCGGTGAATGAGATGAAGGTTGGTATAAGGCTTCCATATTTCTGAACCGGAGCCTTAATGAGGATGTAGTAGAGTGTTATCACGATTCCCGCAATGATGCAGAAAAAATTACCTAATAATTTTGAACTGTCGAAACCCACTTCACCAAACCCCCCGGCTCCTACCACAAGGCTCATGCCAATGAAACCAATAAGGATCCCGATTAACTGACGTTTTGTAACCCTTTCATTGGTAAAGAAGGGGGCAAGAAGGGGGGCGAATATCGGCTGGGTATTTGCCAGGAGGGAACTGAGCATGGAACTGGAAAGTTTGATTCCATAAAACAGAAAAACCGCAAATCCTGTCACTCCCAGAAAACCAAGCAGGGATATCTTGATAATGTCGATGCCACCCGGGCGCTCCTCCTTTTCTCTGTTTAAAATATCTCTTATAAAAAAAGGAAGCATAGGAATTATTGCAAAGAAATATCGTAAAAAAGCCAGAAGAATAGGGTGAATATCGGAAATTATCGATTTTGAAACGGGGAAAAAAGAGCCCCAGATAATGAAAATGATAAAAAGTAGAATTGTCCATTTTGTGTTTTCTTTCATTGCAGTCTTGATTGTCTCTTATTCCCGTTAAATATACAAGATTTATTTGATAAATCAATTCTATTGGGGTAAGTTATAGCCGATATTAATAAAAACGGGAGAAATTCAAAAATGAATGACGTAATTTTAACACAGGAAGAGATAGATATCCTGCTTGGCTTTAATACTACGGAAGATGAAGATTAGTATTTCGAACAGTGGAGTAAGCGAAATTGATTAAATATGATGAACCCCTTTTTCGTCCCCCCTCTGAGGCTGAAAGTCTTATTATTCAGGCAACCCTGGGATGCAGTCATAATCAATGTACCTTCTGTTCCATGTATAAAACTAAATCTTATGTTGAGCGTTCCTTTGAGGATATTTCTGCGGACATAGAGTCTATGGCTTCCTTTTCAGAGGTTCGCCGGGTTTTTATCGCTGATGGGGATGCCATGGAACTTGATACTTCCTTACTGCTTAAGATCATTAAAAAATTAAAAGTAACATTTCCTCACCTTCGGCGAATTTCTATCTATGCAAATTCAGGGAATATCCTGAAAAAAACGGATGAGGAGCTCCAAAGTCTTAAAGCGGGTGGACTGTCCTTAATCTATCTGGGATTTGAGTCCGGTTCGGATTTCATCCTGAAAAAGGTAAGGAAGGGAGCTTCCTCCGAGGATCACCGGATGGCTGTTCTCCGGGTGATGGCTGCTGGAATAGATGTTTCCGCCACAATTGTCACAGGTCTTGGTGGAAAAGAAAACTGGGAAGAGCATATCCGGGAAAGTGCGGAACTGGTAAACAAAACGGTCCCGAAGTTTCTATCAACCCTTTCACTCATGATTACATCCGACTGTCGGGAAAGATTTTTAAGTGCTTTTGAAAATGGTCTCACTCTCCGGGATGATCGGGGAATGCTTGAAGAGGAGAGGCTGCTTATCAGCCTTATTGATACACCTAAAAATATTATTTTCAGATCAAACCACGCTTCCAATGCTCTGGCATTGCGAGGTGAACTTCCCCGGGATAGAAGCCTGCTGATCGAACAGATTGATCAGGCCCTAAACGGTGACGGTAAAATGAGGCCGGACTGGATGAGGGGTTTTTAGCCCGTATAACAAAAACCTGATTGTTCTCCAACTTCCCCTGTGATACTCTTTTCCATGGGGGGGGAATCGTGACATTAGATCAATTATCTCTTGAAGAACAGAAAGTGCTGTCCTATGTTAAAAGCGGGGCCGCTTTTTTTCTGCTCCATTTTTTGGCAGAGGAAGATCCGGTTGTTCGCAGGATTATTCAAAATAAATCCTTTGGGCTGGGAATAAGTGTCGCCGGAGGATGCCGTAGGGCCATCCGTATCTGTGATAATTCCATTACTCTTATTGAAAATTCCGTTGGTAAAACCGGTGTAGTCTTCCGATTCCCGGCATCAAGCCAGTTGAATAACCTGCTATCCGGTAGGAAGGCCAAAATGCTGCCCCTGATAAAATCATTTTCAGCCGGCAGGATCATAGATGATTTCAAAGGGATCATGGCCCGGCTTCCAGTCTACCTGAATCCGGATGAAGAGACACTGAGTAGAGATTTTAAATTTATAACAAAGCTTTTAATGAACGCTGCACTCCGGGGTATTAAGGAGGTTGCGGAAAATGATGGTGGGGTTGCTGTTCGAGTTGCAAGAATTCCCGATGGTATAATTTCTATCAGAGTCGAAACGGAGCCAGATCTTGAAACTCTGGTTATAAAAAAGGGTCGTTTTTTCAATATTGTAGCAGGTCCGAATGGTAATAAACCCAATGCAGTTTTAACTTTTAAGGATGTGAATACAGCCTACCGGCTCTTCAGTGGAAAGCTTAACGCGGTAGTTGCCCTGGGAACATCTGATGTTAAAATCCGAGGCCGGATTCCCATGATTCAAGGGCTTTTTCCGATTCTGGACCGGGTTTCGTACTATATGTCTGTTAAACAGGAATAATATAATGAGTAGTGAATATAAATTTGATACCAGTATTGAACTTTTTAAGCGGGCCGCCGATGTAATCCCCGGCGGTATCTATGGATCCAAAGCTCCCGGTTTTGTAATTCCCGGTTCCTATCCGTACTATTTTAAAAGAGGAAAGGGGTGCCGCCTCTGGGATGTGGATGACAATGAATATATTGATTTTCTTTGTGGATACGGCTCACAGATCCTGGGGTATGGCTATGACTCTGTGGATGAGGTAGCGGCAAGGCAGATGAGGGCTGGAGATCTTCTGAATGGTCCCCAACCTTTGATGGTTGAGCTTGCAGAAAAACTGACAGATCAGGTTGAAGGGATGGACTGGTCGGTGTTCGCCAAGAATGGTACCGATACAACAACCCTGGCCGTTTCAATCGCCCGGGTGCACACAGGGAAGAAGAAAGTTATTATGGCAAAAGGGGCCTATCATGGGGCGGCCAACTGGTGTTCAACCAATGATTTTCCCGAATTGACCGACAAACAGGATGTTCTCTCTTTTACCTATAATGACCTTGAAGAGCTTAGAAACTTGTATAAGGCATACAAGGGAGAGATCGCGGCGATTATTCTGACACCCTACCACCATCCTGCCTTTGAAAAGCAGGTTATGCCGAATCCTGGTTTCTATGAAGTAGTAAGAAAACTATCGGACGTTGAAGGCTCGCTTTTCATTCTTGATGATATTCGCTGTAATTTCAGACTCTCTTTAAAAGGTTCCCATGTTTTTTTTAAAACTCAGCCCGATCTGATCACCATGGGTAAATCAATCGCCAATGGTCAGCCTATTTCGGTCCTCATGGGGTGTAAGGAGTTCATGAAAACAGCTGGTTCATTCTTCATTACTGGTACATTCTGGATGTCCGGTGTTCCTTTTGCCGCTTCCCTGGAAACCCTGAAGATTATGGAAGAGGTCGATATTATCGGTCATATGAACAGGATGGGTGGGATCCTAAAGGAGGGGCTTATCAGCCTCGGTAAGGAATATGGTTTTTCTATAGAGATAACAGGTGCCCCGGCGATTCCGTTCATGACTTTTGAAGGTGATCCCGACCTGTTTCGGAATCAGGTTTTCTGTTCAGAGATGACAAAAATGGGGATCTACCTTCACCCCCACCATAACTGGTTTATTTCCTTCGCGCACAAAGAGAATGATATTAACAAGACCCTGGAAACAGCAAGAGAGGCCTTCGCCATTACTGCCGCTAGTTTATAAGTTTCATTAGCTGGGCAATGATGATTCCCAGATAGTTTCCTGCTGCATAACCGATAATCCCTGTTGTAATTCCCGGTACAATCAGGGATTTATTTTTTAGGGAAACAGCAACCACACCTACAAATGGAGGGGAACAGATCGCCGCTGTTGAAGTTATGATCATAGTATCCACATCAATTTTAAAGATCCTGCATAAGACCAGATGAATGAGCAGCGAAGCGGTAAGAGTTAAAAAAACCATTAAAAAAATTATAGGTGTTGATTGAAGGAGTCTTGAGATATTACCCATAGCACCCACCGCGAAACAGAAAACAAGGATGAAGTATTCACCTAACTGAAATGTTTTTGGTATAGCCCGTATTTTAGGAATCAAGCTTGCTCCAAGACTCAAAGTTGTGATGGTTAGAATGACGACCATGGTGGAACTGTTCTCCGGTACAATAAAACTCAAAGCTGCCCCGATGGCAAATATGAGAACGGCAATTATAAATGCGGAAAGAATGGGGAATCGGAGCTCCTTTTTAAAAAATCCGTGATAGGTATCATCTGTCTCTGCTTTCCCGGAATTCAAGTTCTGTGAATCGTTTTTCTTCAGAACCCTTGAAAACAATTTCTGAGCGATTGTGATTACGAATAACACATAGAGGGCACCCAGGAGAATGTCAGAAGTATGAACAGCGAGATATGTATTCTGTTCAACCTGAAGGGCCGTTTTTATGGCCGCCAGATTGGGGGTTCCACCAGTATAAAGGCCGACCAGAAGGCCGGGTATTTTCCAGCCCTCTTCAAGGTTGCGACCGATGATCAGATAGGCAACTGCAGAAGTTACCATGACAGCACACATGGCCAGGATCATGGAGAGTCCCGTTTTCCCTGCCAATTTAAACCAGTCTTTTATATTCACCGAGAAAAGCATGAGGGGAATTGAGAGGGCAACCGCTATGGTTGCTACCAGATCAAGACTGCCCAGATGTTGATCGAGGACTAAGCCTGAATTGCCAAGTATCAGACCCAGAGCATAACAGACTATGAGTGGACTTATTTTGCTGAAGTAGGAGACTGTTGTTTTCAATCCAATCAGGACTGCTGGTGCCAGGAAAGCCGTCAAAGCTAAAGCGATTTCCATGAAAACTCCTTTAATTCTGAATATTCAGCTGATTTTTCGTAATATTACTGACAGGATACCAGGAAAATATTTTCCAAGGAATTTTGCTATCCTTGCATTCAGGGTGTATCCAATATAAATTTCTCTTTTCTTATTCTTAAGCTGTTTTAAGATTTTTGTAACCTCTTTTTCGGGAGGGGTCCCCGCATTTTGGAGGGGGTCCATTTTCCCGTATTCATTCCCATTCGAAGTTACAGCATGATAGGAAATATCGGTCTTCAGGAACCCGGGAACGATAAGGCTTACTTTTATTCCTGAACCCCATACTTCCGGGCGGAGGGTATCATAAAAACCGTGAAGGGCGTGTTTGGCTGAAGAGTAGTAGGACCTTAGGGGGGAGCCAATTAAGCCGCTTAGACTTGTAACGGATACAATATGCCCTTCCCCCTGTTTTTCCATTAAGGGAAGAACTTTTCTGACAATTTTGACCTGTGAGAAGAAATTGATGTCAAATAGTTTTACTCCTGTCTGATAATCAATATCCCTGAAAAAACTTCTCTGACTGACTCCGGCATTTAAAATTATGATATCCAGCCCTTTGAATGCATCCCAGGCTCTCTGGCTTAAGGAATCCAGGGATTCCAGATCGGACATGTCTCCGGGCTGTACGATAACTTTTTCCGAATAGGGGCTTACTTCTTTTATTTCCTCCAGCAGTTCTTTTCTTCGTGCGGTAATGACAATCTTTGCTCCGCATTTTAGAAGGGAGGTGGTCAGGGCCTTTCCAAAACCCGAAGAGGCACCGGTGATCCATATCTTTTTATCCTGGTAATAATTCATTGATACCGATTATACACGGGCGATCTTGCTTTTTACAATATTTTGTAACTACTCAGGACGACGTATAAAAAACTAGACATAAAGGGAAATTTCTTGTAGACTGTTTCTATGAAAGAT
>JAEINK010000071.1 GCA_016342585.1 Spirochaetales bacterium
TCCAACCGGATTTTAAAGCTTCCAGATTACATATTATTCAGCCCTCTACTGACCTTGTTTCCCGCATCTATCTAAAAAAAGCTTGACATATGAAAAAACCTTTCATATGATTAGTAAAATGTGAAAGATTCTTTCATAAGGGGTGTCATGGGCGAATATTTAAATAGTGTTGATTTACTGCTTCACTTAAAATCTAATTATGAACAGATGTCTGTTGTAGAGAAAAAAATCACCGATTATTTTCTCACCTCTCTTGAACAGGTTCCGGATAAAACCGTAACAGAGGTTTCCGATATCTGTGAGGTGAGTGAAGCCTCTATTGTTAGATTTGTAAAAAAATTAGGCTTTAACGGTTTTTATCAGATGAAAATAGAATTGGCAAAATCCAGTAGTCAGGGGTTAGAGTCTGGGAAGCATGAAAATGATCCTGAAAGCATTTCCGGTGTAGTTGAAAAATCCTTAAGCATAGCTCTTGAGAATATTCAAAACAGTTATGAGAGTATTCCTTTATCCGATTTGGAGAAAATAGTCGAGCTTCTATCCTCCTGTCGAATGGTTTATTTTTTTGCAGCGGGCAATTCAATTCCCCTCTGTCATGGTTTCATCTATCGTCTTGGACGTCTCGGAATAAAGGGGACTGTCTCCAATGTTCCTGAAATGTCGCTCATTCAGGCACAGAATATGGAGCAGGGTGATATCGCTTTTGCTATCACACATTCGGGGGATTCGATCCTTGTTAATGAGGCCCTGCAGACAGTGAAAGCGAAAAATCTGCCAGTTATTGGTCTTACGAATTTCAAGAAATCTCCTGTTATGAAGTGGATTAATTATCCCATAGTTACTTCGGTACAGCATGGTCTATTCGATGGGGCGGAAAATTTCACAAGACTGACCGAAGCCGCTATTCTCGATCTACTATTCTATCTTTTATTTTTCAGGAAGAAAGATTTTTATGAAAAGTATGTCTTCCAGACTGAAAGCGACCAGTCTGTCTATAGTATCTAATGGTTATGATTGGCTCTCTTCAGGAGAGCTTATACATAAAGTATCTATTTATTTATTTTGAAAGGAGAGAAGAATGAAAAGAAATCTGATGTCGTTATTACTGGTTTTCGTACTGGTGATAAGTGGAACCTTTTCTGTTTTTGCAGGAGGGCAGGAAGAAGAAAAGCAGACCCTTACAATTTATGCAGGTATGCTTGAAGAACATGCTGCTCTTGCGGCAAGTGAATTTGAAAAGGCTACCGGAATTGAAACTAACTTTGTTCGAATGAGTGGTGGAGAAATCCTTGCCAGAATCAGGGCTGAAAAAGACAATCCCCAGGCCAGCGTTTGGTATGGTGGTGGTTCTCTTACTTTTATAGAAGCCGATAACATGGGACTTCTTGAGCACTATGCTTCCCCTACAGCGGCCGTAATTCCAGATAAGTTCAAACCTGGCAATGATTCTTGGACAGGTATTTACAGTGGTTACCTCGGTTTCGAGGCAGACCAGGAATGGCTTGATGAGGCTGGTGCACCAATGCCTCAGAGTTGGGAAGATCTTCTTGATCCTATTTATAAAGATGAAATAGTCTTTGCGCATCCCGGATCATCCAGTACCGCTTACAATGTACTGGTTACAATGCTTCAGATTAAGGGCGAAGAAGCCGGTTGGGATTACCTTCAGAAGCTGAATGAGAATGTACGTCAGTACACAAAATCAGGAAGCGGTGGTGGACGAATGATCCAGCTCCATGAATGTGGTATTTCCATCGGTTACATGCACGATGCTATTGCTTTCAAAAGAGAAGGTTACGACCACATTACCTTTACAACTCCTTCCGAGGGAACAGGTTACGAGATTGGAGCCGTTGGAATCATCAAGGGTGCTCCTGAATTAGAAGCAGCCAAGAAATTTGTAGACTGGTGTCTTACTCCCGAAGCACAGGAGTTAGGACAGACTGTTAACGCACTCCAGTTTCTTACTAATCCTAATGCTAATCCTCCTGTTGAGGTTCTTCAGCTTAAAGACACTGTTCTTATTGAGCAGGATGATGTATGGGCAGGTGAAAACAGATCGGCATTTCTTGAAAAATTCAATATGCTGACAAAGACAACACCTCCAACAAAGTAGAGTTTACAGGGGGGGCTGTCTGCCCCCCTTTTTTCATTTTATAAAAGGGAGCTTTATATATGGCAAAAGATAAAGCCTTGTCTGGAACTGTCAGGGTGTCGAAATGGGATGAGATTTTTCGACAGACGAAACATACCTTGAGAGATCCTGTTCTTGCAGTCTCAATTATCACAATATCTATTGTGGTAATTCTATTTATCATCATCCCACTATTTACTATATTGAAAGAGAGTCTCGCCTATGATGGGACATTTTCCTTTCATCATTATAAAGAGATTGTAAGATTAGAATATAATATTGATATTATATTCAATACTCTCCGCCTGGGAATTGCGGTGAGTGTGTTGGGGACGGTTGTGGCATTTTTATTCGCCTATGCGACGACATATCTAAAGATACCTTCAAAGGGATTTTTTAAGATTCTATCTATTCTACCCATGGTTTCACCACCATTTGTAATTTCCCTCTCTGCAATTCTGCTGTTTGGAAGAAGCGGACTTATAACCCGCTCACTTCTTGGTTTAAGGACCGATATCTACGGTTTCTGGGGATTGTTATTAACTCAGACTCTATCCTTTTTTCCTATTGGATATCTGATGTTGACAAATCTGCTTCAGAATATCGATCCTTCCATCGAAGAAGCCTCTCAGGTACTTGGAGCTTCCAGGGGAAAACAGTTTCGAACTGTTACTTTACCTCTTATGGTACCAGGTCTTGCGAATGCCGCTCTTCTAATTTTTATACAGTCCCTGGCGGATTTTGGAAATGCCATTGTCATAGGTGGAAATTATACAACCATGGCGGTTCAGATTTATCAGCAGGGAATAGGAAGTTATGATCTTGCCGGGGCCACAGCTCTGGCTGTTGTTCTATTAATGATCTCCATGTTGGCCTTCTATCTTCAGAAGGGAGTTATTGGGAAAAAATCCTATATAACGGTTACGGGAAAGGCAGCTAAAGAGAGACAGCTTATTGCGAATAAACACATCGTTGCTCCTGTTTACGTTGTCTGTATGCTCATATCAATACTTGTAATTGCCATGTATGCTCTGGTTCCTTACGGAGCCTTCGTAAAACTGTGGGGAGCAGATTTTTCTTTTTCCTTGCGCTGGTTCAAATATGTGTTTACGGTAGGATTAAAATATATTATAGATTCAACCAAGCTTGCACTACTGGCAACACCTATTGCCGGAGTTCTGGGGATTGTAGCAGCATTCCTGATTGTAAGAAAGAAATTTCCAGGGAAGGAGGCTATGGAGTCTTCCATCTTGATGGCCGTTGCTCTTCCAGGAACTGTAATCGGTTTGGGATATGTTCTTTCCTATAATACACCTCCTCTTGTTCTAACCGGGACGGCGGTCATACTTGTTGTGGCTCTTGTTATAAGAAGTTTTCCAGTTGGAACAAGATCTGCAATTGCTGCATTGAAGCAGATTGATCCGTCAATAGAGGAAGCTGCCAGCGTTTGTGGAGCCTCCAGTCAGAAGGTTTTTACTTCGGTGACTCTACCTCTTATAAAGCCTGTCTTTTTTGCAAGTATGGTTTATGCCTTTATAAGGGGAATGACCCTGGTAAGTACGATTATTTTCCTGATTTCTGCCAAATGGCAGATGCTCACCACGGCAATCATGGGGCAGGTTGATCAGGGATTATATGGTGCAGCCAATGCCTACTGTACGGTCTTAATTCTTATTGTAGGCGGAGTAATGTTGCTTATGACCTTTATTTTAAAAAAAATGAATGTTGATATCGGGGAGGCGTTTTAATGACAACGACAATGACAACGACAATGACAACGACAGCAAAGCAGGTAAAACTTGAAAACCTGACTAAGATATTTATTACATCAAACAGGGGAGAGGTTCATGCTGTTAAAAAAGTTGATCTTACAATCGAGCCTGGTGAGTTTGTTACCTTCCTGGGACCTTCCGGGTGCGGCAAGACAACCCTTTTAAGAATGATAGCAGGATTCGATCCACCTACTCAGGGGAAGATCATGATTGGGAATGAGGATGTTTCCCCCCTTACTCCGGATAAACGGGATATAGGGATGGTTTTTCAGAATTATGCTCTTTTCCCCCATCTGAATGTACTGAATAATATAGGGTACGGATTAAAGCTTCAGAAACGGCCAAAGGATGAGATCCACAGGAGGGTCTCAGAGGTTCTGAAAATGGTCCAAATGGATGATTATGCAGATCGCGTGCCTTCTCAGATGTCTGGTGGGCAGCAGCAGAGAGTTGCCCTGGTCAGAGCCCTGATCATGCATCCCGGTGTACTTCTATTTGATGAACCTCTTTCAAATCTCGATGCTAAACTCAGGGTTCATATGAGAGATGAAATACGAAAGATTCAGAAGGAAGTCGGTATAACTACTATATATGTTACCCATGATCAATCTGAAGCTATGGCAGTATCTGACAAGATTGTCATTATGAAGGAGGGGGTCATTCAGCAGGTGGGTTCTCCCCAGGAAGTCTATCAGATACCGAGTAATGAGTTTGTTGCCAAGTTTATCGGACAGGCAAATATTTTCGATGGTATGATAGGGAAACTCTCAGATGATAGGGTTGAACTGGTTATATCTGGTAAAACCTTCAATATAAGACGGAAGGTTTCCCACAATGAGGGGGAAAAGGTTCGGATAGTAGTTCGGCCCGAAGCTGTTCAGGTTGGTAAAGAAGCCTTTGAAGCTGCGGTAAAGAAGAGTATTTATATGGGGGTAACCCAGGATTATGAGGTTGAATTTGAAGGGCGAATTTTAACCATCACCGATTCTAATCCAGTAGGAAAAAGGGTATATCAGGAAGGTGAGATAATGCATTTCTCACTGGATGAAAATGCAATCAGTGTTCTTTAAATAATAATTATTCCGACCGTCGGGGTTTATAGGCGGTCGGTTTTTCCTTAATAGTATTAAAAACTTTAGGCTATTTTCCTGATACTTCCGGTGCCCGCAAAATAGATGGATCTGTAAATATATCAGATTCATCGTGGCTGCTGGTTGAAAATTCGGATACTACAGCCCCTTCCGGACCGGCTTGAAACCAATGAAGGGTCTCTGGTTTGATAGTAAACTGTTCTCCAGGTTTTAAAACAATCTCTTTTTGTACTGTATAGAGTCCTGATGGGTGTTTGCAGGTAGGTTTTCCTGCAGGTTCTCCAGGGACATAGAGGTATACTGTCCCCCACCGGCAGCGGAAAGTCTCTTCCTTGCCTGATTGGCCATTTAAAGAGGGGTGTTTATGCTCCGGACATGTTTGCCCGGGAAAGAGGACCATCTCCTTTGAGCAGGTTCTTTTGGAGTTTATATATACCACAAGCTGAAGTCCAGTACTCATTAAATCATTTAATCCGAAATCAGCAACTTCTATATCTTCCTTCTCTTTTTCGCTGATTATGATTCCTGCTTTATCGAAGAAGGAAATTGTAAGTAATTTTGCACACTCTTTCATGGATTTGGATATCATTATTTACTCCTTTTCATGTTCTCTATTTTTTTATCCCGTATTATTAACTGATAGCTAAATATTGTAGCTCATTTTTGATTTCTGTCAAGTTTTATATAAGCTTAAATGAACAAAAATAATGTAAATATGTGAGCATTAAATGATTGACTACCAGTGTTGTATTTTGATATGATATAAAATATACAATAAATGATGTATATTAAATAATATATCGCCATATTTTTATTGAAAGAGGATTTTTTGGGCCAGAATATTGTTTTGGGACTTGGAAACAATACTGATTATGAGATTGTCTGGGATTCTTCTGTATTGGAGAGCCTGATTATTGAATATGGTATTTCCAGTTCTGAATTATCTAATATTAATGTAATCTCAAGTATCAGGGATTTAGTTGTTTCAATTCTTGATTTCATTAATAAGGGTTCCGGGGGAGAGCGCTTCGTTGCTTCTCCCTATATTATAGAGAAATTTTCAGATCTTTTTAAAAAGAAGATCACCCTGGGTGGTACTTCAATACGGGCGGCTATTGCTATGGATAGGATGGGATACTCGTCGGCTCTGCATATGGTTACAAATAATGAGCATGTTCAAAGATTGACACCTAAGGGATGTGACTGGATTTGTAGTAATGAGGGAGAGAGTTCATATCCCCATCTGATAATTCAGTTCAGTAAGGGTATTCGCATTCAGGCAGAGGATCTTGATATCGTTTCCGAAAATTCAAATCGTATTATTTATGTTAATGATTTGGATAATACTTTTATGAATTTAAGTCCTGAGCTTCCTGCTCTCGTTTCCGATGCTAGGGTTTTTCTTATTTCAGGATTTAATGCAATGCGGAGTAGTACTTTACTTGCTGAGCGATTGTCAGATTTAAAAAGAACAATTTCGGCACTACCGGATGATTCTATTGTTTTTTATGAGGATGCGTATTTTCATGAACCTGAGTTGATACAACTTGTACATGAAGAATTGCTTGACTCAATTAATATATATAGTATGAATGAGGAAGAACTTCAGGCTTACCTGGGAAGAGACATTTCTCTGATTGAACCTTTGGATATCTATAATGCCCTTGAGGAACTTTATATAAAGATATCTGTACCACTACTTGTGATTCATACTCAATGCTGGGCTTTGGCCTACGGTACAAATGCGAAGGAGTATAAAGATGCTCTTAAAGGCGGAATTACAATGGCTACGACCCGTTATCGCTGTGGAGATGATTTCACCCCCGAAGATTACAGGGACACAGAATTAATACCTGGAAATGAAAAGGGTACTATTTTTTCCCTGGAGATAATACGAATGGCTTCTGGTAAAATATGTTGTCTTCCGGTTCCCTTAATAAGTAAAAAAACGGTTACAACAATTGGTTTGGGAGATGCTTTTGTCGGTGGATTTTTACCGGCTTTGGTTAAAAATAAATAAACAACTCTATGAGGAGAGACATTAATGAGTATTGTAACAAATAAACAGCTTCTGGATCACGCAAAAGCAGGCAAATATGCAGTAGCTGCTTTTAACACAAACAATCTTGAGTACATACAGGCAATTATAGAGGCAGCTAAAGAACTGAATGCACCAGTAATTGTAGAAGCTGCACAAAGTGAAATTGACTACATGGATGGATATGCTTTTACTGCCATTGTACGAGCATTGGCCGAAAGAAAGCCTATCCCTGTTGGAATCCATCTTGATCATGGACCTTCCTATGAAGAGGCCGTTCGTTGCTTTAGATATGGATTCACATCTGTCATGTACGATGGTTCCGCCCTTCCTTTAGAAGATAATATCGCCAACACAAAAAAAGTTGTTGAAGCCGCTCATGCCTGCGGAGTTTCTGTAGAGGGTGAGATCGGAGTGATTGGTCAGGCTGAAGATGGTCCTGAAGGGCCCCAGAATGACAATTTCGGTCTTGCTGATCCCGATGAATGCGAGCGTTTTGTAAAAGAAACCGGAGTTGACTGTTTTGCTGCCGCAATCGGAAATGCCCATGGATTATACAAAAAAGAACCCGAACTCAGGTTTGACCTTCTTGCAGAAGTTGAAAAACGATGCCAGGTTCCTTTAGTACTTCATGGTGGAACCGGAATTCCTGAGGCAGATTTAAGAAAAGCAATAACGATGGGAGTTTCCAAGATCAATTTTAGTACTGTTATGAGAAAAGGCTGTATTGAAACTTTAACTGAGACTTTAAACTCAAACCCCGGTGAACTTGATCTAATGAAACTTCTGACACCTGCTAAAGATAAGATGAAAGAGATCGCTAAAGTTCACATCCGAATGTGTATGAGTGATGGTAAGGCCTGGTAGGTTTTTCCTGAGGATAATGCTACACGGTAAGTGGTTTGAATTTTACCGTGTAGTAGATTATTGTTAGTAAAATGAAGAAAGATTTTGTTGAAGAGCGACGAAGTAAAATACTTGAATATGTAAACTCACAAGGCCGGGCGGATATCAGTGAATTGTCATCGGTTCTAAAAACTGCGGAAGCCACCATCAGACGTGATCTGGCAACACTCGAGAAAGACAATCTCATTTATCGGGTACACGGTGGTGTTATAAAACGTGAACAGCCGTCAATTTGGCAAACTACGGCTCTTCAGGATCGTCTGGGAATGAATTCCGAACGAAAAGAGAGAATAGCCAAATTTGTGACTCAGCTGGTTCATGATGGGGACAGTTTGATGATTGATGGCGGAAGTACAACAATGCTTGCCGCAAAGGCCTTATGTACCAAAAAGAATCTGTTAGTTGTATCAAACGCTCCTCCTATAGGTGAGTTGCTTATTAATTATAATGATAATAAAGTTATTTTGACCGGGGGAGAACTCTTGAAAGAGACCTCTGCCATGATTGGGAATGCCGCCCAGCACTCTCTTGAACAATACCGGACTGATAAGGCAATTATCGGGGTTTCCGGATTACTTGCAGATGAAGGTTGTTTTGCGGCTGTACCTCAGGAAGCCGAAATTAAGCGGCTCATGTCTTTTAATTCTAGAGAAACCATTGTTATTACCGACAGCTCAAAAATCGGTGTACGGGCATTCTGTTTCGTATGTGATTTCACTCACGTTGATAAACTTGTTACCGATAAGGACATCAGCAGTGAAGCCCTTGAAAATCTAAAGCAGCAGGATGTTGAGGTTTATATCGTATAGATCTATATATTACCATAATACTAATATATTTGAGCCTCTTTCAAAAATCAGCTCAGACATGAATGACTCTCCCCGGAGCAAGCTCGGCCGACGGAGACGTCGGCAGGTATCGTCGTTCTCATAAAGAACATATATGGGTTTATTTCCCCGCTGTCATGGATTAACTTGATTTTTGATTTCACAGATTTTATATTTTTTTATTACACCTAAGTGATTATAACGCCGCGAACCGCGGGCTTCCCGTAGCTTTTTTCCATCGGGCCGGGATTCAAGCGCTACTTCTGTAATAATGATGAAGACCACCTAAGATTCGCTCTTTTTTTATATTTCCAATGGCTTTGTTGATCTCTCCCTCTGGAATTCTATTAAATCCCTGATGTGGTCGTTGATGATTATACAAATACCCGCCACACTACCCTCGAAAACACAGGATTCCTCAAACGACTAGAATATCCCTGGCACCACAGCTATGGGAAGTTATTTACAATCTATCAGCAAATAAAAAAGGGCGGGATATCATTTTACCGGTGTGCCTTGACGGATGAGCCCAAGATAAAAAATTCTGAAATACCTACCTGGATGTTTGAGAAAAGCATCTGCTCAAAGATGAAAATGTTGGGCAAACCATATTGTGATCTCGATTCTCTATTTCAGTTAAATCAACTGCTGAAAGAAGCCTCTCCTGCTGAATGTATACTTGATGAAAATGATACACTCTCGAAAGAAGGAGATGCCGATGTCAGATCCCAACCTGGAAGAGAAAATAATCACCATGCCGCTATTCGAACTTCCCAATCATCACAGGAAAATATGGAACAGTCTCAACACAATGGACCAAAAAGAAATCAAAACATTTTTAGCCAAGATGATGATCCAACATCAATCACAAGATTTGAAGGAGGCATGTAATGACTGATAAAATGAAGCCAAATCATTTGTCGAGAAAGGCTATTGTCTACGTCAGACAATCCTCCCAGTTCCAGGTCCAAAATAATCCTGAGAGTCAGCGACTCCAGTACAACATGAAAAAAAGAATAGTGGATTTGGGTTGGCCCCATGTGGAAATTATCGACGATGACCTTGGTCAATCTGCATCTGGGGCAGTTGTGCGCACAGGGTTTGAAAGAATGGTCTCTGAAGTCTGTATGGGCTCCATTGGTGGCATAGCAGCCAGAGAATTATCGAGATTTGCCAGGAACAGCCGAGAATGGCAGGTGCAGGTGTCTGTTCACTCCAGGACCTGGAAGGGAAGCTCATTTGCCGGAGTACATTCTGGCATAAAATCACTAAATATCCGGACACTAAGTGGTAATTACCAAAATATGTGTTATTATTAAGTTGTAACCATATTTTATAGGGGTATAACGTAATAATGAAAATATTTACTGATGAGAAGCTAAATGAAGCCCTAGTCCTTCTTGAAAGTAGAATTCGCATATTAGGCGATGAACCTATAGAAATTGTTGTTTGCGGTGGTTCTGCTCTGATTGCGACTAAATTGGTTCCAAGGACTACTAAAGATGTGGATATTGTTGCATTAAAAGGGGACTCAGGTCTTTACGATCCTGATCCTATGCCCCAAGCCTTGATTGATGCAGCAATAATTGTTGCCAAAACTTTAAATCTGCCTGAAGATTGGTTGAATACCGGGCCTGCTGACTTATTTAGAATGGGATTGCCTGAAAATTTTGAGCGCAGGCTTATCGAACGAAGTTATGGAACATATTTAACTGTACATTTTATTAGTCGACTTGATCAGATCCATTTCAAACTCTATGCATCAGTTGATAGAGGTGGTTACCATATTGAAGATCTCTTAGCTCTTGCTCCTTCCGATAATGAACTTCTCATGGCTGCAAAGTGGACACAAACTCATGATGTGTCAGAAGGATATATAATGCTTCTGAAAGATATGCTGATGCAAATAGGATACAAAAATGTTGCTTCAAAGCTTTAGAGACGAATTACTGGATTCGCTGCTTCAGTTTCTTTGGCGGCAGTGGTCATTGCTTGGGTTAGCTGGATATGGAGATAGTGAGGATGATTGGGTTATCGATCCGGAGGCTCTTCTGTTATTTTCGGCTTCTATAGCCAGATATGATCAGCGTCTTTTTGATGAGATGCTTGATTGGCTGGTTTTAAATGAAAGGTTCATCAATGTGCAGCGTCTTAATGTCATAATGAAAAAAGAGGGATTTGAATCTTCTCGAATTATTAATGCGGCTGCAGGTGAAATTCATCGTCGTAAATCAGGGTTGAAATGGAAAAAACTTGCGGAGCATAAAGACTTTGATGGAGAATTAACAAATCTGTTTTATCTGAAATCGGGCAGTCCAATGCCTGTAACCGGAGAGAAAGATTCCGGCTTCCTGGAATATGGACTTGTTCGCAATCCGGTTAAACATCGTGGACTGTCAAAGACTTTCCCGGAGAGGAAGCCCCAGAGCCTTCTTTTACAGCTTAGAGGTTTAATGGGGGTCAATTCGAGAAGTGAAATACTTTTATATCTCCTGTTGAATAAGAAGGGGACCATCCAGGAGATCGCAGATCAGAATTATTATGCATGGCGTACTGTTCAGGATGTTCTCTTTGAGATAGGGCATTCATCTGTTATTCATTTTCCGGAAGCAAAAAGGGGGCGCTTTTATTATTTAGATCCGGAACCCTGGATGAATATTTTATTAGGTTCAAACAGGCAGAATATCCGTTGGATTTGCTGGCCGGCATTTTTTAGAAGTCTTGAGATTATTTGGTTGAAGCTTAATGAGCCGGATTTTATTGAGTCGCATACACTGGAACAGGCTGCGGAATTTAAGCAGCTAATAGATATAGAGTTGGGCGCAAGGATAGTTAAATCAGGATTTGGACAGAATCTTGGACCGCTCTCGGGAGTCTGGGGTGAAGAATATTTAATCACCTGGATAGAAACCATCAAAGGGCTTCTGTCACAGCTGTAAAAACAGAAATATTATGCCCTTCCCCGGGGTGGATTGGTCAGTTCCGGACTCTCATTCTGCCGGGTAGGGCCTGGCGGCGCACATTCGTTTTCAATCTTCTCCTTTTTTCGTGATATAATCTTTAAGAAAAGGAGCTATTTATGAAAAAGATTTTGATTTCTATTCTGATTACCCTTATCTGCGCGGGTCTCTTTGCTCAGGAGCCGGTTCTTTCCGATGGCGATGTGGAACGGTTCATCCTTACCTTTCCGGAAATTACTGAGGAACTGGGTGCTCTGGGGCAATCACTTGAAAATGCCAACGGCAGGTTGTTTCTTCCCTGGACCGTCCGGACTTCGGAGGAGGTAAAGCGTACTTTCCTGGACCGGGGGTGGGATGAGGGTTACTTTGAGAGGGTTCAGCTAATACTTCTGGGGTTCTCCCTGATTCTTGCGGAATCCGAGATGCTGACTGTCATGCCCGATGTGCAGGAGGCCCTGGATGAGATCGACTCGACTCCTGTTTCTTCCTACTTCACTGCGGAGATGAAAAAACAGACCCGTGATATGATGGTGGCTGCGGTACGGGGAATGAATCAGGCTCTGTATGATGAACTGGATTCCATAGCCCCTTCTGATATGGAGAAAATTCGGGCCCATAAAGATGAGCTGACCGCTTTTCTGAAAGAGCTTTAAGCGTTCTGTCTGTCGATGACTATGATTTCCGATTTCGCAAAACGTGTTGCAAAGATAATCGCCTCGATCCCTGCGGGAAGGGTCGCCACCTATGGCCAGATAGCCGTACTCGCCGGGAATCCCCGGGGAGCCCGGCAGGTCTCCCGTTTTCTCCACTCCATGTCCGGGAAGTACGATCTTCCCTGGCAAAGGGTGGTGAACAGCCGGGGAACAATTTCTCTTCCCGATTCCGCCGGGGACCATCAGCGGGCTCTCCTCGCGGCCGAAGGGGTTGAGTTCGACTTGAAAGGACGAATAGATCTGGAACGGTTTCAATTCCGGTATTCGGGAGAGGTCTGAGAATGTGAGGGCCGGCCGGCCTGTTTCAGTCCCTCTGTTCCCGGAAGGATACAAGTTCCGCCGAAGAGGCCGGGATCCAGCAAACATCACCGCCGTCAAGTTTTACATACCACCACTCCCCCGCATCTGCGAGTCTGCGCCCGGCGGTTCCTCCGCCCAGGGGGGCGTCGAAGGCAGGCGCGTAGGAGGCGGCATCCCCCTTCCGGGCTTCGGTCTTTTCCATCGTGAGTACGATTTCCGGATGCCGTTTTTCAACCCCCGCATCGACTATGAGGGAGGTCGCGAAGATCAGTGCCGGGATAAGGGGGATCAGGGAAAACCGGAGAAGGCCCGGGCGGAAGATATTGATAATCAGAATCCCCCAGAAGAAGAGAGACAGGATCAGCAGTATAAGGCTTTTTACCTTCCCTGGAATTTCGTAGTGAAAGAAAAAGAGGATGTGTTTGATCTGTTCGGGGGATTCGGTACCCACCCTGTTTATTATCGCCTCTTCGGCCTGCCGGAGGTTGTTTTTTAGTTCTCGGTTTGAGGGGGTGAATCTTAAGGCCCGTCGGTAGGCGAGGATCGCCCGGCCTGTTTCACCGGCACTCAAGTATGCGTTCCCCTGATTGTAGTAGATCCGGCCGTTTCGGATGCCCCTCTCCTCGATCAGGCTCTGATAGTAGGCGGCCGATTCAAGCAGTGATTCCCGGCCCGAGCCTTTGCGATCCTCCTCCATTTCGAGCCCTGCGAGGTAGGAGTTTTCGGCCAGAAGGAGGAGACGCGCGTTCTCTGTTGGAGCTCCGGGGGGTTCGGACTCCTCCCCGGTTAAAGGAACGGTAAGGAGCGTCAGGGTGAGAAGGCCAAGGAGGGCTATAAGGCCGGTTCGGGAGATTTTCAGTATTTTTATATCTCTGTTGCTCATTTCAGCATCTCCTTAAGCAGTACTTCTCCTGCCGTAGTCAGTTCTTTATTTTTCTTATCATCGGATTCCCCGTTTCCCGAAGATGGGGCATAGAGGCCCCGATCGAGTATCTCTCTGATAATCCGGTAGGCTTCGAGCCCCTCGGGAGAGGATTCAAGTTCTTCCTCGTATCCGTATATTCCCCGGCCGGGGGTCGGGATTTCGGTTTCCATAAAGCCGCCCAGGGCGGTTTCGTATGTTTTAAGGGATAATTCCCTGCCCGCTGCGGAATCCTTTTTCCATGTTTTTAGGAACTTTCGGAATTCCGCTGCACCATGTCTGCGTCGTCCGAAGACCCGTATCTTCCGCAGGTAAAGAAGGAGCCAGAGGACGGCCGGTCCCAGGAGTATAAGGTAGAAGAGTACCGGCGGTATCCAGGGGTAGGGGCCGGACCGGTCTGTGGAAAGCAGCGCGGGCCCCGAGAAGGAGGCTTCCAGACCGGATTTGTTCCGTTCCAAATCCCTTACGGCGGGGCCGGAATCTTCAAAGATCTCCAGATCTCCGGAATCGGCCACCGCGGTAGTCAGTATTGTGACGGGAAAATGATAGGAACTGTCATTTCGACTTTATGACGATTTTGGGTCGGAAAATGGGATTCCTCCCGCAATCCACCGAATATTGCCAACCAATCGATTGCGTCTACTCCACTTTCTGCTAGGCCGGTATGATTTATGTTTAATCAGGAAGTTTTACCTATTTATAGCTGGTTCCTGGGGAAGTTTGCACGAGCCAAAGACAAAACTCCACCGAAGGGCCAAAAATAATTCCTACTATGGAAATGCGGGACAGGAATGTGATACTATCGAATCAGATGCAGATTCACTTCTTCGAGATAGTGAAGATGGATCTTAAGGGGCAGACAAGCTTTTCAACCCGCCTGGAAAAATGGGCCTATTTCTTCAAGAAAGAGGGGCTGGCTGATTGTTCGGAGGTTGAAAACCTGCTCCTTAAGGGGGATTCAATCATGCAGAAAGCCCATGAAAACTATCAGAAGTTCACCAGGGAAGACCAGTATCGTGAACTCTATGAAGCCAGGGAGAAGGCCAGAAAGGATGAGGCTTCCAGAACCGGTCAAGCCAGGAGGGAAGGCCGAGAGGAAGGCCGTGGGGAAGGCCTGGGCGAAGCGATCAGGAAGCTGAAGCGTCACGGCATGAATGCAGATAAGATTTCCGAACTGCTGGAACTCCCTCTTTCTGAAGTTGAAGGGTATTTAAAGAAATAACTACCTGCAATTCCCTCTCTCTTCTTCCCAAACGCTGCCCTGTGGTTTGCATCACTGCGATTACCCTTCAAGTTCATCCTCTGGCTTTCAGCCATTTAGCCAAAGAGACCTGGCTTTCCTGTGAATGATGACCGGCAATAATGCCTTCCATACTAATATCCTCATCGAGATCTTCCCAGTGGATCCCCTCTCCCTTGCCGATGAGCCTGAAATTATTACGCTCCTGTTGTGAGCCATAGTAGAGACGGGGATACCAGCTGATGGGCAGTGAAAGAATCCGGCCATCATCAAGGGTAACAGTCAGAGTTTTGTCATCCACCTCTACTTTAACGGCATTGGATATTTCTATTTCAGTCATTGAAGAACTCATTCCAGGACCTCACTATTTGAGAAACCGTGACTATTTTGAAGCCGGGTCGGGGTAAGCCAGAATTTGGCTGAGGCGCCCCCTTTTTCAACATGAATATGGACAGGTTCCGCCCGATCGCTTGAATAAAAGAAGAACCTATATCCGTCTATTCTTAAAACCGTAGGCATAGGTATAGTATACTCTGTTTTCGGAGTTTAGGCATGGTTTTTGATTATAATCAAGAGTTTGGGGTCTTCATTTTCCAATCCCGGAATTTCAAAATCAAGAATACGTGACAGGATGAAGACCCGGTTTCCCCTAAAAATCCTTGCATACCCACTGGGGATCGGGCTAAAATGGGAAGTAACAATAGAAAACAAGGATTACATATGAAAAAGGCCTTCGTTTCTTCTTTTTTATTTTTGGTGTTTATCTGTGCCCCACTCCCTTTATCGGCCCAGGAGCGTTCCCGGGTGGCCATCATCCCCTTCACCGCGGTAGAAGCCCCGGAATCCGAAGCCCGGGTGGTCTCTTCCCTCTTTGAGACGGCCATGGTCAAGACCGATGTCTACAACGTAATTGAACAGAATCAGATCAAGGAGATCCTCGAGGCCCAGGCCTTCTCCCTTTCCGGCTGTACCGACGACAGCTGTGCCGTCGAGGTCGGCCAGCTCCTGGCCGCCGAGCTGATTATCCTGGGGGAACTCTCCCGGGTGGGCAGCCGCTATATCGCCACGGCCAAGGTCATCGATGTCGCCCTGGGGAAGAACGTGAATGCCGATTCCGTTTCTGCCGGCAGCATCGAGGAGATGACCGAATCCGCCGTCAATTTACTGGCCTACAAACTCGCGGGTCTGACCTATACCGAAGGGAGCGGAGAGAGGATAGCCGACGCCTTCGGGGAGATCTTCGTCCTCACCACGCCTGAGGGGGCAGAAATCTTTGTCAACGGCATGCGCCGGGGAACCAGCCCCCTGGTCGTATCCAAGATCCCCCTGGGGCAGGTGGTCATTAATGCCAGGAAGGATAATCTGGCCGCCGAAGAGGTTTTGCGCCTGGAAACCCCGGAACTGATAGAGACCATTCTGGAATTGAAGATCTCCTTAGGCAGACTCTTTATCAAGAGCACGGAGAAGGATGTGGAGGTCTTTCTGGATGGCCGATCTCTGGGGCCCTTAGGTACAGGACTTTTCAAGGACCTTTCCGTGGGTGAGCACATGTTGCGGCTTGAAGGCGACGGTCTTCTCTGGGAAGGGGAGGCTGTTATTGCCGAGGAGCAGACTGTTACGGTGGAAGCCTACCCCCGGGCTTACGGGACCGTCCGGTTCGAGATTCCCGCCGGGGCCGTTGCGCAGGTGAAGGGCCGGGGTGTTGAAAAAACCCTGCGGGGCAGCGGAGAGACCGACCTGCCGTCAGGAGAATATACGGTTTCCTACAGCGGTCCGGATTACATCAGTCTGGAAGAAAGTTTCTCCCTGGATCGGAGCGGTGCGCGTTCTTTGGTCCCTTCTCTAAGCCATACCCCCTCTTACCTGCAACGGCAGAAGGAGGCTGCCAGAACAGCCGCCCTCCAGGATTATACCGGAGAAACGGAAGCGTTGAAGGAGCGTTCAGCTGCTCTCGGCGCCGGGAATCTCGCCGGGTGGACCGCCCTGCGCAAAGACACCGAGGAGCTCTTTTCCCTGGTGGTGCAGGGAGAACACTCCTTTCCCGGGTTGGAACAGGAACTGAAGGAGCTTGTGACGGAAGTCCAGGCGTCCTGGTTTGCGTCCAGGCTTAAAAAGATAGTCGCCGAAACGGAGGCCGGTCACATCCCGTTTTCAGAAGCTATAGAGAAGGCGGCGGTGCTGGATCGGGAATTAGCGGAGTATTCAGGTCTTCCTGACCGGACCGGACAGGCCGTCACCGGGTTTTTAATCGACTCAACCCGGGGCCGCATCGAAGAGCTGTCGGCCCTCATTGAAGCGGCCGAAGCGAAGGTTCCCGGAAGACGGGCGGCAAAGATCGCGGCCTTTGCCGCCGGTGCTGCGGGATTCGCCCTTTCGGGGACCGCCTATTTCCTGGGGGCTGAGGAGTTTGAAACCTACGCGAACGCTTCGACGACCCTGACCGCCGCCGCGTCCCGGGAGAAGCTGGATCTCTATGCCGTCCTGCAGACCGGAGGTCTTATTGGCGGCAGTGCCGGTGCCCTTGCCGGGTTGTTTATACCGGTGAAAGAGAAAAGGCTCCCCGGCTGGGAGGAAGAGCGGCTTCAACGGGCCGGGGAACTGGCCGCCCTGAAGGGGAGGATGTAAGATGAAAAAGCGTACAATTCTGTTGGTTTTAATTCCGGCCTTCTTCTTCGGCTGCACCTATCCCTATGAGAACCCCGTAGACGCCGGGGCCGACGGAGATTTCTACCAGGGCTACCCGGTTTATGGACCGGAAGAGGAGATACCGGAGGATGCGGTGCTGGAACTGTCGGGCCTCAGCCCTGCCGACGGGGGAACGACGGTGGATACAACGCCGCTGTTGGACTGGGATGATGTAACCGGAGCGGTCAGCTACAAGGTAAAGAGTGCGGACACCGAAGCGGGACTTGAAGGTGCCTCGGAAGTGAGTGCGTCGGTTTCGGAATACCCCGTTACGGAGGTCCTGTCGGACGGTGATACGCTCTGGTGGCAGACCGCAGTGGTGAATGAAGATGGAGCGGTATCGCCCTGGAGTCCTGCCTACAGGGTAACGGTGGAGTGGACCGTGACCTGGACCGGCCTCAGCCCTGCCGACGGGGGAACGACGATGGATACAACGCCGCTGTTGGACTGGGATGATACTGATGGGGCCGTCTCCTACTCGGTGAAGTATGCCTCTACCGAAGCGGGATTAACCGGTGCTGTAGCTATAGAAGACTTGACGGTATCCGAATATTTATATCCCAGGGAACTGGCCTACGACGAAGAAGTCTGGTGGCAGGTGACGGCTGTGAACGATACCGGAGATGAGTTTGTAAGCGGCAACTACAGCTTTGTTGCTCCTCCTCCTCCTCCTATAGTAACCATGGTCTCCATAAACGGCGGAACCTTTACCATGGGAGACACCTGGGGCGATGGCTATTCGGTTGAGACCCCGACACACAGTGTGACGGTTTCGGATTTTTACCTGGCCGAGACCGAGGTGACCTTTGAGACCTGGGAGGAGGTTTATGACTGGGCGGTAGCCAACGGCTACTCCTTCGCCAACACCGGCCGTGCCGGGGACGACGGGACTTCCGGCGGGGATACGGCTGATGAACCGGCAACTTATATCAACTGGCGGGATGTCATGGTCTGGTGCAACGCGGCCAGCGAGTATGACGATCGAACCCCGGTCTACACCTACAATTCTGCGGTTATCCGGGACTCCTCGGACAGCAATGGGACGGCCTGCGATAATGCCGCCTGGGACAACACGGCCGACGGCTACCGTCTGCCCACCGAGGCGGAGTGGGAGTATGCCGCCAAAGGCGGCGACAGCGACACGGACAGCGGGGAGTATGCCGGAAGCAGTACAATAGATGAGGTGGCCTGGTACTCCGGAAACAGCGGCAGTGATACGAAAACCGTGGGGACCAAGGATGCCAATGAGCTGGGGCTCTATGATATGTCCGGGAATGTCTGGGAGTGGTGCTGGGACTGGTACGGAAGCTATACGAGCGATACAGAGACCGACCCGACAGGGCCGTCCTCCGGCTCGACCCGGGTGCTTCGGGGCGGCGGCTGGCTCGATTCGGCGTCCTTCTGCCGGGTGGCCGGTCGGGGCGGCAACTTCCCGGGCGCCGAGCACGACGGCATCGGCTTCCGCCCGGCCCTTTCTGCCCCCAGTTCGGACTAGAAGAAATCCTTTGTTCCCGGTCTGCGGAGGGCTTCGAACCTTGAGGCCGGCCCCGGAGGGGACGGGGGAACGAAAGGGAAGAAGACCGGAGAAGAACGGGAGCAAAGGATTGAGGGGAATAAAATTCAAAATGAGGGTGCAGGGAGCGAAGCTCCCTGCCGGAGGTAAAAATGAAGTATAAATTCTTTTCAATCCCCGTTCTGGCTGGAGAGAGTTTCGAAAAGGAGCTGAACGGATTCCTTGCGGCAAGGAGGATAATCTCGGTAAAGCGGGAACTTGTCTCCAGAGACAAAGATGTGTTCTGGGCCTTTTGTATTGAGTATATGGACGGGGAATCCTTATCCACTGGTTTAGCCAAAAAACCCAAGATCGATTACCGGGCGGTCCTTTCTGCGGAAGATTTTGCCGTCTATTCCAAACTCCGGGACCTGCGTAAGACCCTGGCGGAAAAGGAGGCGGTCCAGCTCTTTCATATCTTCACAAATGAACAACTCGCCGAAATCGTTCGTCAGAAACCGGCCTCCAGAACGGCATTGGGCGGTATAAAAGGGGTGGGCGAGGGTACTTTGGACAAGTATGCCGAGCCTTTTCTGGAACTCCTCAAATCTCTTGGTTTCGAGAATGAAACGGAAGGGTAGTCTTTTTGAAATAATCGCTTCCGAGGAGAACCTTAAGGTGGCCTCCTGGAAAGCCATGCGCGGGAAAAGGACGAAAAGGGATGTCCTGCTTTTCAATCTGAATTTTGAAGAGAATCTGACAGCCTTAAGGAAAGACCTTCTGGATGGAACCATCGCCATAGGCAACTATCACTATTTTCAGGTCCATGAACCGAAGGAACGGACCATCTGTGCCGCTTCGTTTCCAGAACGGATTCTTCACCATGCCATTATGAATGTCTGTCTCCCGGTCTTTGAAAACTATCAGATTTACGACAGCTATGCCTGCCGGGAGGGAAAAGGGACCCATAAAGCCCTTTTGAGGGCTTTTCATTTCTCAAAATCGACTCCTTTTTTCCTGAAGGTCGATATTCGAAAGTACTTCGACAGTATCGATCATATTATCCTCAAGAATCTCCTTTGTAGGAAATTCAAGGATGAAAAGCTTCTGGAACTTCTGTATCGGATTATCGATTCATACGAAACCGCCCCGGGCAAAGGGCTGCCCATCGGGAATCTTACCAGCCAGCATATGGCCAACTTCTATCTTGGCCGGGCAGATCACTACATCAAGGAGGAACTGGGAACCCGAAGGTATGTCCGTTATATGGACGATTTCGTCCTCTGGGATTCCGATATGAATGGGCTGCTGAATGATAGGAACTGTCATTTCGACTTTATGACGATTTTGGGTCGGAAAATGGGATTCCTCCCGCAATCCAAATGATAGGAACTGTCATTTCGACTTTATGAAATGATAGGAACTGTCATTTCGACTTTATGACGATTTTGGGTCGG
>JAEINK010000072.1 GCA_016342585.1 Spirochaetales bacterium
GATGATTTTTTCTTATCTTCTGATAATACTGTTACTGATGATTTTATGACGGAAAGAGCTTCTCAATTCCAATCAAAGTTCCCGTGGCAAAACGGGAGACCTCAAGGGATCCTGTCCCTCCATTCTTAAGGTTCAACTGGGTCCAGGCCGCATCATCAACGGTTACTTCACCCGATCCGGAACCGGTAACCATAGGACGTTCGGTAATATAGGTTTTTAATCTGCACTGTACTGAATCGACCTCCCCAAGAAGATAGCGGACAAGATCGAGAGCATGCACACCTAGGTCCATCAGTGCTCCGCCACCTGACCGATCAAAATCCATCCTCCAGGACCAGGGTTTCTGAGGATTCTGATAACCTGTATGATAATATTCTGCCCGGAAAGAATAAATATCCCCCAGCCTTCCCGCGTCGGTCAGTTCCTTCGCCTTCATTATGGCGGGAATAAAGCGGTAATTAAAAATCATCCCGACTTTTTTATCCGACCCGGCTGCGGTATGTTCTATCTCTTCGGCTTCCCTGCCGTTAAGTGCCAGAGGCTTCTCACAAAGTACATGCTTCCCCGCCTTCAAGGCCTTCACAATCTGATCCTTGTGTAGATAATTAGGAGTTACTACATCGATTATATCAATTGAAGGATCGCTTATCATCGCATCGAAATCGGAATAAGCTTTTTCGATATTTTCATCCCTGGCAGTTTCTTCCGCCTTTTCCATACTCGTCCGGCAAACCCCGGCAACCTCGAAAGGAGGCAGAAGCCCTGAGTAAATAACGGAAATATCCCTGTAAGCCAGAAGGTGTACTACTCCGATAGGACCAAAACCGGCCATACCAATACGGATCTTTTTCATATTTATCTCCCGCAGTTTGAATTGAATTTCATACTTGCTGCTTTCGGTTTAATTATAACAGTGAAATGAAGGTTCCTGAATAGAATTCGGAACACCATATAATCATTTAACAGATAGACTTGACAATCTCCCGTATGGAAGGAATTATAGTCTTCAGAGGAGATAGAAAAATGGACATTAATAACTCTCAGGAGCATGTAGATCTAATCAGAGAAGTATTTTCATACAACCGTCGTTTTCAAAACGCCTTATTTGTCCTTAAAATAGACAGCCAGATTATCGATCACCCCTATTTCTCCCTGTTAGTAAAAGACCTTGCACTGCTCCATCAAAACGGAATAAAAATAATTATAGTTCCCGGAGCAAAAGACAGGATAAACGAAATACTCAACCGTTATGAAATTCCCTATCACTCGGAAAACGGTATCAGGATATCAACCGAAGAGAGCATCAATTTCATCAAGATGGCTGCCTTCGATGTTTCCAATAAAGTCATGACTCTCCTTTCAGGTTCCAATATTCCGTCGGTTATAGGCAGCTGGGTTAAAGCGCGTGCCCTGGGAGTTGTTAACGGTACAGATTACCAGCATACGGGCAGGGTCGATAAAATCCGAACCGACGCAGTTGAAACCCTTCTTAATGAGGGACATATTCCCATCTTCCCTTGTATTGGCTGGAACAGTAATGGAGATCCATACAACATATCCTCAGACGAACTTGCAGGAATGATAGCCCGAAAGATGGAAGCCTCAAAGTTATTCTTCCTCTCTGCCGAAGACGTATTAACTGAGAAAAGCATTAACCTGCCCAAAGAGATCAGCACCTCTGATGAAGGAAGACTTTCAAAACTCTCTATTTCCCAGGCAGAACAGTTTATATCGATGAACAGTGATAACCCTCTGACAGGGAAGATAAGCATGGCGGTTGAAGCCTGCAGGGCGGGAGTCGATCGCGTACATATCCTGGATGGAAGAATAGAAGGAGTGGTCCTGCAGGAGATCTTCTCAAACCTTGGAATTGGAACTATGATTTACTCCAACATTTATGAAAGAATCCGGCCGATGAAACGTCAGGACATAAGTAGTGTACTGAGCCTGATGAAACCATTTATAAATCAAAAAATACTGGTTCCCCGGGACAGGAATGAGTTGGAGAATACCCTGGATGATTACGTGGTTTATGCCATGGATGGAATCATTCATGGATGCGGAGGCCTGCATCTTTACAAAGACGGAAAGGCGGAGATCGCAGGAATCGCCGTTGATAATCGGTTTGTTCACCTTAAAATAGGAAGAAAGGTAGTCTCATATCTGCTTGAGATAGCCCGGGAGCTGAATTTAAAAGAGGTTTTCGTCCTGACAACCCAAACCTCGGACTGGTTTTTAAATATGGGATTCACTCAAGGGAGACTGGAAGATCTTCCTGCCGAAAAGCGTGAAAAATATAATAAGGATCGTAACTCACGGATAATGATATACAGGACCGAATAACCCGGATTACACCCAGTATACTTCACGCGCAGGAATTATCGTAGCGAGTTTGTCTGGGCGGCCTTTAAGGATTCCCTTTAGCTTCTCCTTTCGCGCACGGTTTTCGAGTGAACCTTCTACAATGGTTCTTGTTTTCCCATCAAGAAACTCCTGCTCCTTGACTGTGAAAAGATAACTTTCCGCTTTGAGAATATCCACAAGATCCTTATTTCCGGTAAATGAAATCCGGGTGTAGTACTTTCTCTGTCCGACTATTTTTACATTCATAAGTTCTCGAATTTTAATTACTATAATACCGCCGACTGAAGAACCCAAACCAAGAAAAAGGAGCAGCCGGGGATCATCACCTATATAGCCAACTACCATGGCAATAACAGACATTCCTATAATACTTTCAATGAAGTTAATTCCGAACACTCCCGAAACTTTACCCCGGTTAAACATTTCAATTTTAAAATTAAAGACCAGATCCTGCAGAATACGGCCTACGAATACAATACCGCCTGAAATAAGCAGAGCTTCCATGCTAGACTCCTTTTTGAAAATCAATAGAAGGAGAGTATCGTATTTTACCCGGAATGTCAGCCTTGGGTTTTTAGAATAATGCGAACCTGTCTATAATGAGAATTTTATCTGTCCCGGAAATACCTAACCATCACCCCCTTTTTTGATATAGTTTTAAGTAAGAATATTTTCGGACTATTGAAGGTCTACCTGCTGATACAGAACTGATTTAGTTCTGATTTCAGATATTAAAGAATTGCCATACCTTTAAATGCTCTTTACTATTTAATAGACAGGAGGAAAGAATGAAAAGAGTAATGGTTTTGGGAACCGGAGCACAGGGCAGCGCGATCGCCAAACTACTTGATAAGGAACCAAACGTATCTGAAATAATATGTGCGGATTACGATTTGAAAGCAGCCAAAACCCTGGGGAACACCTTAGCAAAGGCACAGGCAGTACAGGTCAATGCGAAGGATGTTAATGATATAGTAAAGGCCGGTAAAAATGTTGATATCATTGTAAACGGTCTGCCAATCCAATTTAATATAACAGTGATGGAAGCCGCGCTTAAGATCGGAGCCGATTATCAGGATCTTTGTATGACCGAACTTGACGGTATGGATTCAATAGAATCCACAAAATATATGTTCACCATCCAAAATGAAAAATTTATATCTAAAAACTGTCTTGCCTTAACTAATACGGGTTCTGCCCCGGGACTTGCAAACATTGTGGTTAGAGAGGCTGTAGACAAACTTGATTCCTGTGAAAATATAGAAATGAATGTATATGAAGGTGTATGGTCCAATAAATTTATTCCTTTCTGGTGGTCACCGGATGTAGCTTTCGCCGACATGGCCGAAAGTCCTATCAGGTTTGAGAATGGACACCATGTTTTCACCACCCCGTTTGCCAACCCGGTTATGATGGATTTTCCGGGTATAGATAGAAAAATAAGAATGGTTGATCACTCCCATGAAGAACCAATAACCATGGGCTTAAATGCAAGGAAATATCTGAAAGGGGCAAAGAATATTATTTTCAGGTACGGAGGCCCTCATATTGAACTGTCTGAAGCCCTATATAAAATGGGATTCCTTTCCATGGAAGAGAGAGAATATGAGGGCTTTAAGTATATTCCCTTTGAACTGGTAATTAATCATGCACCCCCTGCCCCAAAATATAAATCTGAAATCCAGGAGATCATAGATCAGGGTCTGCAAACAGAAGAGGGTGCTTTTCAGGTTATTGTAGAAGGATTAATAAACGGCAAACCTACAACCATTACTTCATATGTAGATGCTCCCGGTCTAATCGATTCATTCAAAAAAGCGGGGATCAGCCATGAAGCATATCTGACAGGACAGAGTGCTTTTATCTTTACAAAAATGCTCGTGAATGATGCGGTAAGTCAAAAAGGAGTCATCTCTCCAGAGGTTCTTGATTCTGATGCACGTAAATTTTTCTTTGATGAGGCAGCAAAGCTTGATATAACTTTCAATGAAATTGTAGAGAAACGTATAAACTAAAGACCTCTTAATGGAAAGATCTGAAGTCTGTTTGATGGTGTATAAAAAAGCTCCTGGGTGTTCTGATATCCCGGGAGCATATTATTAATATCTATTAAATTTCAGTTACCGTGGTCTCTACGGTTATATCAAGTTTAGCAGCTTCCGAAAGATAGTAATCGACCTGATCATAATCAAGCATATCTGATGATATCAATCCGGTCTTTGTAATTTTATCATTTACAAACATTTTTGTATAAAGAGAGCCCCCCTGTCCCGTCAAATAAGTCTCCCCTGTAAGTCCTGATTTTTCAAAGGCCTCTGCACATCCAGGAGCTGATACATAACTTTCGATCTGAATTTTTTTCCCTTCTTTAAAACCTGTGGCTCTTACAACCATGGCTCCGGTATCCGATTCAAGACCTTCCTCCAGTATTTCCTTGATTTCGTCATAATATTTAGGAGCCGGCGGCGTTAATTTTAATACGAGATTTCTTGGAATAACTTCAACCCCGTCGATTTCGACAGGTTTATCTGATAAGATTCCCATCCGATATAAAGGTTCTGCGAATTCAATTCCATAACCACCGTACTTGAAATATATGTTTTTAGCACCCTTAAAATACTCTTTTGAATTTATTCCCATATTCACTGGTTCATCATGAGCATGTTCGACAAGTCTTATCTCTTTATCTTCATCCTTGAATTTCATATATAACGGTCGACTGAAAGGTTCGGTTGGAATAATTTCACCATTCTCAAAAGCGTAGGCTTCATCAGACATATCTGCGTAGGCTACTTCCGGAGACCACCAGAAAGGAATAAAACGCTTAGCATTAACACCTTCATATACCATCATTGTAATCGTCTCACAGGAGTCGAGATACCTCATGGCGTCGCGGGCGACCACACAGATAAGCCCCGGAGCCGAACCAGTACTGATTATGGCGGTTTTTCCAATCGCCTCAAACTCTCTGGTGGTTTCGGTGAGCATGGTTTTAATACCTTCCACCCAATCCACATCCGGAGTATCAGCCGCAGCAAAATCCTGATAATTTGTTCCGGCCTTGATAGCGGCCTCCAGAACAATCCTCCCGAAAGCCATGGGTAGACCGTTCACGATCAAATCTACTCCTTCAGCAGCCTTAACAATATTTTCCACCCTGGAAGCATCTACTTTAAGCGGAGTTCCCTTATTAAGCTGTGAAGCCAGATCATTTACTGCTTTTTCATCGTAATCGGCGCAGATGATTTCTGCGACATTCGGTTCTTCATCCATACGTTTGGCAACAGTGCTGCCCTGGGCTCCTACACCCAGAATTAATATTTTCTTCATTATTTATCTCCTGATTGAATTTATAGGGTTAAAATCTCTGTTCTCTGTATCCTCCTCATTTACCCCCGGAGATCCCCGTATGGCCGATTTTATGAGAGCGGGACTCTAAAAATACCACCTCATGGTGCAGAAAGATCTGCAATAATAATTTTAATATGGAGAGCCTGCATTGGACAGGTTTGATCAGCAAATGTTACTTATAAATCAGAGTCAAAACAGATGAGGATGGATGTTTTAAGAAAAAGAAGATAATTATCCCCCGCAAAGAGTATTTATAATAAGAATATCCGAGCCATCCATTATTTTATAACTATCTCTCTCTTTTTTGGGGATACCGATACCGTTAACCCGTATCATTATTCTCGGCTTAGATATAGTGTATCCAACTTCCTGCAGTATATTTGAAAAGGAGATCCCATCGAACCATTCCATATCCCGTCCATTAACTTTAAGCATATCACTCCTCTCTTTAAACAGAATAAACGATCAATCCTGAATGATCAAATAATCATTCTTATAAACAGGGATTATGGATCTGTCGTTCCGGTGATATCTTTCTGATTTCATAAGACCTGACATTGTTCCAGGGAAATCGGCATTTTATAATATTTTTATCTCCGAGCTTTTATCCTAAAGATAAATCTATTTAAAAGTCCATGGAGCAAAGCCGCTGGGGGATCGGAGAAACCCGTACCCCTTCCGTTTTTGAAAAGGAGATGCACGTTAAGGAGGCAGTATGCCGATCAAACTGGATCAAAAAAACTGTACCGGCTGTAAGTTATGTCAGCTGGCATGCTCAGGTCACCATGAAGGAGTGTTCAATCCTGAAAAGGCAAGGTTAAAAATAAGTCATGATTATTTGGATGAAGGGATAGTAATTGACTCAAAAAAGTGCATCTTCTGTAAGAAATGTGAAAAATCCTGCCCGGTTGGAGCAATTTCCAATAATGAAAGATGGATGATAGTTGATCATGAAAAATGTATCGGATGCGGAACTTGTGAGAAAACATGTCCAACAGGTGTAATCTATCTGAATGATAAAAAGAAATCAATTATATGCGATCTTTGTGAGGGAGCCCCTCAATGTATTACCTGGTGTCCCAAGGGGGTAATTTCACTTGCCGGAGGTAAAAAATGAATTCACTAATGGGAAAATTACTCTATGTTGATTTAACCGAAGGAAAATTTGAAGAGAAGAAAACTCCTTTGGAATGGATAGAATTGTATACAGGGCAAAAGGGGCTCGCATCAAGAATGATGATGGAGGATGTATTACCCGCAACAGATCCATTTTCACCTGAAAACAGAGTTGTAATGTCCACGGCGGTTATGACAGGTACAATTGTATCCTGTTCAGGAAAGCTCGCTATTGCAACAAAATCACCCCAAAGCGGGACTATTTCTGACGGATCTGTAGGTGGCCATGCAGGAGCAGAGCTTAAATACGCTGGATTTGATGCCGTTTCCATTGGGGGAAAAGCAGAGAAACTTTCTATTCTCTATATTTCTGATAAAAAGGTTGACCTCATTCCGGCTACAGAACTGGCAGGATTAGGAACCTTTGAGACAGAATCCAGGGTAAAAGAGATAATAGGTGACGACAAGGTGAAGGTTCTGGCAATAGGTCCTGCAGGAGAAAACCTGGTACTTTATTCATGTATATCATCTGAACGCTACAGGCAGCTGGGCCGGGGCGGTATAGCAGCAGTTATGGGCAGTAAGAACCTGAAGGCCATTGCCATACGGGGAGGTCTGGATGTTCACGTTCCCGATATAAAGAAATGTATGGATCTGGCCATGGAAATGCATACAAAAGATGAAGTTATATCCAGTGACAATGAAATTTATGATCTGGGAACCACATGCCTTGTTGACTACAGTCAGGAATCAGGTCTTCTTCCAACAAGGAACTTTCAGGAAGGAACATTCGAGGAATATAAAAATATTAATGGAGAGGCTTTTAAAGCTGTAAGGCAGAACAAGAAGGCCTGTTTTTCATGCGGGATTGCTTGTGGTAATTATGTAGTTGAAGGCAGATCCCGTGTGGAGGGACCGGAATACGAAACCATTGCCCTGGGAGGTTCTTCCATAGGAAACGGTTCAAGAGCGGATTTAATTGAGTTTAATGCCAGATGCGATGATCTGGGACTGGATACGATCTCTTCCGGAGGGACCATAGCCTACATGATGGAGGCAACCGAGAAGGGTATTTACGATTTTGGTATAAGATTCGGAGAGATGGAAAAAGTTTTTGATTTTCTGGAAAAAATAGCCTTTAGAAAAGGTATTGGAGAAGAGGCTGCAGAAGGTTCCAGGAGGCTTGCGGCCAAATACGGTGGTGAAGAGTTCGCCATTCAGGTAAAGGGGCTGGAGCTTCCAGGCTATGACCCCAGAGGCTCCTGGTCTATGGGAATTGCCTATGTAACAGCTCCCAGAGGCGGATGCCATATGAGCTCTTATCCAATCGCCGAAGAGGCCTGGGGAGAATTAGATCCCTTCACTTTCGATGGTAAGGCTAAACTGGTAGCTGATATGCAAAACGCGCAGTTTGCGAAATTTTCCATGGGAGTATGTGATTTCTGGCCCATTGAGAGCGATACCCTTGCAAAACTCTTTGCAGCAACCTACGGAGGGGATTGGAATGCAGATAAAGTAGATAAATCCGGAGAGCGAGTTTTCAATCTTCAAAGGGTTTATAATGTTATGGCCGGCTTTTCTCGAACTGAAGATAAACTTCCGGGACGGTTTCATAACGAGCTTTTAAAGGCAGGACCACCTAAAGGCAAGGCATACACAAAAGAAGCTTTTGAGAAAGTTCTTGATGAATATTTCGAATACAGAGGCTGGGATAAGGCAGGGAGACCCAAGATTGAAAAGCTGACACAGCTTGGTATTGAGGAAGATATCATTCAGGCTTACAGCCTATATATAAATTGTTAATCATAAAATCAAATTCAGTATATATTCAGGCAGCCGTAATGCGGCTGTCTTTTTTTGCTCATTCATAACATCATAAGGAAAGGAGCAAAAAAGGGGCATCAGCTATGAACAACTGATGACCCTGGTTATTTTCTAATAAGAATCTTATGGGTATCTCTAAAACTTTACTTCTGTTAGTTTAATGAGACTTCCCCGTTAAACCTCAATTGAATTACCATCAATATCTACAGCCGCCCTGGGAGGATCACTTTTCTGTGTTTTTAGGGAAACAATGATCAAGGTTAATACGCTGACTATAAATGCAGGAACAACAGCAATGTATGTCGCGTCCTCAAGATAACCTTCCCCAACAATATATCCAAAATCTTTGAATAAACTGACCCCTTCATCAAAATATCCGGTAACTGCAGGAACAAAAACTATAAACGTGAAAACCAGCCAACTGATAATTCCGGCCCAGAATGAAGCAAGAGCTCCTTTCTCATTGGTCTTTTTCCAGAACAGGCCAAAGATATAGGAGGCAAGTACGGTTGGGAAGAGTGAGGCTCCGGCAAAAACCAGAAGTTCATAAATCCCGCCTGCAAATGTTATGATATAGGCTACCACAGCATATATGGGAAGGGCAAACCTGAGTTTCTTCATAAGATCTGCATCTGAAATATCCGGTTTAATTCTTTTAAAGAGACTGTTAGTAAAAACGGTTGAATCAATTAGAATCGTATCTCCCGCAGTACTTACTATAGCTGCAACTAGAGACACCATGAACATGATCCCGAGCCATGCAGGCATATGATTCTGAACGAACCATGGAAGGATATAGTCCAGAGACTCTTCCGGCATTCCACCATCCGTAAGAATGAAAGCTGCAACACCAATTATAATTGGAATAAGTCCTAAAATCAGATAAACAAAGCCGCCAATAAAAAAACCCTTTGCAGCATCCTTTTCGCTTTTTGCGGCCAGTGTTCTGGCATTAAGAACAGGACAACTCAGATCACCAAAACCGACAGCAATCCAGGCAGAAATTGCATAGATAATACCAAGAATGCCGCCATACCAATAGAAACCATAGGTATCTCCCGCACTATCTGCCGCATTACTGAAAAAGAGACTCCACTGGGGAAGTTCCTCCAGATTCCCGGCATTCTCAAAGAATGCAGTAATTCCGCCAACGGCCTCAAATGTATACGGAACCATAAGAATTAATGACAATGTAATAATGATAAAAGCAATCATGTCTGTTCGTGAAAGGGCCCACAAGCCACCGGCCATAGCAACAAAAAGTATTACAACTGCTCCAATTATTGTTGCCATATTCGCATTGAATCCTGTGGTCATATGAAGCAGAACACCGAAACTCTTAAACTGTGCAGCAACCCAGGCCACTCCGGTGAGAGCCTGAACAATAGAAAAGATAGATGCCATATTCTTTCCATATCGGCTACTGTAATAATCCCCTACGGTGACGTACTTTGTACGTCTCAGTCTTCTGACAAAAAAGAGTCCCGCAATAATTAATGTAAGGAAGGGGGCAAAAGGATCCCAGACAATTCCCTGAAAGCCATACTCATAAACCTCTGTTGCTCCGCCAAGAATAACTGCAGCTCCAATCCAGGTAGCAACAACCGATGCCATAATATACGGCCAGGTCAGGGATCTTCCCGCCGCCGCAAAATCTTCCGTAGCATCGATTTTTTTTCTAAAAAAAAGACCAATTCCGATTGCAACGGCAAGAAACACTCCTACAAAAAGGAGAATCAAACCACTGGTACTAAATACTTCCACATGCATTAAAGAACCTCCAAAATAATATTTATATGAATTATCATATATGCGCCTCTAACCGTAGTGACATAATTCTGACATAGCGCTGATAAAAATTCGGGGAGCATCTAAATGCTCCCCGGTAAGGTCTAAAAAAGAATTGTTTCGATATTCTCTTCAACAGTAATATTGAGTTTAGCTGCCTCAGCAAGATAATAATTTCGTTCATCCTGCTCGAGAACTTCAGGCGGAAAAAGCCCCCGGGTTGAAATTTTGCTATTTACAAACATCTTCGTAAAAAGAAATGCGGCCTGACCGGTAAAATATGATTCATGTGTAAGGCCGGAAAGCCGAAATGATTCCTCCAGACCGGGAGCCATGGCATAGCTGTCTATCTTCACCTTCCTTCCATCTTTTACACCTTCTACCCGAACCAGAAAAGCCCCCTCCTCAGAAATCATTCCCTCATCCAGAACGGCCTGAATCTCATCTGCATACTTGGGTGCCTCCGGTGTGAGTTTGGAAATCAGTTCCATAGGTACGATCTTAGTTCCGTTAACATCCACCTCTTCTTCTGAAAGAAGGCCCATTTTATAGAAATACTCAGCCAAATCCAGACCAGGACCACCGTACCTGAAGTTTACTTCTTTTACACCTTTAAGTACTTTATCTGCCAAAAGCCCCATAGTGACAGGTTCCTCATGTTCATGATCAGTCATTCTTCTAAGGCCTAAACCTTTAAAATCGGTCATTTCAGGATTATTGAAGGGTTTTACACGGATAAACTCACCATTTTTATAGGTAATAGGTTCGGCAGCCATATCTCCGAAGGCCGTCTGAGGTGACCACCAAAAAGGGATAAACTTTTTTGACCAGATAGCATCATAGACAAAGATTTCAATTTTATCTACAGCATCAAGTTTATCTACCGATTCTCTTGTGACTACATTAGCAAAACCCGGAGCGGAACCGGTATTGATCAAGGCTGTGAGCCCCTTTGACCTAAACTCATCATCTCTGTTCAGACATCTCTTAACCGCTTCAACAAATCCCACATCACTAACCGGTCCAGAGGCGAGATCCTGGTAACATGCTCCTACAGCCAGTGCAGCATCCATTACATTCATGTTGAAATCCGGAGCAAGTCCGTTAACAATAAGTTCACAACCTTCGGCAGCCTTGATAATCTCATCCACATTCCTGGCATTCAGTTGAACACCTTTAGCTTTTGAGAGCTGCTTCTCCATTTCACCGGCAGCCTTTGCGTCATAGTCTGCACAGATAATTTCCTTGATACAAGGCTCATCCTGCAGTCGTTTCGCAATGGTAGATCCCTGAGCTCCAACTCCAATTACCATTACCTTTTCCATAATATCACCTCAAATTAAATTTGTGTTTCATGCAGTATAACTATCAACAGACTTGCTGACAGCCTTCTGACATCCGTCTGTCAGCAAGCTGATAAAAAAATAATTCATGTATTTTCCTGCTTTTGCCCGTTTAAACACTATTAAAAAGTTTCTTTTGACAGCCCGGTATCACTCCCGGGTCAGATCCATGACACCGGCCTGTATTATCAATAATATAACACTTAATATATTTTGGAGTTATTTTATGAAAAGCGGTACCGAAAGCAAAAAATTTTTCGACAGAGCCTGCAAAGTCATCCCGGGCGGTGTTTCTTCGAATTTCAGATACTGGGGAGATGATGCAACCCTGGTAGTAGACAGGGGCGAAGGTGCCTATCTATATGATAAAGACAACAAAAAGTATGTTGATTACAGATTAGGTTTCGGTCCGGTTGTTCTTGGTCACGGCCGACCTGAAATATCAAAGCATATAAAAGAAGTCCTGGACAAAGGAAACTGCTTTGCCATGACAAACGAATATGAAATTCGTGTAGCCGAAAAACTGACAAAGATGACAGGAACGGATCTTGTAAGATTTACCAATACGGGTACAGAAGCAACCATGGGAGCCATGAGAATAGCCCGGGCATATACAGGGCGAGACAAGATTCTTAAATTTGACGGGGCATATCACGGATTCCATGACTATTCCCTCTGGAATACCTATCCGCCAACATCCGGTGTAGGATATATTAATTCCCCTTTCCTTATTCCACAGGGTTCCGGAATTCCCCGCTCTGTTGGCGATCTCATGTACTCCCTGCCCTTCAATAATAAGGAAGTACTGGATAAAAAACTAAAAGAGAGATGGCATGAAATCGCATGTATTATTGTGGAACCCCTCTTGGGCAATCAGGCCTCAATTATGCCACAGGATGGTTTTCTTGATTTCATCCGAGAAAAATGTACCGAATATGGAATAGTAATGATTATGGACGAAGTCAAAACAGGTTTCAGAATAGCCCCGGGTGGAGCTCAGGAATATTTCCATGTAAAAGCAGATATAGCGACCTATGCAAAATGCCTAGGAAACGGATTTCCCGTAGCTGCAATAGCAGGTAAAAGGGAAATCATGGGAGAAGTAGGTCCCGGGAAGATTCCTCATGGAGGAACCTATGGCTCCAATATGATATCCATGGCGGCTGCCGAAGCATGCCTGGATCTCTATGCGGCCGGGGAACTTAAAAAGGCAGATGCCCATGGAAAAAAACTTAAACAGGGGTGGAAGACAATCCTTGACAAGTCAGGACTCGCCTATGTAATCCAGGGACCAGATTCAATGCCTGGAATCATTTTCACCAATGAAGAGAAATGCACAGAATACAAACACTGGGCCCAGGGAGATCATGATACCTATGAGAAAATCATACATTACTGCATTAATCATGGGGTTATGCCGGATTATGATTCAAGAGAACCCTGGTTTATATCTACAGCCCATACCGATGAAGATGCTGATTTCGTACTTGGTGTATTTGAGGATGCTGTCAAATTCGTAAACCGATAAATCAGAATCCTTGTTAATATACAGTATTGTTTCGCTTCGGAAGGCCGGAGTCCTCCCCTTCCGAAGCTTTTTCTATATAATGTGACAATTCAAAAAAGATCCCATATAATAAAATATCTGGTGAAAACAATTAATCGATGCAGGAGCTTTTTTTGAACCAATTTGCATTTCCGAGAACGGTAAAAATACTTCAAAGAGCAACTTTAAATAATTACTTCAGTGAAAGAAAAGTATCACTGGTAATAGCAGCCCCGGGGTCAGGAAAATCAGCAAGTGTTGCTTCTTACATTGAATCCCGTAAGTTAAAATACTGTTGGCTCAATATACACAATGAAATAAATTCTATTGAAGCTTTTGTTAATGCTCTCTTATCCGGAATCAAAATAGGCTTTCCAAATGGAAAACCAGAGATGGCACTAACGAATAGATCCGGATTGGAGGAAGACACCAGAGAAATTGATTTGATTCTTAAACAGGTAGCACGACATCACTCCAAACAGGATCCATTCTGTGTGATTCTGGATGATTTCGAAAAAACAAATTTATTCCCTGAAATCCAGAAAGAGGCAGAGAGATTATGCCTTGAGACTGGTGAGGAAATACGTTTTTTCTTTATCTCCAGAAAAGAGGTTTTCTATTCATTAAGGAAGATTCGCTCTAATAAAGATCTCATTGAGATAAGAACATCTGATTTAATCTTACATCCTGAAGAAGTCAGGGAACTCTTTACTTCCACCTATGGGATTAACCTTCCGGAAGGAGATTATGAAAAGCTTCATGAATTAACAGGAGGATGGATCACAGCAATTTCATTTCTTCTGGAAAGATTAATTCATCTTTCATCAACAGATCAAAAAAGAGTTATTAATACTTTTTTCATTGAAAAAACTCTTCCGGAAATCGATGACTACTTAGAAAATGATGTTTTGAAAAAACTGGACCCATCGAAAATAAAATTACTCATTTATCTGAATATGGCCGAAACTATATATCCGGAGATGATTGAGGAGTTTGCAGGAATAGAGGGAAAAGGGTTCCTTGCAGAACTGGAGAACGAGAATCTATATATTCAGCTAATGGATCCAACTCTTTATATCTATCAGTTTCTACCCTTTTTTTCCGAATATCTTAAACGTGAATATCATAAGCAGGATCAAGAGGAAAATAGAAGAGCCCTGCTTAAACTGAGTGATTATTACGAGAAACATCAAAAACCATATCTCACAATCCACTATCTCCTGGAAAGTGGAGAAATTGAAAAAGCTCTGAATTATCTTACAGAATATTCTGAAGTTCTACTTCAAACTGGAGAGTATGAGAATATCAGATCACTTCTTTCTCATTTTCCATCAGAGACAATCGAGAAGAACCTGTTACTTTCATATTACAGAGCAGTTTCAAATTCTATACTTCATCCAGCCGAATCACAAAAAACTCTTATGGAGCTGCAACCGCAAATACATGATAGCGGCAATTATGACAGAGAGGCAAAACTATACTCAGTCCTTTTAACAAGCTACTTTTTCTATCAGACAAGCGGCCCTGAAATAATAACTGTTGTTGAAATGGCATCCTCTTTTTTAGGAGAGCATAAAGACGATATCGCCCGGGATAGAAGCGAACTGCTATTTGCCCTTCTACCACTGGGGCAGTGGTGGATAAGCCCGGCAAAAGATCCTGTATTTGAAGCGGCCCTGCACGCTGAAGAGATTTCCCACAGGTTTAACAATCATGAAGCATTTCTCTGTTCACGTCTTGTTCTGATCAGGATATATCTGGAAAAAGGCGAATTCAGAGAAGCCCTGCATTTACTGAGAAAAACAGAAGCATTAATGAAAAAGGAGAAAAAGTATTCACATTTGCGGTATTACAGAACACTTCTGAGTTTCTATATGGGAGATGCTCTTTTTTATATGGGAGAAATACCAGCCGCAATAGCAGAAGCTCAAAAGGGTTTGAGTTTCGCCCCAAAAGATTTTTCTTTTTTACCCTATCTCCAGCTGAATCTGATATTATACAATCTTTATCTCGATAATATAGAAAAAGCAGAATCACTCTATAACGAAATCCGGAACGAACCTCATGGAGCAAACACTTATCTGGAACTTTATCTTGATTATTTTTTTAAACTGCTTATTGCATATAGAAATAAGAATGTAAGAAGGGCTGACTATTTTTGCAGGAGACTCCTCGATCCGGAAAAAAAAGGGGTTGTGAAATCTGATTATCCATATACATATCTGGCACTTACAGAAGTCCTGATATTTCTTAAAGATTATGATACTGCAGGGAGCCTTTTAACCGATATACTGACAAATCTTTCTCCCATGGACTATCCTCATTCCACTTCGTCGGCACTCGGACTTTCGGCATTACTTGAAATCCGGAAAGGAAATAAAAAAGAAGCTTCTGCATTTGCGGCCAGGATGACAGCCCTCCAGAAAGAAAGGATGGGGCAGAATCTGGAAATATGCGATCCGGAAATTTTAAAAGAGATAAATGAACTCACAATAAAATCATCCCTTGCAATCTGTCCCAGGCTGATTATGAATGAAGAGATAAATGAAACCGAAAATATAATAAAGCCGCTTGAGATTTACACTCTGGGAAAGTTCCAGGTTTTCATTGAGGGAGAAGAGATTTCCTCCTCCCTCTTAAGCGGGCAAAAAAGGGTAATGGATCTCTTGAAATTTTTAATTGTTTTCCGGAAAAACGGTGTTATGAAGGAAAGAATTTATGAACTGTTCTGGCCGAGATACTCGTATAAAAGCGCAAGGGATAATTTGAATACAATAATCTACAGACTCAGAAAAATGATGGGAGATTCGAGGGAGTTTCTCATTACCGATGTAAACAATATCCGTTTTAATCCGGATTGTACATCTATAGATGTGGACAGATTTCTCGATAATCTTATACTGGCACAGAAGGCAGATAGTGATGAGAAGGTTGCTCTTGCAATGAAATTATACAGAGAGTGTATTTCAATGTACCCGGGGGATTTCCTTAAAGGAGATCTTTACTATGATTTTATACGTGATGAAAGAGAAAACCTCCAGAACAAATATAGAGGAGGATTATTTAGGATGATCCAGCTCTCTCTGGACTCTGCAGAATATTCTGAAGCCCTTGAATGGGCCAAGAAATTAATAGAATCAGACCCTCTTTGTGAGGCAGCTTATAGACTCTTAATGATCTGCAGCTCTTTTGTGGGCAGCAGATCAGAAATTCCAAGGATCTTCGATAAACTGAATAAAAAACTCCAGACTTACTACAAAATTCAGGCAGATGAGAAAACAGTGACTTTAAAAAATAAACTCCTTTCAGGAACGCCTCCTTCTTCAGACGATTGGCTGGCTGAAACAATTATTTAATCAATCTGGTAGCAGAATCAATATTGACCAGAAATCAGTATCATATCAGAGTGAGGTTAGAGTCCGGACTACCTGACTGAGAATAACAAAGCTATAATGCACCAATGAACACAAAGGTTAATCGAGCTGCCAGCAGTAGAATGAAGCTCTCATTTGGAGAGGGTGTGGCAATAATAGTCGGATGCAATATCGGAGCGGGGGTTATTGGAGCGGCAAAGAATTCAAGTGCCGCAGGATGGCCGATATATGCAATTACACTGATAGGTATTTGTTTTCTAACCATAATATCAATGCTCTATGTAGCAGAAACATCTTTAAGAACCAGAGAACCTCTCACCCTTTCCGGTCTTACCCAGAAATATCTTGGAAAAACCTGGGGACTGTTTCTATTTACTGTAATCGCCCTTTATACCTACGGATGTCTGGTAGCCTATGCAGCTGGAAGCGGTAAAATATTAAATGAATTATTTGGAATTCCAAACGCATTGGGAACAATAATATTTTTTATTCCTGCGGTTACTGTAATCTGGTTTGGACTTAAAACTTCAGGGGCTTCCAACAAGATCATCACAAGCGGAATGGGGCTGATGTTTATCACTCTGATTATTGCTTCGATTGCTTCCAGAAACTTCGATGGAGCCAATATAACAGAGGCTTACCCTGAACATTTTCTCTCTGTAATACCAATATGCATTTTTGTCTTTGTATCACAATTTATTGTTCCGGAACTGGCCAGAGGATTCAGCCATGATAAAAAATCGGCGGCCAGACTTCCTAAAGCCATAATTGCCGGAATGATAATCTCATGCATTCTTCTTCTGCTGGTTCCTTTTGCAGTGATAGGTTTGATCCCGATTTCCAGAATTGCCTCCGATCCGGATGCTGGTGTGGCAACTTTGGTATGGGGTAGAGAAATCGGTTCCTGGGCTTTCCTTTTTGCGAACTTCGTTGCACTCATGGGGATGATGACTTCATTCTGGGCTATTGGCGGTACTTATCTTTCAAATATCATGGATCAATTCAAACAGAAAGAATTTGATATGCGTCCAAGATTAATTGGAACCCTGGCAGTAGCCATTCCCCCTTTTATTTTTGCTTATACCAGTGTCCTAGGATTTAATACGGCCCTTGATTTAGCAGGAGCTTTAGCTGGTCTGGTAATGGGAATTATACCTGTGGCAATCTTAAGAAAATCAAGAAAAACAGGAAATAAAGAACCCGAATGGACAATAAACAATTTTTTTGCCCATCCAATCCTGCAGATTATTCTAATAACAGTTTTCATATATGGCGGGATATCATATATCTTTTCATTTATTGCTGGATTATAGCCAAACAAAAGGTCTGAAAATACAATAGAAATAGATCATTGAGTTTATTCTTAAATAAAATATATTTACATTTCCATACCATATATACTGGTCGAAAGTCGATTATAAAAGTTATCTTTACAATCGTATAGAGGAGTAAAAATATGAAAGTAAATCATAATGCAGGAAATTTCTTAAACCTCAAAGGAAAAACAGCTGTAGTTACAGGAGGTGGTGTAAATATCGGCAAAGCCATAAGTATAGGCCTTGCATCCCTCGGGGTGAAGGTCGCTCTTGTCTATAATTCATCATCTACAGGAGCCGATTCAACTGCAGGAGAAATAAATGAAGCAGGAGGAACTGCGGTACCATTCCAGGCAGATATTAGTGATGAAAACCAGGTTGAGCGGCTCTTCAAAGAAATATCAGCCGAACCCGGTCTGGGTAGAGTGGATATACTTGTTAATAATTCCGGGATCTTCAGCTCCTATGATCAAACAGAACTTCCCACCGAAGAGTGGGACAGGATCTTTAATATAAACGTCAGAGGAACTTTTCTCTGCACCAGAGAAGCCGCCCGGAAAATGAAAGAGCAAAATCCTCAGGGAGATGACATTTACCGGGGAACCATCATCAATATGGTTAGCATCAACGCCTTTCACCCGGGATTCGGTCAGACTGTGCATTACGATGCTTCAAAAGGTGCAGTACAGGCCTTCACCCGTTCTCTGGCGGCTGAACTTGGTCCATATGGAATCAGGGTAAATGGTGTTGCACCCGGCCTGGTAGACTCACAAGGGCTTCGTGCAGGAGCAGGAGAACTGGCTACCATGGTAGAAAAGCAGAATCCCCTTTCTCACGCGGACAGGTCAAAATCCCTGGTTAAACCGCAGAATGTGGCCGATACCATTGTCTATCTGGCCTCCTCTCTCTCATGGGCTGTAACAGGAGAGACAATCATAGTCGACAGGGGATTTCTTCTCACATAGTACCAACTGAAATATCTTTAAAAAAATGTTATCCTATAACCATGCAGCCTATATGTACATACTGCGGAAGGCCGATAATTGGTAAATACCTCAAGGATTATTGGGGGAACTCATACTGCGCGGAACATATCAAGGCAGTTCCTCAATGTGATTACTGTGGAAGACTCATAAGTCCTAAAACAACGAGGGGTGGAAAAACTTATTCGGATGGAAGGCGAATCTGCGGGATTTGTCTTCCCAAGGCCGTAACGGAAAACCAGACGGGAAGAGAGCTCCTTGGGAAGGTTCATGATCTTCTTGAAGAAACGGGAATCATGATCCAGCCGTTCAAACCGGATTTTGCTCTTATCAGCAGATCGAGACTGAAACAGCTGGACAGAAGAGGTGGTGAAAAACAGGGCTTCGCTACATTTAAACGACGAATGGTAAAAGCAAAGATCACAAGTTTTAAAATGGAAATTTTTATTCTAAATGGACTGCCTGAATCGAGCTTTATATCAACATGCGCACATGAGCTGATGCATATATGGTTCTACAGCCGAAATATAACCGATGCCTCCCCCGCTCTTATAGAGGGCAGCTGCAATATGGCGGCCTACCTGATTCTTAAAAAACAGGGAACTCTCGAGGCTGAATATCTGATAAAAGGACTCTTTGAAGATAAGAATAAAATATATGGAGCGGGATTTCGTAAAATACAGAAGCTGACGGATAAAAGAGGGACTTCCGGCTGGCTCGAATACGCCATTAAGCATAAGAGGATCTGAATTAAAAAATCTATTAAGGCAGCACAACTTCAATCAATTCTGTATGTCAGGGAAATTAAAGGGATTGGAACAAAGGTATTTCTGCCACCCAACCCCTCTACATAATATTGCCCCGACATCTTTTCAACCCAGAGTGGCAGTACGGCTCCAATATCCCAACTGAATTTTTCTCCGGCTATTCGGAAGGCAATTCCGGGAACAGCTGCCAGAGGGATGAAATCCCATGCTTTAAACGAGGTTTCATAATCATTGCTGTATTCAGATATCTTTCCCCAGATAATCCAGTTCTCAGTTACAATCGCTGTGGTATCGGACAGGACCCACTTCCGTCCCAGAACAAGTATGGCGGCATCCAATGAGAAATCATCCGAATCAAATGTAAAGGCTGTTCCGGCTCCAAGCGTGAAGTTATTTTCCGGAGTTCCGACGGAGAAAATTGTATAGGGGAAATGATAGGAACTGTCATTTCGACTTTATGAAATGATAGGAACTGTCATTTCGACTTTATGACGATTTTGGGTCGG
>JAEINK010000073.1 GCA_016342585.1 Spirochaetales bacterium
TGTTCATGCAATGGAAGCGCTTTTAAGAGTCTTTGCCGGAAACCCATTCATGGTTGGTGCTGAGTAGTTACAAAATAAGATACTATTTTTTGTCACTTAGCAGAATATTATTCTAAAATAACCAATAATAAACATTGACAGATCCGAAAAATGGATCAATCATGTGTTAGTTGTTAATAAAAACTTATAAGGAGGGCAAGCATGATTAAATCAAAGATTATAATTATTTTTACATGCTTACTGTTGGTAATGACAATTACCGGATGTTCCAAGGAAAAAGAGGACTCCACACAGGCACAGATACCTGCCTATGATTCTGAAAAGAGTTATACGCTCAGCATCGGCTGTTATGGAGATCTGGAGAAAGCGTATCAGGCTGTTATGGCCACAGATGATTTCAAAACGACCTTTCCCAATCTTACCATTGAATTTCAAACAGCTGATTTTGGAGGGCACCATTCAAGACTCACAACCGTTCTCGCAGCCGGTGAGGCCACAAACGATATTGAAGCCCTTGAGGTCGGATACATTGCAAAATTTGTCGAAGGTGGCGGTCTGACAGATCTTGCACAACCACCCTTTAACGGACTTGTTGAAGGAAAAGATATAGTATCTTTTGCCATGTCCAATGCGACAACAGAGAAGGGAAGTCTAGTGGCTTTACCCGTCGATATTGCACCAGCGGTACTTTTCTATAGAAAGAGCATCGTAGATGCGGCGGGTGTTTCAGTGGAAAACCTTGCTTCATGGGCCGACTATATTGAGGTTGGAAAAAAACTGACAGCAGACAGAGATGGTGATGGTGTAAATGACCAGTTTGCCATTCCTAATGCCAATGATGTAGCGATGACTCCCCTCAATGGAGGCAAAGGTGGATGGTTTAATGCTGATGGCAAAGCCCTTGAACCTAAAGCCAAGTTTATTTCCGCATTAACACTTGTAAAAGACATCAGGGAAGCAGGTATTGATGGTGACCTCGGTGCATGGAGCGGACCATGGACTCAGAGTTTTAATGACGGTACCGTTGTAACCACTGTAAATGGAGCATGGTTCGGTGGTGCACTTAAAACATGGATGGCACTCGATACTGCCGGAGACTGGAGAGTTACAAAATTACCCGGAAATACCCTCGCCGCTCTTGGTGGAACCTACCTTTCCATACCGGAAAACGTTCCAGACGATAAAAAAGCTGTAGCATGGGAATTGATAAAATACTTATGTACAAATTCCAATGCCCAGATCACAACTTTTGAAACAATTGATGCCTATCCTGCACTGACAACCGTCTTTAACGATCCAGTTATGAACGAACCTGTAGATTTCTTTGGCGGACAGAAAATACGACAGATATATGCTGAAGTTGCCAGTGAAATACCCAGCGCCTCAGTCAGTGAATACGATGCAGCCGTTCTTTCCGTATTCGGAAATGCTGTAACCGACGTTCTGGTTAATGATGTCTCGGCTGAAGATTCCTACAAGAATGCTCTTAACAGTATCACAGCTCTCATTGACTAAATATCTAAGCAGGGGGATGGCCGTCATAGCCGTCTCCTTCTGCTTTAAAAAGGCAAAAAAATGAAACAATACAATAAATTTTTAGCAAGAACCGGTAAAAAGGTTCCGCTCTATGCCTTCCTTTCTCTATTTGTCTTTATTTTTGGATTCCCCTTTTACTACATGTTTGTCCTATCTACAGTTCCTGGAACCCAGATCTACAGAAATCCACCGCATATCTTTTTTAAAACCTCATTGTTTGAGAATATTGGGGCGCTCTTTCAGGATATCCCCTTCCCTACAAACTTTTTCAACAGTACGGCAATTGCTGTCTTATCGACTGTCACCGTAATATTTTTCTGTACTATGGGTGGGTTTGCTCTGGCAAAATATGAATTCAAATTTAAGAAGGCTATATTCTTCTTTATGTTGAGCACTATGGCAATACCGCCGTTCCTGAATATTATACCATTCTTTAAAATGATGGTCTTTTTTAACTGGTATGGGACATGGCTCCCCCTGATCGTTCCAGGCATGGCCAATGCATTCGGAATCCTGTTAATGACACAGTTTATGGGGTCATCAATCCCCGATGCCCTATTGGATGCAGCAAGAATCGATGGTTTGACCGAGTTTGGAATTTTAACCAGAATCGCCTTCCCTCTATCAAAAAGTGGAATTGCTGTTCTTGGTATTATGACCTTCATCAACAGTTGGAATAATTTTCTGGGGGCCCTGGTCATGCTTCCTAATATTGATAAAACAACCATTCCTGTAGCCCTATCCAAACTGTTTATGCAAATGGATGGAAATAGAGGTGGATTGATGGCAGGAACAGTATTGGCAGTACTCCCCCTCATCATTGTTTTCATAATCTTCAACAAACAAATCATCTCCGGTCTTACTGCCGGCAGCGTGAAAGGTTAGGAGGAATCAATGGTTGAAACTAATAAAAAGATCGCACCATATATCTTTATAAGTCCATTTTTAATCCTGTTTCTGATTTTCGGTTTTTTCCCAATTCTATACTCAATAACAATTTCATTTTTCAAATGGACAATCGCCGGACCACAGGAATTCAGAGGATTGGGGAACTATATTAATTTGTTAACATCAGATCCTTTTTTTAAGGGGTCTCTTATAACAACCTTTATTCTTCTTGTGTTTGGTTCACTGCTTCAGCATGTATTTGCTGTTCCTCTGGCAATTTTACTGAATAATCAGGCATTGAAGGGAAGAAGCTTTTTTAAGGTAATCTACTTCCTTCCATATATCACCAGTACAGTCGTCATCGCCCTTGTATTCACCCAGCTCTATGAACAGAACTACGGGTGGTTTAATTATATTCTGGTGAACTGGTTTGGACTTGAAAAAGTGAAATGGGTTCAGGAACCTTCTGCCATCAGAGCAAGTATTGCCATAATGGTGAACTGGCGTTTTATAGGCTGGAATACCCTGATTTACCTGGCAGGATTACAGGGAATTGATAAAACTCTCTATGAGGCGGCAGATATTGACGGTGCAACTGGATTCAAAAAGCATTGGAATGTCACAGTACCGTTATTGTTGCCAATAATTTTCTTTGCGGTCTCCCTCAGTATAATCGGCGGGATGCAACTCTTCGAAGAGCCGTTTGTTCTTATGAGAGGTTATGAACAGATGGGAGGTCCCAGTAATGCCGGTCTTACAAGTGCCTATTACCTATTGGCTACCGGATTCAACTTCAACAGATTTGGAAAGGCCTCTTCAATGGCCTGGATAATATTTATGATCATCATGCTGATGACATGGTTAAACAAAGTCATAACAGATCGACTGCAAAAGTAATCAGTGATTAAATACCCCCATATACCAGACAAGGTTTTGGGGGACAATTTTTATCAAATATGGCAAGGGCCGGATCAGAACTCAATAATGCCTGTGCCCATCCCGATACGGTGTCCTGTAAGCAGGTATCTTTTAAGTTTTCTCTGGAGTGTTGTTTTTTCGGGTAGCTCCTGCGAAACAACCTCTCCCGGCCCAAAGACCCGCTCTATAATCTGGGAAGCGTCATCGTCATTATCGATAATTTCAAAAAGCCTTGCAAAGCCTGATATATTGGAATCTTCCTCAAGGAGATCCTTGAGGTTCCCGTGCAGCAGCCAGGAATGACAAACGGCAATACTATACTCATATCCTAGATGCCTGCGGAAAAAAGTTTTCACCCGGCGGATCGATTCACGGCACTTTGCTACATCCAGTTTTTCCCCTTCTGGGATATGAATATTCAGACATTTTGCTCCTTCAGGATAATTATTAACAGGCATCTGGAGCACACCTAATTCAAACTGGAGCCGGCCCAGTTTAAAAACCTCAAACTTCAAATGCCGGCGTATCCAACTAACCGCCTCAAGACCGACACAGCCCGTACGCTCATAATAGCTTCCGACCCAGATTTCAATATCACCCATTGTATCGATGTATATTTCCGGATCAATTCGGGCAGATAGATAGCGAAGCTCACAATCCCCAGCAAAACAAACTGCAAAATACAGATTAATTAACATCCGGTGTTCCGTATTAAAATGTGTTTTTAAAAGGTCATTATAATTAGACAGATCACTGAAAAGGGTTCTCCGTGCATGGTCTTCCAGTGCATCTACCCGTTCTTTGAGCAAAGGATTATTCAGGATGATTCTGCAGACTTCTTCTATATAGATGGAGTTCAGTTTAATTTTCCCCGCAGTTTTCCTGAACGCACCCGATGTCATGACTGCAGACCATGCTTTATAAAACGGATAAAATCCTTCAGATAGGCTAGGGCTCTCTCCAGTTCCATCTCCTCGTTCTTAAAGAAAATATCATCGAAGGATGAAAATAGCGACAGGATCAGTTTCTGTATAAAATCGAGAGAAAATTCCTGTCTTAAAATTCCGGAATGAAAAGCCTCTTCTATCAGACCCTGCAACCCCGACTCATCTCCACCACCCAGCTCTTCCATTACCTGCTCATACAGGGAGGTGCCCTTCTCTTTGGAAAACATTTTTCCCAGCTGATAAAGTCCGGGGAAATCTTTAGCAAAACGGACACCGATCTCCGCCTGAAGCAGGATGAAATCAAATATATCTCCATCTGGAGAACCTTTTGGTTCAAATTTAATTTCAGAATTAATATATTCCCATTTTCTCCGGACTCCCTCTTTTATCAGGAAAAGATAGAGTTCGTACTTGGTCTTAAACCGGTAATAAAACGAGCCTTTTGCAATTCCGGCGGCAGAGATAATCCGGTTTATCGAAGCTTCTTTATAGCTGTAGATGGAAAACTCTTCCAGGGCGGCATCAAAGAGAGCCTGCTCATCAATTCCCCTCTTGGCCACTAAAAACCTTCCTTCTGCTTCGAAATATACTGGTTTGTCAGTTCCATGACCGCAGCAATCCGTTCTTTGTCTTTTAAATATTTCGTGGAATCCACCTGCCGATTGTGTTCATCATAGTATCGGCCAGTGACCTCATTCACCTCTGGAGAGTTAGCCAGATAAGTATAGGTTTCAGCCATTTTTTCCGGTTCCAGAGACTTGGCAGCCTTTTTCGAATAAACCCACTTCATAAAAGGAGTTAAATTCGCATGGCGTGCGGTATCCACTTTAACTGCCGTAACACGAATGCTGTTGACGGTTATAGGCGTCCCTTTAAGACGCTCAGCCAGCCAGTAGGTGTACATCACCTGAGCCTGCTTGGATTGATAGTAGGCATCGGGAACATTGAAACGCCTTGTTTTATACTCGGGGTCCCTAAGATTGACTTTAAGAAAAGGCTTTGCCAACAACCCCTTCGATGACACCGTAAGCACACGCCCGTTTCTGCTCTGCTTCAGTCTATCAAGGAGCAATTCGGTTAAAAGTACAGGCCCCAAATGGTTGGCCGCCCAGATGGTTTCTATCCCTTCCGCCGTCTCCTCCCGTTTCTTCTGGGAGATGTTATAAACAGCGGCATTATGAATAAGGACATCCAGGCGATCGTACCGAGCCTTAAACTCTTTTGCAAAACTCAGTATTGATGCCTGAAGACTCATGTCGATGAGCAGGAGTTCCACCGAGTTTGAACTGTTCAGTTTCAGGATCTCATCGACCGCCTGCTGACCGCGTAACCTGCTCCGGCAGGCCAGTATCACATGAAACCCCTTTCCGGCCAGCTGAATGGCTGCCTGCTTTCCAATGCCTGAATTGGCTCCTGTAATAATACAAATCTTCTTATCCATCTTGCCCCCCTAACCGGTCATCCACATGCTTATTCCACCCTGCAGATCTCTTCCAGTATTAAAAACATTTATTTGGACCACCAAGTCTAGACTATTAAGTCTAATTATATTGATAAATAAGTCTGATGTCAAGGAAGCAATTCCATGAATATCGAGTAGGTTTTTTAGACCCTATTTCTTAATTAAAAATACTGACATCAGCACATGGCTAAAAGTTCAAAACGAGAGTTGATTTCGAGTTTCCTGTAGAGATTATAGATATGATTATTCACGGTTTTGGGAGAGATGCATAATTGACTGGCTATCTGCTTATTCCCCATCCCTTCAACTATGAGAGGAATGACATCCAGCTCACGATCTGTCAGCTCGTGTTTTTGACCGAATTCACTAAGAAATTCCGCAGAGGGGCGCACAGTTTTTTCCAGCTGAGTAATCGCCATAAAGTAGCGACCAGAATATGCAATAACCATGACAGCAAGAAAAAAATAATACAATGGGAAAAAAATAATTTCGATGGGGAAAATTTGAAACGATCTTTTCCCCATCGAAAAAGTTATATCATGAAAAAAACCAGGTATGAAAATAAGGGTCAATAGGCCGCCAAACATCAACATCAGACGGATAACTTTGTTTTTTAATCGGCGAAAACCTGTCAGAAGTATGATTATGCAATAAGCAATAATTATCAATTGAGTGATACCTGTTACAGCATAAAGAGACCCCATTATCAGGGTACCATTCTGAATATCATAAGAACTTCCTACAGGGAAATATTGAATAGAACATGAAATAATGTTTATGACAATTAACACACGGTTTCTCCATTTTTCATTCGATACTTCCAGAATCCTGTGGAGGGCCATGGGAAATGCGGTAAACATAAAAATAGAAAAAGGGACCAATGCCAGTGTCAGGAGATAATCCCCCAGACCAATATGACCGGTTATATTTATAGAGCGGTACATAAGGACCAGATCGAGGAAAATATTCCCCGTCATGGCGATAAAAAATACGATAAAATAAAAAAGGTCTTTTCGTGGATTCTTACGGTAGACCAGAAACAAGAGCACAAGAGCGGTAATACCGCCGGCAACACAGAAAAAAAGATAAAAAGGAATAATATGGTTCATTTCAGGGGCCACCTTTACACCCATTTAAAATCTGTATCGATTCCACATTCGTGTAAAACTGATATTGACGTGTGATTAATAATAGGGATAGAAAAAAGAACTGTCAATCAAAAAATATATGCACGATTGAATTATTCGAGTGAAGAGAGCTCCAATGGAAGCAAAGAGTGGGATTAGGAATGGCGCGAAAAGCCAGTTATAACTATCGATAAAGGATCTTCCCCCGGGCAGCCTGAATGCGACTCCCGGAGAAAGGTTTTTTCTTATATTTTCCTCAACTCAAAATTGAGATAGTTTAATATTTCTCCATTAATATCGGTTTTAATAAGAATACTTCCGCCTAATCCGCGGCCGGTTCCCATTAATCGGGCTTTGTTTGGACCTTCAGTCTGTAGTGGAAATTTAGACCAGCCGTCAATGCTTTTCAGGTAGAGACAAAGAAACCCGCTTTTTTCGTCCAGATCAATTTTAAAACCTGTATACTGAGCCATTGGTTCGGGGTGGATTGATATATACTTGCCGGATCGGTCTATCCATGCCTGATCGATGGGTACAGGTTCGATCTTTATACATGGACTGAGAAGAATACCCTGGATTCGGAGGTTAATGGATTGGCTGTCAGCCACACGTTCGGTACTTATAGAGATTTCATCGAAAACGGATAAGTTCAGAGGAAAAAGACCTAGGAGTTTCATTCCCAGAGTCAGTGTTCCATCTTTATGGTAATAGGCATCAAGCCATCTGTTGAAGGCAAAAATCTTCAGCCCGTTTCCTTTTTGTCTGATTTCGGTAAGCCCGGAAGTGGAGGCATAATAACCGGGTAGATTACTCATGGCCTCTTCGGGTGTTGCTACAATGGGGCTTAATTCCACCATTTCCGCAATGGGAGTCTGGGCCTTGGCGGCCGCAAAAGTTCGTGCGGTTTTTGATACTATATCAGTAAGGCTGAAGCAGCCTACCCCATCTACAGAATTAACCATTACGAAAACAGCCAAGTCTCTTTCGGGAAGAACCATTGTAATCGCATGGTATGGCGGGAGGTCACCGCCATGGCCGACAATGAACTCACCGGGTAAGCTCTCAAGATTAACTACCCACCATGTCAGGCCAACTCTAAAATCAAGATCATTGGGAACATCTTCATTTGAAGGTGTAAACATCTCTTTAATGGTCTCTTCCTGTAAGATACCCTCTCCGGAACGGTATGAAGAGAGCATATTCTGTAAAAACAGTCCCATGTCTTTAGTATTTGCATTCAGGCTGCCCGCGGGCATATCACGAATATAGGGTAAGGCAGCGGGTTTTCTTCCGACATAACCCATGGCCATCCGATTCCCCGGGGCCTCGTCCATTATAAAACTTGAACTGGACATTCCTATCGGATCGAATACAAGGTCCTTTACGGCTTCCTGAAAATTACCGCCTTGTACCCGTTCCACTATGCATCCAAGGAGGGAAAACCCGAGGTTGCAGTAGGAAAAAATGGTGTTTGGCTCCCGGACGACTCCGCATTGATTGACGGCCTCGATCGCTCTGCGGTAGCTGTGAGTGTAATCCTCCGGCTTTTCATAACCAAGAAAAAAATCGTGAAAGGCGTCGGATTCTAATCCTGACTGATGATTCAGGAGCATTCTGACTGTTATTGGTTTGCCGAAAAGGTTACTATCTCTTGGATTAAATTCCGGAAGGTAGAGAGAAACGGGAGCATCCAGATCGACCTTCCCATCCTCTACAAGCTTCATAATAGCTGTTGCCGTAATTAACTTGGATACGGAACCAATATTTGATATTGTTTCATCACTGAAAGGCCTCTCTTCCCTCTTATTGGCCAGACCGAAGCCTTCAGACCAGATTATCCCTTCCGAGTCGACCACAGAAATGGCCAGCCCGGTAATATTTTTACTATCCATCTCCTCGCTTATGAATTCATAAAGTTCTGTTTTAATAGCAGCTGGTAGAGCATCAGTTTCTATCGCTGTTTTGGAATTCATACCGGCACATCCGGTCAATATTATGAAAACCAGGATTAATAGGGAGAGTGTATACAATTCCTGCTTAGCTGACTGTGAAGATTTTTTCATTCAATTGCCCCCTTACTTTCAACGGTTTTAGAAGAATAATTCCATGCTATTTTTTTTACTTCCATATTTGATTTAAATCTAATGGCAAAACTGGCGGTAAGATAGCTTCTGGAAAAATCCCATTCACCAGTCAGAGAGTTATAGGGTCGGATGACAGGGGCAAGGGTCAAGGCACCATCTATATCCGACGTGGCGGGAAAACCAAGAGAAAAACCTGTATGAATGGCAGGAGCTTCTCCTCTATAGCTATTTGTTTCCTGATATATACGGCCGCCCGTTACAATCAAATCAAGAAATATGTCGAAATCCAATCCTGTCGTCCCTATAAAGTCATTGTAACCAATGAATAAACCTGTCTCAAAAAATGTTTCCTTCGTCGTAATAAAACCACCGCAGAGAGAACCAAAACCATAATAAACCGGTCCTTCTCCAATGAAGGAAGATGATTTGATAAATACGGCGTACCCATGACCCGTTCCTCCATCACCAACATATCCGACATCTATAGAAAAAATGGATTTACTGATTACTGGACCAGCTTCACTACCCTCAAGATCCTGTGCGTTGACGATTGAACAGGCCAGCACAATTAAGAACATTACAAAAAATCTTTTCATTCATATCTCCTTTAGTTTCGATATGAATAATCTACTGCTAAGATCGTGATCCCAAAATGGGGAATGATACTCAATTCACCTGGGTATTTGTACCTAGAGGGTCAAAAATGGGTTTATATCATCTATAAACAGGGGCCAGTATTATAATAGTAGTGATCAGAAACATTTTTAAAATACATTTTACATTAATTAAAAAGGACAGGATGGAGTTTCCCCCACCCTGCCTGATTTTTTTTATTAGAAGTGAAGTTTGACTAGTACGGAACCACCAAGATCGGAAATGGCCTGGTTGGTTGTAGCCTCAAGATAGACCTGGAAAATCGCAAGATCAAATCCAGCCCCGAGGGTCAGGTACTCATTGTAATACTGGGCACCGAAGTCAAAGATCAGCAGGTGCAGATTGGCACCAAGGCGCAGATGCTTCAAGGCCTCATCCATAGTCAGCTCGGTATCCTGAGTAAAGAGTGATACCGCGTCATAGTAGTCAGCAGAGAGACTCGGACGGAACCACCCGGGGAGGTCCGGTGCCCAGGTCAATCCGAGATCCAGATCGGTACTGAAAACATATGAGTCTTCCGTATCGAGGGGGGTCCTGTTGCCATCAAGGAGTGCCTGAGCAGTGGTCAGGGTGTAGTCATCCGAATTAATCGGAGAAGATCCTATAAGGTTATTCACCACAGCGCCGACAGTGAGACTCGGCAGGATGGAAAACTGTGCGCCCACATCCACACCATATCCATAAGCGTATCCCATTGGTGCTTCCATGATCTCAGGATTATCAACCAGATTAATATTTTCATGAAGTGTAAGCAGAGCCAGGTTGGCAGAAGCGCCGAGTGCAAGAGGTCCTAAATTAATTCCCAATCCCCCCTGAAGTCCGGTTTCGGTGGCAAGGTATTCAAAACCCTGATTTCCCATGGAAACAGTGGCCCCTTCACTTGTGTAGTCAGAGACACCCAATCCACCAAGGAGGGTTCCAAATTTAACACTGGCAGTCCCATAAATCTAGGCCACATCATCGAAGGCGGATAAAGCTAACTCCTGATTGCTTTCAAGCTGTGTTGTTAGGGTTGTGAGCTCTGTATTGTCTAAAGTGGAGTAATCATAATCCATCAAATCCTCTGCAGTAAGTCCGGCGAGCTCTGTTCCGGCAAGAAGTATATCAAGATCATCCTGTGTAAGGTTCTCTGCGAGGATAACGGCCACATCCTCAGCATTCTCCTCGGTGATCGTCCCCGTTTCGGCGGCATCAGATAAAGCAGTTGCCGTATCAAGAAGCTCCATAATGTTCGGCGGTACAGTAACTGTTCCAAAAACAGAGAGATTAAAAGCATCTGTCTGCCCTGCCATTCCTGCCGGATTTATAAAAAGGGAGTCAAATCCTCCTTTGTCGGCGACATAGGGAGTTTGTGTATTTTTAATGGTATCATTTATAGAACCGGCAAAAATCATGGAAAGAGAGAGAAGGAAAAGGCTTATCAGTATAAGTTTCTTTTTCATAGCATTACCTCCAAAAGTAATATATGTTGAAAATATACTGCTGAAATATATAAAAAGCACTATTTTTCGTGTAAAATCAGTCTCAGATATGTTTGAAAACCCCGCTTTTATCATAACTTTGTTGTATATAACTGATAAAAACGCTCTATTTCAGCTGTTACTCTCATCACTAATGGCAAAGGTTACTCCGGCCTGAAACCTTTTTTTCACGGCTTTTAATCCTTTAATTTATAAATAACTCAAATGTACCGTCTTCCGGAAGTTTAAATATCACATTAAAAGGTCCTTCCGGGATGGAATACCCCATCAATTCAAGCACCGGAGAAATGGACTCTTTTAAGCCGCTACTAATTTTATCGACCTTCAGTTGACCAACGGCACTGACAATCCCCATCATCTCATTCAAGATTAGAGTTCCGCTTCCAGCAGCCTCCAACATACCGGAATCCATGGCGATGGAGTTAAGTTTCAACCCTCCCGGGGCAGTCTCCAGATCCAGTGTGAAAGATTTTACTGCAAGTTCATTTGTAAAAGCTTCAAAATCCATGCCCTCCAGGAAAAACTCAAATTCAGCGATTAAAGCCTCATCAAAATTGAGAAGGGCATTGTCTATATCGATCTTAAATGAATTTTCATCTTGAAAGAGAGCGCTTATATCACCCTCAAATACCCTTTGATCAAGATCTCCATTAAAATCTATTTCAAAGGAACTTATTTCAGTGGTAAAACTCCGGTCCATAGTTGACAAGGTAAGATTGGATGCCCCGAATTGCCCCCGCGAAAGAGTTCCAGTCTCCGGGTTCATAGCCAGGCTGGCCACTTCGGCTGTCGAGACATCAAGGTATAATTCATCTGCCAAAAGGAGAAGAACACCCTCCGGTGATTTAAACTCAACCTGTGTAATTTTAACCTTACCGGAAGCGATATCTATATCGATATTCTCATAGGAGACATAATCCGTAAGCCCATTATTCGAAATTGTTGTATCCAGTTGAACCCGGGCCTCTTCTTCCGCCTTCTTATTAGCGATGTGTAAAAGTGCATAGGCTATACCACCTATAATTAATATAATGATTATAATTGTGGTAAATATTCTTCCTGTTTTCCCTGCCATTTTAAACTCCTTTTCCCAATGAAAGTCATGATTATCATAGCCCTTTTTTTATAAAAAATATCCGCCCCCCCCCTGTTTAACGAATCTTTTATTGAGATTTTGAACGACTTGATATATATTTATCTATACTGAATATATAAAACTTAATAAAAAGCAGGTTTATTTATGAAAAGTTACTCTTCTCGCTGGAGAACTCTAATTCTGGTTTTTACTCTTTTTCTTTCTTTACCCCTCACCGCTTCCGACAGTGAAAAGATGGATCTCAACCACTACTACAAATACCCTCTTTCCGCAGGCTTTGAGTATGGCAGTCTATCCACCTTTAGTGATTACGAGGCGGGAGCCCCTTATTCAATCTATGAACTTTCCGGAAATATACGTTTCCCCCTTCCCCCGGCACCCATAATACAACTTATGGCCAAAGGAGGGATGCTCGAATTCAACTCAAATGATTCCAATAATTTGATAAAGTGGGATTCTACTCATTATTTTGGTATGATCGGAGCCGGCCTCTCTCATCGTTTTTCAAAAATGTATGAAATGGGCGGTCATCTTCTGGGTGGTTACTCCCAGTCGATTTTTACAAATCTGATAGAAGGTCAGGATGCTGTAGCGGCCCACAATCTTCTTTTTGAAGGAAGTCTTGAAATTGGATTTAACCCCTCCTACTCCTTCTCCCTTTGCGCAAACCCCGGGGTGAAATATATCCACTCTTTAAGTCCTCTGGATAATTTCAACGGGCCCGTATTCAATTTTGGAATAAGTGGTAACTTTCGTTTTGGGAAAGATCCTGACTCACCGGATGTTGAAATACGTAGCATCCGCTTTGGAACCCCGGATTTTCCGGATCTTTTTGCAGCCATGCAGTCTTATTATGCAAAGAATCCTCTAGGATATGTGGAGATCACCAATACGGAACGGTCTGGCATTGAAGAAATTCAGGTAGCATTCTTCCAGCCGGGGTTTATGGATGTTCCCACCCCCTCCTTCACCTGTGCGGAACTTGCCGGAGGAGAATCGGTGAAGGTTCCGCTTCAGGCCCTCTTCAACAATGAAGTTTTCATTACCGAGGGTATAACACCACTGACTGGAGAAATTATAGTAACCTACAGGGTTAACAGAAGGACTGTTGAACAAAGGCTTTCTGTTTCCTATGACCTTTATGATAAAAAAATGATGACCTGGGATGATGACAGAAAAATAGCCGCTTTCATTACGCCGGCAGACTCGGCACTGCAGAACTATGGTAGTTTTATCCGTCAAAGCTGTAAGGATGCAGAAATACCAGGTTTGAGTAAAGGCTTACAAACAGGTATGCAGGTTTTTCACGCCCTGGGTGAAATTGGCTGCCTCTACCAGCTGGATCCCATGTCCCCCTTCACGGCTGCCCAGGAGAATTCCATGGTTCCCGATTCAGTATCCCTTCCCCGGGATACCCTTAAAAAGATTACCGGTGACTGCGATGATTTAACGGTATTGTACTGCAGCCTCATGGAGACCGTCGGCATGGAATCGGCCTTTATCACCATCCCCGGCCATATCTTCGCTGCTTTTAACACAGGTGTTGAATCCAGGGATTTCGCAAAGATCCATACCGATAGGAATATGACCCTGCCCATCGATGGTGAACTCTGGATTCCCGTAGAAATTACCCTAATCGGGAAGGCTACTTTTCGGGAAGCCTGGCGAAAAGGGATGGAAAATTGGAATAGGTACAGGGAAAGTCCTGAAGTTCGACAGTTCATTCGGACCAGAAGTGCTCAGGAGGTTTACCGGCCGGTCGGCCTCCGAGAAAAAGATATGGGTCTCCAATATGGTGAACCGGAGAGGATCCTTCGTGGATTTATCCAGGACAGGGATTCGATTGTTACAGATCTAACCCATGAACAGTATGCCGCAGCAGAAGCTTCCGGCAGTAAACAGGATTACAATAAACTGGGTATCCTTTATGCCCAAATGGGGCAATACACCATGGCGGAAAAGACCTTTATAAAAGCTCTTTCTCTGGATAACAACTACCGGAGTGCCGGGGTAAACCTTGGGAACATATATTTTCACCAGAAAAAATATGAGGAAGCTTTAGAGCAGTATCTTGATGTTGAACAGATTTTGAAACAGGCCAATAGGTCAGACTCATCCACAGCCATGAAGGTCTACCTTAATATCTCCCGGGCCTATTACGGTATGGAAGAACTCGATAAAGCACAAGAATACTTTCAGCTCGCTTCGGTCATAGATGAATCCGAAGTATCTCAGTTTGCCTACATCATGACACCGGTAGACAGAGGCGGTACCAGAGCGGCCGAAATCCGGGAAGCTGATGTTATTTATATGGAAGAAGAAGCAGGAGAATACCAATGAAAAAATTAAACCTTAATAAACCGACTCCAAACACGCTCCTTATCCTCCTCCTGGCTCTGACAGCTCTCCTGTTTTTCGGCTGCCCTTCCTCCTTAAACGAAGCCATGGTTACCCTTGCAGAAGATGAGGTAGCACCTTCATTCAGTCTGAATCCCATTTCAAGCTTCCGATCGCAGGTTACCATTACAGGAACCGTGATTGATTATACGAGTTCATCCCGATCAGAAACAGGCGGCTTAAAAAACGATACGCTTAAATGGGAAATACTCGATAAAGCGACCACTTATAACGGGACTTACGAACTTTTATCGGATAATTCATTCAGCTTCACCATCCCCGACACAACCACCCTTACCGAAACCATCGTTGTCCGGGTGTATGCTACCGACCTTAGCGGTAATACAGGATATGCAGATTTAAGCCTGACACCCTATTCACAAGGCCCCTACATCAGTATAGAAACACCGGAAAACAATGAGATATGGGCCAATGAGCTTACTAAAACAGTAAGAGGAACAGTACAGAACAGCAGCAGCGACACAGGGGTTGATGAAGTCGATTTCACTACTCTTGAAGTCTATCTTACTGCAACCATCAACTCTTCCGACACCGGAATGGCCGATAATTTCATCCTTGAACAAACAGATGAGAATTACAACGGCCGTTTTTCCTTTACCTTTCCAACTGAAAACATATCCTCCCGTCAGCCGATTACCATTCAGGTACGGGATAAGAATAATAATCTGACCACCGAGACACTCATGCTACTTTCGTCGTCGGAAGCGCCGATTATTACCCTGGCAGAACCGGGGCAGAACACCGTTTTTAACAAGGAAGTCACAGTCACCGGAAACCTTAAAACTTCCGACACCGCAACTCCCAAATCCGAAGGAATCATAACCTTTTCCATCGCTATTCTGGGAACTACGGTGCAGGGAACTTATACCCTCAACACAGCTACCGAAACATGGACTCCTCTGCTGACAGGAGTGACAGGCTTTACCTTTGATTATGCCGACACGGGAAACTTCTCCTTCACCTTTGATACCACTGGTATGGAAGGAAACCTATTAATCGAACTTATCGCCGAAAATATAAACGGCAACCAGACCACCCAGACTCTCACCTTGAGAAACGACAATCAGGGACCGGAGATAAACATCAACACACCCTTGAAAAACAGTTACTACTACTCCTCTTTAACCGTCACCGGAAGTGTAAGCAATAACGGTGAAACAGATACTGGATTGGATGAAATAGGATCTCTTACCTGGTCGGTCCCCGGAACGGATATTATCGGCGGAAGTATCGTATACGATGAAACAGGAGCCTTTTCCTTCCCCGTTACTATTCCCTCTACTCAGGCGGGAAACCTGACGATCATTATTGAGGGGAAAGATATCAACAACAATACAACCGATGAGTATCTGACCCTTCTGGATCAGACCGATGGACCGGTCATCGACATAGATTCTCCCGACTGCTACCCCTACTACTCACGGGAGTTTTCCCTTACCGGAACTATTTCTCACCTCGGTGGACTCACAGAAGTAGATGCAACGGCAGGCTCCCTCCAGTGGATGTGGGATGGAGGTGACTGGACAAATTTTACCATGAATGACATAACAGGTGATTTTACTATTACCGGCATTGACTCTACCTCACGTACAGGAACCCAGTCCATTATCGTAAAGGCCACCGACAATAACTCTGACACCACCGAGGAGAGGTTGATCCTCCTGAATGATGGGATTGGTCTGGATATAGAAATTATCTCACCTGAATCAGGCTCCTGTTATGCAACAGCAGTTCCTGTTGAGGTAGAGGTAAATGATTTTGCAGATCTATCGCTCATCACTTGGGAAATCGTTGGTCAGGCAAGTGGGAGCTTCACTGAAAATGGTACTGGAAATTATACCTCTACAATTAATACCGGCAGTTACTCTAACAACCTTACTCTAAGAATAATCGGAACAGACGTCCACAACAATTCGACACAGAAAGAAATTGCGCTCCTCTATGCGGACTCGACCATTCCAACGTTCAGCGTAGAGACAGATAACGCTAGTGTGTTTTTCCATTGGGATGCCGTTCCCCTGGCAACGGAATACAATATATATTATACAGACGACGGTGCCAGTCCTATTCTGGGCGCAGCCAGTTATCCGACAGGAAACACTAAAAAACTCAGCAATATGGGATCCGGGGATGATATTGCCGGTCTGCAGAATGGTGATCGACATGTTTTTATTTTGGAAGCTGTTCTTAACGGTGGGTTTGATCCCAGTTACAGCAAAGAGATTGTTGCCGTCCCCCTTTCCCCTTTAAGCTATTGTCCCAACCTAAGGCAGGAAGAATCGGAAAGTATTATACTGGAGTGGCCGGATTATGGCGGAGACACAGGTTTTACTGTCTGGCGCTCATTGGACGAAGGAGGCAGCTGGCAAAAGATTTCAGGAGAGTTGGTTGTGAACAGTTTCACAGACTCTGGGGTTTCCATGGGAGATCTTGCCTGGTATAAAATTATCCCTGTTCAGTATTCCGATGTGGAATCCTACTATAGTGCCATCAAAGTTCATTATCTGGATACCACTACGGAAATAAAGTCCAATAGCAGCATCATCCAGGATCATAAATATGAGTTAAAAGTTACAGAATATAGTGGCAGCAAATACCTTGTGGCCCGGACAGGACCGGCAGATAAAATAGAGATCTATGATATAACCGATCCGAAAAACATCTCAAGGAAAGCCTACAGAGACCTGGAAGATGCGTCCTGCAATCCGGCTGAAAATTACCCCATAAGATGTATGGCAACATTCAATAACTATATTTTCACTGTCACCGAGGATAATGAATCGGATGGTGATCAGTTGTTTGTCTACAGTTTTGATCATGCAGAGGAAGCTATCACTCTTGAATCAACCCTCTCTTTATCAGGGATTTCTTTTAATTCTAATATTACCGATTGTTCAATAAATGGGATTTCCATCTGGTATGGGGATGAAGGGGATCTCAATTCCGACTCCGAATACTGGATTTTCCTGAACGATGATACACACGGAATGTTCATTGCAAAAATGATCCCCGGCTCCGGAACCTCTATCGTCAATTTAATTGAGGGCATAGGTTCCCCGGCGGCATTTGACAGTACCCCTTTACTATACAACGATGGCAGTAGCTACAATATTACAATAATTGCCACCCCGGGGGCCACAACACTCTACACTATTGAAGATTTTCCATCCTTCGATCTTACCGATCCAGTAACAGACATCAGTGATTTCGACTCTGGAACAACTCTTACAGATCCTCCTTCCTGGGCAAGGTATACAGCAACAGATAGCAACCATGCCTTTATTGTCAATCAGAATACTCTTTATGCCTATGATCTCTTCGATAATTCACTTTATGCAAGTTACGATTTTTATCAGGCTCCTTCATTTATAGAATGCACTGGAGATTATATAATTACAGCTTCCGATAACCAATATCTGACAAGTTTTAAAATATCCGATATAGATTTTGTCAATCACACGATGAGCGTAGATAAAGAGTGGCGCACCCTTTACACCGATGGCGTCGTCGATGATGGAATTGCCTATTTGTCGACCATTTGGGAGAATGATATTGACGTAATAGGTATCAGTTATCCGGCTCTTACCATTACACCGGTCAATTCTCTTTCTGGCTCTACCCTGGATCAATGGAACCTTCACCAGAGCATATTGCAGGGAGACAAATTATATACCTACAGACGTAATTCCGCCGAAAATAGTGGTCAGATACTGAAGTGGGATTTAACTAATCTTCAAGCAGGAATACCACCTGTCATCCAGGGAGAAGCCGCTGAAGTATCCAATAATTCTGGCGGACTGTTTGCAGCAGGAAACTACTGCTTCAACGTCCGGAAAGGCCTGTATGAAACAGACTGTTCCACGACTACCGCGACTACAATAAACTACAAATCTCATCCGGATGTCGGTAAAATTGACGCACAATCCAATTTTCAGACCGCTGAAAGAGTCGGGCACTACCTTTTTACAGGCGGGGTGGTTGCCTCAGGCTCTCCCCGGGTTATAGGCACTTATGATATCGGTCCTTTATCCAATTATGATATCAATCTAATCTCCTACCAATACGCAGCTACAGCCAATTGGTTGAATTTTTGTCGGGTAGAAGATCGTCTCATCGCACTTCAATCAAACTCAGAAGAATTGGTAATCATGGATATCTCATCTCCCAACGCTTTAAAAGAAGTCAATCGGATAGATATTCCTTTTGCAATAAGTATCGTTGATAAGGGATTCACATTCCTGCCTTATAAGGGATTTATTTACTTCTCATATGTGGAAAGTGGGTACCTCAAAATCGCAGCTCTTGATACGGATTATCTGGACACGGGAAGCTGGGATGATATTGTGGAAATTGAAAAGTATAATATTACAACAACCTATGGTTCGAACCTTACCACAGCCCTTACGGTTTCAGGGGACTACCTCTTTGCGGCATACTCCTCCTTTTATAATGATTCTGGTATTAATGGCATCAAAGCCAGCAGTTCTTTATATGACAATATTAATTGGGCGCCAACCGGGCTTTCCGTTACAATGGGCTAATCCGAGCCGCTTTTCCCGGCTCTGTCACCGCCGCCGGG
>JAEINK010000074.1 GCA_016342585.1 Spirochaetales bacterium
AACGATATTGGTGCAATGGAGGCCCTTACAAGGGCCTTTGCAGGGTCGCCTTTTATCGTTGGCAGCTGAGTAGTTACATTTTTGATAAAACAGCGTAGAAAAATCTAAAACATTTAAACAATTTCTCAGAAGACTTAGGTTAAAAATTATAACTACCGACATAAAAAAAGCCCCGCTGGAAATACCAACAGGGCTAAATGCTTACTAAGTAAGACTTTATTGACTCCCTCGGACAGACTCGAACTGCCGACCTAGTGGTTAACAGCCACCCGCTCTACCAACTGAGCTACAAGGGAATGCAACCGTTCATTAAAAGTGTTTACCCTTAATAACGATTAAGAAATTACCGGATTTACATATTTTTGTCAACAGGTTTTTAAATCTTTTCTTGACGAAATTTTTCTCTGATCTTTTATTCTCGAAGAAACAATGTGAATTTTCTCTAAATGTGTTTTTTATGTGTTTTTTCAATTATTAAGGGCTTTTTAAGAATAATTTAAGGATTTTTGTTTCGAGTTGATCTATTATTTAATTTATATATTATATGGAGGAATTTTTAATGAAGAAATCAATTTTTAAGACTCTATTGACTGCACTTATACTAATTACTGCAGTTTTTAGTTTTACAGGCTGTGATTTTTTACTGGATTGGACATTACCTGTTATCACATTAGAAGGTGAGCAGAATATGGAAATCGAAGTAGGCGGAACCTATACTGAACCAGGGGCAATAGCCACAGATGATGTTGATGGAACGATTACATCGCTCATAGAAATAGGTGGAGACACTGTTAATACAGATGTACCTGGTACTTATGTAGTTAGCTATGATGTTACAGATGCAGCTTTTAATCACGCAGCTACTGTGTATCGTATTGTGACTGTGTATGAAACTAATCCTACGACAACTATTTCGGGTGTTGTTTTTGATGCTAAAGCAATAACTTCCTCTTTTAGCGGTCTTGAAGGTGCTACAATCAGCATTTATGCTTTTGACGAAACAACAGATAACTTTTCAACAACAGTATATGACACAACTACAGTTGAAACTGATGGAACATATGAAATTGATTATGTTGCTATGGGTAAATATAAAATTGTTGGAGAAAAAACCGGTTATACTTTTGTTCCTCGAATCGTTGATGTTGCAGGAAATGATTTTACTCTTCCTAAACTCATGGGTTATATTAATAGTGATGATTATGCTGTCACACTCTTGGTCTCATGGGAAGATGATGATATGGATATAGACAGTTACTTGTCATACTATGATGGTTCAGTAAGGGAGTCTGTATCATATATGGCAACTGGTGATGCTGACAATTTTGGTGGTACCACAATCATCCTTAACAGAGACGCAACATCATCTTCTACAAATAAAGTAGAAACCATGACTATCATCGAACCGGCAAGCGCTTCTGATGCCCCTTATTTTGATGCTACCGGAACTACAGATTCAATTGCTAATAATCAATTAAGGTACTACGTAAAACTTTACAACACATCTGCTGGTTCCCTTACCGGCCTTGATGATGGCGCCAACAGCGAAAATTCAGCTTTCGCACAGGTTGATGCTATGTATCAGGGTGAATCTGGTACTGATGCAGTTCATATGGGTTCATGGGAACTTCCCTGGAACACAGATGAAACTCTTCTCAATGTTGTTAACTTAGATGCAGAAGTAGACGTAGACGTACCTTACTATGTCGTAAAAAGTGCAGGAAACGAAACAACCGTTAGAAGCATTTCCGTAGAATAAGGTTTAAACAATGAAAAGAAATAAAATAGTAATAATTTTGATGATGGCAGCCCTTCTGCTTCCTGGCATGCTTTTTGCTCAGAGAGCCACGGGTGGCCGCAGATCATCAAATGTAGAGCTCACCGTACAGTGTAATGTACGGGGAGCCAATGTAGAGGTTACACCTCAGGAAAGCAAGGATACACAGCGTGGAAGCGCTCCTGCAACCTTCACTGTAGCTAAAGGAGCCTACACTATTACTGTAAGTGCCAATGGTTACGATACTGCCACTCAAAGTGTAAACCTGACGGCAGCACAGACTGTAAACATTACACTTCAGCCTACTGAGTTTGCTTTAAGGGTTACATCAAATGTACCGACAGCACTGGTACAGATTAAGGCTCCCAATGGCTCAAACGTAGGAACTGGAAGGGTTGCTTTAACTGAAAACCTGAGACCGGCAACCTATGAGATCACCGTAAGTGCCGACGGCTATAATACCGCCACACGAAGTGTAAGCTTAAGTCGAAACCAGACAATCAATGTTGATCTGACTCCGGCGATGGGAACAGTTAATATTGTAATTCCTGCAGCATTTCTGGATGTCAGAAATGGGAATCCTTCTGATCAGGTAGAGGTTTATGTTGATGGTCAGAAACAGTCCAGCAACAGATCCGTTCAGATGCGACCTGGTAGACATACTATCAGAGTTTCTTCCGGTGGTTTTAACATTCAGCAGATTGTAAATATCGCTGCTGGAGATTCAAGAACACTGGAACTTTTTATGGAACTTCAACTTAAATAATCAGTTTACTGATTAGTAAAATACCAAGTCTCCGGTCTTTATAGATCGGAGACTTTTTTTTCATTTTCGATGGAAATTTAACTACCGGAATAAAATTATCATTGAATACAGATTTTCTGCCACCGGAATAAAGATTTTGACAAGCTTATCGATTTAGCGGATAATGCCATTTACAGTGCTAAAAAGCGCGGTAGAAATCAAACAATCTGGATAGAGGATTAGTCTTGTTGTGAACTGCAGAATAGGTTGTGCTGGCTGCTGCATTTATATTCATATTTCTTCATCTATTCCCGGGTACCCTTATGGTAAACCTGCGGGAATCAGGTGTATAAATCTTAATGAAAATAATCTTTGCACTATTTGGAATACAAAAAAGTATCCCGATGTCTGTAGAGCGTTTAGCCCTTCCCTGGAGTTCTGCGGAAATTCAAATGAAGAGGCAGTGACTCTTTTAACCAGAATAGAGAAATTAACATGTCCAGGAGGACCAGAATGAAACAGTATATCGATTACAGTGAAGAGGCCAAGGCGGCATTAGAGGCAGACAAGCCCGTTGTTGCCCTTGAATCCACAATAATTTCCCATGGCATGCCCTACCCTCAAAACCTTGAGACGGCCCAGAATGTTGAAAATATCATCAGGGAAGAGGGAGCCACCCCTGCTACTATGGCAATTATCGGAGGAAGAATAAAAGTGGGTCTTTCACCTGAAGACCTTGAATTCATGGCGAATACCGAAGGTATTTTAAAGGCAAGTCGAAGGGATTTTCCGTCTGCTGTTGCCATGAAGCAGAATGCAGCAACCACGGTGGCAACCACCATGATTTGTGCTCGTCTTGCTGGTATCCGGGTTTTTGCCACCGGAGGAATAGGGGGTGTTCACCGGGGCGCCGAGAAAACCTTTGATATTTCTGCGGACCTTCAGGAATTGGCAGGAACAAATGTTGCGGTAATCTCTGCCGGAGCAAAATCCATCCTTGATCTGTCGTTGACCCTAGAGTACCTGGAAACAATGGGCGTTCCCATCTATGGGTATGGTACCGATGAGTTCCCCGCATTTTTTACCAGGCATAGTGGACTTCCTGTCACCTGCCAGATGAATACGCCAGAGGAGATAGCCTCGGCTTTACGGGTGAAATGGGGCCTGGGGCTCTCTGGCGGGGTTTTAATCGCCAATCCTGTACCGGAAGAGTTCTCCATGGACAAGAACGTTATTGATGAAGCCATCGATAAGGCTGTAAAAGAGGCTGAAGAAAAAGGGATAATCGGCAAACATTTAACTCCCTACCTTCTCACCGCTATTAAGAGGTTGACTGAAGGAAAGAGTCTGGCATCCAACATTGAACTTGTTTACAATAATGCAAGAACAGCCGCAAAAATTGCTGTTGTTTATAACAGTCTGAAAAAGCAGGAAGGATGATCTCTAGAGGAAGGGTCATTGCCTTTGGGGATGTAAATGTCGATCTTGTGGTGGATCTACCGGGGAATCTTGATGTTGATCACCCGGAGGCTGCCCTCTTCAGCGGCGGTACAGTAGGCAACACAGCCGCCGGAATGGCCAGACTTGGTATGGATGTCTCTTTCCTCGGAAAAGTCGGTGACGATGGTTATGGCAGATTCATCAGGGATGAATTTAAAAAAGAGGGTGTCGACACCGGTTGGTTATTGGTAGATAAAGATGATTTCACCTTGATGGTTATAGCCTTCATCGATCAAAAAGGTGAAAAACACAATATTACCTGGCCTCCAGAAGGTACTGCCCAATTCAAGCTCGATGAATCGGATTTTCCGGAGGGTGTCTGGGACAATGTATCCTGGTTTCACACCTCGGGTATTATCCTCGGAGAATCCCCTTCACAGCAAACAACCTTGAAAATGATGCAAAAAGCACGACAAAAGGGTATTCCTGTCTCCTTCGATCTGAACCTTCGGTTGGAATACTTCGGGTGGCGTAAAGGGGTTAGAGATGCTGTCCTTAAGGCTATTGCACTCTCCGATTATATCTTTGCCTCTCTCGATGAGGAATTGGCTCCCTTAACAGGTGAAACCGATCATAGGAAAATTATATCTGCCTTAATGCATCCTGGACTCACAATTATTGCAAGGCAGGGTAAGGAAGACAGCCTTGTTTTCATAACAAATGACTCCTTCAACGTACCGACCATTAATGTAGAGGTTGTGGATACACTTGGAGCCGGTGATGCGTTCAACAGCGGGTTTATATTGGGTAAAATTGAAGGAAAATCTTTATTGGAATCCATAGAAATAGCCCATTGCTGCGCAGGCTTTAACCTTACCCGTAAGGGAGCTCGCGGTTTGCCTGACAGGATAGAACTGAACGCCCTACTAAAAGAGTACTACAAGAGATAAAGGGATCACCCATCGGGGTGATTTCTACAATCACCCCGAATAACTAAAGGTATGCTCCTTGATAGTGATTTCCAAACAATCAAATTATTTTTATATTAAACTGATTTTATTTCTATCAATGTTTTTCAGGAGGACATAATGGATTTATCCAGTATTAAGACTATACCTGATCTATTTTATCAGGCTGCTGCTAGATACTCAAAAAGGGATTCCCTTTCCTACTCGGATGAGACCCCTTTCACTTACAGACAGGTTTATGACAGAGTTACTTTTCTATCCGAAAAACTAAAAAACGAAAATTTTGGAAAAGGTTCCAAGGCGGCCATTCTCAGTGAGAATTCACCACTCTGGGGAATGGTTTACTTCGGTATTTCATCTTCCGGCGGGGTCATGGTTCCCATATTACCTGACTTCAACAAAGCAGATGTGGAGAACATCCTATCTCATGCTGAAGTTACCCATATTTTTACATCAAGAAAACAGAGAGATAAACTGATAGATGTAGAATCCAGGTATCAGATAAACACCATTGAAGATCTTTTCAATGATGTACCAGCCTCTCTGGATGATTCTCCCCTACCCGATATGAGTCACCCGGAAACAAAAGCTGAGGAGCTCGCCTGTTTAATCTATACCTCAGGCACTACCGGTTCATCAAAGGGTGTCATGCTGTCTCATGAGAATATCATACAAAATGTACTGCACTGCAAGCATATTCCCCCTTTGAGAAACTATGACAGGGCCCTTTCGGTACTTCCTCTGGCTCATACCTATGAGTGTACTCTGGGTCTTCTTGTACCCGTACTAAGAGGCGCAACTATTTTCTACCTAAAAAAACCACCATCAACGAGTGTCCTTCTTCCCGCCCTCAAAAAGGTACGCCCTGGAATGATCCTCTCAGTACCTCTTCTCATGGAAAAAATTTATAATGGAATCAAATCGTCCAAGGTTGATAAAAGCAAACTGCTTTCGGGAATGTATAAGCACCCTTTTACCCGTTTACTTGCCAACAGGCTCATTGGTATCTCTTTAAGAAAAACCTTTGGCGGCAGATTGCGATTTTTCGGCATCGGTGGAGCCCCCCTCTCTGAGGAGGCTGAAAAATTTCTCCTTCAGGCAAAATTTCCATACGCTATCGGATATGGTTTGACAGAAACATCACCTCTACTGGCAGGGGATAATGCAAGAAACACAAAATACAGGTCCACAGGCCGCTTCCTTTCCAATATCGAACATAAACTGGACACCTCAAAAGGTAAGGAAGGAAATGGTGAAATATTAGTAAAAGGCCCGAGTATAATGATGGGTTACTATAAGGAACCTGAAAAGACGGCGGAAGTCCTTTCGGAGGATGGATGGTTTAGAACCGGTGACTTAGGTGCCGTTGAAAATGGGTATCTGACTATAAAAGGTCGTGTAAAAAATATGATCCTGGGCGCCAATGGCGAGAATATCTATCCGGAGAACATTGAAAACCTGATAAACATGCAGGATTTTGTTGAAGAGAGTGTAGTCTTTCATGATGAAGAAACAAAGACCCTTGTGGCAAGAATTCATATAAACTATGACAACTTTAACGAACATGTAAAGAACCTTCGCAAAAATGCAGATGTTCTACAGGAGGATATTACCCAATACCTCCAGGATGTGAAGGACAGCATCAACAAACAGATGAGTAAATTCTCCAAGATTCATGAAGTTGTTGAACAGAAGGAGCCTTTTATCAAGACTCCCACTTTAAAGATTAAAAGATTCCTTTACTCAAAGAAAAAACGCGGTTAAGACATAGTATAAAGATTTTTAAAAATGAATTGACTGATCAAAGATCAGTCTTTCCAGGGGAAAATCATTCCTTTTATAGATCGGGGGCCAATACGCTCCCGGTCTTCAAATAAAAGGCTATCCCATGGAATCTTTTTCCTGTCCCCATCGGGATTCTCTTCAAGCCAGTCGTATTTATATATCCTCAGTTTAATGGCATTTTGCTGAAAAAGGAGTATTCCACCAATCCCGGGGATCATGAAGGCTGTTATTAATGAGATAACAAAAAGGATCGCCGAATAGAGAAGAGAGAATATGGAGAAACCGGGATTATCAAGGGAGATAAGAAAGCATTTTTTTATACTCTTGATGAATGATCCCTCTAATCTGGTATAAACCGGGAAAAAATACTGAATTGAAACAATCCAGAAAAAACTTACCCAGAAGATAAAACCGGCTCCAGCTACCCCAAGCATATTCCCAAAAGAGAGATAGAAGGGAAAAGCTATAATAATCACCATAAAAATAAGACTGTTTACAACTCCCAGCAGCAAAGAAACCTTCCAGTTTGCTTTAAAACCAACAACAACTTTTTTCAATTCAAACGATTGAAAATCAGAAGCCTCTTTAATCAATGCGGAAACGGCTCCGGCATAAACATGGATAAGAAGTATTCCAGGGATAACGAGAAAAATTGAGGCACTACCAAGAAGGTTCTCTCCGAACCCTGGAAGGAAAAATATTGCCGCAAGACAGAGAATAAATCCAAGATTAATAAGGATAATACTTATAAGATTATCCCAGCCATCGAAAAAAGATTTTTTCATAAGAAATCCGATCATCGCAATTACTCCAAAAACATCAGTCTATAGGATATAAAAAAAGGCTGCTTCAGATAATCTGAAACAGCCCTATAGTGGCGAAGAGACTTGAACTCCTGACAAACCGGATATGAGCCGATCGCTCTACCAACTGAGCTACGCCACCATTTTTCGTAGGGTTAAATTACAGATTTACCCCTTTTTTGTCAAGCAGGTTCAGGATTTTTTTCGCTCTTTTTACAGGTGCCTTAACTGTTCCGTCTGAACACGATCCACAGGGCGGAAAGAACAACCAACTGAGGTGAAATATTTCCAAGCCATACCAGAAGATCCGGTTCAAATAAATTATCGACAAAGAAATTCATAACAATTGTAAAACCCCAGTAGATAAAAACTATCAGAAGCAGTACCGATGCTGTCTTTCCCGGAATAATTCCAAAAAGATTGATTAAAAGAAGAACCCCGGCAACAAGCTCAATTACCGCCATTATTATTGGAATAATATCATTTGTTCTACCAAAAGCTTTATTCAATCCACGAAGAAACTCTACCCCCCCAGAGTTATAGTGGGTAATACCGGCGATACCCAGAGTAATAAACATTAATGCAAGTGCAAGCTGCAAAAAAACAACAGAGCCTGATGATTTATTCATGACATATTCCTTATAAAAATTATATTTTCGTTTTTAATCTTCACTATTTTAAGTGATAGAAAATTAAAAGGCAAGTACAGGTTCTTATAGAAAGGTTTAAAGTATTTTCTGCTCCCTTCCCTCCTTCATGATAATGGCATTCCAGTGGTTTTTATAAAGGTAGTCTTTCTTATCATCCGTATTATCGATCCTGCTGGCCCGCTGTTGCAGGTATTTAAGAGACCGGCTTAAAATTGTAAGTTTGTTTACAATCTCCGCATCCCCTAATTCAGGGACGATCTCATTATACAGATAATAATAAAAATGGTTGAATGGATCCTCTTCACCAAGCCGTTCATCCCTGGTAATCCGGGAGAGCTCCTGACGCCCCTCCTCCTTTTCAGCACCCTTCCCCCATATGTAGCCACGAAAAACACGAATCAGATGAAATAGAACACCCGTACCCTCCCGGGTTCTTAATGCCCGGTCTTCTACAGACGAAAAACCTGAACGCCAGGAGATATATTCTCCGGGATTAAAGAGGGTAGGATTTGCAAATTCCCAATCCATAGCCAGCTGAAGGGCATCCAGAGCCCTTTCTCTCCTCCCCATGAAGAATAACGCCTCGGAGGTTATAAAAAAGACCTCAGTGTCCGGTTTCAATCCACCAAGGATATTCAGGGCACTGGATCTCTGTCCTGCATAAATTCGACACCTTGCAATCCAGGTATAAAAGACTTTCTGCTTCTCAGCATCAAAATAGAGCCGGCATAAGAGGAGTCCGTTTATAAACCGCTCTTCAGCAAGTTTATAACGCCCAAGCTCAAAATCATTACGGCCCAGTAGAAAAATTGAGTAAAGCTCCCACTCCCGACGACCAAATGCCGCAGCCATTTTCCGGGAATCCTCGAGGATCCTTCGCACCTGGGAAAGGTTTCCAATTATAAACTGGCAAAGCCCCTCCATAACCATTGCTTTTATATAGTTGTGTGGGTTTTCCTCCGGGTTCAACTGCTCACGGCCAAGGGTGAAATACATGGCCGCCTCATCCAGTCTCTCCATCCCAATCATGATCAGACCTATCTGACAGTTTGCATCCGAGTTGAGAAGCCTGTTATCCTCATCCTGCATAAACAGTAGGGCCTTTTTAGCCGCATCAAGAGCCTCTCTATATTCTCCGGAAGCATAAAGATACCGGGCCGCCTCAAGGTTGTTCAGGGCCTCTGCCAGGGTAAGTGGACTTTCAGCAATGTCTGTCAGGGCCAGGAATCGGATCCGGGCCACCTCCTGATCCCCCTGCATAAGGGCTGAACGAAGCCCCAGAGTATGAATAACAGTATCATTTAATGAATCATTCACTTCACCGGCCTTCAGATTTTCAAATACCTCGATCAGGGCCTCCCCTTTTCCAGTCTGTCCCTGTTCCAGGAGCTGTGATGTATAATCGAAAAAGTATCGAGAAAAATTTACAACGGCATCCCGGCTCTTCAAACCCTGGAGAAAACTATAAACCGAAAACATTTTCTGTTCGCTCCAGATACTGCTGCCGGTCCTGGCAATTTTCATCTCTATCTCGACTTTATCTGCCGGGGAGAGAGAAACACCCTCTTCAACATTCGGAATAACCGGACGAAGCCACTGATCCTCACTGAGGTAGCCGAAATTTTCCAACTCCTTAAGGACGGATTTCGCCCCATGATGAACAATCCTGTTTTCCTCAAGAATCCGGGCCCAATGGTCTGCATCGGTCATTCCCGGGAAGAGACAGATAGCATAGAGGGTTGCCTGAAGCCTTAAATCCAGCTGCCGAAGGAGCTGAATACTGATATCCTTTCCACTTATCCCTTCCGGCACCTCTTCACTCTTCTGGTTGAGGATTATATAGTGGGATAAAAAGAGGACATGTCCCTCCGTTTTTTCTCTGATATCATATGTATTTCCCCCTTCCAGGCCAGCCTTGCTCAATCGTTCCTCGACTTCCATTAATGAAAGCGGAGTTACACGAATCCGTTGACAGGAGAAGGAGGAAAGAGTTCCAGGAAGATTTTTGGTCTCTGAAATAATGACAGGAACCAGCCCCCCTGGGAATAAAAACTCTTGTATTATGGTTGTGAGGAGTGTCAGTGACTCCTCATTGAGGAATTCCGGGTCCCGGCAGATAATGTAGGCCGGATGGAGATTCTCTTCAGCGAGCCGCAGGTAGGCCTGAACGTAGAGCCTGTAAAACAGGAGGATATCGTGGGGTCCATGATCGGAGGCGCCCTCTTCAAGGAGAAACTTCCTTGATTCCCAGCTGATTTTTTCGGGACTTAAAAGCTTCTCTGGCAATGTTTTAAGAAAATTGGCATCAAGGCTCTCGATTATCTCCTGAAATGCAGCTTTAAGCCCTTCCGTTCCATTAATGATCGGCAAAGGCATATATGGACTTTTTTCTCGGATCTTCAGGATACTTTTTTTTATGTTAAAATTTTTCCCGATTCCAGGATTTCCATAAAAATGAAGTATCGAAGGCTCTTCCTCATCATCAATGAAGGGAATCAGCCGGCCGGCGATTCTATCAACAAGTCTATCCCTATGGTAGAAAGAGTCATAATGATCCGTATCAAGAGGCTTCCACTTCGATTTAGAAGAGACAACCAGATTTTCGCCACGGTGATCCACTTTAAAAAAGCCTGCACAATAATCTTCCGCTCGCGGTGTTATCACAAGAGCATTATATTCGCGCAATGAATAACTTTTTTTACGGATCATGGCAAAACCATCTTCGAGGGTAGAATTCTTAACTCTGTCTATGAGTATAAGAAAACCTTGAAACTCCTCACTCTCCGCCAGGAGGTATTCATAAACCTCATTAACACTTTCCCAGGTTTTTCGCCCATCCTCCTCGATGTATTCGAATTGAAGATAGAAACAATTTCCCGAATTGTATGAACGATCTTTCGGAAGGTTAAGCAAATTGAGTATTTTTTCATTCAAACCTGAAACATAGGACGGTTCAAGTTTGATTAGCTGCTGCAGACCTATAATTTCAACAAGAAGACCAATCATCGCAACTCCTTAATCAAAGCTCAAGGTAGGTGGTTCGGCACCCCCTTCCCAAAGATTATCGTCATAATCCTTAAATTCTACTCCATAAACATAATCAAAGAGGAATCTGAAATCTTCAGGCTTGATTTCCAGATATTGCACCCCATAATAGATGGTTTTCTTCCCCGGATACTTTCTCATAAGCCTTGTGCTTATCTTTATCTTCCGCTCTCCAAGGAAAAGTTCTACTTCCAGATCAGAATAGAGGGTTAGAGCAAGACTCAACTCATGGGAGGGATGAACAAACATGAGACCTGAAGCCGAAATATCCACCAGGCCAGTGGTATAATCGGCCATGACTTCGAGACTTTTATTAAAATAGCCATTTACCTTAAGGGAATAGGCCAGAATCTTTGAAAATTGGAATACATACTCGAGGGAGTCATGGTCGAGGGGTTCTTTACGTTCCCGCTTCGTCTCAATTTTAATACACCCCACAACATATTGATGATACAAAATCGGACAGTAAACCAGAGACTCACACCCCTCCCGTCTCCTATCCTTAAAATAATCACGAAGCTCATCAATCGTAAGTTCCGGTAAAATTGATTCTTCACTCTTGTTTGGGAAAAGATAACTCTCGGTTATTATCCTTGAATCCTCATTGCTCCCGCCACGGGGTACACCGAACTTTGTAGATTCGATATAAAGGATCTTTCCTGTATTAGCGATTATTCTCTCTTCCAGAGTATCAGGAGTTTTCCCTCTAAACATGAGGATCTTGCTATGATCGGTAAATTTTTCGGTCTCTTCACGGAAGGAGGTCATAAGCTGATTGAGATCCTGAGCATCCATGTTCCCATGAATCTCAGGCTCCTCGACCGGGTCAAACTCTTCGGTCTTCGGGAATTTCATCTCGACACGTGTCTCTTTTACCGTGAAGGTGAGGGATGAATTCTCAGGCGGCGGCACACGTTCATATTTACGTTGAAGGTTTTTATGTATTCCATCGGGGTATAAAATCTTAACCGTTTCTCCGATTTCGATGATCTTTGAATTAAATGTCATAACATGACCATAATAGGAGAAAAAGACTCGTACCTCTTCGTCCTTTTTAAAGACTTCCCAATTTTTATCATCCGAGTAAATCTCAACCCACTTTCCATCGGAAATGTTTAAAACTACCCCATTATGATCTTTTTTATTTCCATGAACCCTGACAGGAATTTTCTTCTCGTCCAGATTTCCCAGTATGAATTCTTTTTCTATTCTGCTTATTGAAATTCCCATCTATTTCCCCTTAGTAGAGTTCCAGCCATCGATACAGCCGGGGTTCATAAACATCCCACCCTTTATTATAATCTTCGGCTAATGCTTCAAAGTTTATTTGTAAATCAGTGATTTTCCAATCCTCATCCTCTAAACAAAGGAGGGCTTCCCCAGAACTACGACCGGGATCCCCAAATAACCGTATATTAATCCTGCCACATCCATCATCTCCGAGAACAGGAGTACCAATCCGAAAGGAGTGAGGGAAAAGTCCATCCTCGGCAACAGGTTCCATCATCCTCTTAAGATAATCACTGGATTCTCCGGCAAAAAGTGAATTTTCCACCTTACCGTCCACCAGGGCATATAAAAAAGAGACGACAACTTCTGTCATACCCCGGCTCTCCTTTAAAAGAGCATCAGTTTCACCAACATGAAGAATTCCGATCTGCATATCTTCCGGAGCAATAGGTATCGTCCGCTTTCGGCGGCTAAGTTTTTCCTGATTGCTTTCAGGTAATATGGTTGCTTGAGGCGTAACCTCCCGACTAACACCGTTCCCTGTTGAGTTTGAAGGAGAAGAAACCTGCCCCCCCACTTTATCGGTTGTAGATTCCGGACTGTCGGATGAGCCATCATTGAGTGAAAGTTCAAGCCGCGGACTAACCTCCTCCCCGGAAGGCTCCTCATCCCCGGTTTCGTTTTTCTTACTGCAGGAGAGGACAATCACCATAGATGCCAAAAAAAGAATAAGTAAACGTTTTTTCATCAATTTCATGCTACCAGAACCTCTGTCCCCTGTCAAATCTAACCATCAGTTTGCACAAAATAGTAGACACCGGACATATCAAAATATATGATGAATCCCATGGTTGATCAATTAAATATTCACGAGAAAATAATAACTCATCTAAACAGGGATTATACAGAGCCCATCAGGGATCCCCTCTGGTCAAATATCTATCTTTCTCCCCCTCTAAAGGAGCTCACCCGAAAAAAACCCTTTCAGGATCTTGGGCGAATCATGCAGCTGGGGCCGACATTTCATGTTTACCCTGGAGCAACCCATACCCGGCTTAACCACAGCCTGGGTGTTTTTCATCTATCCAAAAGGATAATTACCCGGATGCTCATGCACCCGGATTGCCCCACATTAAGCCTTGAGGGGGTAAAATCTTTTCTTGCGGCCTCTCTTTTACATGATCTGGGTCATTTTCCCTATACCCACTCCCTTAAAGAACTCCCGCTAAAGGAACATGAACTCCTGGCCGGGGAAGCAATCCTTGAATCCCCCATGAAGGATTGTCTTACGAAGGATCTTGGTGTGGATCCGGGGATGGTGGCCGCCATTATCGATGAAGGGATGAAGGCCCCCGATTCAGAAACCCGATTTTACCGAAGAATCCTATCGGGGGTACTCGATCCGGATAAACTGGACTACATGAACAGGGATGCCTATTTCTGCGGAGTACCCTATGGAATACAGGATACCGACTTTGTTATTTCAAAGATGGTCCCCCACAAGGGTTCAATTGCTTTGGATTATCAGGGGATACCGGCTGTGGAGAATATCCTTTTCTCTAAATACCTGATGTACAGGACTGTCTACTGGCATAAAGTTGTAAGGATTGCCACAGCCATGATAAAAAAGGCGATTTATTTTGGACTCCAGGAGGATTGCATTCAACCCGAAGACCTCTATGGTTTGACCGATCAGGATCTTTCGACCATTTATGGAAAAAAAATATTCCCTTATTCCCGCCTTGTGCGTGGTGTGGCGAACAGGGACCTGTATAAGATGGTCTATGAGGTCGATTTCGATGGGACAAATAGAAACCATATGTCCATCCTGGGACTTGAAGCCCGGTTTCAGAAAGAACAGGAAATAGCGGCGCTTCTATCAACAAAACGAAAAAAAATAACAGGTGAGGATATCATAATCGACATTCCGGAACAGATATCCTTCAGTATCGACATGCCGGTTATTCAGAACGGAAAGGAGATCCCCTTCGCTCAATCCCCTTCTGTCTTTACGCCACCCGTGGTGAATAGTTTTACAAGGAGCCTTAGAAAAATCAGGCTGGTCGTCAATTCCGATATAGCTGATTCTTTTAAAAAACCGGAAGAGCTCCTGGGATGGAAGGTATAAATTGGATAAGTTACGCGAAATCGTTAATGGAAAGCTGCCCCCCCGGGTCATGAGATTTGTTAAGCAGACAGGAAAAGGGATTAACCGGTTCGATATGATTAACGATGGAGACTCAATCATTCTGGGGATATCCGGAGGAAAGGACTCCCTGGCTCTAGCGCTGGCTCTTTCTTTAAGAAAAAAATGGCTTCCCATCAATTACAAACTCCATGCGGTGCATATTGACTGGAGAGAATATCCCCTTCCTGATGAATCCGCCGAACGACTTAAGGAGTTTTTCGAAATTCTGGACGTTCCCTATAAAATCGTTAAGGCCGCCATGTTTCCCGAATCTTTCAAGGGGAGTTTCAACTGTTACCTCTGTTCCCGTAATAGGAAAAGGATCCTTTTCGATCTGGCCGATGAGTGGGGTTATAAAAAAATTGCCCTTGGTCACCATCTGGATGATATTGTCGACACAACCCTGATAAACCTTTGCTTTCGTGGCAGTTTTACTACCATGCTTCCTGTGCAGGAGTTTTTTAAAGGGAAGCTTGAAATTATACGCCCCATGTGTGAAGTGCCGGAATCCATGGTAAAAAATATAACCTCCTTCCTCGAACTGCCGGTTCAGAATATCAACTGCCCCTTCAGGGAGACAAATCTTCGGGCCAGTATTAAACCGATTGTCAGGGAACTTTCCCATATTGATAACAAGACCCGGCAGCATATCTATAAGGCTTTCTGGAAAAAGGCTGATAACTTTACAGATCTTAAATCCGGCCTGAATCCTCGGGAAAAATAAGAATATATTATTCTTTTTTAACATTTCAGTAATAATATTTCTAATATTTGAGGTTTACTTTTTTTTCTATTCAAAATGAGAATTCTAATATATAATTCTTTAATATATTCCAGCATCCAGGAGAAATAATTTTGGAACAGAATAACCTTAAGGAATATTTAGAAAAGTTAAATAGTTTAAAAGAGGGAAATTCCCGGATTTTTTCCAATCACCTGAACTCTTCGCAGATTTTTGATATAATATCCACCTTTTTAGAGGAGTACCTGAAATCAAACAGTAACATTTTATCCCTCCTCTCATCCTCTGGTGAAGATCTAAATTCAATCAATAAAAATGCCGGAGAAGCCGCCATTCTGGTATCGCATTCTTCCCAGATTATTCAGAAAACCTCCCAGTCGTCTCTGGATAACATTGAGGCCATGGGTAAAGCCAGCGATTCCGTTGTAAAACTCGATACCGGTTTCAAGGATATTTTATCAATCTTTAATGCCCTCAGCGAATCAATCACCAAGGTTTTTAATTATGTAAAAATCATAGAAGATATTTCCGAACTGACAAACCTTCTGGCCCTTAATGCGGCGATTGAAGCGGCGAGGGCCGGTGAACATGGTAAAGGATTTTCGGTCGTTGCCAAGGAAGTTTCCAAACTGGCCGAGCGAAGTAAGACGAATACTGTAGAAATCAATTCGATTCTGGCAGAACTATCCAAGAAGTTAACTTCCGCTAAAGGGTATCTTTCCGATTATGACAAAGTTCAGAACTCTGTCCTTGAGGACATCAGTCAAACAAGTTCAAACCTTTCGGAATCTGCCGATGATCTTCAAGATATAAATCAACAAATCAGTTCCATCGATCACCTCGTCAATGAACAGGCAGATAGAACAGAAGTTCTTCTCTCGTCCATGAGAGTTTTACTGGAAAACAGCCAAAAAACCACAGAAAATTCTAAATTCATCAACTCTTCCCTGGAAGTTTTTAAAAACAACAACTCTCTCATGGAAAAACAGCTTACGAACCAAAAAGAAATTATCCTCCCTCTAATCGAAAAAATATCCGGCCTGAAAGAAGATGGCAAAATAACCGGTTATAAGATGGGACATGATATAGCCTACCCGCCCTGGGTCTATATTCAGGATGGGAAACCATCAGGGATCTCAATTGATCATTCAAAGAAAATTGCTGCCTCCTTAGGGAGAGATTTCGAATATCATGGAGGACAATGGGGAACCCTTTACCCCATGCTCCTCGGAGGAAAACTCGATATCCTTGCCAATGTCGGGTGGCCGAACGCTCTGTTTGAAGGGGAACCAATAATTGCGACAAAACCCTACTCCAGTTTTAAAATTCGAATCTTCGGCAGAAAAAACGGGGATAGTCAATTTAGAGATACACTGAATAGAGATTACAGCCAGATGAAAATTGGTGTTCAAAGGGGTTCTTTTGCCGAAGGAATCGTTGAAAATCTGGGATGTGAGTCTCTTAAATTCGAAAATGATATTCAAAGCATGGTCCAGCTCATATGGAATAACCTTGATGGGATAGCCACTGATGAAGCCGTAGGAAATTATATATCCGCCCAGTTTTTTGGTGGGGAAATTGCACCTGTTTCCGAAGTTATTGAGTCACTTGATGTGGTTTATCTGCTTCGAAAAGGCTCTGAGGATCTGAGGAATCAACTTAATACCTTTATTACATAAGGTAAGTATTCCGGATCCCGACATTCAGAATTTCTTACAAAACTCAAATAACACAAGTTTTTAGGGATAAATTAATCTTACTTCAACTCCTCAAATTGACCAATTTCCCGATTTTTCCTCACATTATCCCAGGTAAAGTATCGACCATTCATGGAAACATAAATTCCAGCTTCCAGAACCTGTACAAAGGCCATAGAACTCCCAAGATTATACATACCATCTGAGGAACCAAAGGTGTATGGAACCATAGCGCCAGTCAGAACAATTGTTTTTCCTTCCAATGCATTTATGGAGTTGCCAAGAAAAACCGCCGTTTCTACAATTCTATCGGTTCCATGTGTTATTAAAATCTTTTTTTCAGGACAGTTTATACATGCTGATAAAAGCGCCTCTCTTTGCTCATTAGTCATCTCAAGGCTGTCAACCATATATAAGGTTTCCAATCTTATGCTCAGGGTGCTTCTACCAAGCTTCAGCATTCCAGGGATATGTGTCTCTTTAAAAAAGAGACTACCATTGAGCTCGTTATACTCCTTATCAAAGGTCCCGCCGGTGGCTAATACAAAGATTTCTTTCAAAACAACACTCCTAAACAGCATATTTTAATCAGATATTATACAAATAGATTTAAAAATGCTATATTATTGTCTTATGAAATATTCGAAACTTATGAAAGAGCGCATATACAGATCTAAAATTCTATTTAAGGAGCTTGGTTACGAGGTTTTTGACGGCACAATAATGGAAGAGACCTACTCTGCTGGTTTTGAGAAAAAAGGAGATTTTGCGGGAGGCTACTTTATTGACAGTGACTCTAAATTTCTGGAAATTGCCTACTCATTCTCTTTTTCAAATGTGCTCGGTCCATTTGTCCAGACTCGCCTGAATGAAATGTTAAAAATTTGTTATGAATTCGGATGTTATATGAATCTTCAAAAAGATGATGATTTGAATTTTTCTATCTTTTCCAAGATTTACTTTGCCGGATTAAACTATTACTCTTTAAAAGAGACATTAAAAGATTTCAATAATTGTATTCTCGCTCTCAAGGAAGTAATTGAAATTAACAACTATGCCGGAGGATCAGATGAAAATTCATAATCAGATGGAAGATCTTGTGCTTTCAATAGTGGATGAAATGTATGACTCTAAAGATGTTCAGGAACAGGAAATTTGCACCTGCAGCCAATGTAGACTTGACGTCGCCTGTTTTGTTTTAAACAGAATTTCACCTGAATATGTTATTTCCAGCCGTGGCGTGGCTCATCTTCGGTCGGATTATCATAACAGTGTTCAAAAATCAGCCGATGTAGTACAGCTTGTGAAAAAAGGACTGGAAATCGTCTCTCGAAAAAAACGACCCGGTTTCACTCATGATGATCACCTTGAAAACGTCAAACCCGATTCTGCCACATTCAACTTCCCTGTAATTTCGGGACGTTTTTTTAATGGGCAGAACTTTATTCCTCTTCTTAACCAGAAGATAATCCTCTATCTGGATGGTAAAGAGGTGAAAATGTACGACCAGAACTGGCAGAATCCCTACACAATAGTATCGACTATCCCCGGGAATTTCATGTTTTGGCCGGAATCTATCTCTACTGAAAAAGCAGGTGAAAAGAAACGATTCTCCTTCAGAATCGGTATCGATGACCCGGATTATTCAGAATTCTCCTATCGATTTGATCTTGAAATTACATCTGACAGCCGTAAGGTGAATTCACTTCAAGTCAATAATACCTATAACCTGAAGGATCTTTACATTTTTAAGAATGATTTTGAGGAAAACGAAGAACTCGAACCCTGATTTCCATCTTACATACTGCCCCAAAGCCTGTTGATCTGAAGCAACAGCACAAATTCCCCGGTATTCCTTATTAAGAAACAAATTAGTAAGGAGTATCGTATGGAAATCCCCTGTTGTCCTAACCCAAAATGCACACATTTTCACAATCCTGATAAGGATTTCTGGTATGTTAAGTATGGAACCTACCGTTCAAGAGCCTTTGGTACAGTTCATCGTTACCGCTGTAAAGCCTGCGGAATGACATTTTCTTCCCAGACCTTCTCAATCGATTATTATGCAAAAAAGAGAATCAGTTACGTTAGGCTTCTGCAGCACCTCAA
>JAEINK010000075.1 GCA_016342585.1 Spirochaetales bacterium
GCTTGAAGAAGTAGAAGAGCTTGAAGAAGTAGAAGAGCTTGAAGAAGTAGAAGAGCTTGAAGAAGTAGAAGAGCTTGCAGATGCTGAAGAGGTCGAAGAAGTAGACGAGCTTGAAGAGGCCGATGATCTTGAGGAAGTAGAAGAGCTTGAAGATGCTGAAGAGGTCGAAGAAGTAGAAGAGCTTGAAGATGCTGAAGAGGTCGAGGAAGTAGACGAGCTTGAAGAGGCCGATGATCTTGAGGAAGTAGAAGAGCTTGAAGATGCTGAAGAGGTCGAAGAAGTAGAAGAGCTTGAAGATGCTGAAGAGTTCGAAGAATTAGAAGAGCTCGAAGAGCTCGAAGAAGTCGACGAACTTAAAGAAGTAGAAGAGCTTGAAGAAGTAGAAGAGCTTGAAGAAGTAGAAGAGCTTGAAGATGCTGAAGAGCTTGAAGATGCTGAAGAGTTCGAAGAATTAGAAGAGCTCGAAGAGCTCGAAGAAGTCGAAGAACTTAAAGAAGTAGAAGAGCTTGAAGAAGTAGAAGAGCTTGAAGATGCTGAAAAGTTCGAAGAGGCCGATGACCTTGAAGAAGTAGAAGAGCTTGAAGAAGTAGAAGAGCTTGAAGAAGTAGAAGAGCTTGAAGAAGTAGAAGAGCTCGAAGAAGTAGAAGAGCTTGAAGATGTAGAAGAGCTTGAAGAAGTAGAAGAGCTCGAAGAAGTCGAAGAACCTGAAGAAGTCGAAGAAGTCGAAGAAGTCGAAGAAGTCGAAGAACTTGAGGGAAGTGAAACGTCACGTGTAACATCACAGTCATTAGTTGATGCGTATGAAGATGTCGAGGCTTTAGATCTGGAAGAGATTTTTTACGAACAGAATAATCTTGGGGACATCGAAGTTTTCGATGATATGGAAGATATTGAGGAGTATTCTCAGACTGAACTTCTTGAAGAGCTGGAAGCTGAATCAGAAGAGGTGGAGAGTTTTTCTGATGAAGACCTTGAGGAATTGGAGGAAGTAGAAGAATTAGAACTACTTTCAGAATTTGAAGAGGTTGAAGAGTTGGAAGAAATTCAAGAGAGTACTTCTGAGGATGGAAGGCCTGAATTATCAATTGTTAAATCTGGGGATGATATTGAGTATGAAGAGCTCCCCGCATATATCGCCCCATCTTTATCTTTTGTTCCCTTAAAGGTGGATGAACTTGAAGTTCTCGATGAACTCGAAAAGGTTGATGAACAAGATGAAGAAGTATATGAATTGTTTCATGTTTCAGATGAATTAAATGAGTTTTATCAATTTAAAGAAAATAGTACAGGAATTATTGGAAAGATTGTTTCTGGAGGCGATTATACCTTAAGCTATTCAGCCTCTGTTTTGGATGTTAGTAAGAATGATTTAGCAGAAATCGATGATAATTTGATAAATAGAATAGATGTGCTTAAAAAACATGGCAAGTTGGAGATATCATCGTTTATAGAGTTGGATGAAACTGAAACAACCGAAATAGAACCCATAGAACTGGAAGGTGGTATTTACCGGATTAAAGATGAGGTTTATTCAGAAAAATTTATCCCGGAGGATAGTTCTTTAAAGGAACTTGCCGATTCCATTATTGGTAAGGAAGATGAAAAAGATGAGTTTGATGTATTTGCAAATAATGTAGTGGATCTTTCTTTTATGGGGTTGAATCCCCAAAAAGAAGATTCATCCTTCGCTGAAGAATTTAATAAGGGTACTAAAAAGTTCAATGAGAATGGTTTTATGCTACAAAAGCTTCTGAATAAGAACAATAAGAGTACCGTGAAAGAGATCAAATCTCTGATGATGTTAAGTTCTGTAACCGAATCATTGATGGCTGGGCTTTTAACTGAAGATTCTGAAGGTCTTTCGGTCTCCGGAGCTGTTGGTATAGATGATAATGTAAAGGTTAAGTTGAAATTTAACAGAAATGAGTCTATTTTTAGGGTTTTATTTGAGCAGAGAAAGATTATTCTTTTAAATAGTACAAAAATTGGCTTAAAAGTGTTGGATTCCAAGATACCTGATGAATATCGAGATTTTATTTCGGGAATTCTCTATATTCCAATGGATATTAATGGTGATCCTGGGTACTTATTTCTTGGTTTAAAGAATGTTTCTGGTAATATAGAACATTATATAAAGAAAATAATGGATTTATAGAAAATAACATATAACAAACAAATAGAAAAATTACATTTATTGACAAAGGGCCATATATAACTGTAATATTATATCTGAGTTAAATAGTAAGGGGAAGAATATGAATATTGGTTTGATTATCGTTCTTCCTCTCGTCGGAGTAATTCTAGGTTGGTTAATTCGCTGGCTATACGCCAGATTTCAGCTTTCTTCAACAGAACAGAAAACTGAACGTCTAAATCAGGATGCAATAAAAGAAGCAGAGGCTAAGAAGCGTGAAGTGATTCTGCATGGTCAGGATCAGCTAATAAAGGAACGAAAACAGCAGGAGCTTGAGCTTAGAGAGCGTCGTAATGAAATTCAAAGGTTTGAAAGGCGTGTATTGCAAAGAGAAGATAATCTAGAAAAAAATGTTGCTGTATTAGAGGAATCTAAGCAGCGCATTGCCAGTCGAGAGGATGATTTATCTAAGAAAGAGGCATATCTTCAGAATGAAGAAGATAGATGGAAAAGTGAACTTGAAAAAATAGCCGGTTTAACTGTTGAAGAGGCAAAAGCTCTTATTATGCAGTCAATGGAATCGGAAGCACGGCAGGATGCTCAGATAATTATCAATAAGATAGAGCAGGAAGCTGAAACAACGGCAGAGAAAAAGGCTCGCGATATAATTGTTACAACCATTCAGAGGATTGCTACAGATGTAAGCTCTGAAGTTACAGTTACATCTGTAAGTCTGCCTAATGATGAGATGAAGGGGCGTATAATTGGTCGAGAAGGACGAAATATAAGAACCCTGGAAACTTTGACTGGTGTGGATATCATTATTGATGATACTCCCGAGGCAGTAGTTATATCGTGTTTTGATCCTGTTCGAAAGGAAATTGCCAAAGTTTCTTTGGCAAGATTGATTGCTGATGGTAGAATACATCCTGCCAGAATTGAGGAAGTTGTTAACAAGGTCAGTAAAGAGATTCGTCAGACTGTGCAAGAAGAGGGTGAACGACTCCTTTTTGAGCTGGGTGTACATAACATGCATCCAGAAGGTATTCGTGCGTTAGGGCGGCTTCATTTCAGGACCAGTTATGGTCAGAATGTTTTAAATCACTCAAAAGAAGTCGCAGTTATTGCTGGTATGTTGGCAGCAGAGATTGGTGCCGATAAAGAAGTTGCCAAACGTGGTGCGCTTTTGCATGATATTGGTAAAGGTATCGAAACCGATGGTGATGAAAATCATGCAGAACTTGGTGCTGAACTTGCACGAAAAATAGGTGAAGATCCCAGGGTCATTAATGGTATTATTTCTCATCATAACGATGTAGAGCCTACTTCTATTGAAGCTGTAATAGTTCAGGTTGCGGATGCTATTTCTGCTGCAAGACCCGGTGCTCGAAGAGAGACCTTGGATAATTATATCAAGAGGCTTGAAAATCTTGAGAAGATTGCTGAATCATTTAATGGAGTTGACAAGGCTTATGCCATACAGGCCGGTCGTGAACTCAGGATTATGGTTAATAATGATTCTGTTAATGATCAGGATTCAAAACAGCTTGCAAAGGATATTGCAAAGAAGATTGAAGCTGAATTGCGATATCCTGGAAGAATAAAAGTTACTATCATCCGGGAAACCAGGGTGGTGGAGTACGCACGTTAGCAGGTTTAAATGAGTAAAGACTTTACGGCTCTGTTTCTGGGTGATGTTGTTGGTCAGCCGGGGTGCAGAGCCCTTTTTATAGGATTAAAAGATCTCATCAGGAAACACAAGGCTGATCTTGTGATAATTAATGGTGAGAATGCAGCGGATGGTTTTGGTATAACACCGGAAATCGCAGATAGCTTTTTTGCCAATGGAACCCATGTGATCACATCGGGTAATCATATCTGGCAGAAACGTGATATCTATCATCATCTTGAGAGCCAGAACCTCCTGAGGCCGGCTAATTACCCTTCCAGGGCTCCTGGCAAGGGTGTTGCCATCGTTGAGAATAAAGGTGTTAAGGCTGCTGTTATTAATCTTCAGGGGCGAGAGGAACTTCCAAGTATTGATTGTCCTTTTCAATGCAGTAAGGATATCCTTAAGAAGCTGCCTGGTGATGTTAAGATTAAGATAATTGATTTCCATGCAGAGCGCCCTACCGAGAAGGAAGCTTTGGCCTTGTTTCTTGATGGAAAGGTTTCAGCACTCCTTGGAACACATACACATGTTCCTACATCGGATGAGCGGGTTTTACCGGGTGGAACAGCTTTCATCACTGATGTGGGGATGACAGGTCCCCAGGATTCTGTTATCGGGGCAGAACCTGGTCAGGCTATACATCGTAGTCTGACTCAGATGCCCCTTAAAATGGAGATATCTGAAAATGGCGGTATTATTAATGGGGTTGTTATTAATATAGATCCTGCTACCGGGCGAGCTCTTAAGATCAAGAGAGTCAAAACGATATTAGGCGTATAGGCCAGGTATGGGTGCAGGTTCCCGGATAATTAAGAGAAAACCGCTTTTCCAATTAATAAAGTCCAGGAACCCGGATGAGACCGAAAAGGATCTGTATTCGAAGATTCTATGCGGGGAGGTCCGGGTGGATGGCGGGATTGTCCGTGATCCGAAAATATCTGTAAGGATGGACGCTGAGATTAGAATAACCGGGAGAAAATTTGTCTCTCGGGGTGGTGAAAAACTTGAGCACGCCTTGAGTTCTTTTAATATAGATGTAAAAAACAAGGTATTCATTGATGCCGGCTGTTCTACCGGTGGGTTTTCTCACTGTCTTCTTCTTCGTGGTGCCGAAAGTGTTTACTCGGTAGATGTGGGGTACAATCAGCTCGATTATTCACTACGAAATGATCCGCGTATTGTCGTGCAGGAAAAGACCAATATAATGGATGTCGGGGTGTTGTCACCTCTTCCTCATGCGGCAGTTGCAGATTTAAGTTTTCGTTCAATCCAGGGGGCCGCTTCACATCTACTATCAATTACCAGTGAAAAATGGCTCGTCGCTCTTATAAAGCCCCAATTTGAATGGCAAAACCCTCCTGATTCATTTAAGGGGATAGTTTCAGATAAGGATAATTTGATTTCCATTATTACCAACGTTGTTAATGGTCTTGCCGGTGAAGGTGTTTTTCCTTTAAAGGTAACAGATTCTCCCATACCGGGCCGAAAAGGGAATCGTGAATATTTATTCCTTCTTGGCCTTGATCCGGGATTGAAAGTTTCTAATGTAATTGAAACACTTTTTTGATAATTCCGAATCTTAAAGTTTTGAGGTTCTTCTGTCTATTAGAAAACTGCCACAAAGCCTCAAACCATGTGTTCATAAAGAGAGTGGCTGTTGACGATGGCAGTTTTAAGCAGACAGATTCTCATGTGCATGACATGATGTGACCACGGGGAAAATTGATAATCTTAGAATGAATCCCTGTTTAGAGGTTCTCCGATGTAGGGGCCACCCTCGATTCCCATAAAATCTTTTTTCACACCGCCAATAAGAATCTGCACACTCTCTACCGTGGAAAATTCAAGGGTTGTGAAGACAATCTGTTCTAGCTGGGCTGTATAACCCTCAACCCCGAATGAATTGAAGAGAAACTCTTCTGTAAAATTGAGATTCGCGGTTCCGTTTTTGACAGAGACTGAAATTAATTGAGTTCCTTCCGGTATTAATGACAGTAGACCCTGATTCATTTCCGAGGCAGAGAGACCTTTTAGTAAATTTGTAATGGTTTCGGTCAATGGTGAGTCGGTATAGTAGATGGGTCTTATTATACCTTTCAGGCTTATATTTCCCTCGCTATCCACTTTCACAAAATAGAGCCTTGATTTTCGAATTTGGGCTTCTACAGAAATTGTTTCTGCAGGAAGTTCCGCTTCGAGATTAGATTCCGATATGATTGGGTCGATCTCCAGGACCTCTTCGGGGTCAGCCACTGTTTCTGTTTCGATTGGAGAGGAGGGTGTGACTGGAGCTTCATTTTCAGGTCCAGATTCTTCAGTTACTTGTTCATTTTCTATGCGTTCAACATCCGGTACGACTTCTTCATTCGTGAATATCTCGAGAAAACCAGTATTATCAAGTACAGTTTCGATGGTTTTTCTGTTAAAAAGAAACATTACGAGTATGAGTAGAATTAATGCGATCCAGAATAGGCATCCGATTGATGATTTCTTTTTCTCTTTCATTACCAATAATATCGGCTGTTTTTCCAGATATTTGACAGGGTAATGGAAAAAGAATATAGTGATTTTAGATATGAAAGAGATAACTGGTATTTCCGCCTCTCCGGGAATCGTAATAGGGAAAGTATTCTATTATATTGATGATAATATTACTGTCCCCGAATATGAGATTCCTCAAAGTGAGGTTGAAAAAGAAATTGAACGGTATAAAACCGCCGTGGGGATGGCTGAGCAAGAAATCCTTGAACTTAAAAAAAACACCTCTTCTAATTTTGTTAAAGAGGGGAGGTTTCTTGATTCTCACATCTTAATGTTAAAAGATCCTGATTTTTCGTCAAAGATTGTCACAGGTATAACTGAACAGAAAAAGAATGCTGAGTTCATCCTTTTTAAGACGGCCAGATCTTATATCAAACAGTTTAAGGCTATAGATGATCCCTACCTTCGGGAAAGAACTGTTGATATCCACGATATATCAAGAAGGGTACTTAATCATCTCCTGTATCGTGAGAGAATTTCTTTAAATGATATACAGGATGAGGTTATTTTAGTAACTCATAATCTCATGCCTTCAGATGCGATAACCATGAATAAGAGGATGGTTAAGGGAATTGCCATGGATGCGGGTGGTAAAACATCCCATACGGCGATTCTTGCCAGGGCATTTGAGATTCCTGCTGTATTAGGTCTTTCCGATATCACTTCCCATGTTCGTTCAGGTGATGATGTAATTATTGATGGTAACAGCGGCAAGGTGATTGTTCAACCTGATGAAAAGACCAGAGTACAGTATGAGAAAATCCTAAAAGAGTGGCAGAAGAAGGAGTCTGAGCTTCTTACCCTTAATGAGCTCCCCGCTGAAACCAGGGATGGAAAGCTTATAAAATTATATGCCAACATCGAAATTGCTGAAGAGACCGAATCGGCAGTAGTTCACGGTGCTGATGGAATAGGCCTTTATCGATCGGAATTCCTGATGCTTGAACCGGGGAAGTATTATTCGGAGGACGAGCAGTATTCTACCTATGTGAGCGTGCTTGAGGAGATGGGGGATAAACCTGTTACCATAAGAACCCTCGATGTCGGTGGCGATAAATTCATCTCTGAGGCCGGAGACCTTGATGAGAAAAATCCTCTTCTTGGTTGGAGAGCTATAAGATACTGTCTTGCTCACAAGGATATTTTCAGAATTCAGATAAGGGCTCTTCTGCGGGCATCGGCAAAAGGGAAGTTGCGGATAATGTTTCCCATGGTTTCCGGTGTCGAAGAAGTTGATGACTTGCTTGAATTCCTCGAAGAGGTTAAGGACGAACTTAAAGAGGAAGGCAAAAACTTTGATACGAATGTTCCTGTAGGAATCATGATAGAGGTTCCTTCGGCTGCTGTAACGACAGATATCCTCGCAGGAAAGGTTGACTTTATATCCATCGGAACAAACGACCTTATTCAGTATACAACGGCCGTAGACAGGGGGAATGAGAGGGTTGCTTATTTATATCAACCGTTTCATCCTGCTGTTTTACGCCTTTTGCGGATGATTATTGACAGTGCCCATGCTGCCAGTATCCCTGTTTCCATGTGTGGAGAGATGGCAGGAGACCCCATGGCCGCTGTAATCCTCCTGGGACTCGGTCTTGACGGATACTCCATGAGTGCCTTCAGTATCCCTGAAATAAAGAAAATTATAAGATCCACCACTATGGCAGATGCCGAGGAGATGGTGGGGACAATTATGGACATGCGGTCCTATAAAGAAATTGACAAATACGTAAATAAATGGATGCGAGGACGCTTTGATTTTATATCACTCTAACCCGGACCTTCCGCTGGTTGCTATTGCAGGCCGGCCGAATGTCGGGAAATCTACACTCTTTAACCGGTTTATTAAGCAACGGAAGGCTATTACAGATCCGACACCCGGTGTTACAAGAGACCCCGTGGCTGAAGAATGGCCAATAGATGATTATAAGGTAAATCTTGTTGACACCGGTGGACTTAAGGTTGAACAGGAAGGGTTTGATGCTCAGGTTACAGATAAGAGCATGGACGTTATTAAACACGCCGATCTCATCCTCCTTGTTCTGGATGTTCGTGAATTAACAGCTGAAGATGAAACTTTTATTGAAGCGCTCAGGCCTTTTGCGGAAAAGATTATTCTTGTTGTGAATAAGGTGGACACGCCGGAGAAAGAGGTGAATGTCTGGAATTTTCACAGCTTGGGTTTTTCGGATGTCATCGGTATTTCTGCCGCTCATGGTCTTGGATGCGGAGAACTTGAAGACCTGGTTAAGGAAAGAATCGAATGGGATGTTGAAACGCAGGAGAAAGAGGATGGGCCTGAACCGGATATCCGCCTGGCACTGCTTGGAAAACCAAATTCAGGAAAATCTACTCTTCTTAATCAGTTGATAGGAAGTGAGCGTTCGATAGTTTCTGAAATTCCCGGTACGACAAGGGATGTTGTTGAAGGTAGGTTTATTTCCGAGAAAAAAGCTTTTCGTGTTCTTGATACAGCGGGAATCCGACGTAAAAAGAAGGTCGAGGAGAATGTGGAATACTATTCTGTGAATCGTGCTATCAAGAGTATCGAGGATACAGATGTCGTTTACCTTATGATCGATTCTCTTGAAGGACTTGTTGATCAGGAAAAAAAGATTGCTGCTCTGATTGTTAAAAAGGGCAAAGGAATTATTCTTGTTCTTAATAAGTGGGATCTTATGGATAAGGTTACCAATCAGATAGAAGCTGTCTCCGACAGGGTAAGGTTCCTCTTTCCAATACTTGATTTCGCACCTCTCCTTCCTTTGTCTGCCATCAACGGAGAAGGCGTTGATGAACTTTTGAGGACCACCGTGAAGGTCTGGAATCAGATGAATATGAGGATCGATACAGCAAGATTGAATAAGGCCCTTAAGGAGTGGCTTGAGTACAATGAGCCTCCCATCCTTAAGAATTACAGATTCAAGGTGAGATATATTACCCAGGTCTCTGCCAACCCCGTTCAGTTCAAGGCCTTTGTTAACAGGACAAAGGGGTTTCCCGATAGTTATGTTCAATACTTAAGGAACAGGATCCGAAAAGATCTTGGATTCTCATCAGTACCATTCACATTGGAGCTAAAAGAGCGATAATATATGGATTTCTATTCCATAGGAGATGCATGTAAACTTCTCGGAGTAAAAGCCCACGTCCTTCGATACTGGGAGCAGGAGATACCACTTCTTTCTCCCAGGAAGGATCCTTTTGGAAAAAGGCTCTATAGCAGAAATGATCTGAACATTCTTTTTCGGATTCGTTATTTGACATATGAAGAACGTTATACTCTGGAAGGAGTCAAGAAAAGACTCTGGAAAGAGATGGATGATGGTGATCTGGATTGGAAAAGCCGTATTCATGAGGTGAGAGGGGAGACTCTTAAACTATATTCTCTTATAAGGGAACAAAAAAAAGAGGGTCATAGCCTCAGAACTGATGATAAAGATGTCGATAATCAAATCGATGCAGAAAATACTTAGTCAAAAGACAATTATATACCTCATTTTAGTTTTAACTCTCCAGGCGGGAGTTTTCTCCCAGAGTTCCCCGTTTTTAACACGACCGGAATCAGATTTTAAATTCCCGGAAAGCTATGAAATCAGGCAAAAGCTGGAATCATGGATACATGCTCCGGTAAATGAAGCCCGGGCAGCTTCGATGGGTGTTTTTCGACAATCTTCTGACGGCAGTATGGTACGTGTCCGGACAGAAGATACAACTGCATTTTTCTATCAATTATTTTTAATAGAAGAGGATTACTCTTATCCTGTTGCCCGGCGTGGAAATTTTGTAATAAAACGAGAAAGTAATGATGGCTCCTTTCTTCAGGTCAAGATATTTCTAAGAGATGACCCGGGATCATTCCTGCGCATATTCCCCTATGGCGAAAGAACAGTTTTAGATGGTTACCTGCTTGGGAAAAAAATCTATGGAAATATAGTTTTACCTTTGACTATCTCACAGGTTTTTACTTCACCCCTTGAACATGTAATGGAGATGACTTCGGCAAGGATTGACTGGTCTGTTTATGATGCCCCTCCTCCTGCCTCATTGAGTCGAAACAAGATTGATGTGATGAACCAAATACGCCGGGAGATTGACAGGCTCTATGATTGTGATGACGGAGCCATGGATGCGGATGGGAATTATGTGTATATCGAGACTCTGAAAGCACAGGAAACGACACCGGGTGGTTTCAACTGTTCAGGTTTTGTAAAGTGGATTGCCGATGGGTTTGTACTTCCCATAACCGGTGAGCTTATGGATATTGATTCCCTTAAACTGAAACATCCCGGTATTCGGGGCAACTCCTGGAGTGAGTTCTCTGAGGAGGCAAGAGATCCATTTTTTGGTCTTGACTGGACACGGAATATTGCTTTGACCCTGGCTGCTTTAAGAGGGGAGTCGGGGATCACTCTTCGTACTGAAAATGGTCCTGGTTCCTTTGAGTCTGCCGATGTACGTGAGGTTCCTTTTTTTTCCTACGCAGAGGATATTGGTTGGGGTGTGGCCGATCTTGAACCTATTTTATATCTGCTTGCAAAAAGTGAGCCGGGTAATTTTTATATTGGTTCTTTTAACATATCCTATGGAGAGGATCAGGTCCTGCGGCAGCATACACATGTGGCCGCCCTTTTCCCCTATTTTTCGGCACTTGGTGAATTCAAAGTCGCTGTTTTTGAGAGAAATAAAGAGACGAGTCTTGATTCTTTGAATGCTCGTTATGCTAATGATTTTGTCCATCTTGTTCGGATCCAGACAAAAGGTGAGTTCCAACTCCCCTGATTTCTCGAATTTTTGTTGATTATCCTAATACAAGGGGTTATGTTTTCTCTATATGAAAAGAATACTGATTCTAATACTGATTTTACCATTTTTTAGCCTGGGAGCCCAGACGAACAGTCAGAGCGCTGATCGGGATATTTTTTTCAGAGCTGAAAGGAGGCTTGAAGCTTCTGATTATTCGCTTGCTCTGGAGCTCTATAGTAACCTTAGTCGTGAGTACCCTTTTTCATCTCTGATCCCCGATGCTCAGTTTCGAATTGGTCAATGTTATTACCATCTTGGTAGAAATCAGGATGCTCTCGATCAGATGCAGCGGGTCGCCCAGCGTTACAAAATGACAAGGTACAGCTCATATCTTCCCTTCTGGCGTGGAATTCTGGCCTACCGGCTTGGAAAGCCAGATGATGCCGAGGTGGAATTGGATGTGTACATACGTTCAGGTAATTCCTCACGGGATGACTCAGGAAAGTTCACGGATGTATACAGGAAGGAAGCCTACCTTTACAGGGCTCTTTCATTGAAAGAACTTGGCCGGAATTCCGAGGCCTCCAATATTCTGAATGAACTCCTGCGTTTTTTACCAAATCCTTCTGCAGATCCCTATCTGTTAACCCTGCTTGGTAATTTCTACATGGAGGATGGTCAGCTTGATGAGGTTCGTAAAATGCTTGAGCCTGTTGATCTTAGCCTTATTCCGCCCCCCTGGGCGGATCATTTAAGTTTCTTTAAGGCCGAGGTCCTCCTTGATGATGGAAATGAGGAAGAGGCCCTGTCTCTCTATTTAAGATTAACCGGAACCGGTTCACCGGCAGCCGGGCCTGCCTATGAAAGGGTGTTTTCAATTTATTTAAACCGTGGGAAATTTGATCTTCTTCAGGGTGTCATTGGGCGTGCAGAGGTTGATCTTAAAGATGAGCCGGCCCTTCTGAACGGATTTCGCCTCAGTGCTGGAATCGGGTTTTATAGATCTGGGAATAATGAGCGTGGAGAGTTCTACCTGAAGAAAATATGGGATGAAACTCCTCTAAGAGATGTCTCTCCACTTGTACCCCTTTATCTGTCCCGGATTGCATCCGATGAAAACCAGCATGAGGAGGGGCTTGAGTATTTGAACTCCTACTTGCATGTTTCCAATGAAGGGCGAGAAAGGATTGTTTATACTCAAGGTGAATTTTTAACTCGCCTTAAGCGATGGGGAGAGGCAAATGAGCTTTGGGGTAATTTTTTTGAAGAGTACCCCGGTTCCGAGTTTAACTCTCCGGCCTCCTATCATGCAGGATACTCGGCTTATCAGTTAAGCCTGTACTCCAGTGCCCTCTCCTTTTTCGAAAACGTTAACCCGGTGGATTTGAATGGTGAACAGAGAGAAGGACTTCTTCGAATGAAAGCAAGGCTCCTCGGCTGGACTGGAGATTTTCAGGGGGCTGACACCGCCTGGGAAGATTATCTAATTCTTTATCCCCGGGATTGGAGCAGTCGCGGGGAGGCTCTGAAGGCCAAGTTTTTATCCGGTGATTACCCGGGGACAATAGGTGGCGCTCTCCTTCTTAAACGCCGTGGAGATACTGAGGAAGACAGGGCACTCTCTGTTCTCGCTTATTATCTTTCCGGATTATCATTTCTTGCAGAGAAGAATTATGATAGTGCTTTGGAAGATTTTTTACCTTTGACAAGGCGTCAACTCGAGGAGGCGGGGATTGGTGATGTTTTTCCCTTTGTTCTCTACTATCGGGGATGGACCCATTATCAGTCGGCCGATTATGTCAGGGCCCTTCGTGATTTCAGTGAGCTTTCGCTTATTCTTGATGAAGAGAGTTATCAGAATATCCCTTCCGCAGGATTGATGGGGCGTGCCACTTATCTTGCCGGATGGTGTGCCTATCAGTCGGGGGATTACCTCATAGCTGCCGATTTTTTCTACCGTTACTCCCGTCTGAATGAACAGCCTGGTCAGGGACAACTGATGTATGCCCGAGCACTTGCCGAGGCCGGTCTACATGACAAAGCCGCGTCTGTACTTGAAGAATCTTTTGTTACGGCACGTTCGACACCGGTCGGTGATGATACCCTTTTTGAACTGGCGGGACAGCTTTACCTTGCCGGAGACAGCACGAAGGCTATGGAAAAATACCGTGAGCTCTTTGAGATATATCCCGACAGCACCCTGGCCGAGGAGAGTTTGTTCCAACGGGGGGAAAAGTATCTCGCCATGGGAGAGTGGGCTGAAGCCCAGGATGCCTTTTATCTGTGCAGGCGTTCTTTTCCCGAGGGGCGTCTCATCGCCGCTGCCCATTATTGGGGTGGTGAGGCTGCCCGCCTTGGTGGTGAAGATTTTGGGGCTGTTTTGCTTTGGGATAGATTGATAGAAGAGTACCCTGATTCTCCTTTTCGCTCTCTTGCCTATCGGCATGTGGGGGAACTCTATATGAAGAGGGGGGATTATGATAAAGCCCGGAATTATTTTGATTCGTTAAGAAATGATTACCCCGAAGAGTCTTTGACCCTGGAGGTTGTTACCTTGGTTGAAACACTGCGGTATCTGATGAGGGGGGAGTCCGAGGAGATCGCCCAGCTTCGTGCCGAGATTAAAGCATATGGCAGGCTTGAGTCTCCGGAAAGTCGTGAGGCTATGCTGGAACTTGCCCGAATCCTCCTCTACCGGAGCCGAGATGATCGTCCTGAAGCAAAACTGCTTTTAGCTGACCTTGTATTTTACAGGGATGAGGATCTTGAACGGGCGGCCAGAGCTCAATACTACCTGGGGGAGTACCATTTTATGTCAAGAGAATGGAGAGAGGCGGGAGAAGCCTTTCTTCTTGCTGCGACGATGAATCCGGGTGATACGGATCTTATGGCTATGTCCATTTTCAGGGCTGCCGAATCAGCCAGAGAGCAGGGCAGTATTACAGCCGTGCGGGAACTTGTTCGTCGGCTTGGAGATACATTTCCCGATTCTCAATGGTATGCTGAAGGTCTTGAATTACTGGAGGCTGAATGATGAATAGATATATTGCCTTGATTTTACTGATAGTTGTTTTCATTCTACCCCTACATGCCCAGGAGACTATCCCCGAAATCGGAAGCGACACCGAAACCGGAATTGGAGTTGTGAGTGATGAGTTCGCTCCTGAGGAGATGGAACTTGTGATCCCAACCATACTGCTGGAAGTGGAGGAGGAGAAACTTGCCTTGATCGAAGCCCCCCTTCCCGGTGATGAGGAGAGGACCCTCGCGACCCTGATCCTTCCCCTGCCTGATGCTCCTGAACTGAAGGTTTCTCCCCTTGAGGTGGATACTCCTGGTTTTATTGATCTCTCATCGATAATTTCAAGTCCAGCTGTCTCAGAAGATGAAGAACAAGAGGGCAAGGATTTTTACTCTACCGGATTAATCGGCGGCGGATCGGGCAGTCGGATTTTGGGAGATATTACCCTATATAAACTTGGAAAATCTCCAAGGTTTCAGATACAGTTTTTCCATGGGGGTGTAGGGGCTTTTGTGGGACATGATGCCGGTGAGGGGTTTTCAATTAATCATGAAAAACTTTCCGGTTCAATTGAACTTGAAAACGAAACGAATTTTTCGGAAACAGATATTAAGTATGATGAGCTCTCTTTGGGCCTACAGGGAAACCCGGACTACTCCTCAATGACCCTGCGAGAGTTTTTCTTTGATACTCAATTTAAATCCTACCTTTGGGACTCTTTTGGATTGAAAGGCGGAATTCTCTTTGATTCGGTCGATCAATGGCTCTCTGGGGCCACTCCTCCTCGGTTTTCAGGTATGACTCTTGCTCCAGAGGCCGCTGTTTTCTATGAAAATGATATTGTCGATTTAGAATTAGAAGCCTCCTATAAATGGGATAGTATAGGTATAACAAATAATAGTTCGAGTCATCTTCATGGGATCTCTGGTCACCTGAAAGCAGAAATGGAACTTTCCGGAGGGATCGATATCATTGGAGATGCAGGCATTTTCTGGGAACCGGGGGCTCTTCCTCTCTATCCGCTTCTGTTAACTCTTCAGGGTGAACCTTCCGGAACTCTCTTTTTTTACTCCTCCCTGGAAATGGTTGCCGAACAGCCTTCAATGGTCAAGTTGTGGCGCCTGTATCCCTGGTTGAAACCCGAAACTCTTACCGGCGGGGCTCTTGATATTTCTCCGCTTACCGGATGGCGAGGCGTTGTTCACGGGCGATTTATTCCATTTTCTTTTGTTACTTTGAATGGAGAGGTTTCGTATAAATATTATGACAATGGTTTTATTCCACTTGTAACTGATGGTGACGGGCTTTCGCCCCTTTCGCGAGGAGAGATTAATGCTCTATTCTCTGAGGTTTCATTGGATTTCATCCTTCCCTATTCACTTGGGGTTTCGGCCGGATGGCGTGGACAGCTTATTTTTGATGGGGATCCTTTTGAACCAACCCACAGGATCAACGGAGAGTTGAGTTGGCTGCCGGGAGAGATGTATGGTGCTTCACTCTCCGGAAAGCTGGATATTTATGGGATGAAGCAACCTGTTTTTACCACGCAATGGGTTCCAGAGGTCGGATTTTCAGGGTATATAAGTATAACGAATGGAATCCAATTGATGGTCGAAGGGGAGGATTTGTTATCACCCCTTCTTGGATCAGGCCGGCTGGTCTGGGATAATTATGAAGATACGGGATTCGCCCTGACATTTAAACTGGGTATTTCCTTATAAAATTGCAGCAGGAGAATGTATGTTTACTTTATTAGCAAAAGGGGGAATCATCATGGCGGTGATTCTTTTCCTTTCAGTTATCGCGACAGTCATTATTGTGGAGAGATTCCTCTATTTTCGTAAAATCAGGATTAATGAAGAGTCTTTGATCACCACCCTGAAGGCTTCTCTTGAAAAGCGATATTTCAATGAGGCTATAAGTATTTGTGAAAATTCCAAGGCTCCTATTGCCAATATCATGAAAGTTGGTATTGAAAACAGGAGGTTCAGTCAGTCTGAGATAAAAGAGTCTATTCTCAGTGCTGCTAACCGGGAGATCCCCCAGATGGAGAGGTATTTATCTCCCCTGGGAACTATTGCCAATATCAGTCCGCTTCTTGGGCTTCTGGGTACGGTTACGGGTAATATCAAGGCATTCGGGATTCTTGGGTCTGAGATGGCTGTCGGTGATCCCTCTGTGCTGGCTGGCGGAATTTCCGAAGCACTGATTACTACCGCCGCAGGACTTATTGTTTCTATTCCCTGTATCATCTTTTATAACCACCTTGTAAATAAGGTAAATCATATGATCATTCATTTGGAGAACAGGGTGAATGATATGGTTCTTCTTTTAAAAGGAGATGGTAAATGAGGTTTGAAAGACGGCTGAAAGTAATCTCCGGGGCAGACCTTATCCCTATGATCGATGTTGTTTTTCAGCTGGTAATATTTTTCATGCTCTCTTCAACTTTTATTCAGACTCCAGGGATTGCTCTCCAGATGCCTGAATCAACCTCGGCCGAGCCGGTGGTAATGACAAGGTTGGTGGTTACTATTTTACCAGATGAAACTGTTTATCTGAATGATATGGCCTACAGGCTGGGAGAATTCGATGGTGCCTTGAAGGCTTTGCCCAAGGATGTTAAAGAAGAACTCTCTTCTGTTGTTATCGAGGGGGATATGAAGGTCAGTTATGATCTCATGATAAGGGTCCTGGATATATTAAGGCATAATGGTTTTTCCGGTGTCAATCTGAGGCTGCGGGAGGCAAATGAGTAGTTTTCTGTTCATGGCAAAACTGTCGGAGGATCGGCAGCGGCTTCTGAAAGGTATCATTATCTCACTTGCATTTCATCTCATTCTAATCCTTGGCCTGGGGGGAGTCTCTCTGATTTATAGTGTTTCGGCTCCCCTGAGGGCCGGTCCCCTGACAATATCCATTGAACCCTTTAACATCCCTTATGAAGATGACTCCCCAGTCGAACCTCCTGAACCTGAGGTTCTTCCTGCCGCTGTTCAAGAGGACCTTCCTGTCGAAGAGGTGATGCCAGAGCCTCTTCCTGAAGAGGAGATCCCTGTTGCGGATGAGGCTGAGCTTCCCGAAGCGTCACCCGGCGACCGCCCCTCACTGGAAAATTCTTCCGCACCCGTTGAAGCTGTTGAGGCCGAAACCAAACCTGTCAGTACATCTCCTTCAGCTGCCTCGTCGGCTGTAAATGAGAGCGGTTCAGAAGACGGCCCCGGCTATGTGGGGAGTAACACAATTTCTGCAGCTTACGCCGCTCTTCTCAATGCCTCCCGGGATGCTGAACTGAATGATGGTGGGCGAAGCGGGCAGACTTTGACCGCTCCGGAAGAGGCCCCCGAATGGACAGGCAGCAGTAGTTCAGGAATCTATTCCGCAGAGAATCGTCGGGTTGTTGATAAACCCCTTGGAAACTCCTCTATAATATCTGAGAAAGCAGATAATGGTGATTCCGGTTTGTCAGACAAGACTCTCGCAGACCTCGATTCTGCGATTGACCGTATTTCCGACAGTGAGGAGGGGATTTTCATCTTTTCAGGTTCAGATACAGGTGTGACAGCGTCAATCCCCGGAAATGAAGGGGATAATACCAGCCAGATCAGTTTTCTCGATGGTGAAGGTCGTAGGCTTACATATTCAGAACCTCCTGTAATCCCTTCAACCTTGAGAAGTATTGGCCTTCCTGAGTATATGGTGAAAGTTTATTTCACCGTTACACCACAAGGTACCGTTAAGGACTTGAAAATCGAGCCTTCATCTGGTAATAATGAGCTGGATGCTTCTATTAAGCAGAGCGTTCGGAACTGGCTTTTCACCTCATCCGGTGAAAGTGGAGATGTGAAGGCCATGGTTCAATTCCTTATAAAAGTTAAGAGAGATTAAAATTTGAAAATAAAAGGTATCGCCTTCGACATCGATGGAACACTTTACCATAACCGGCAGATGTATATCCTGTCAACGACTTCATTTGTGGCTAATCCCAAGCTTGCCTATCACTTCTCTAAAGCAAGGAAAACCATCAGGACCTATGAGAAAATTGAGAATTTCCGGAAAACGCAGGCAGGAATCATTGCACAGACCATGAAAAAAGATCCTGAGCAAATCTACAAACTTGTTGAAATCAGACTTTATAAAAAATGGGTACGGGCATTTCGTTTTCTAAGACCATATCGAGGTGTACGGAAGCTGGTGGTGGATTTAAAAGCGAGAGGTTACAAGTTGGGTGTTCTTTCAGATTTTCCTCCCCAGAAGAAATTAACCTATCTGAATCTTGAGGGGTTTTGGGACGCAGCGTTCTCTTCGGAAGAGGTTGAATATTTAAAACCACGACCCGAACCCTTCCTTGAACTGGCGAAAAGAATGGAACTGAAACCTGAAGAAATTCTCTATGTGGGGAACTCTTATAAATACGATATAATCGGAGCCTCCTCGGTGGGGATGAAAACCGCCTACCTTTCAAAAAAAGAGTCCGTTCCACCTGCAGATATAGTTTTCAGCTCCTATGAACAACTTGCTGAGAAGTTATCCGTTTTTCTGGACGATTAGTTTTAAAACGGGTTTTAAAAACGATCCCCCGACCTGTCAAATTAAATGTCACCTGTCCTCTGAAATTCTGTACCTGTCTTAGTGTCATATCATCATCCCTTCG
>JAEINK010000076.1 GCA_016342585.1 Spirochaetales bacterium
GAGATTGTCTCATAGATGCTCCAACTTGTCTAGATATTTTTCAAGTCTTTTTTGCTCGTCATATAAAGAACTGCTGCATCAAAGCCTATAAACTTGATGATTCTGCCGAAATGATAAGGCTTGACACTTCATATAATTATTCTGATAGTACAGATAAAATGTCACCTCTTTCGGGGCTATATACCGATGGAGAGTTCCTCTATATGACAAGGAGAGATATACCTGCAAGTGAATATTTTGGAGGGATTGAGATTTTCAGTATAGGTGAGAACTTTTAATTTTATAAAAATACAGATAGCAGCCTGCATCACCAGGACATAAATGCAGGTTGCTCTATCACACACTCATCTCATGTTTATATCAAAATCCAAATCAAACCATGGCACACCGGTTCCATTCCTCTTGATACCCCCATCCTTTTTCCTGAATAAACTTAATCCCAATGCAACCGGCATAATCCTCAGGATGCGCCCCATCTTTTCAAGGGTAGCAATCTGGCCGGTCTCTTCCCCGATGGAAAAACCGGCAGCTGAAACTTGTCCGATAGCCTGAAGGGTATTCCCAATAAGTACGCCGCTATTCACATCGTTTAAAAAGGGAATCCCTATGACAAGGGCAGGAAGAAGAATACCTAAAGTACCTAAAAAGTTTATAACGGCGATTGAAAGGCCGACCTTCTCATCATCGGCTTTTACTATAGATTGAGCCGCCGCAATGACGGAACTCCCACAGATAGCATTTCCAATTGAAATGAGGAGAGAAAGATCCGGCTCCTCAATAACCATGGAGAACAGATCGGAAAAACCTAACAGGCTATGATCTCCTTAATGAAAAACTCCCGTCCGGATATTACTTCATGCTCCTTACTTTCACAGTGAGGACATACACCCTTATTTTCTATCAACCTGTAGACCTTGCCACACTCTCTGCAAAGTCCATTGCCAGGCAGGATTTCAATTTCCAGCCTGGTCTCCTCAAAGGGTGTTCTATCTACAGCAGCAGGATAACAGGCTTCCACATATTTCGGGATCATGGATGAGAGTTCACCGATCTGAAGGATTATTTTATCGACTTTATTCAAACCGTTTTGCTCAACGATCTCTTCCACCATTTTAACGATTTCGAATACAACACTCAGTTCATGCACAGCGCCTCACCCCTTCCATAAAACAGCTACCGGGAAGATTGCAAATGCCCTAACCTTCCCGGATTTTCATAGATTACGATTTATCACCTGAAAAAACGGCCTGCAGCTGTCTTACCGGTTTAGTTACAGCAATTTTCACCTTTCGTTTAAGTACGTGCTTAACAATCTTAGGCTTAAGTTCAGGAAGATCTACACCCTCGGCGTCATATTTCCTTACAAGTTTGATAGCATCAAACTTACAAACGGTAGTACAGGAACCACAACCTATACACATGAACTCATCAGCCACGGTAGCACCACAACCAAGACATCGCTCGGTCTCCTTCTGAATCTGCTCTTCAGTTAAAACGCCGCGAAGGTCCTTAAAGGTCTCTTTCGATTTCCTGGCATCCACATGGTCAATACTCTGACGCGGCAGACGATCATAACTATCGAGATCAAGATTTTCCTTATCAAAGGCTTTATAATCCCTTTTAATTCGGCCAATAGTCATACTCTGGCCCCGATTCACAAACCGGTGGATGGATATGGCACCCTCTTTACCTAAAGCAATGGCATCAATGGCAAACTTGGGCCCGGTGAGAACATCACCACCAGTAAAGATATCCGGTTCAGCGGTCTGAAAAGTAATCATATCCGCCTTAATAGTCTTATTGGGATTAAGTTCTACTTTTGTCCCCGAAAGTAGCTCCCCCCATTCCATTCCCTGCCCAACAGAAATAAGAACATTGTCCGCAGGAACAATTTTTGTATCATTATCATCATAGGAGGGGTTGAACCGGCCATCCTTATCAAACACAGAGATACATTTTCGGAATTCCACACCGGAAACCTTTCCTTTTTCAGTAATTATCCTTTTCGGTCCCCAGGAGTTAATAAGGACGATATCTTCAGCCAAAGCCTCTTCTATTTCCTCTTCCAAAGCAGGCATCTGTTCACGGCTTTCAAGGCAGAACATGTCGACGGCTGCGGCTCCAACCCTTGTGGCAGTTCTCGCTACATCGATGGCCACATTCCCACCCCCGATAACGATCACCTTCCCGGAGAGTTTGGTCTCTTCACCAAGGTTAACCTTTCGCAGGAATTCAACTCCAGTGATAACACCTTCCGCCTCTTCTCCTTCAAGACCAAGGCCCCGGCCGCCCTGAGCACCGATTGCTATGTAAAAGGCTCTAAAATCCTGACTACGAAGGTCATCCAGACTAATATCCTTGCCGACCTCAATACCAGTCTTAAACTCAACCCCAAGATCTTTCAGGATATCAATTTCCGCATTGATAACCTCCTTCTCCAGCCGGAAAGAGGGTATACCCAGGGTGAGCATGCCACCAGGAGCCTTCTGTTTTTCAAAAACAGTAACCTTATACCCATCGACAGCCAGATAGAATGCACAGGAGAGTCCGGCAGGACCTGCCCCGATTACGGCAACCTTCTTGTCATACTCGTGTTTAATTCTGGGTACAAAACGGGAGCCGGAGTGAAGTTCTTTCTCGGCAATGAACTTTTTAATATCATCGATTGCGATTGGATCATCAATATCCCCACGAGTACAGGCTGATTCACAGTTTCTGGGACAAATTCGACCACAAACAGCGGGGAAGGGATTTTCATGTTTAATGAGTTCGAGAGCCTCGGTATATTTTCCCTGGGCCGCCAGTTTGATGTACCCCTGAATACCAATATGGGCTGGACATTCAGCTTTGCAGGGACTTGTACCAGACTCAACCACAACTTTTCTATTGGTTCGATAGTCAAGATTCCACTTATCGGGTCCCCACTCGGTATCTCTGGGCAGTTCTTTTCTCTGGACAGGATTCAGGGCAGGTGCTTTGGATTCATCTTTATTACATATCTTCTGACCAAGTTTTAAGGCATTGGTAGGGCATATCTCGACACATTCACCGCAAGCCACGCATTTTTCCGTATCAATTTCGGAAACATAGTTGGAACGTACCATATCGGGGTTTACCCAGGCCTGGGCAAGTCTGTTGGAAAAACAACCGCAGCCACAACAGTTACAAATGGCATGAGTCTTTCCAGACCCATCCAGGTTGGGTATGGAGTGCATCAGACCATTATCTTCGGCTCTTTTGATTACCGCAAAAGCCTCTTCCCGTGTTATCTCCTTCCCTCGACCTGTTCGAATATAATATTCGGCCGCATGGCCCATCTGAATACAAATGTCTTCCTTCAGATGACCACAACCTTCTCCTACAGCTTCGCGGGATGTACGACAGGCACAGTCAGATACCGAAAAAATTGAATTATCATTTAGGTATTTTGAAACCTCTTCGTAAGAGGCTCTTTTTGTTTCACCATCAATAGCCCGCTCAATGGGAATCACCCGCATGGGGCCTAAGCCAACGGGAAACATCCCGGCCCCCATGGGGCCTTTTCTTTTCCCATAGGCATCAAAAGCCGCTCCCAGTTCGGGGTATCTGGCTGCATTCTCTTTATTATTAACGATCATCTCCATATGACCTGGGACCCAGATCTCAATCCAGTATTGATCCACACCATCGATTTTGTTAACAAAAGAGATCCCCGCAACAGCCCCTTCCCAGAGGAGTTTTTCGGTCTCTTCTACGGTTTTACCGCATAATGGGGCGACTTCCGCCGCGCTCATAGGTTCTCTCAGTTTCAGACAAAGGGCTACCTCTGCCATTTCATCCGAAACAATCGGTTCCAATATCTTATACTCCGGGTATTCCGGTTTAATTTCTGATTTAGTTCCACGTTTAACCCTGCTTATCTTATTCGCAAGATCCAGGACCTTCTCTTTAACTTCAGCCATCTCTATCTCCATTTTCCTTTATTTTAGTCTGAAACTTTAATTTTCCTGCCAGGCCCTGACTTCTGCCGCAAGCCAGTTTGTCCACTCTTCAACGCCTTCTCCGGTTTTTGCGGAGATAGGCACAATCTTTATCTCCGGGTTCAGTTTTTTTACACGCTCGGTGAGTTTTTCCATACTGAAACCGAAGAAATCCATGGCGTCAATTTTATTAACCAGCAAAAGATCCACCATGGCAAACATGGCCGGGTATTTTAAAGGCTTATCATCCCCCTCGGGCACACTCAGGATCATGGCGTTTTTAGAGGCTCCAGTATCAAACTCGGCAGTACAAATCAGGTTTCCAATATTTTCCAGGATAACAAGATCAAGCCCTTCGGTTCCAAGGCCTTTCACTCCCTGCCTTGTCATCTCCGCATCAAGGTGACACATACCACCGGAATGGATCTGGATAACCCTTGTTCCGGTTTTCGAAACAGTAAAAGCGTCCACATCAGAATCAAGATCAGCCTCAACAATGCCAAGATTCATTTGCTCCTTTAAACCTTCAATGGTACGTAGAACTGTTGTTGTTTTACCGGAACCGGGGGAAGACATCAGATTTAACAGGAAAACCTTCTCCTTCTTCAACTCATTCCTAAGCAGTTCAGCCTGCTTATCATTACTCTCATATACACTTTTCTTAATCTCAATAACTCTGAACTCACTCATATGACACTCCACAGAAAAAATAATTATAGTTAAAAACCCAAAAAGGTCATGGCTAATCCGCATGTACAGATCATTCCACCGGCCAAAGCATTACCGTATCTTTCAAAAAAAGGAAACCGGAGGAGTCGCTTCAAGCCATATGACGAACTGATAACAAGGCCCAACATAACAGCAAGGGTAGTGAGCCCGAAAGCAAGGGTAACCAGTAATACATTAATCATGGAGACCTGAACGGCCGGGTACATCACCAGGGGAATAAGCGGTTCGCAGGGGCCGAAAACAAAAATGATAAAAAGGATCCAGGGAGTCATCTCTTTCTTTCCCTTTGATTCGTGGAGATGTGAATGTTCAAAGTGATGGGAATGGGTATGCTCATGCGGGACTAACCCACCGGCATGCACATGACAATGGCTGTGGGTCTTGTTTTTCAGAGCAGAACGGACTCCCCAGATGCAATAGACAAATCCAAAACTGATTAACAACCAGGCCGCGATCTCTCCCCGCACAAACTCAATGAGGTCCAGACGTTTGAGCAGGCTGCCTATTGAAGTTGCCCCCAAGCCGAGGATAACGGCAGAAAGAACATGGCCTATTCCACAGAGGGCTGTAATCGTGATTGTTTTTGTCATGGACCAATTTCTGGATTTTGAAAGCACTATAAATGGAACAAAGTGATCAGGCCCGATAAGAGTATGAACAAAACCTACCGATAGGGTTGTTAATAATAGAACCATTATATTCTGATCCATTGAAAATCCTTTAGACACAAATTACTTGCCAAAAGGTTGATCCGTGGTCAATTCATAACGTTCCACTCTCGCCTTCCGCTAAATTAGAATACTAGCGAATTTTGACACTGTCAATATTTATATATCGATAGAATTGTATTTTTTATGACACTGTCGCTTTATTTATTATATATCACAGGCATCTGCCCCTTCCACTTATCCCAAAGGCCTTTATTGGTGATCAACTCAGCCATGAATTGGGCTACATTAATACGGCTGGTTTGTCCCGCATTGAATATAGGACTACGCACAGGAGAGGGAAAGAGTTCATATTCACTTACTTCTTCTGCATTTAACAGAGTATCTGGACGAACAGCGACCCAGTCAATGTTTTTATCCGACTGGCCTATCACACGATTCAGGTAATTTGCAGCCCTTTCATTATCAGAATGGGGCGGAACGAGTAGCCGAATCAGCCCTAACACTATTTTCTCACCCAGAGGCATGGGTTTATCAGCATCAGGATTCCGGTTCCCCGTGGTGTTCATCAAGATGTATTTAACAGGTAAATCCCGATTATTTACTTTAACAGCGTTGCATAACCGGCGGGTTGCTTCCGAAACAAGTCTGCGGGGCGCACCATATATCCCTTTTAAAGTGAGATTATGTCCCAGACACGAGACAACGGCATCACAATCGTCGACAATTTGAGCGAACTCTTCATCATTGAAATTCAATAAACTCCCCTCAATTACATTTAAGAGAGTATTTTTTCTTGACTCATCAGTCAGTCTTTCCGGACTTCTAACGACAACCTTTACCTCGATTTTCCTTTCAAGTAACTGATCCACCACAAGACGTCCAGTTGCCCCGGTAGCTCCTGCCACAAAAACTTTCATATCATCCTCCTGGAATTATTAACTGTTGAAAATTCTCAGCAACGTGCGGCCTTCCGCTTCCTACCCAGTCTACCCATATCTACTATCTTCTGGATATATTCTACAGCAAAGGGAACCTTACAGCTCGTCCCCCCCATATCCACCTTCACCTTACCGATGACGCCTGCCACCTCCTTCGCTCTCTCATGGAGTTCAGGAATGTAAGAACCTGCGGCAATGACAAAACCATTCATAGTATAACGCACCCGGTTTTGACAATCATGAATATTTTTCTCTATAAAAGTAAGTAATTCTAAAATTTCTTCAAAAGGAAGAGTCTCATTTTCATCAATGGCAATTATTCCGGCGAATGTAGACCATCCGGCAGAACAGATCCCTTCCTTGTCCGATTTCATCCACTCACGGGCAAGTTCATACTTATATCCAGATTCCTGAGCCACATAAGGAACCGTATACTCACTGAGCATATACCAGTAGGCTTTTCCGGCCCAATTCTGCAACTCAACCTTTGTCATTTTAGTTTCATCAGCTATCAGTCCTGCCAGATACATGGCATCCGAGTTTCCGGTATCATATAGTTTTTTACTAAGCTCGTAATCTTTCTTGATTTTTTTTACAATAACTTTTAAATCTCCAACCTTGACACCAAAAAAGGGTTCCCGGGCACCATGACGGGTAAAAATCTTCTTCGTATTCTCATTTCCATGTTCCTCAAGGTAATCCATGACATCATCGAAATACATTGCAGACCTCCCTTTGATCAATAAACGCTTTCAATATATGACAAATATTATCACATTTTCTTTATTGGACAAGCGATTTTAAAAGACCAGAGACAAATCGATTCATTTCCGGGAAGGAATCCTCTGCAGCTTGAAGAAATTCTCTTTTATTGAAATCGTAAAAATTGGGTCCCGTTGTAAACTCGACAACTCCTTTGACCTGTTCTCCTACCGCAATATACCCTTCCGCATAACCACCCATGGCAATATCGCGGGCAACGGCACATCCTCCAAAAGAGTAGATTCCGATAGCGACACCGCCAGCCGCCAGCCATCCCAGGGCAAGCCCGCCGGCCGCAACCACTCCAAAAGCAATGCCGCCCAGGGCAAGACCGCCGAAGGCAATGCAGGCAACCGACAAACCTCCCAGACCAATCAGACCAAAAGAGAGAATGCCTATAGAAAATAAGCCGATTGAGACCAAACCAACTGAGATATTACCAATGGCAATAACTCCCCTGGCAATTTTTGCCCCCCGGCCCAGATTAATGTGCAAGAGGGGTACATTTCCTATCCTTATTTTGCTCGCATACTCATACCCCACTCTTCTGCCAGCCCTTATTACGAAGCTGCCTCCATCCAGACCACCAATATTCTCTTCCTTCTCAAAAACTTCTCCTTTCATGAGTTCATCCAGACTGATTTCAAAAATATCACTCATTTTGACAAGCCTAGCCATTTCCGGGGAGGTATCTCCCGACTCCCACTTTGAAACGGTCTGCCTTGAGACATCCAGCCGGAACCCCAGCTCCTCCTGTGACCACCCTTTCATTTTTCTCAGCTCAATAAGTTTCTGATTAAAATCCATAACACACCCTCCAGCCATTTGATACACTTAACCTACCTGCCAGTATAACTTCCATCTACCATTTATAATTTGCAATCTGTCAACTAAACTTAACATTTCTCTATTTACCTGATTTTATCAGACATTCCGGCCGGGTAAAGCCCTATTTCAGGAAAGGTTTGACACTTTTGTTCTGGGATCATATGCTTCATAACATGAAACAAAGAATATTGATCAAAAATGCCAAAGCAATTGTTACCTGTGATAAAAATGATTCTGTTCTATATGATACAGATATACTGATAGAAGCGCCCGCCATAATGGCAATCGGCAAAGATATCCCCGAAGAAAAAATAGGTGATGCGGAAGTTATAGACGGCCGAAATAAATTCGTCTACCCTGGTCTGATTAATACCCACCACCACTTTTTTCAGACTTTTGTTCGAAACCTGATAACCATTGACTTCCCCTCCATGTCGGTTATCGACTGGATAAATGAGATTTACGAAATTTTCAAACTCATAGATTCGGACGCCATATACTACTCAACCCTCATTGCCATGACCGACCTTGTAAAACACGGTTGTACAACAGCCTTCGATCACCAGTACTGTTACCCCCGCCATGCCGGCAAAGAGCTGGTAGACAGGCAGATGGAAGCCGCCGAACTTCTCGGTATCAGATACCATGCCGGTCGGGGGGCCAACACCCTAAAAAAATCCAAAGGGAGCACCGTACCCGACGAGATGGTGGAGACAACCGATGAGTTTCTATCCGACTGTGACAGGCTGATAAAACTCTATCATGATGACAAACCCTTCAGCATGAAGCAGATTGTTGTTGCCCCCTGTCAGCCCATCAATTGCCATAGGGAGACCTTCGCAGAATCTTTAAACTTTGCCAGGGAAAAAGGAGTCAGACTCCACACCCACCTCGGCGAAGGCGAGAATGGCCCCATGGTTGAGCGGTGGGGGGAGAGAACCCTTCAGTGGTGTGAAAAACTTGGTTTCATCGGCCCGGATGTCTGGTTTGCCCACGGCTGGGAGCTGACCCCCGAGGAGTATAAAGTAATGGCTGCCACGGGAACCGGTCTCTCACACTGCCCGGCCCCGGCCACCCTGGGAGGTTTTCCCATCCTTGATATCCCGGCCATGCACTCCTCCGGGATGATGCTCGGCCTGGGGTGTGACGGTTCCGCCACAAACGATTCATCAAACCTTCTGGACTCAATACGGATGGCCTATCTTATGCAGGCCTTCCATACTAAAGAGCGAAATGGTGGCGCCTCGGCCTATGACATCCTGAAAATGGCTACTGCCGGCGGGGCTGAAATCATGGGAAGAGGTGATCTGGGGGCTCTCGAAACAGGAAAGGGCGCCGATCTCTTTATGATAGATGTAACCAAACTTGAACTGGCGGGAGCCCTCCACGATCCTGCCAATCTCATAGGCCGGGTCGGCCTTACTTCGGAAGTATGGCTGACCATGATCAATGGAAAGGTTGTATTCAAGGAAGGGCGGATTTCCGGTCTGGATGAGAACACCCTTGCGGAAAAGGCTGAAGAATGTTGTACCCGGGTCATCAGGGATCAGTCTGGGACAGCATTCCCAAAATAAATCTGTAAAACTTTAAGGGAGAATCACGAATGGAAACGTCCTGTATGATCTATAAAATACTCATTGATCCTCTTCTTCGTTCGGTCCGCCACTGCCTGAAGGAGATGATTCCCCCGGGAAGTTCGGTCCTTGAAATGGGTTCCGGCACGGGGGCTCAGGCCTGCACCCTGGCAGGCCGCTGTGGCCGGTACCTTGGGATAGATCTGAATCCTGATATGACCTCCTGTGCGGCACATCGATGCAGTAAACAAGGTTATACTAATACGGCTTTCAAAAATGCGGACGGCAGTAATTTAGATTTTATAACAGACCATGAATTTGATATTGCCACCATCACCCTGGCCCTCCACGCGATGAAACATGAGACCCGGATGGCCATCCTCTCAGAACTCAACCGAGTCGCCCGTAAGATAATAATCATGGACTACTCATCCCCACTCCCCCGCAGCCTGGCTGGTTTTTTCACCCGTTCCATAGAGAAAATCGCCGGAAAAGAACATTATTCAGGTTTCAGGGATTACCAGCAGCGAAGAGGAATATCCCCCCTAATTTCCGAGGCAGGCTTAACGGCCACCTCAGAAAGGCGGACCCTCGCGGGGATAATCCAGATCACAACCTGCGGGGAGCCCCAGTAGGTAGTTTTCCTCAAGACTCATGCTTTTCTTTCTCTTTTCTACCTTAATATTGAACAACTCATCAGTTTTTTAACAGGGAGCGGCCACATAAGATTTCTCTTGCTTTTCCACAGGTACGTATTATAATTGACTTATTGACTTTTATGTTTAAATAGTCAATTTATAAGGAGAGGCATGAACAGAGACCAAAGAGTGATAGAAATTTACGGGGCAGCCCTTGAGGAGTTTGCCGAATTTGGATTTGCACGGTCAAACATCACCCAAATTGCCGAAAAGCTAAATATGACCAAGGGGAATCTCTACTTCTTTATAAAGTCCAAAAAGGAGTTGTACAGGGATTCCATCGCCTGGGGACTAATGAAATGGCAGACAAGGGTCTTTGAAAAAGTTATGACCATCGAAAGCCCGGTCGAAAAATTCACGGTTCTCTGCGAATCATCCTACTACTACCTGGCCGAAAATCCGGTTCTCCGTTCCATATTGATAAGGGACCAGACCCTTTTCCCTATCGATCCACAAAATGGCGGCCTTTTTTCAGAGATCCATGACGGCTCAATCCGAATGATAAGCAACATTCTGGAGGAGGGAAAGCTGGATGGTCTATTTCGGGAAGATTTGGATGTAGAACATATCAGTCAGCTTACTTATTCGATATACGTCATGTTTATAGTAAAAACCTACATTCTTTCAAATAAGCACTCTTTCGAAGCTTATTTCAGCGACGCTGTGGATCTGATCCTTCATGGTGTTCTTAAGACGTGTTCTTAAATGTCTCATCAGGAGACTTTTATAATAAAAGAAAAAAACCGGCAGCTGCAACTGCCGGTAAAAAAAAGGAGATTCAAAAGTATGTCAGCAGAATTACTCTATCTCAGCGACGAATGGTGTGCAGCAGTCAAGGAAAAACTCAGCACCACACTCACAGCCGAAGAGATGAAACATACATCGACCTCGATGGTTAATGTATATGAAAATTGCCCTGATGGCAAGAAACACTACTTCTACACAAAGATGGAGGGAGGACTTTTCACCCAGGTGCTGGTTGGAACCGATGGGAATTGGCCGAAAGCCGAGTTTGATATTACCGCAAACTATGAAATGTTTGCCAAAGTTTCCAGGGGAGAGTTAAGATCTCAGAAGGCCCTTATGAGTGGAAAGATGAAGCTCAAAGGGAATATGATAAAAGCGCTTAAACTTGTGACCATCAGTGATAAAATGAACAAGCTTATCTCACAGGTTCCCACGGCCTTCGAAGGGGGATTATAATGCCCACAATTACCGATAGAAACTCCCCCTACTTCATCGATTTCCCCGAGAGAATAAAAGCAATCCAGCAGTCCATGGCAGAAGAGAAGATCGACGTCTACCTGGGGTCCCGACTGCGAACCCTCTCCTGGACAACCGATGCCTTCTGCCCCTGGAGAAGCTTTATTGTAATCCCGGCCGAAGGACTGCCCTATGTTTTCACCTTTCTGATTGATGCGGGAAGAATAGAAGATGAATCATGGCTGGATGAGGATCATGTTCTGGGTTATGTCTCCATGGGGGGAATGGATCAAATATCACTGATCTCCTCCTATATTCAGGAGGCCCTGCCCGGAGGAAAAGGCCGGATTGGATTTGAAGATGGAATGAGTAACTACACCCCCGAAGGAAACCTTACACGCCGCGAATATCAGGGGTTTTCAGACGCCTTGCCCGGTTGTGAGCTGGTGAACGCCCAGTATATTGTGGATCGGCTGGCCATACTCAAGGATGAAGGGACCATGAACAGGTTCAGAGAGGCTTCCCGGATGGTCGATGTTGGGCATAAAGCGGTTTTCGAGGCTCTCTCCGGCGGCGGATGGAAGGGTGTCACTGAAACCGAGATCGCCGGAATAGCCGCCCTTGCCATGCGGCGTGCAGGAAGTGAATGGGAGTGGTCCTTCACTGGTGGAAATGAGATCGCCAGCGGTTACAGAACAGGACTACCCGGTTGTGCCTGTACACCACCATCCAGGCGAGAGCTCAAGAAGGGAGAACCCCTCATGGTGGATATCCATGCCACCTTCCGACTGGGCCTGGGCGATCACTCCCACAACTATTTTATTGAATCAGCAACCGACAGGCAGATGTGGCATGCGCAAAACTTTCTCCTCATGGTGAGGGAGACATTAAAGCGGTATAAAGCCGGAGTTACTCCGGATGTCCTTTCCGAAGAGCTCCTGGAGATAGCGGCTGATCAGGGTTTTGGTGAATATATGCTCCCCGGCTTTGAACATGGGATAGGAATGCTGGGAGATGAGTGGAGGATTGGCCGTGATGACGGCCCCATCCCCTACTGGACCGATCCGGATCACTCCTACAAAAAGGATGAGATGGTCATCTGTGCCATGCAGTATGCCTGCCCGGATGAGAAAATCGGGTTCAGGTATGAAAACCCGATTATAATAAGGGAAACCAACTGTGAGATTCTATCTAAGTATCCTTTAAGTGTGGATATAATACAGTAATTACGATTTTATCAGGGGAGGATGGAATCTCCCCTCTTTTATTTGAAAGTATATCCGTAAACTAAAGCTGCCCACCGGTAAGCATTTTAAGCATATTTATGATCATCTTCTTCTTCCCGACTTTGCCTTTCAGTATACTCAGGTATAGCAGGGCAATATTCAGAGGAGGAACAGTCTCCTTCTCCTTCTTCACAAGAACCGCTGCCCGGGTAGGACATTTTGTTACGCAGAGACCGCATCCTATACAACGGTTAAGATCAACACTCACCTTTTTAATATCCGCATGAAGGGTCAGTGCCTCTATCTGGCATCTTTTTATACAAATGCCGCAACCGACACAATCCTCCTCTTTTATCTCGACAAAATAATTGGTCGCAAAAAACCTGGCGGGGTCCGGAAACTTTTTTGCTGTGGTAATTACACCGCAACAGCATCCACAACAGAGGCATATACAGAACGGCTCGCGGGTATTGCCCGGTTGAAGGACCAACCCCTTATCTTCGGCCATATCCAGAATATCAAGGCATTCATCCTTGCTTATCTCTCTTGCCTGATCCCTGGCCATGAAATTTTCACCCCCAATCATCAGGCAGATCTCAATATTATCTACCTGTTTGCAGGGATTACCCAGGATCTCCTCCCCCTGCTTGCAGACGCAGTTGGCCACCTGAATACTTTTCTTCGTGGTGCGAACAAAATTTTTAATATTGTCATAAGTGTCGATCTCATGCTCGGGAATGACAGCCTTAAGGTGAGGACTTGTTCGAAGTTGAGGCAGGCTTGCTTTAAAAAACTCTTCACCAAATCCTTCATCAAGGTACCTTTGTAGTTTTACAAGCAACTCTTTTTTTAAGTGATCCACATTAAACTCAAACATCCCGATGACAAGCATGGCATTCTGATAGGAGAATCGCCCATTTTTTCCTCCACGATTAATAACACCTTTCATAAACATATCATTAAGAACAATGGAAGTTTTATCAGACGAAAGAGTTTCCTGATACTTTAGTTTATATCGTTTTATGATCACCGAAACCGAGGAGTTCTTCAAGGTGAGGCAAAGGGCAAGTTTGGCCTCCCCGGTAGTGAAAAAATATTGAAGGATTTCTATCTCAACACCGGAAGGTACGGCCGGAAAACCAATGGGCAGTTTATCAAGATGCTGTTGCAGTTCACGGTATACAGGATTCGGGCTCAATAGGAACAACCTTTAAAATCAGGATTTAATAAGAGACAAAAACCTGCCATCAGGAAAAATTATCATACTTGGGAGCGTTTTCCTTAAACCAGTTTAAAAGTGTGCTATTCGTGGCTGAATCATCCGGGTCCGCACTGTTCTGAAACTGAATAGCATATTCATCACAGGATATCCCTTCAAGGATCGCAAGCAGGTAGAAACGTACTCCGCCATTGTCTTCCGGATTAGTTTTCAGGAGTTTTTCAAATAAATCAACAGCATCCTGTTTTCTATTACGTTTCCAGAATACAATCCCCATATTAATAAGAGCACGAATTATATGCCGGTTCCCAAGCCATTCCCAGAGCAGTTTATCCGGCCAGTCACCATCTTCAGCAGTTATCAACTCGAGGGCCCGCTCACCCGCTTTTTTATAGAGCTCTTCCGACGCTTCATCCTCGCCAGCTTTCTCAAGAATATCTGCCAGGAAGATGGCCGGATCATAATAATCGGGGTCCCTCTTTATTATTTCCTTAACACCTTCAATTGTATCGATTATATTCTCACCATTAAAATCTTCCTGGAGCTGATAATATTCCAGTGTAGTGGCTCTTTCCTTGTCTTCATATACGCGCATCTAAATCCTCCTATAAACTTCCATAAACTGATATTATCTTATACAAATATCAGTTTATTTAATATGACAGAAGGGGTCTATTTCTCAATCCGGAAGAATTTTATCATCTCCAGGAGGCTTTCTGCCTGGGCGGAGAGTTCCTCCGAAGTGGCCGCTAACTCTTCCGATGAGGCCGAGTTCTGCTGAATGATTTCATCCAATTGAAGAATAGAAGTATTTATCTGTTCCACGCCGTCACTCTGCTCATGACTGGCCAAACTGATCTCCTGAACCAGTTCGGCAGTCTTTTGAATATCCGGCACAAGTTTAGTAAGGAGCTCCCCCGCCGTCTCGGCGATATGAACGGAATCGGAGGAAAGTTCACTAATTTCTCCAGCGGCTATTCCGCTCCGTTCAGCCAGCTTTTTAACCTCCGAGGCAACAACAGCGAAGCCTTTACCATATTCTCCGGCACGGGCGGCCTCTATGGCTGCATTTAAAGCAAGCATATTAGTCTGTCTGGCAATCTCTTCAATGATGGTTATTTTATCGGCAATCTGTTTCATGGCAGAAACGGTCTGAGATACCGATTTCCCGCTCAAATTGGCATCTTCAACAACTTTACGGGCGATCTTTTCAGTCTGAAGGGCATTCTGGCTGTTCTGTTGTATATTCAAACTCATCTGTTCCATGGAAGAGGAAACCTCTTCCGCCCCGGCGGCCTGCTCGGTTGCCCCCTGCGAAAGCTGCTGAGCACTGATGCTTATCTGATTACTTCCTGCTGTTACATTTTCAACCGAGGTAATAATATTCTCTACAATTCTTTTAAGCTTCATAATCATATCATTCATCGAAGAGGATAATTGTCCAATCTCATCGCCCCGTCGATCAAGTTCAATATCGTTTGTCAGATCACCCTCAGCAAGGTACTGAGCATGGTGTGAAATCTCAACGATAGGTCTTGAAATTGACCTGCTGAAGAAGAAAATGATTATTCCCATAATAATGAGAGCACCTATCACCATGAAACCCACAATCCATATCATTCTGTATAAAGGAGCCATGATTTCCGATTCGGGGACCGCCACGGTTAACACCCAGGGGTCATCAAGATATTTTATATTCATAGGTACTGAAATATGCCAGAATCCATCCTCCTCCAAAATCGTGTTGAAGAGTTGCTTTTTTTCAGTATAAAAGGGAAAGGCTTCAACAAGAGTCTTCCCTAAAAACTCTGTTCTATAACCGACGACTGTTCCCTTCGCAGTATTTAGATAGGCAAAACTTCCGTCATATGGTCTTATCTTTTCTATCTCATTCTGATAATAGGAGAGTTCAATATCATAACCGCAAACACCATAGCTCTTGCCGTCATCGAGGAGAGGCATACATAAGCTCGTGACATATAACTCCCCCATATTCCCACCGTAATCCCAGGTATAAGGTTCGGTTATAACAAATTTTTGAGAATTAAAAGGGTCATTCCACCAGCTGTTATTTTCAAAAGGGTCATAAGTTAAAACTAACTCCTCGGTAATCACACCGTCCCAACTTCTAACACCAGAGATATACCACTTATCATATTCTGTAAGCCAGCCACCCCGATATTCAGGATTCTCAATATATCCGGGAATAATTATCCCCCATTGATTAAATGCAAGAAGGTCTTCACTATCCAGAAAATAGGAGAGCATATATCGCCGTACAAGCTCACCATTATTATCACGGGGATTATCCACGGCAGCATTAAAAAGATTGGAATATCCCTTCAGTTTAACAACAATGGGGTTAATCCTATCCTGAAAATCAAGGGCCTGAGACTGGGCCAGGTTCTGGACCTTCTCTATTGTCTGGGCTCGATATAATGCGGAAGTCTGAAATATGATAAACAGGGATAGAAGAATCATCCCGATTCCAGCTAGAGCAGAGGTTGTTAGTATCAATTTCATTCTAATTTTTATTCGGTTTAAAAGCATATTTGGATTCCTCTCATGAAAAGGTAATTACTTTCATAATGATAATTGGTCATCTTTAAAAATAGCAAACAAACTGGACCTAATTATTCAGGAAAATTATTTTCGGAATTAAGATTTATTTCTGAAAAAACGTTAAAATACAAAAATGAATTTTCTAAGATTAAGAAAAGATGATTCAAGCCAGATGTTAAAGCTTGCGTTTCCGGCCATGATAACCCAGCTCTCTACAACTCTTGTACAAATCGTGGATACGATGTTCATCGGGAAGATAGGTCCCCTGGCTATTGGTGCGGCAGCGGTTACCGGAATCATCATTTTCAACATTACCGCCGTCGGAGATGGCTTCAGCACAGGGATGGTTGCAGCCATTGCCAGAATGGATGGCAATAATGACAGGAAAAATGCGGTAATCTTCTCCACTACAGGTATAGCGGCACTGACTTTTCTGGGAATACTATTAACGCCCTTCTTTCTTGTGGGGGCCGATCCGATTTTCAAACTTATTCAGATACCGGAAGGTCTTGAAACCACGGCCTGGGATTATTACTCGATTTTCATATCATTCGTACCGGCCATATTTGCTTTTACCGCCTTAAGTGCCTCCTTCAGAGCCAGGGGCGATACTACAACCCCGATGGTGGTAGGTTTTGGTATTAATTTTGTAAATATTATTCTGGACTGGTTTCTTATTTTTGGAAAATTCGGTTTTCCAGCCATGGGGGTAAGGGGTGCAGCCCTTGCTTCCGGATTCAGCTTCTTAAGCGGCAGTATCTTACTCGCCCTGATCTCAATTCTATCTGAAAAAGGGCTGCTCCAATTTAAAAGAACGAATTTCAGTCTCTCTCATTTAATAAGGATAGCCAGGGTAGGATTTCCGTCCATGATTGAACGTTTCGCCATGTCTTTAAGTCAGTTAATGGTAATGGCCCTGACCGTAAACCCCATGGGAAGCCTTGCCATAGCCTCCTTCCATATCGTCATGAAACTGGCATCCCTCTCGTTTATGCCCGGCTTCGGTTTTGCCATGGCTACGGCGACCATGACAGGCCAGAGATTGGGAGCATCCGATCCCGAAGGGGCTGAAAGGATGATCTGGACGGGGACCTTTTATTGCGGAATTCTTATGATAATTCTCTGCGCCCTCTATTTTGTAATCCCAGGCCCCCTGCTCTCTCTCTTCACAGATTCATCCGATGTAATCGCCAGTTCAACCTGGCCCTTGCGGATCTACGCAACACTGGCGATTTTTCTTGCTCCTGCCATGGTAGTTCGCGGAGGACTCCAGGGGGCGGGAGATACGGCTTTTACAATGAAGATGATGCTCCTTTCCAGGTTTATCATACGACTCCCTCTCTCCTGGTTTCTTGGAAATTTTCTGGCCATGGGACTGACAGGTGTATGGTTTGCCATATGTATGGACTTTATTCTCAGGGGTGTGGTCTTTATGGTTTATGCAAAAAAGGGGATATGGAAAACAAAGAAAATTTAACCGTTTTATTTCCCTGCCAATTTCATTTTGGCTTCCGAAATATGATTAATCAAAAGGATAGCCTTCTCTTCCGGTATATGACCGAAAAGTGAAAAATTACTGGTTAAGGTTGCAAGCTTGGTCAACTCAGAATCAATCCGCACAATTTCTTCGTGATGATCCAGGCCAACGATTCCCTTTGCGTGTATAGTCTCGTAAATAGAATCTTCCATTATTTCATATATTGATTTTTTCATCTGCTCTTCATCCTGATTGCCTGTTTTTAGTGATTCTAATCTATTCTAAACGCAGCGCTCTTACAAGTCTGATCTTTCCATACTTATTAATTATAATATTCGGGATAAATACTGATTACCCTATTGAACCCAGTTCTTCCGTAACAATGGTTCCAATAGCAGAAAGCTGCTCAGCTTCGGTTACAGCCTTTTCGATATCCCTGGTCACATTGGAAACAGCAAGGGAAGTTTCCAAAGTCTGTTCACGTAAAGAGGTTGAAAGATCATGATTTGATTCTACAATAGATATTAAATTCGAATTCAGCCCCGTTATATCATCCATTATTTCCAGAATATTCTCCATGGAGTCAGTCACTCGGAGAACCTTCTCTCCCACATCGGAGAGTTTCGTATTTATATTACCCGCCACTTTTGAGGTCTCCCGAGAAAGCCCCATAACTTCCTTTGAAATCACAACAAACCCTCTACCAGCGTCCGGAATATGTCAACATAGTTGAAGTGTGCTCTTTGAAATAAATATATATTTTAACTGGCTTTTTTTCGCTCTTTTT
>JAEINK010000077.1 GCA_016342585.1 Spirochaetales bacterium
CATGTTCAGATATCATCGAAAAAACCAAGGACTGTGTATAACAATCTCTTTCCTTCCAACTACTTTCACCGTTTTCTTCGTATGGATCTCTCGGATCATACCCGTGAAACCCTGCAATGGGCGAAATGTCCCAGTGCCTTGATGGCACGAATGGAAGCCTTTCGTTTTGCTTACAACTGTTTCAACCCCAGAAGGGTGAAGGCCAGTCGCGCCGGGGATTGGACCACCCATGCGGAAGCTGCCGGTATTCCACGAGCGGTTCTATCAGATACAATTAATGAGTTTTGGGGAAAGAGACCCTTTCTGGGTAAAACCAATTTAAGTGAAGATGAGGTAAAAACCTGGACGTGTCAGTGGACTAACCCAGGCAGGAGTGTAGGTCGGAGGATTCCAAATTATATTTTTTTGTGAGTTGTAAGGTATCAACAGACTTTGGGGCACTATTATAGATTTATAAAAGATTTGCCATAAAATTAGGTTCGAAGAGAGTTATCGATTGTGATTGGGGGAGTTATCAAGAAGATAGACGGCCGTTTCGTAATCGGTTATCAAGGTATTTAACAGCTTCCCATGAAGAGCTCCGAGAATCGCTGTCCGTTTCTCACGGCCACCGGCAGAACAGACAACATTAGGGATTGTTTTTAGAACATCAAAATCGATTCCTATGATGAGCTCATGAAGGCAAAGGGGGAGCACCTGACCATTGCGGTCATAATACATAAGGCAGATATTTCCGGCAGCATCCATATCTTCCATCTGCCGCGAGACTTTCTCCTTCAGCTCTTCCTCATTAACATAACTCTTCCAGAAATTCTCGTGAGAAACACTCAAGAAGGCGATATCGCATCGAGGTAATTCATCCAGAACAGATCGAATACTCTCTTCACGAATAAGGGTGTACTTTGTGATTTTATTTTTAACATAAACGGGAGCAAAAAGTAGGCGGGCCTCGCCATTCAATTTATCCGCTACAAGACGCGTAACCTCATCGGGCTGACCGGAACGATTAACATTATTCATATTACCGACCATCTGCAGAACCTGAATATCTTTCAGCTTATTCGGGGGGTCAAAAAGTTCGGCAGCTTCATGGATAGTTCGTCCCCAGGAAATTCCTACGGTCATACCATCATGGATCCGCTCCTGCATATACTGTGCCGTGGCATTACCGAGAATGAAATGAAGGCGCTCCTCTTCAGGTGTTGTAACAACCACAGCCTGAAGAAGCCCATATTCAAGCTCTAAGGCCGTTTCGAGATCGATATGATTCTCGCGCTCTCCCCGTATTCGGATATCCACAATACCTTCATCACGACTCCGTTTCAAGAGACGATTTACCCTCTGCCGGGACATTCCGAGTTTTACAGCAATTTGATTCTGGGTAAGTTCCTGCTGATAGTAGTAGCAGGCTACCTTGATAAGTAGTTTTTCATCATTCATAACAGTTCCGAAAGTGTACCCTTTGAAGAAGTTAAAAACAAGCACATTCCTCCGGGAACCGTATATGAATATTTAACGAATCAGATCCTGACAGCCTCATTCACCTCTGTAAAATCCGATTCAATAAGAGTCCTCAGTTCAGACAAGACCACATCCTCATCCTCCCCATCAGCAGAGATCTTAATAGTATCATCCTGGGATACATTAAGAAGTATCACCTTTAGAATTGTCTTCGCATTTACAGACTTCTCACCCTTGGAAACGGTGATATCAGATTTAAACAGTTTTGCTGTCCGCACAAATAAATCCGCAGGTCTTGAATGAAGACCGGTTTCGTTCTTAACAACAATTTCAATTTCTTTCATTTAGAATAACTCTCCCGATTTTGTTTTTCTGAGCGCTTTCTTCGCCGAACACGCAGTACAAGCATGATGCCGGCATAAGTGACGATCAGGAGATTAAAAATCAACTGATTCTCTATATAAAAATCCAGGACCAGAGAGCCCCACTTACCCACTATGGAGTGTGTTATTTCTTTAAACATAATTCACCTCAAACCGTAACGATCTCAATGCCTTCATTTGCGATAGCCTTTAAATGGCTCTTCTTTATTCCATTATCTGTTACAATTTTTGTTATACCGGAAAGATCATCCAGGTAATTAAAACACACATTACCGAACTTTGTAGAATCAGCAATGAGAATCACTTCCCTGGAGACGTTCATCATACCTCTTATGACGGGCAGCATTGTCGAATTGAAATATGTTAGCCCATATTCATTATCGATACCATCCGCCGTAAGAAAAAGCTTATCCGCATACTGTATCCCACTCATGGGATCGAAACCGGGATTCAAGGCCACCGAATACTGTTTTTCGACATCCCCCCCAAGCATGAAAACACTGATATTGTCCAGCTTGGAAAGTTCCATTCCAAGGCTCAGAGAGTTGGTAATTACCCGGAACTCCTTATCCAGCCCGCCGATGATTCGGCCCGTAAGGTTTGTAACAACCCCGGGCCCCACAATAATGGTATCCCGATCTTCGACCAAAGAGGAACAGTATTCAGCAATTCTGACCTTTTCATCAATTGCCTTGCTCAGCATCTCTTCCCGACTGGGGCCTGGATAATCCTTTTTATATAGGACCTCACCTCCTACAGCCTGAAAAATCTGCCCCGAGCTTTCGAGCAGCTTTATATCCCTTCTAATCGTTGCGGTAGAGACCTCGAATCTCTCAGCAAGATTTGCTAGGCTTGTTTTACCCTCAACCCTGAGAATTGATATTATACCGTCAAGCCGCTCTCTCTTATTTTTCATATTTAACCTTAAAGCAGATGAAATAATCCTATGGTCTTCTTTTTGCCAACATTTTCATTAAAAAGCTCACAGGCAGCGTCGGATTTTTCAATAAGAACCTCGATACCTTTACCTTCCAGCTCCGCAACAGCACTGTCACTGATTTTTATGGGCATCATAAATCCCAGACCGACAACGACAACCTCCGGCTCTGCCTTGAAGACCTCATCGAGGTCTCCAATTTCGATACAATTCCGGCTTTCAATCCACCATTTGGTGTTCATCTTATCTGCATATACTATAGTGTCTGAACGGGAAACCTTGCCTTGAAAAAGCATTTTACCCATTGAAATCGATTCTATCATTATTTACTCTTTAATGTAGGAAATTATTTTTTCCATATCTGCTTCCAGACCAATTCCAGTTAAAAAGGAGAGGGTTTGGATTACAGGAATATCCCCGACATCACCGACGGGTGTTGTTGTTACAATCAAATCTACGCCATCCAGTTTGGAGGGAACCTCAGCGGCTTTACACTGAATAAGATTTGCGGACAAACCTTTTTCTCCTAATCTTTCTTCAATTTTTCGAAGAACTACGGTCGATGTTGCCACTGCCGTTCCGCAGGATACAAGAATTTTTTTTGCCATCATTTGCTCCTATATTGCAGGCTCTTTCCTGCTGCTAAAATTTAGACTGAAGATAATCCTTGATTTCTTCTTCAGTTTCCATCGACAGAACTTTATCTGCTGCCAACCTGCACTCTTCATAATTAAGCTTCCGGATAATGGAAACCGCTTCAGGAAGCTGCCGGGCATTCATACTCAGTTCGTCTATTCCCAATCCAACGAGAACCGGTATCGCAAGAGACATGCCACCGAGTTCGCCGCAGATCCCAGCCCATCTCCCATTCTGGTGGGCATTTTCAGCAGTCATCTTTAAAGCCCTGAAAACTGCCGGACTGAAAAGTCTGTAATAGGAACTGACATTCTCATTGATCCTGTCAGCACATAAAACATACTGTGTAAGATCGTTAGTCCCGATACTTACAAAATCAGCTTTCCGGGTCAAGAGATCCGTTAAGAGAACCGCGGCAGGGGTCTCAACCATCACACCGGCTTCAAGGTCCGAATCATAAACCTCACCTTCGGCCTTAAGTTCACCCACCGCTTCCGCAATAATTTCCTTTGCCAGAAGAAATTCGGAAACATCAGCAACCATGGGAAACATTACTTTAACATTTCCATAGGCAGCTGCTCTCATAATAGCACGAAGCTGAGTTTTGAACATGTCTCTATATTTTAAAGAAACCCGAATTCCACGCAGTCCCAGAAAAGGATTATCCTCCTTTGGCAGGCTAAAGCAGGAAACCTCTTTATCACCGCCAATATCCAGAGTTCTGATAACAACCATACCTGGAGCCATCTTTTCTGCTGCCGTTCGGTAGAAACGAAACTGTTTTTCTTCATCTGGAAGGGACTGACTGCCAAGAAAAAAGAATTCGGTGCGAAGAAGCCCTATGCTTTTAGCCCCAAACTCTAATCCACTCTCAAGCTCCTCAATGGATCCAATATTAATTGAGAGCTCAACCTTTTTCCCATCCAGAGTCACCGGCTCAAGATCCTTATTCAGTAAAATTTCACGTTTTCTTCTATTGTAATCCTCCATTTTTGTAAGGAAGGAGGCACGTTTTTCATTATCAGGATTTAAACAAACACTGGCTTTCTCAAAATCACTTGTATCAAGAAGGACTTCCATAGCCTGGTCAGCCTCAGACATGGCGTTTGCAACACCTACAGCAGCTGGGATACCAAGACTTTTTGCCAGGATAGCAACATGAGAGGTAACCCCCCCCTTCTCGCTTATTATCCCAAGGACATTATTCCTGTTCATCATTGCCGTATCCGAAGGAAGAAGATCCTCCGCCATTACAATCGAACCTTTCGGTACACCGGCAAGACTCACCTCCTGTATCCCGAGGAGATTTCGCAGTATTCTCTTGAACACATCTGTAAGATCGGCAAGCCTCTGCCTGTTATAATCATCCTCCCCAAGGGAGGCAAAAAGCTCTGAATAACCATCATAGATAGCCGTAAGAGCCTGTTCTGCACAGCATTTCTCTTCAAGGATAATATCAACAGTATCCTTTAAAAACTCTTCATCTTCCGCCATTGTCATCTGAGCCCTGAATATATGACCGTACTCTTCACCCAAACTCTCAGATAAACCGGATTTTATCAACGACAACTCATTAAAGGTGTCAGAGAAAGCTTTTTCAAGCCGCTGTCCTTCAATATCCGTATCTTCTATCACTCCTGGTTCAAACTTTAATTCAGGGACACTGAAGAGGTATGCTGTCCCTCTGCAGATTCCCGCAGATGCGGATTTACCTTCAAGAAACCTCATACTTACCCCTTAAGATTTTGACCGACACTTTCAAAAAGGATATCATACATAACCTTCTCATCAGAAGCATCCAGGAGAGCTTTAAGAACATCATTATCCTGATAGGTTGTGATGAGAGTCTCCAGCAGATCGCCAATCTTTTTCTTCTCCTTAAGTGCGAACATGGAGATTAACTGAACCTGTATCTTCTGGTCGGGATCTCCCATCACAGAAAACTCAACCGGCGATTCAAGGCGTGCAAAACAGATCACCGACTGGTTCACATGATCAGCATCCGTATGCGGAATAGCTATTTTCAGATCTTCCATAGGAAGACCAGAAGGAAAACTCGCTTCCCGGTCCTGGATAGCCTGAACATATGAATCTTTGACATACCCAAGCTCCTGGAGCTTTTCGGCCATGATTTTCAGAGCCTCTTCCTTGGAGGAGACATTGAGTTTACCAAGAATACACTCCGGTTTTAAAATATCTTCAATTACCATAAAAAATAATCCCCTTAGATGATTCAAAATTAAAGCTGCCGCCCTTTCTAATAAAGGAGGAAGAGGGACGGCAGCCAGGTAAGATTTATTTTTCTACTTTTTCTGCTTCATAACCGGCAAGTTTGTGCCAGCCGGCAGGATTCTTTTTAAGTCGCCACCAGAGAACCGCAAGAACAGCAACAACAGCAATATTTCCAATCCAGAAATTATTGGAAAGTGCAAGAAAAAGAGCTGGGATCCAGTTTCCACCATCGCAGATAGAGGTTACTAAATTTGCGCCTTCGGGAAGGGCAAAATCAGCAGCAACGGCGGCGGCAGTAGTTCCTTCTGCAAGAAAGTTCATGATGTAAATTGAAGGAATCATAAATACAGTAGAAATTACAATAGATCTGAATACATTAGCCTTAACAATGGGAATGACCATACATACAAGGAAAGGAAGTACAGCAAGGTCACCAAAAGGAATAACCTTGTTTCCCGGTAGAATAATTGCCAGAATCAGGGTAATGGGAACCATAACCAATCCAGTTGCGATTGCTGTGGGGTGACCAACGATAACAGCGGAATCAAGACCAATATAGATCTCTCTATCACCTGATTTTTTCTGTAAAAAGTCACGGGCAGCATCTGAAAGAGGAATAAGACCTTCCATAAGAAGAGAGACCATTCTGGGCATGAGAACCATTACAGCCCCCAGAGACACCCCGGTAGAAAGCATTTTTCCAAGCCAATCGGTCCAGGGGCCAACACCTATGTAGGCAACACCTGAAAGAACAAGACCGATAACAACACCCATAATCAATGGTTCACCCATAAGACCAAACTTTTTCTTTACGGTCTCCGGATCACCCTTTACATCTCTAAGTCCGGGAATCAAATCAATAATCTTGTTTATAAGAATAGCAAAGGGTATAGGAGCGGCACTGAAACCATGTGGAATTGAAATTCCAGGAAGTTTCATTGTCTGCTGGATAGCAGGACCAGTCCAGTCCGCAAGATACAGCATTGCTGCGGAGAAAATCAGCGCAGAGATAAGACCATACCAGATGTTTCCTGTTGCCCACTGCACGAGTCCGCCTACGAAAGCAAAGTGCCAGTAATTCCAGATATCAATATTGATTGTCTTTGTTACTTTGGTAAAAATAAGAAGAAGGTTTAAGAGTATTCCGGCAGGAATAATCAGAGTAGATATCTTTGAACCAAATGCAATAGATGCACAAGCAGGCCAACCAACATCAATAATGTCATACTGAAGACCAAACCTTGAAACCATGCTCTGTGACACAGGGCCAATGTTACTTGAGAGAAGACCGATAACAAGGTTAAGGCCGATGAATCCTACGCCGAACATCAGCGCAGATCTAATTGATTTTCCCGGTTTCGCTCCGAAAACAAGGGACAGGATAAACAAAATGATCGGTAAAAGTACCGATGCACCCAGCCCGAGAAAGAAACCGACTACGGTTTGCAAACCACCAATTTCCATAAAGACTCCTTAAAGTTAGAATTGTATTAAAGAGTAAGGTAGGAATTCAGATTTGTCAAAATAAATTTCACTTTTATGTATCGTTTTTACATTTTTTTGCAACTTATTTGCATACTCAACGAAAAAAGCAACAAATCAGATAAAAGAAACAGCCCCCCTTGCCTTCCGGGAAGCCTGAATAGGACCTATTCTGTTATGGAATTCAAAAAAATCACCCCGGTAAAGAACCTCGGCAAAATAGAGGGGAACATTTTCCGACGTAAAAGGCATAAAATTCATGAGAAAACCCGGCAGGTCATTCTCTTCCCCGAAGAGAGCAAGAGTGTCGCCGGATAAAATAATTGTGCGAATAACCTCATCCATCCGAACAAGAGATATACCATGGTTTTTAGTTATGGCATCATAAACAGAGACACCTACCTCCTCCTCGGTGATTGGAGTCTCGAAATATGAATTCCGAAAATAATGACACTCCGCTATGACAGGCTTGCCATCGGCATAACGAATACGCCGGACAACCGTTATGGACTCCTGGTCGGTGGCTTCCATTTTATCCCTTATATATACGGGGATACTTTTTGCATTAGTTTCTCTGAATTCAACTACTTTGGTTGAAGGTCTTTTACCGAGAGCCAGGGTTTTATTGGTAAAGCTCAAGTGCTCATGAACATGCCTGTCTACAGAACTTTGATTTATAATAAAATTTCCCACACCTTTCCGGAATTCAAGAATCTGCTCCTGAATAAGGGCTGAGACGGCTTTATTAGCCGTAGCCCGGCTCACATCAAAACGATCGCAAATCTGCCGTTCGGAAAGAAATTTATCTCCCATCTTAAATTCATCACTCTTAACAAGTTCCACAAGAAGCACCGCTAATTGTTCATATAACGGAGACCTCATTAATTTTTTTATTGTCATACCTATATATTAGCTTACCAAAAATGATTTTTCAACTGGAAACTTGACAGGCATTACATTGCCTGTTACTATACCCTCTGTTGTCCGGTGGTCCGTCCACTCAATCACAAGAAATGACTCCCTCGAAGCAAGCACTGAGGGATGAAACCTGGCTCAAATTAAATCGTAAACGCCATCATTCATAAGGTTTATATATAAAGGGATCCTGACAGAAGTATCAGGATCAAAAAAAATACTACAATGGGAGAATTAGTTATGAAGAGATATAAATGGGGAATCCTGGGAACAGGGAAAATAGCCAACAGGTTTGGTGATGCGTTAAGCAATATACCCGATGAGGCTGAATTATATGCGGTAGCTTCCAGAACAATGGAATCGGCCAATAAATACGGTGATAAATATGGGATCGAAAAGAGATATGAAGGGTACGAAACCCTCGTATCCGATCCAGAAGTCGATATCGTTTATGTTGGTACCCCCGGTAAATTTCACCTGAGGGATGTAACAACAGCTTTGGAAGCAGGGAAGCATGTCCTCTGTGAGAAAGCATTTACTCTGAATTCCGAAGAGGCAGAGAGTCTTATCAATCTTGCAACAGCGAAAAACCTTTTCCTGATGGAAGGAATGTGGACGAGATTTTTCCCCGTATACGTGAAAATCAGGGAGATCATCCAGGCCAAATCCATAGGTGACCTTCGGGGGTTTACGGCAAACTTTGCGGCCGTCGCTCCCGCCGGAAAAACAAACCGCTTCTGGGATGTGGCTCTCGGTGCAAGCTCCATGATGGATGTCGGCGCCTACGGAATATCCATGGCAAACCACTTCTTCGGAGAACCTTTAGAGATTGCAGGTCTTGCCGATATGGGGGAAGGTGGATTCGATTACCAAAGTTCATGTATCCTGAAATACAATGAGGGCAGGATGGCGACCATCATGTCATCCCAGACAGGGTATGAAGTCAAAAATGCCACCCTTTTCGGAACCGACGGCAAAATTGAGATAAACGACCCCTGGTACAAACCCACCTCACTAAGCCTCCATATCCGAGGAGAAGAACCTGAATTAATGGAATTCCCCCTGGGAAAGTTCATCGGTCAGGAATATGAGATCAGAGACGTGATGTCCTGTATTGACGAAGGAAAAATTGAATCTTCCATAATGCCCTTGAAAGATTCTCTGAATGAAATGAAGATCCTGGACAATCTCAGGGCCAAATGGGGATTTAAATTCCCCGGTGAAAAACAATGGCTCTGAAGAAGGGTTCATTTTTCTTCCAGGCTCTTGGATGCAAAGCAGACTTCCAGATCTGGCTTCCTGAGGGAAGCGGCGATCACTACCCATCCATCTATCTTCATCATGGCCTGGGAGATAATCACCAGACACCCTGGAAACGTACAGCGCTTGAAAATTATTTACAGGGCTCCAATACAGAATAATCACACCATAGGCCGCAAGCAGCTGGATTTGTAACGATCCAAGGGAAGACAGGCCGGAAAGGAATCCATTTATGAATGCTGTGGCTCCGCCGGGAGGGAAGTATGATCTATTTAGACGGATAGAAGAACTACCCCTTGAGACCTTGAACTATCTTGCCATAAGAATGGCCATTGGCATCGGGGGACAATCTTATGGAACAGAACAGGGATCTTCATAAGACCCTTTATGAAAGGGGAATCGAACATACCTGTCATGAATACCCCGACAACCATAGCTGGGAATATGTCGATTCACACATAGTAGAAACGTTAAAATTCATGGAGGAGCAACTAAGCCACGCATAAATAGAATCGGGACCTCTATCAGAAAAGAGATTCCTGTTTCTCCTGATTAAGAAAAAGAACCCAGGCGGTCTGTACAGCATTGAGTAAGAGGGTCTCTATCAGTATTATAAAGTCACCCCGGAACCTCCTTCAGCAAGCTTGATCTAAGCAGAAAAAAAAGAGGATCCAAAAGAGACAAGGAAGAGAAAACCGTGAGCAAGCAAATTGTACTAACAGGAATTAAACCTACCGGCGTTCCCCACCTGGGAAACTTCTTGGGAGCGATTAAACCGGCCATCGAGCTGGCAAATATGCCCGAGTATGAAGCAAGATACTTCATAGCCGATTACCACTCCCTGAACAGCATCAGAGATCCTGAGGTCCTTAAGGAGTACACCTACGAAGTTGCCGCGTCCTGGCTGGCCTGTGGCCTTGACCCCTCAAAAGCATTAATCTACCGGCAATCAGATATTCCGGAAACCTTTGAACTGACAACCATACTCATGGCGTTCACCGCCAAGGGACTCATGAACCGGGCTCATGCCTACAAGGCTCAGGTGGATGTGAATAACGAGAAAAAAAACCCACCCGATCATGGGATAAATATGGGGCTCTATACATATCCGGTTTTGATGGCTGCCGATATACTCCTCTTTGATTCAAACCTTGTTCCCGTTGGAAGGGATCAGAAGCAGCATATAGAGATGGCTCAGGATATCGCCGAGGCGATCAACCATAACTACGGAAAACCACTCCTGACAATCCCGGAACCGAGGATCAATGAAGAGACAGAGACGGTAACAGGTCTGGATGGACGAAAAATGAGTAAAAGCTATGGCAACACCATCACACTCTTTCTTCCGGAAAAGAAACTAAAGAAAACAATCAACAAGATTGTTACCAACTCTCAGGCCCTGGAGGAACCCAAAGATCCCGAAACATGCAGCGTGTTCGCCCTGTATAAACTTTTTGCCACCAAGGAAGAGCAGGATAAGTTGGCCACAGTCTACCGGGCCGGGGGTATGGGTTGGGGATTCGCCAAAAACGAACTCTTTGAAAAGATCAATGAGGTTCTGACTCCCATCCGCACAAGGTATGAAGAGTTAATGGCGGATAAGTCTGTGATTGATAATATTCTCCTGGAAGGTTCAGCAAAAGCAAGAATTTTGGCTGCGGAAAAGATAAAAGTGCTCAGAAATGCCATGGGGTTCAGGGTTTAAGCTGATTTCTCTGGTGTAAAGACTACTGAGTGCCCCAAAGGGTGTTATTTTATAATCGACGACACTCTATATGGTGTAATTTTAAAATATGATCACACCACATAAAGGAATTCAACAAGCTTTGGGGCACGGTGAAAAGATTATTAGTATCATACTTGATTTTAATCAAATCAGGGATAATACTATTAATAGTTGGTTTGCGCCGAGGAAGGTGAGCATTGATTAAAAAATATAAAGATCAGCCCATGTGGCTTCAAATGTTGGTAGCGTCCGGAATTCTCATACTAATTATAAATATTATCGGTCTGTTTTTTCAATTGAGAATTTTAAAAATATCATCTTCAGCTTTGCCGGGCTGGATTACCATTCAAGCTCTTATCATGCTCTCTACCGCTGGAATATTCGCAGCAGTTTCGATCATAAAAACTAAATCCCTTTCAGATTATTTAAGAAAGAGATTTAGAACTGTAACCCTCCTGGAACCAGCCTTCAAAAATGAAACCCGCCTTGTTACAGGCGTACTTGATGAGTACAGCAGAATTTTCAACGAAAAAAATAAAGACCTCTCTGAACAGACAAAGAAAGCAGAAAGCCTGTTCAATCTAACCGATGAAATGCCTTTACCAGTCATAAGGCTCGATGCTGACGGGATATACTCCTACATGAACAATGCGGCATGGGGTGCCTCTCTCGACAAGTTATTTGATCGAAACGGGAGGCTCCTTGCCCCCTGGCAGAACAATATTAAAGATATAATCACGAAAAAAAGTAGTGTCGAGTGGACAACGGGGAGTTCTAAATACCTTGTTCAGCCTATAAATATAAAGGGTATGCGGGAATCTTATATCTGCCTGAATGATATCGCCGATGGAAAGGAGCTGCTTGATAAGCTCAACAATTACGATCTCCTGACCAACCTCCCCAACAGGGTTCTTTTCATGGAAGTCCTGAACCGAACGGTGAAATATGCCGAAAGAACTGGGGAAAGCTGTGTCTGCATTCTCATAGATATCGACGATCTGGAGAGAATAAATGATACTATAGGATACCATGAAGGAGATAAACTCCTTCGCCAATTCGGGGCAAGACTACTTGAAACCCTTAGAGAAGAGGATACTGCCGCTCGACTGTCAGGTGATGAGTTTGTTGTTTTAATCCCCCGGCTCTCAAGGGCAAACCTCTCCCTGGATTTTCTTCAGAGAATTCAAAACAGCCTTACAGAACCCTTCACCCTTCTGGGAGAAGAAACAAAGATTGCCATCAGCATGGGAATCTCAATATATCCGGAGGATGGGGCCTCTTCCGAAGAGCTTCTAAAAAAGGCCAAAATAGCCCTTGCACGAACAAAAAAATTGAGAAGAGGGACATTTACAATATTCGATCCCCAATATGACAGCCAAACAATTAAAAGACGAGCCATGGAACAAAGCCTTCAAAATGCTACAGTAAATGGTGAGTTCGAGCTTTACTATCAACCAAAGGTGAATACGGATACGGAGATGATCTCCGGCTTTGAAGCCCTGATTCGGTGGAACAGGGAAGACCCCATATCTCCGGCCGAGTTCATCCCCCTGGCTGAAGAGACAGGAGCAATTGTAGATATAGGGAAATTCGTTATTGATGAAGCGGCCCGTTTTTTAAACCGCCTTTCCGATAGAGGAAGAGGGGATCTCCAGGTCGCTATCAATATCTCCGCACGACAGTTCAAAGAACCTGGTTTCGAAAATTACCTGATAAAAGCTGCCAAATCACACAATCTTGATTTCTCCAGACTGGAGCTTGAGGTTACAGAAGGTGTCGCCGCGACGGAAACATCCGGGGCTTTGAACGGCATTGCCAGCCTCTCCTCCCAGGGTTTTCCCATCGCAATTGATGACTTCGGGACGGGTTACTCGTCCATGAACTACCTTCAGGATCTAAGGTTCGATACCCTTAAAATCGATAAATCCTTCATTGACAATATCAACAGTGAAAGCGGCCTTCCCATTGTGAAGGCAATAATCGCTCTTGGAAAATCGATTCAAAAGAAAATTGTTGCTGAAGGGGTGGAGACCAAAGAACAGCTGGATGTACTCAGGGTTGAAGGGTGTGATATGATCCAGGGGTACTATTACAGCCGGCCCGTTCCTGGAGATGAAGCAATAAGACTGATAGAATCCTGGCCGGTACAGAGGAAAAAAAGTATTTGAAATTTCTGCTTACATCCATATCCAGTGAAGTATCCACCATGGCTTTCCCCCTGGGAGTCTCAATTCTCAAGACAACATTAGATAACGAATTTCCTAAAGAATTACTCGAAACAAAAATAATACAATTTTACCTGTCAGAATCATCTGAGAAAAACATCCTGGATCAGATCCTTTCCGCTGAACCCGATGCTATTGGTTTGTCGATCTACATTTGGAACAGGAGTGAAATCGTTACCCTGACAAAGGAACTGAAACGTCTCAGACCGGAAATCATCCTTATTGGAGGAGGTGCCGAAGCCACAGCCAACCCCGGCTCCCTCATGAAGGATTCTGTACTGGATTACATCATCCTGGGAGATGGGGAGGTGGTTCTCCCCGGAGTAACTGGTTCCATTTTGAAAGGAGAGGATCCCGGCCCAAAAGCAGGACTCATATCCCGGAAAACATCATCCCTGAATACGGTCCCCGTATATAATACCCGGCCCGGCGAGACTCCGTCATCCTTCCTTTCTAAGACCCTGGATATTGGCTTGTTTCCCGGTATCCTGTGGGAAACATCCAGGGGATGTCCCTATAACTGCAGTTTCTGCTATGAGTCCAAAGGAAGAGATAAAACAGCAACCTACCCCTACGACAGACTGGCCGGGGAGTTGCAGTTTTTCTCTGAAAACGATATCTGTCAGATTTTTGTGCTGGATCCATCCTTCAACTCGAACAAGAAGCACGCCTTGAAAATTCTGGAACTCATCAAAGAACATTGCCCGGAGATACAATTCACTTTTGAAATCAAGGGTGAGGAGCTGGATGAGGAACTCGCACGAAGTTTTGGAGAAATTAATTGTTATCTCCAGATCGGTCTCCAATCATCCAATCCAACCGCCCTGAAAAATGTGAACAGATTTTTCAATGAAAAGAAGTTTACTGCAGGATGTAATAGTCTGCATAATAATGGGGTACCTTTCGGGCTGGATCTGATCTATGGAATTCCGGGGGACTCTTATACTTATTTTCTGAAAAGTATGGATTTTGCCCTCTCCCAGAAACCTCAGAATCTTGATATTTTCCCCCTGGCCGTCCTGCCGGGCACACCCCTGGCAGAGAGAGCGGAAGAATTCGGAATGGATTACAACAGAAAATCACCCTACCTGATAATAGCTTTACCCGGGTTTCCGGAGGAGGATATAGCCCTCGCGGAAGTTCTGACAGAATCTGCCGACGCATTCCTCTCCGGAGGAGAAACTCAATACTGGTTCACCACCATTGTAAAAGCGTCCGGGCTTACACCCTCGGATTTTCTGTCCGGATATTATGAATGGATAAAAAAGAGTGAAAATAATGATTTCAAACCTGAAAAACTCCGTGAACAATACACAGAAAAAACTCTCCTTTCCACAGGGAATAAAGCCGCAATAAAGGCGGCCATGAGCCTCATGAGGCTGTATGGTGCCATAAATGACATCCTAGAAGGAAGTGATACCGCCATAGCAGAGATCTATTTCAACCCGGATGACCTGGAAAATGCAGAGATGGTAAACCTTTCAGATTTTTCCACATACTTCGACGAGAGGCTTCAATACTGGCTTGTCTATCAGGAAGAGGGTGAACTTCTCTTTGCAGAAATCGTAAAGCCGACCTGAATTACATCTTACGTCGCGGTAGACGATGCGATTTTTTCAAGAAAAGAGATCCACCGGACAGGTTTAACAAGAACATCATTCATCCCGGCGCGAAGACACTCATTTATTGTTTTTTCAAAGGGATCCGCAGTCAGACCAAAGATAGTAACACCCGCCCCTCCTGGCATGGTTCGGATAACCCGCGTTGCTTCAAGTCCATCCATTTCAGGCATATGAAGATCCATAAAGATTAAATCGGGGATGGATTTTGAGAACATCTCTACCGCTATTTTACCATTTTCAGCAACCGCAACCTCACACCCGGCATACTCCAGATGCTGCCGGGCCACCTCCTGGTTGGGAGGGTAATCTTCAACAACAAGCACTTTTAACTCCTGCAGACTTGGGTAGGAGAACTCCACTTTCGGATCCTTTTCCAGTACCAACTTTTCAGATGATATCATAAAAGGCAGGGTGAACCAGAAAACAGACCCCTCGCCTTTCCGACTCTCAACACCTATTTTTCCACCCATAAGGGTAACAAAATTCTTGGCAATAGAGGTTCCCAGGCCAGTCCCACCATATTTTCGACTGGTAGATGTATCGGCCTGGGTGAATTCATTAAAGATGGTTTCCAGCTTATCTTCGGGAATTCCAATCCCCGTATCTTCAACGCCAAAATACACCTCAATTTTTTCGCGGGTCTCTTTGATAACGTGAACTGTAAGAACAACTCCCCCCTTATGGGTGAATTTAATGGAATTTCCCAGCAGGTTAACAAGAATCTGACGCAACCGGTAAGAATCCCCTTCAACAATCAGATCCTCTATGTGAAGATTGGCCCTGAAATCCAAACCCTCTTTATCAAATTGGGGTTTAAAGAAAAGAGTGAGCGAATCAAGTGATTGCTTCAGAGAAAAAGGTTTATAATCAAAAGCCATCTCCCCGGCATCGATCTTGGATAGATCAAGGAGCTCGTTTACCAGGTTTAATAGTTTATCCGATTCATCGACGACCATCCGGGAGATATATTTCCGCTTATCCGAATTAGGCTCTAAAAAGAGAAGGTGTCCAAACCCGGAAATTGCATTCATGGGGGTTCTGATCTCATGACTCATTCTCGCCAGAAAATCACTCTTTGCCCTATTTGCCCGCTCAGCCTCTATCCTGGCCGATTCAAGATTCGATGTACGTTCGGCTACCGTCTCTTCCAAAACTGCCTGATACTCTTTTTTCTCATCAAGTAATTCATTCAACCTGACAGAGAGCTCCTCAACCCGCCCCAGAGACCTGGTAAACCCCTGGTTTATAAAAATTGACTGAAAAATCACAAAGATAAAAAACCCGGTATGATACGTAAAGAGTTCGGTTGAGGGGATCACATCCAAATTTGCTAGAATATCGAGAATAACCGTTAAACAAAGGATGAGGTAACTGAATATAAACCCAGGTTTTGAGATTTTATATTTCCAGAGTTGATTAAGAACGATTATCAGCAGAGGAAAAATGGATATCATTATATATAACTGAAAGAAAACGAGAAAATTATTATAGATCCTGTAGGGAAGGAACAGAACCATCAAGATATAGAATCCTGTCAGGACCTGGGTGATTCTCAAAAACCATCCACTCTTTCTGGGGATATCAAAATAGAGATAAAGAAACAACACAAAAATAATCAGGAGTGGAAAATTAGTAAGATAATCAAGTTTCGCAATAAACTCAAAAGATAGTGAAGCGATGGTGGAAGAAAGGTGTTTCAAACCATCAATTTTCACCAGAATAACCCGGGCTACCAGAACAAGAGAAAACAGTCCAAAGTAAAAATTATACATATCCTTCTTTCGAAAAAAGAAGGACATGATGTAGTAAAAACCAATAAAAAATCCAACACCAATGGTAAAGAATAACCAGAGAAACCCTCGGTCCCTCTCCCGGTTCAGAGTCGCGGCACTCCCCGTGTAGATGGGATTTATAATACCCCCCTTTCTGGCATGGAAATTCGAAACATGAATCAGGATTTCGACTTCACCATCTGCAAAAAAGTTAAGAATCCCCAGCTGCCCCTGAATTGTCTCTGCATCAAAGTTTTCACCAGGTTCACCGACTTTGACTGCCTCATTTCCATCTATAAATAACCGGAAAGCCCAACCGATATACCCATATTTCAGGCCCATCAATTCCGTTATTTCCGGAAGCAGGAGTTTGACCTTATAGGTCCCATATCCGGCGGCCCCATTTTCGAGCTCCCAACGCCCGGGGACCCGGATTGGCTTGAATCCTGTATTGTCATCAAAATCGTCAGGAGAGACAAAATCTCCCTCTTTAAAAAGCCAAAAACCATCCAGGGGAATTTCGTCGCTAAGTAAATCTGCATTCCGCAGATCGATTACCCCGGGTTCAACCTGAAAAAGCTCCTCATTTTCATCTGGATAGGCAAAAAATGGAAGGAGGGTGATGATAAAAACAAAAAGAGAGCTGCGTATTTGTTTAGACAGCATCGGAACCACCCTCTAACCCGGCAGAAACAGTCCGAAAAAAACCAACCAGGCAATCGATCTCTTCCTTCAATTTTAGAAAAGCCGCTTGAATGTCTTCTATTTTTTCGGAATCTATGGCCTCTTCAAGACGGATACTTACACAGGAGAGGCTCAGAGCAAAAAGACTGGCCGAGGCTCCTTTTATCCTGTGATTACCCTTTCGTAATCCGGAGAGGTCCCTCATATTCAGTTGTTCTTCCATCTCCCGCAGCTGCTCAGGAAGCCTCATAAGAAAACCAGGCATCACATCCTTGAAAAACATGACCTCCGAGTCTCCCAGAGCCTTGTTTATACCCACCATGTCCAAGGGGAGTTGATTCAACTGACTCCCCAGATCAATCCCGGAAGCAGATCCTGTTTTTACTGTTCGAAGTGGATCACAAAGAGAGAATTCGGGCCAGATAATAGGAGATTTTTCCGGAAAAAGTAAGGGAAAGATCTCTTTAGAAAGAAGGATTATTCTTCGTATAACCTCAACCTCAGAAAAAACATCATCCCGGATATATCGAAAAAGAAGAGCGCCACCGGGTTTACCGGAGAAGAATATGGACAACCCGAAAGAGGAAAACACTTCATCTAATTCTACTCCCGGGAAGTTATTCCCGGAATCATGTAAACATGAAAGCAGGGGTGAAAGCCTTCTACTCTCCTCCCTTTCAATATCCGCAAAAAGGAGTTCAGAGGAAAAAGACCAGAGTATCCGTTTTAAAACGAGTTCTGTCAGCGGAAAAGGAATTACTAAACCGGAAGCACCGCCTGCCTGTGGATATTCATAGGTACATTTCAGGTAAGATAAATCGATACCATCGGAAACTTTATTAATCAAAGAGTAATATTCTATCCTTTTTACCTCTGGAAAATCTTCCAAAAGCATATTCATACCTTCAATCTCAAGCATTTCAGACATATACTTATTATATTACCCGGATCTGATTATAGCTACTCTTTTACCTATATGTAGTTATAAAATAGTGCCCCAAAGCCTGTTGATCTCTCACTACTCACAGAAAGATATAATTTGGAATCCTCCGACCTACACTCCTGCCAGGATTAGTCCACTGACACGTCCAGGTTTTTACCTCATCTTCACTTAAATTGGTTTTACCCAGAAAAGGTCTCTTTCC
>JAEINK010000078.1 GCA_016342585.1 Spirochaetales bacterium
TGTTCATGCAATGGAAGCGCTTTTAAGAGTCTTTGCCGGAAACCCATTCATGGTTGGTGCTGAGTAGTTACGTTTTTTCTTTAAATACAGTATCCCTGAATCAATTTAGCGTTGTTTTTAGCCTAAGGTCGGTGCAATCTCCTCAAAGCCGGCTATTTCCTGCTGACCGACAATTCCAACCAGCAGATACTCACGGGATATGGGATCATACCTGTATTCAGGGAGAAACCGAAAGTTTTTGATATCCCCCGTGGATTTCACATGGGTTCTTACCCCGGTACAGTAAATGAACTCTTCACCGATTCGAATATTACTCTCATCCTTCGCCTGGATTTTTAAATCCTTATCAATAATTTCGTTTATTTTGGTTTCAAGCTCGGGGATACTTATATCCGGCTTTTCGGTAAATCCGATTACAAATCCGTGTTTAATATCTGAATGCAGTTCACTGGGGGTGTAATTATAATCACGCTGGAGTACAAGACTCGTTATATCTTCGGCCGAGTGGGCCATTAGTCGAAACTTGATGGTCTTGGAGACGACATTGCGAATGGCCTCCGGGCTGGGTCCGAAGACCGACGGACGAACGACGATAACCTCCTCCCCGATTCCGAAGATGATCTGTGCATTGAACCCGAGGTGTTCATAAATCAGATCAAAATGTTCAATTATTACCCGGCGATTATGGTTGATAGCATTTTTTATAGCTTCCACAATTTCATATTTCTGCCTGAAGGCCGATTCAAATCTGATATCGATGTGGAAGGTATGGCCGGAAAAAAAATCATTCCCCGAAAATTTAAATAAGGGCGCCGGCTGGATATTTACACCATCATCGTCATTGGTAAGTTCAAGTCCCGGAAAAAGCCCTTTTATAAGCGTAGATTTTCCGGCCCCCTCGGCACCGATTATTCCGATCAGAAGATCCGAGGGATAGAGGTAGCGCTCGGAGAGTTCATGCCCAAGAATATAGAGCCGCTTTCTTCCCCTCGGAGCATAATAGTTGGCAAATACCAGGTTTTCTTTTATCGGTGTTTTTGATTCCATTTGTTCCTCATGCTTTTTGCTCGATTTGTCACAGTTTGGCTTATCACTGCTCGGCTTATCACTGCTCGGCTTATCACTGCTCGGCTTATCACCGCCTGGTTCGTCCGCCCGGGTTAAATATCGAATTCCAGTTTCAACAGGGGTGCATGCTGTTGGGCCCCGTACACATCTGAATCTCCGGGAGAACCGGAGACTATCCTTCGCGGCAGGAGAATCTTCACCGCCAGGGCCGGATCAAAGTATATAATATTCTCTATCTCACCTTCCTTTATATGGTAAACTTCTGCAATAGAAGTCTTGTTGATAAGATTTTTCTCCTTCACAATGTTAAAATCTTCCTCATTTTTAAAGATTATATCCAGGGTCAGTTCATAGGGACCGGCGTTTTTTGATCGAACCACACGGGCTAATTCAAACATTGATTTCTTCATTTCCCTTAAACCTCCTGTATTTCGGGTGTAAACAGATTGAGCCCCTCGATCTCCATAAGGTGGTAGATCGAAAACTCGAAGACCTCCCCGGCCTTTATATCCGAGGGAGAAAATGGGAAGGCGAGGTTTCCGGCGGTGGATATTCTCCCTTCATATCCATAATGGAGTAAGGTTGATCTTGTGATACTGCAGATTGTATTTGCCGACTCCTGATTTTTACTTACAACTTCGATAAGTATGCCGATCTCTTTTCCGGTTGAGTTTTCCGGTTCCAGGTCACCCATGGTGCCCCTTTTTCCGTAGATGTGAAAGAATATTTTTCCCTCAATCCCCTCCTCGTCCATGACCGACTTTACTCTGGTTTCAACTTCGGAAAGGATCTTGTCGATATTTCCAACCATAATGGGATCTCTCGATCCGGCGATGGTGATGGTTCGATATCCTGTTCTTCGGGCGGCCTCAAGTTTTACCATATATTTTTCACTCGGTTCAAACCTGCTTCCCGAGACCTCGACACCATCGGGATGTTCGGTAAAAATGGTTTCAGACAGATTAAGAATCCCTCCAGGGCCAGGTAGGAATCGGGGATCTGACTTTTCATAAAGGGAATGGGCAACCGTGGATTCCTTTGTAAACTTTCGTCCATCGCTTAGGGTCTTAAGAAAAAAAGAGTCTTCTCTTAGGATTCCCATGACTGAATCGGACCCGGAACCGGGAGTCGCGGCGATGGCAGCACATTCAAGGATCTTTCCACAGTGTATCGCAAGGCCGGGATTGTACCCCATAAAAATAGGAATGGCAGAGAAAACCGAGGGGTCGTAGGCTCTTCCACAAAGGATTACACCGCAACCCTTTTTGTGAGCCTCGATAATCGGTTCTATTCCCATCTGGGCAACAATGTAGGTTGATTCATCGATAATCTCTTCCGTCAGATCCGGAACAAACTGGAGAGGTGTGATCCTTCCAGCCTTAAGGCTATCCCGGACGATACTTTTATCAATATCAGCGGGAATAATGCCGAGCTTGAACTTAAGCCCCTCTTCTTTGGCGATCTCAAGGACGATATCCTTACACCATTCCAGGTGAGGAGCGGCCCCGGAGCCACCACAGGAGCCAACCACCACGGGGATTCCTCTGTTTACTCCCTCTATCAGCATGGTCCGCAGGTCTTTCTTTACTCCCGTCCTGTCGGTGAAGGATTTCCCTGATCCTAGATAGTAGGGTCCCGGGTCGGTGGAGCCAGCGTCAACTGCGATTAGATCCGGAGACTCTTCTATCCCCCTCATAAAAGATTCCTTCGGGTATCCGTATCCCAAAATTGCCGTGGGAGAAAGTATCTTATACTCTTTTTTCACATTCCGCTCCTTTGTTTCATCTTGAGGATATCGATGGTACGGGACATCTCATTATTTACGATGGTAAAACCCTCATCAAACCCCATACCAGGTTTCACAAGCATCCTCTGTGGACGTGTGGCAAGGCCAAGGTGGACACAGGCCCTTGCCGAGATATCGGTTTCATTGCAGGTTCCCCCCTGGTAAGATTCCATCCCCATCCGGTTGCAATAGAGGACACTTTCTACAATATTATTCACGCAGCCTAAGTCGGGAGTTTTTATCTGCACCATATGACAGCAGTCTGCATCGGTAAAATCCTTTATATCCTTAAAGGTATTACACCATTCATCTGCTACGATCTTAACCCGGGAACCAGCCACTTCAAGACTCTCCTTGATCTTTCCAAGGCTCTCGATCTGATGTGTTTTTTCCCCCACATCCACGGGGCCTTCGATATATAAGTCATGACCACCTGCCGCGTCCTCAAGCCTGATCAGATATTCCCTGATTTTTTCAGTTTTATAATCGAATAGAATACCGATCGTACCGTAAACATCCAAATGCAATACAGGTTTATATTCAGCGGTCCCGGAGAGCTGTTTAATCCTCTTTACAAGCCATGCGATATAATCGATAAGCTTCTCTCCATCCCTTCCCAGTTTTTCATCAACATTATTGATAAGACCATGGGGAAGAACTTCCGCTCTTTTGAGGATGATCTTATCCGCTCCGTCATACCTGTCATCCCCGGTCTGACCAAATAGTGGAATCCGTTCCGGTATCACAGGAAGATTCCACTCATCACAGACAACCTCACACATAAGGGATGAGCTCTCGGCTGCCCGGGCGGATAAAAAGGCCTGACTGATACCATAGCGAATTGCGGTGTGAAGGGGTTTGTCCTTTATCAACAGGGAATCGAAATATTCAGAAGCGGATTTGAAACTGGTAAAATCTGATTCGAGCAGCAAAGGTTTGATATATTTTTCCAGGAAAGGAATGTACTGATCGGAAAGGAAGAGAGGATCACGCCCTCCCGCTCCGGAGTACTGAACTGCCGTACAATCCCCAATCCCAATATTACCGTCTTCAAGGATAAGCATGATCGAAACGGACTCGCCTGCCTGGCGAATCGCTGAAAAACCGGATGTAACAGGTTTTCCCCGATAAATTAAACCGTCCTTTCCGGCACCGCTCTTCACGGCTGCCTGATCATCGAAATAGTACCCGCTCTTTCCCGGCGAAAAGATGACATCCCGGATTCTCATCTGGGCCTCCCGACAAGTTTTCCTTTACTGATAGCATAAATATCATCGATGACCATCTGGAAATTTGGCTCCCTTCCTTCAGCCACGGCCCGTTCATCAATCTTTGATTTATGATAATCGAGGATATCATCACTGAAAGGAATCTGTCCCGACGACAACAGCCGGACAGCCCCATAATTGTCCCTGACAGGCAGAAGCTTGCCATTATTATAAATCGAGGGAGCAAAAGGGACATCCAGGACGCCCGCTTCAAAAGCCCGAACAGATCCCACAGCCATATCCCCCCCACCGAGTTCACGAACCCGGGTAAGCACCTGCCGGACCTCTTTCTTGATTATTTCTATCTCCCGTTCGAGTTCGGTACTGCTCTCGGGGCTTTGATCGGAGAGCATATTTACCATTTGCCTTGTGGCCTCCAACCCCTGAAGATTGGCCTCTCTGGTGGGGATGCCCATCGCCTCATGAGGAGTTTTTGTTATTATCTTGGACGCACCGGCCATGGAGGCGATTGCCCCACCCCAGGCGATAACGGCAAAGGCCTGGGACTCCTTTTCCGGGAAGCCTCCCATCCACTGATGAAATACGGTGGTCAATTCATAATCATCAAAACCAGCCTCGGAGAAAAACTCATGGGCAAGATCTCGAAGTGATTTTATGGCGGCTATATCCTGAAGGAGATTTCCTGCCTGACCATACCCCAGAGAGATCGAACGAACCCCCTGCTCCAATGCTAATAGCCCTTCAATAATACCAATGCAATGGCTTATAAATGGAGGAACCAGGGTTCCCGACAGGGGGCCGAAAGGTTCACGGTTTATCCGGACACCCCGCTCCTCATACAGCCCTATCAACCGATCTACATACTGCCAGTCCCGGATGGAGGTCTCCAGGGGAATTTTCTTGGTATAGGGAATATTGTAGGAGATCCCCCCCCCTTCATAGGCGGAAAAACCCGCCGCAAGGGTGATCTCTCCGAGGAGTCGTGCATCGGGTGTTCCATGCCGGACCTGAACAGGTTTGCCTACCCCTTCTATAACCCTCCGGCACTCCTCAATACCATGATTCACGGCTGGAAAACCATTTAAAAGGGATTGACCGGCATTCATGGACTTGGTTATTCCACCCGCCGCATCCTCATACTTGTTATTTCTTGTGTATGCGTCGATCGTGGTCGGCAGGAGATCCGCCTCCTTTTCAAGGAATTTTAACAGATTGATATGTTCATCCACCAGGGCCACACCGGCCCGGGGCTGTAAAAGAACCCGGCCCTCATCATCAGCTTTTTTCAAGACCCGGGCAAACTTTTTATCCTCCGGCAACTCTCTTTGATAGGCTGCTCCATTTTCAATGGAAATGCCCTTGCCGGTGGGCCAGGTTTTTAGAACCTCATCCCGGATAGTATAAAATTCACTCTCTTTTAATCTCTTATTCTGGATTTCCACTATATCCTCCAAAACCGCTTAACTCTTCTTTCTTAAGTTCATCTATCCCTAAAACCACAGATTCATCCGGATAGAGTCTTGCTATATTGCCAAGGAGAGGAAAAAGATATTTTTCGTCCCTGTAATATTCAATCGATTGAGGAAGGAGTATCTCCCATCCTTTATCATCAATAAAATTTCTCTGCCAGACAGGAGCATTAATTCTTGATAAATACCCGCCGGATCCGATTACCTTCTTTACACCGGAAAGGTTTTTTCCGGTTTGAAGTTTTACCCTTCCTCCGGAAGTATAGATGCTCTCTACTCTGCCGGCATGCCTCTCTGCAGAAACCGAAACACAGGCTGAGGCGAGGATTCGATCAAACTCTTTTTCTACTTTACCGGAAGGCAGGAAATCTGGTTTCTCAGATACCTTTTGAACGAAACACTCAAACTCTTCAAAATCCAGTCCGGTCCGGAGAATAGCTTCCCTCAAGAAACGGTTAGCCGTCTGAAGAACAGTAAGGGCGTTTATCCGCATCCCCATATCTCCCTCAACAGTCCGTTTTATATCCGGCTCCCGGATGCCCCTGATTACAACCTCTTCAGAGACAGATGACTCACGACAGCTTGAATAGAAATCGGTGGTAGCGCCCCCCATATCGATCATGCAGAACTCTTTCCATTCATCCGAATGCTCGCTTATCAGACCTGCATACTCATACATTCCCAGGGGAGTCGGAACAGGCCTGGTCCCGGTTTTTTCAATAATTCTATCCAGCCCCTTACCATAAACTATTTTCTCAAGGAAAATTTCCCGGATCTTTTCCCTTGCCTCCTCGGGTGCTGGCTCATTTAATGCGGGAAGAATATTAGCTGTAAAATGGATTTCCCGACCGGAAAGGATTTTTCCAACCTCGGTTTTCATGGTTCGGTTTCCGCAGTAAATGATCGATGATTTTAGGGTAGATCCGGCTAAAACCCGGGCATTATGGTGGATATAATCCTCATTTCCCCCATCAGTCCCTCCGGCAAAAAGAATTATATCTGGATCTTCCTGCTCTAAACTTACCAGATCGTCCTCAGTAAGTTTATAGGAAAAAACCTGACTTACCCTGCCGCCCGCCGAAAGGGCCGTTAGTTTCGCCATCTTCATAGTGACATCAGGAACGATGCCAAGAGCCGCAATCCTTAATCCACCAAGTGCCGAGGAAGAAAATACTATTGGAATATCATAATCGGTCTGAGTGCCTTTGCTCAAAGCTTGAATGCAAATGTTAAAACCGGCGGAGAGATCAAAGGGCGTAGTCGGGACGGTAGCCCGGCTGACAAGTTTCAAGCTCCCCTCATGAAAAGAGAAAAGTCCGCCCTTGGTATATGTTGATCCCAGATCAACACTGATACAATCCATCAGAGGGTATCCATCTCCAGCATCTTCAATACCGAAGGCAGATCCGCATCGGGAGTAAAAACCCGATCAAAGCCCATTCCCAAGAAGACCTTCTCCACATTGGTTAAACTCTGTTTTCCGATCACCAGATTTCCGCCGACATAGAGGATGATATTACCAAGTCCCCGTTCCACACATTTTTCACGGAATCCAATGCAGTCTATTTCACCGTGTCCATAAAGTGAACTGACAAGAATTGCCATGGCTCCTGTCTCTATTGCGGCATCGATAAACTCATCCTGAGTAACCATGACACCCAGGTTTTCTACTTTTACACCTGCTTCGGTAAAAAAATTATCGAGAATTTTATTTCCAACCGCATGACAATCAGAACCGATAACCCCAAGTACAATCTTTATTTCTTTCAATTTTTGTCCACCTCACACAGCCTCAATTCAGTAAATCCGCTATCCGCTCTTCAATATAGATCATGGAGCCTCTCTGAATCCTGTACTCAAAAACAATTACCTTTCCGCCGGACTCCCTGAACTTCTGAAGATAGGTTCGATGCTCAGAGGAATACTCAAAATTACAGTCCGGAGGTACAATTATATATTTTCTTTTTTCAAGAAAATCGGGAAGCGCGGTCCCATCCTTTTCATAGAGGTTATCAATATGATTTTCATCTATTTGAAAGGTCTTAAGCCTGTCCTTGATAATTTCATAAAACCTGAAACTGCGACTAATGATTCCAATGGATTCACCGGCAGGTATTGAGGCAATATCGATGATTGTCTGCTGACTTGGAGAGACAGCAGCCTTTATAAACCGCTCCTTAAGACTCTCCATCTTATGAATGAGTTCCTCGTAATGGGTGGAGGTTGTCAGGATGATATCAAATTCATTGAATATTTTTTCCGGGTCTGGTTCGGCCATAACATCTTCCATAAGGAATTTATGGAGTTTTAAGTGGGAAACATAGAGAAGTTGTTTTTCAAAAATGGCGAGCGCCTCTGGATTACAGTCTATAGCCGCTATGTGGAAGGTGTTTAAATTGTTTTCCCGCTCCATGAGGATAACCTGAAACATTGTCCGGATCTCATCCAGTTTAAAATCAAGCCCACCCAATTCTATCAGAGCCTTATTAATAATCCCTGAAGCCTGTTCCTTTCTCCCCTGGGGAGCTGAATCTTCATCTAAAGCGATAAAGCTCCCACTACCTCGAATGACCTGAATAATTCCATCTTTTTCAAGTTCAGCGTAGGCTTTCTTAACCGTACCCCGGGCTAAACCCAACCGTTCAGCCAACTCTCTTTCGGGGAATAACCTGTCCCCGGCCTTCAACGCCCCTTCCTGTATCAGGGATGTAATATGCTGAGCAATCTGCCTGTAAACTGGCATATTACTCTCTTTATCAATTATATAAGCCACTTCGCCCCCATATTGGCACACCTACACCTCTTTGGTATAGTCCAATACTATTACAAGTAGACCAATATGTCAACAGTTGGGATTTAAAACTCTCTATTTTAATAAAAAGGGAGCTGCCAGTGTATGCAGCTCCCTGATATTATCTTTTATTGTATTTGATTATTCGTCATCCCGCATCCGGCGGCGCAATTCCCGACGACGACGACGATCATTTCCAGTATCATTATCTTTAAAATTCCAATTCTTAAACAGAATCCAGGAGAGGAGCATCAAGCCACCGGCTTTCCAGTAGGTCAAGGTCGTCAGCCCGAAAATTTCCGGCATAAGCCAGTTCCATAGTTTCATAACAACCAGGATACAAAGGGCTCCTGCACCAACTCCAAGGATAGCAATTCCAAGCCCCATAGCGAATTTTACAGCAATATTTTTCTCTTCCCACCAGCTGTTATCTCCGCCACAGCTACCAAACCTTTTCTCTAATCTTTCTTCAATCTCAGCTTCAATCTCTGCTCCAACCTCTTTTTCAAATTCGGCTTCGAATTCTTTCTTCTCTTCCTTTGACATATCTTTCCATCTTGCTTTTTCTTCTTCAGTCATCTGAAAATCCTCCTACTTGTCTATCCAGTGAACAAGTGCCTGTGACAATGTTTTAACAGCATAACGTTTCCTTGCCTTAAGGGTTTCAATATTTTCTCCGGTTTCCGCCGCAATCTCCCGAAAACTTTTCCCCCCAAACACCTGAGCCTCAACAACCTTTCTCTGGGACTCAGGCAGCAAATGCAAGGCAGCATTCAATGCTTCGACTAAACTGTCACGAACGAATTCACTTAAGGGGTCCAGTCCGGTACCCGCAATAATTTCCCGAAGAGTCTCTTCGGCTACATCCGTCTCTCCAGAGGCATTACGGACCTTTCGGTGCCTCCAATCATCGATCATTCTTCTGGTAAACAATGAATTAAGCCAGGCGGAAAGATTCCGGATTTCGCTAATCAGGGGCAACCGTTCAAGAGTTTCAGCATAAAGATCATGAACCATATCTTCCGCCTCCTCCAGACTGCGTCCGGCGGAACGCATCCTGGACATAAACCGCTTCCTGTCGCTGTTGTAGGCTTTTTCAAGCCGCCTGAGTGATTCACTGTTGTTCATTCTCTGATCATTATTCATAGTTCAATTATATTGACGGACAGAATTTAATTTGGGTGTAAAAAAAGTGATTTTTTTACTGCTCATTTTTTTCAGAAAAAACCTCAACACGGTTTCGTCCCTGCGCCTTCGCAGAATACAGGGCTTTGTCAGCATCATTTACCAGCTGATCATGGTTGACTTGACTTAGTACTGTGGCAGTTGCTACCCCCAGACTGATACTGACCCGGCCTATTTCTGATTTTTCATGGGGAATCTTCAGCTGTACTATGTTTTTTCGGAGATTTTCTGCAATTATTTCGGCTCCGGAAGGAGCTGTATCCGGAAGAATGACAATAAACTCTTCACCACCATACCGGGCACAATAATCAGCCGGTCTCTTAAGGGTCTGCCTTATAGTTGATGCAACCTCGATAAGGCATTCGTCTCCGGCCTTATGTCCATAGGTATCATTATACTGCTTGAAAAAATCGATATCTATCATGATTATTGAAAGAGGATACCGTTTCCGGCGGCTTATACCAAATTCAGTTACGATTTGCTGAGAAAAACTTCGTCTGTTATGCAGTCCTGTCAGGCCATCAAAAATAGCCTGCCGTTTGATGGCAAGATAAGCCCGACTCAGGGCAGTACCGGATATAATAATCCCTGCAAGCCCCATAAAGAAGAGCATAATATGACCGGCAGTAATGCCGGACCAGACAATCTTTTTATCGATTGGTATGGTCAAGGAAATACCGCCTCTTATATCATCCTCGATGTACCCCTGCTTTGCGTGACACTTTAGACAGGATAGATCCGTATTCAAGGGAGCCATGTAAAAATATGAGGAGTCACCATCCTCTGAAATAACTTTGCCGGTCTCGGATTCTCCATTCTCGAATCTGAGAAGGGCTTCCCTTTCCCGGTCGGTAGGCATATTATTCGGATTTAGAGGATTAAGACTGGTTATATGAAATTTAACCCCATCATGCTTCTCGGTAATCTCGGAGATCAATCGGGTCATATAGGCCGGATTAAGCTTTGTTAAAATAAGCTCTTCATTAACCTTTATATCCCTCAGATCATCTTCCAGATAGGGATTGGGTAGGGTGGCTTCCGTAACAGGAACATAGACTCCCCCATGAAGGGAATTCCAGGCCCTGGTAATAACAACCTGATCAAAAAAACTGCGGGCGGAGAAGAGATAAATATCATTTTGTCTATTTTCTGCAGTATTTATCGAAAGGGTCAGAGATCCGGCAATCAGGAGAGCCCAGATAAAACAAACAACTATAATGGGTTTTTTCATAAGAAAAACCAGCTATTTTCAGGAATAATTTGTCTAAATTGATGATAACCCATATATATTTATTATAGTTAGCCAGGCTCTATGCTGTCAATTTTTATACAATAATGAAGAAGATTAATATCAATCAACAATATAGGTATAAATAGAATGGGCTTCCAGGTTAACATTTAAAAATCCGCTCTGTATCCTGATAGAAATATCTTTACTTATGTCATCTTCATTCATGATGACAATAACTACCTTTCCATCCGGATTCTTAAAGGATGCAATAGATATTTTATCAACCGAACAATCACTGAAAAGCCTCTTCGCACCTGGAACAATGAATTTACTGAAATGGCCGATATAATAATAGGAGCTGTTATAAAAAATGTCATTTGTCTTTGTGTCGTAGATAACGGGTGCATCACACAGGTTATTCACATGATTAGGTCCACCGGTCTCATCAAGGACAATGTTCCAGTCAAGATACCCCTCACACCAGTTGTTTATATCCCCTATCATATTGCGTCCATAACGTTCTCCGGTGAACCATTCCCCTTTTTTTACACCGCCTTCCTGACAGCCTTCGGTAAACAGTAAATGTTTGTCCGGAAATAAATCATGGACCTGCCCTACATTCTCAAACGCTTCCGACACATACCAATGAAATCCAGTTCCCCATATATACCGGGCCGCTTCGGGATCCTCCAGGACTGTTTTGGCACGTTTAACGATTAAATCCCGGTTATGATCCCATATGAGCAGCTTTATATCGGTATAACCGGCTCGGTGCAAAGCAGGTCCAAGGTGATACTTAACAAAATCCCGTTCCTCTTCTTCGGTATAAATACAGGAGTCCCAGGTTTGCACTGCCGCAGGCTCATTCTGCACGGTAAGCCCCCAAATGGGTACACCGGCTTCCTCATAGGCAGCTATAAAATTAATGTAATAATTCGCCCATGAAGAAAAATATGCAGGGAGAAGAGAGCCGCCGTTATTCATACTGTTATTGGTCTTCATCCAGGCCGGGGGACTCCAGGGGGATGCGAGAATCTGAATATTTTTGCCGCTTTGTCGAATCGCGTCCTTGATCAGAGGAATAATCAGCTCTCTGTCATGATCAATATTAAAAGTCTTAAGGCTGCTGTCGCCATTTTCAACATAAGTATAATTTCCCAAAGCAAAATCGCAGCTGTGGATAGGAACACGCCCCAGGTTATAGCCAAGCCCCTTTTCTTTGTCATAATATTTTTCAATGACCTGAGATCGTAGATCTGGGCTCATCTTCGCCAGGGTCACCGCCGCAGCTTCAGTGAATGCCCCGCCAAACCCTATCATGGTTTGATATTCCCGGGCAGGATCTACCTCGGCACTTTCATAGTATGCTCGTTCAGGATCAGCTTTTTTACTTTTTTTCGCCATCAAACGATCGTCGGTGTGCTTTATGGTAACGATTTCTCTAATCACCTAAATCACCTGCTTTCATACACTCGAACATAATCCACCACCATCTCTCCGGGAAAAATCGCATCATCTTCAGGATCACCATCATACCATCCGCCAACAGCAAGATTCAAAATAATATAAAATTCCTGATCAAATGGAGCTGGAAATTCGGAGATTATCTCGGATTCAGGAAATTTAGTGAACCACTTATTCAAGGTAAGATAGTTTTCACCATCCACATACCAGCGGATTTCTCCGGGTTCCCATTCCAGAGCGTATGTATGGAAATCTGTAATATCTTCGCCCTCAGGAAATCTGAATTCTTTGTTGGAGTAGGTATTTTCCGGCCAGACACTTCCATAATGGATTGCACCCCCAATTACACCGGGATTACTCCCTCCATTCTCCATGATGTCGATCTCTCCCGAAGCGGCCCAGCCTCCGTAAACCTCGTCCCGGGGCAGCATCCAGAAGGCCGGCCATAATCCCTTTCCTTTCGGGAGTTTCATCCGGCTTTCGAATCTGCCGAATTTTTGACTGAACAGACCGAGTGTTTTCAGCTTGGATGAAGTAAACACATAAGTTCCATGTTCGTCGGTCTTTTCGATATCATTTCTGGCTCTGATTATTAGATGCCCCTCTTCAACTGATGCATTTTCTTCAGAATAATATTCAAGCTCCTCATTGCCCCAGCCTCGAACCCACTGATCACCCGAATAAAAACCATTACCCGTATCGAAACCCCACTTATCAGTATCGATTACATTGCCATCGAATTCATCACTCCAGTTCAGCGTCCATTCACCTTCGGATGAGGCTTCATTCCTTTTATTGCCCATAATGACAGCGACAATTAAAACTATCACCATGGATGTAAGGATTAAAGAGAGCAGCTTTCTATACTTTTTCATAAAATACGATCTCCTGCTTCTGTGAAATCGTTGTTCAATATTTCTGATGTGAATCAGAAAAACTATTAAAAAGGTCTATTCCGACCTTTTGCTTCCATGGATTTTCTGAAGGATTCTCATAAGTTAGGAAAAGATGTTCAATAAGCATGGAAGCCGCACCATAACTAACCGTGTACTCCCGGTAACCTGAAATTGTAAACTCTACCTCATTTTGTTTATCATAGGAGGCATTGTTCTTGATCTCCTTCTTTAAACCACTCTCAATAAGGTCAAAATAGCTTACAATATCGCCCCCAAAAGTAACCCGGCTCAGATCAAGCATGTTTGTCAGATAGGCAATATCCTTTATTAGTTCACCCTTTATATTCTCTATAATCTCACGGTCACTGGACATACCGGCAAGTTCTTTATCTGATATAGAAAACTGAGTTTTATTCGGTGCTATCCAATTAGGGCTCTTGTATTCACCCGCAGAAAAATTTCTTCCATAATGGACCCTCTCCCCTATTACAATTCCAATACCGACAGCCACGACTCGTGAATCATCTTCAAAAAGACGGGCTTTACGGAATTCGCCGAGAACAAAAAGAAAATTTTGGGGTCTTTCCTGATGCTTAATATTAAGTTCAGCCCAGCAACCGCAATTCGCATCATTTTCTATAAAAACAGGGACCTGAATAAACGCTTTTATTTCATTATAAAAATCCAGTTCAGTATGTACCCCAAGAGGATTTGAGTCGATAATTCTCCCCTCATACGGATTGATCAAACCCGAGAAGGCAATTCCAATTCCCAAAAGCGGCAATTCCAAAAGTTCCAGTTCTTTATATGCCTGCCTGTAGATTTCGATAAAAGTAGTGATAATATCATTTTTACCATGAATTTCACCAGTAAAGCTTTTAATCATATTACCATTCAAATCAATAATTACAGCATGATAGCAATTAGTCTGAATCTCAAAACCAAGAATAACGCCGATCTTTTCTTTCAAAGCGAGTCCTACAGGACGCCGTCCACCAATATAGGGAGTTAGAGTAGATGCTATTTCTTCAATGAAACATAGTTCCAGGAGGCGATTTACAACTATGGTAACCGTTGACTTATCCAAACCCAGTAGTTTGGAGATTTCAATTCTACTGATTCCGGGTTTAACCCAGATAGATTTTAGAACTCGAATTATATTATTACTATTCTGTACAATACGCATAATTTTTCACCTGTAGTCGGTATCATAATTGTTCATACTAAATTTGTCTATCTGAACCTTTTGGAAAAATAACATCAATTCGTACGATATCCCCCCGTCTGAAAAAGATGGATTGACTTTCATTAACAGAACAGACCATTTGATCTGAACTTCTTTTTGTACCATCCCTGAAATAAATGGATACCCCGGCATCACCCTTTCCGACTATAACCGGTACACCGCAAATGGTGTATCCATACATGCCTTCAGATAAAACAATAGTATCTTCACTCCCATGGACATTATAAAAACTAAAATCCTTTGGTTTGGAAAGATATTCATCATCCTCCACGAGAACCGGCGAGAAAAGAATTACCCCATCCTGTACAAGTATTCCCACCTCCAGCAACCTGGTAAGAATTTCCTCCTTAACCTGCCCTGTCATTCCCGGCTGTTTTGCCCCGGAATTCGAAGGCGTATGTGAGTAGGGGTCGAAAGGAAAAGCGCCATATTGTTCCGGCGTTTTATTGTAACCAAGACCGGATCGTATTTCCCGATAAATATTTTTAAGCTCAGAAGTGATATTAATCTCTCCGGATTTCCATGCACAAACTATTTTTTCCTGAACCGCCAGTAGAAGTTTGGAAACCATATGCCAATAAATCGAACCAAGCCCTTCATAGGCAAAAAATGTTCCGGACCTTCCGGTAAATTCCTTATGATTAAAGGTTTCGTCATAAAGCGCCAGCAGATCATTCAGCAAGTCCTCTGAAATGGCAGTTCCATCACTCCTTTTATCCTCCACAGTTTCAATCAGAACAGATGAGTTTTTAAAGGAGGAGGAGAAATGGCTAATCCCTTCCACATCTTTTTCCAGTATCCCTGCCAGTATATGATCAGGAGTATTTTTCAAACAGGGATACCTTTCAAGCTCATTGGGTTTTATACTGTTTTTATCAAGAAAACCTTTTAAAACTCTATTAGGATAGAGAAGGTAGGAGTTCTGATCCTCCCTGAAAAGGCTGCTTTCTTTCATACTTTTAAGAATTTGAACGGCCTGTAACGGTTTTAACTCCGTTGTACTCAGAACAGCCACCTGCCCCTCCAGCATCTCATATAAATGAGAAACACCAGCACTGCCTGCCCCTAAATTTAATCTATTATACGAGTGAAAAAGACCATCCTCTCTGAAGTTTACTTCAATACTAAAAGTTAAATATTTGTGAACAAGTTTAAGGAAAGAACGTATATGACAGAATTCAACACTGACTTTTTCATGTGCAAAAGAGGACGCATACAGCTCGCTCCTGTAGAGGGTTCCTGCCTGACCAAGCTGCATTGTCATTGTATTCCGGCTTATATTGGTGAATCCCTTTTCGAGAGATGGCGTATTCTCCTGAAGAATAGATTCTATTCCGATAAAGAGTTTCCAGGTATTCTGATGAATAAGAGATTCACCAACAGGATTATCAACAATGGAGAGAAGAAAAGCAATAAAGCGTTCTAAATAGGCAAGAGTCACCATGGATAATCCATACCCAACCAGTGCATTATTGGCATCATTCCACTCCGGCCGCTGTGTATTCATCCAGATACCACCGTCAGGTACAAAATTGACCAGTTTAGCAAGGATCAGAATTAATAATTTTTCGATCATTGAAGCATGTACGATTTCAGCTTCGGAATACCTGAGAAGACATCCATCGGTTCCAATTTCCGACTGATACTGCTCAAGTTTTCTATTTTTATCCTCATCAAATATAATTGTGTTTTTAGGATCCTTCAAAATATCATCAAGAGACTTTATCTGATAGGGTATATCGACAAACACAAATGATTCCTGAGACATCATTAATTCAAGTTTTCCAGGAAAATGATCTTCAGCGATTTCCAAAAGCTTGGCGAGATATATGATCTGATGATCGCTCCAGTAGCCAATATTCGACCAGGGATCATCCTCTTCAGGCTTTTCCCAATCGACACCTTCACTGTTTATCCGGTAAGGATTGTATCCATCAGCACTTGTAGCATTCAGGAATCGGGTTATAACAGGAAAAACAAATTGAGGATAGGATCTAAGCAGGGCTTCCCAATTCTGAAAGATATCTCGCCAGTTACCTTCATAACCGATTTTAGGTGTTCCATCTTGATGGATTGTATCGATTGAAAACAAATTCCAGGGACGGCTGGGATCGCCATGTCTTCGACTGAACGTCAAAGGTAAATATTCACAAATAATTCTTTTTAAATCTATATTTTCAGATGATACTGAAATATTAATAAGCCGCTGATGGCTTATTGTATCCGAAAGTTGTTTAAGTGGCGTTGTCTCCCCCTCGGGAAGAGTCCTGTTCTTCTGATTCAAATAATCCAGGAAATTATCTCTATCCAGGGTTTTCAGATTTACAGGATACCCGCCACGCATGATATTAAAAAGAACATTGGCGCTATGATGCACGTCGAACATTTCACGACCGGAGACCTGGAGACCATCATTGGAGCCAATAATACGGAAAAGGGTTTTAACCGCATTTTCAATATCATCCGCGACTATTTTAATAATAGTTTCACTCTTCCGTGAAAGGAAGCTCCTGAGATCGGTAATTTTCACATGATTCTGATTGACCTCCCCGCAGAAAAACCATTGCCTCTCCTGTCCGGCTTCTATTTTCAGGTCTGTTTTAATCAGGAATGAACCACGAGCCCCTTTAATATCTGATTCAGCAGCAACCTTACCGGTTCTTCTAAAAATAGAAATCTGCTTTGATGAAAGAAGCACAGCATCAGGTGTAATTCCCCTCTGCCACCATGTTGTTGCCGAGAGAGATTCACTAGGTTCGGCCTTATCAACCAACTCAGCACTGAGAGAGAAAATTGCTAATCCTGTAGAAATGTCAAATTCACTACGCTTATAGGCATCCAGGAGATTGCTGAACCTGCTTTGTGTAACAGAATGAACATTCCCGGGAAGTGTATTCATTATACCATCCAAGAGAGTGATCTCTTGTTTATGCTTTGAAATATTAATCAGCGATGACTGTTTTATAATGCCGTATTGAGGTGATGAAGTCCACAATGTAGTAAATTTTAATCCGAGATCAAGGTTTTTTTCTTCGAACATTATCTTGGATCCCAAAATATTCTTCGATAAAGAGCGTTCTATCCGGTACAGTCCTTCGTATCTGTTGGAAAAAGGTTCCCAAAGCTGATAACCCGATGATGTCTCTATGCGAATTATGGTTTTACTACCGGTATTCTCACTATTTTCTGCAATCCGGTCATCCGTATAATATGGAAAAAGGGAAGATTCGGAATTTCTCCGGCCTGCTGTTAAGCCTCCGGTGGATGAAATAAACAGCCAGTGATCTGAAGGGCTTGTAATTGTCATAAAAAAAGGAGGTATCTGATCAAAATTATCTATTTTATAAAATCGATCCTTTCTATCTGAAACAAATGAACCAACTACATGTTTAGAATCACCCGTAAAATCCTTAAATGAAAAAGGATTTAAAACTTCACACATACACACTCCTATTTAGTTGCTACAATCAACTTTATATCATGAGACTATTCAGATGTCAATAAATTATTAAAAATCACGAAATAATAAGGAAAACATTTACAAAAACATAGATTTTAAAGGAAATAGAGATCTTATATCTCATTTAAATAAAATAAGGTAACTACTCAGGACGACGTATAAAAAACTAGACATAAAGGGAAATTTCTTGTAGACTGTTTCTATGAAAGATC
>JAEINK010000079.1 GCA_016342585.1 Spirochaetales bacterium
TAGCCTGGCTGTCCTATTTCTTTTTAGAACAGGTTTTCAATTCACACAAGCTCATGAAGACTTTTTATCATTCCTCCATACTTATGGTTCTCCCGCTCACATCACTCTTTACGGCTTGTTCAAGCATCTGCATATTCAGCAGTATCTGCTCTGATGTTACGGGCGGACTCTTCCCTTCGCGTATAGCTTTAAACAGCAAATCATAATAACTTCCGTAATTTCCCTTTTTAACGACCTTACATTCCGAAACCGCTCTTCCTTTCTTTATTATTACCAATTTCATGATCTCTTCGGAAGGTATTTTTCCAATTATGGGAATACCTGCAGATTTCTTTAAATCATATTCCTGCCGGTCAAAACCATATATTACCAAGCTCCCCTTCTCTCCATTAATACGAAAACGTGGACCAGGGTCCGCCGCCAGATATGAACTCTTTAAATTTACTGATAGACCACTATAGTGAAGCTTAATATCACAATAATCATCTATTCTGGTTCCACTCCTTTGTTTCATCAGAAAAGCAGTAATTTTATCAGGCTTCCCAAACAGGAAAACAGCCTGATCAATCATGTGGGATCCCAGATTAAAAAGAGCCCCGTTCCTGCCGGTATCCTTCTCTCTCCAGACTGAACTGATTTCAGGGGTAAATCTATCCATTCTGGATTCGAACTCTACTATTCGGCCCAGAATATTTGTCTCCAGCACTTTCTGAAGAGTCATAAAGTCGCCGTCAAAGCGCCGGTTCTGATAAACTGTCAAAATCAAACCCAGTTTCTCCGCCAGAAGAACCAGCTCTTCCGCCTCCTCATAGAGTTTAGTGAATGGTTTTTCCACAACCACATTTTTACCGGCTTTCAGGGCTTTCTTTGCCATATCGAAGTGGAGATTGTCGGGGGTATTGATTATGACAAGTTCAATATCCTTATCATTCAATATCTCTGCATAGTTTCTGACTGTTTTAACTTCGGGAATAATCGCCCTTGAGAGGTTTTTACTCCTCTCAAGGACAGTTGTTAACTTGTAAAATGGATTATTAATCAGAAAAGGCGCGTGAAAGACCCTCCCTGAAAGACCGAAAGATGCCAGTGCCGTTCGTATAGGTTGCAACATTTCTTTCTCAATCCTATTAAGAATATCCTTTCATTGGATAATGCGAAGATCTTAACCGAAAATCTTCTTAAAATGATCAATAGAAGATCGTGTTCCGTCTATAAAATCTTTACCGATTGGGCGGTAGTTGGCTTCCAGCGAAACAATTCCTTCATAGTTATCAGCCTTTAATGCATTTGCAATATCCAGGAGATACGGACCCATGTCTCCCTGACCGAGGGATCGGAATTCTACCTGGGCTTTGGCAATATCAATCTTGGCATCCTTAATGTGGATGTGGCCGATCTTGCCGCCGGCAGCTTCATATCCGTCGGGATAAGGCTTTTCAGTACAGTACATCGCGTTGGCAGGGTCCCAAAGAATTTTAAGAATATCTGATCCCAGTTCATCAATCAGTTTTTTAGCCAGATAATTGGATGTTACCTGACCGCCGTTACAGTTTTCTGTAACAATCATGGTTCCCATCTTCTCAGCATAAGCTACAGGCTCACGATACAGTTCTACCTGTGCATCCCAGGCTCCGGTCGCGGTTACCCATTTCTCCGCGCCGTGGCTGCCGAAGAGAATCATATTTTTACTTGTACTCATTATTCTTACGATCGGGCATTCCAGTTCATTCGCGATTTCAAAGCATCTTTTATACTTTTCCATGTGAGCATTGTACGCGTCGCTGTGAAGGGTTTCCATCTTTGAAGGGAGTCCCGCAAAGTTATGACGGGTAAGACATCCAACCTTGATATTATACTCTTTCATCAGCTTCTTGATTTTCTTAACTTCATCATCGGTCTGGTCGCCGATTTCCTTATCCCATATGAACTGAAGATCTGCGTATTCGATTCCAACTTCGTTCAAATATTTAAAAGCAGTTTCCACATCCTGGCTGATACCATCGGTAATTACACCTAATTTCAATTCTGACATTATTTTCCTCCTGTGTTTTCAGCGATTTGCTGTTAGCCTTTTACTTCTGTTCCCGCAATCTGTTCAAGCAGTTTTATGATCGACCAGTTATCACCTTCCGGATATAACGACATACCCGAACGAAACAGTTCGTAGGCGGCTGAGGCTGTAAACATGGCGCATCCGTTTTCCTTGGCCATATTCATAGAAATACCCAGGTCTTTATACATAGTACCAATGTGGCTGCCTGTTTTTTCAAATTTTCTTTCCAGGATTAACTCACCGCATCCCTTCAGAAGACCGCTGCCGACACCGCTGGAACAGAAAACTTCATATAATGTTCTCGGATCCGCGCCTGCTTTAGTTCCAAGCACAAGAGCCTCAAATATTGCTGTAAAACTGGATCCGATCAGAGCCTGAAGAGCGGCCTTTACGGTCTGTCCCTGTCCTGTTTCCTCTCCAACATGAAACAGATCCTTTCCCACCGCGGAAAGGACATCATTATACTTATCAAATACCGCTTTTTTAGCGGCCACCATCATAGTGAGGGTACCACCCTCAGCTCCGCTCTTTCCGCCGCTTACAGGGCTGTCAATGATATCAATACCTTTCGCCGTAACAGGTTCAACAATTTCCCTGACTTCGGATGGATTTATTGTTGCTGATACAAGAATACATGAGCCGGGCTGCATACTGTCCTTCAATCCGCCTTCATCCAATACTACTGATTTAACCTGTGCTCCATTCAGAACCATGACAAAAACTATGTCACTGCCCTCAGCTACTTCCTTGATTGAAGTTACCGGAGTCCCTCCCAATTCAGAGAGCATCTGCCGTCTTTCTTCCCGAAGATCGAATCCTTTTAATGTAAAACCGGCTTTTAAAATGTTTCTAGACAGTCCGATTCCCATGTCTCCCAGACCAACGATTCCAACGCTTTTCATACAAGTCTCCTAAATAATAATTTTGCCCAGAAGGTCTTCATATTTGTATTAGAAAATATCTATTCCCAATAATATTAAAATCCAGCCTTCACTTCAATTCCGGCTATCTGCTCAAGTATTTTTATGATTGACCAGTTATCCTCATCGGGAAATGAAGATATACCTGCCTGGAACATCTCCATCGCTACACTGGTCATCGGCATGGAAACACCGCACTCCCTGGCCAGCTGCATACTTAATCCAAGATCCTTATACATGGTACCGATATGACTGCCGGTACCTTTAAACTTCCTTTCCATGATTAATTTTGCACTGTCTTTAAAGATGAAATTACCGACCGAACTGGTGGCAATTACATTATAAAGAGCTTCCACATCAACCCCGGCCTTGGCACCGAGGACCAGAGCTTCAAAAATCCCCTCATAACAGGTCCCGGTAAGAACTGAAAGCGCATGCTTAACAGTCTGTCCCTGTCCTGCATCCTTACCTACATGGTTTATATTCTTGGCAATTGCATTAAAAACATCTGAACAGCTCGAAAAAGTTAAATCATCAGCTGCTGCCATCAGGGTCAATGTGCCTGCCTCTGCTCCTCCACGTCCGCCGCTGACAGGAGAATCGATAAGACTGATCTCCTTCTTTTTCAGCTCTGCTTCAATCTCAAGCACAGCACCGCGTCCTATTGTAGCTGTAATTATGATAGTACTGCCTGCCTTCATTGCGGAAGCGGCCCCGTCATCCCCAAGCACAGCTGTTATTGCCTGTTCGGCATTCATAACCATGATAAAAACAACATCCGAGTTTTCACCGACAGACTTACAGCTTTCAACGGGGATGCCGCCTTCATCGGCAAAGTGTTTAAGACAGCTTTCATTCAGATCAAATCCCCTCACTGAAAAACCATTTCTCAACAAGTTAAGGGCCATACCCATTCCCATGTCGCCAAGTCCGATAAATCCTATATTATTCACAACATTCCTCCGGGATCAGCAGTTATTGCCCGCATCCTTATCCGTAAAACAAAGTAGGCAGATACATAGTAAGGGGTGGTACAAAACATATAAGTAAAAGCGTAGCTACATTACCCGTCAGAAAAGGTGTCGCCCCTCTGAAAATATGCCCTATCTCAAGTTTTGATATTGCGGCCGCCACATTTAGACAAGTCCCGACCGGCGGTGTAACCGCGCCAACCGCGAGACCGGTAATCAACAGGCCCCCGAATTGTATCGGCGATATTCCGACAGCCACACATGCCGGAAGGAAAACCGGAGTGATCAGCAGAATCGCGGGGCTTACATCAATAAAGGTTCCCGCCACCAGGATTATTCCCATAATAGTTGTTAACAGCAATGTAGGCGGTAAATTCATACTGATTACGGAATTCGCTATCATCTGAGGAACACCTTCCAATGCCAGTATCCAGATATAAAGCTGTGAAATTGCAATAATGATCATAATGGAAGAACAGGTTTTAATAGCCTGTAGAAACGCGGAAGGCAGATTTCTCAGTTTAAGCCCCTTAAAAATAAAGAGACCGACAACGATCGAATACATTACTCCGAAAGCCGCTGATTCATTTGCTGTAGCGATTCCGATAACAACAGTACCTACTACAAACAGGGGCATTATCAGTGCCACTATTGAAGTCCGGATAGTTGCCAGAATATGTTTCCTGGTATAGGTAAAATCCTCACGGGGATAGTCCCGTTTATATGAGATTACAATATTAATTACCAGCTGAAAAAGACCAATCATAATACCTGGGATTGCGCCTCCCAGAAACAGTTTACCGACCGACTGCTCAGCAGTCACGCAATATAGAATCATAGGCACACTCGGAGGGATAATCATTCCCATGGTAGAAGAAGCGACTGTGATTCCCGCGGCAAATTCCTTTGGATATCCCCTCTTCTCCATCTCCGGAATAAGAATTGCTCCAACTGATGCAGTATCGGAAGAGGAGGAGCCGGATATACCGCCGAAGATCATACTGGCAAAAACATTTATACAGCCAAGACCGCCTTTCAGCTTCCCGAATATCAGATTACTGAAATCGATAATTCTTCGGGTAATCCCGCTGTCGTTCATGAGCTGCCCCATTAAAATAAATAAAGGCAGTGCGATCATTGCTTCACTGTTGAATCCGGAGAAAATACGCTGAGGAAGAATACCCAGGAGCTCCGGACGGAAGGTCAGAAAGTATGTCAGAGCAGAAACTCCCAGGGAAAAGGCAACGGGAATACCGATAACCAGGCAGACAGCTAAACTTGTGAGTAATAAAATCATGATAGATCTCCTTGGTCATTGTTTTTTTCCCGTTCTTCCCGTTCCCGGGCAATTCTGTCAGCTTCCTCAGCCTCCTGAAGAAGCTCCTTCACTTCAAGATCCGCTTCGGAAGATTCAAGGTGCAGTTCTTCAGGATTCAGATAAATAATAAAAATGTTATAAATGCAGTAAAAAACCATCAGCCCAAAGGCGATTGGAATAGTAATGGACTCAACAGCCCGGGAAATTCCTGTCACCTGGGAACGAAAAGTTTTAATACTGTTCAGCCAGGGCAGGCTTTCCTTAAAAACAAAAAAGCAAAAAATACCAATAAGGATATAATTAATGGTTACAACAACCTTTTTTACTTTTAAAGGCAGTTTGTCCAGGAATACAGCAATCTTGATATGTTCCCGATGCCGGAGCATGCTGGCAGCCCCGAGTGCCGAACAATAGGTAAACAGCATTGTAAACACCTCTGCCGTTCCCATTATTGAGGTATTAAAAATATAACGTAATACAACCTGGTTAAATACCATTAAAAAAATCATAATAAAAAGAACCATCAGCACAAAATCTACAATTCTGTTTACTATCCTGTCTACCTTCTGAACTGTTCTGTTCATTTTTCACATCCTGTAAAACCTTAATTGAGGTTGACCCGCAACCTAATCCCTCGAAATCGTGGCTGTTTTTCACGCTCTATATAGCGGTATCATATGCCGATAGACGCTTCATGTGGTATATCTTGGCGCAGCCAAGTGGTTGTGAGACAGCCACAATTCAAGCCGTCCTTAAAAACCATGAAGCTCTCGGACAGTATTGTGCATTAACTGTAATTGTTTTTCCATGGCTTTTACAGAGTATAGGCCAGGAAATTAAACGCGGTCTTTAACAGACCGCGAATTAAATTTTATCCGGTGACGGACGTTCAAAAACGATTACTATCTGACAGTTGCAATAATTTCCTGGGCTCTCTTAATATCATCCCATGAGAAATAACCGGCATCTACAAACTGCTGCCACAGAGGTTCACATGCTTTTTCCCATATAGCTGCTTCTGCAGGCTGATTTTCCATGTTTATGCCTTCAACTCCTGGAGCCGTCATCAATTTGTTAACAGATTCCTGTGTAGCATCTTTTTCCAGCTGGTCCCAGTATGCCAGAGCTTCCTTGGATACCTCATTGAAAATGTCCTGAAGGTCTGCAGGGAGAGTCTTATACCAGTCCATATTTACCATTAAAGGATCCGCCCCGGCCATATAGTTAAGAGCGGTGAAATACTGACTGACTTCATACAGCTTTGCAGCATCAATATTCGAGGGAGAATTGTCACCTCCGTCTACAACACCCTGTTTAATAGCCATGTAGACTTCAGAAAAAGCCATTTCCTGGGGGCTTGCGTCAAACAACTTGTAGAAGTTGATGATAGGAGCCTGGCCAGGCGCTCTCATTTTAATGCCTTTTAAGTCTTCAGGAAGCATAATCGGGCGTTTATTATTCATAACTGCCCTGAATCCTGTATATCCTACTGCCGGCATGTAAATTCCCTGTACGGAACCTTTCTCCAGCATGTCCGCAGCCATATCACTGGCATTGAATACAATCATTTCCTCGTAGCTCTGAAACAGGAATGGCAGGTTGTAGAGCAGAAACTGGGGATTCAACTGATCGTAGAATGCGCCCCTAAAGCCCTGAATGGCTCCGGTAACAGCCATCTCGAACATCTCTTTCTCTGTACCCAGAACACCACTGTGGAAAACTTCCATCTGGATTCGTCCGTCTGTTCTTGCTTCAATCTCCTTTTCAAACCAGAGCATAGAAACCGTTCGACTATGACCTTCAGGCTGCTGATTCGCGTATTTGAAATTATACTGGATTTCACCAGCTTCTTCATCCTGAGAACCTGCCGCAAAAACACCCGCGGTCGAGATAACCAGAGCCAGAATCAGAATTAAACTGATTCTTATCCATGTACTTTTCATTCTTTCCTCCTAAGATATAAATAAAACTTTGTATCATCTGATACTTTCCTGAGTATAATACTTCTATATTTCAATTTACTTCCCATAAACTGATTTTTTTCTCCTCTATTTTGATGTTTCCCTTTCTTTCATCATTAATTTAAATTGAGAAATATGATAAATTTTCATTATGAAATTACTTTGGGAAAATGAAATCAGAAGTTCTTCGGTAAAATATTATCTATTGAAGCGCCAGACTCCCACATTGCGGCCTTTTTTGCCTTCACACACCCACGATTATGCTGAATTATTTTATATAGAGCGTGGAAACTGTATTCATGAGGTCAATAAAAAGGATAAAGAGGCATCAAAAGGAGACATACTTTTTATCCGGCCCGATACGGTACAGCATTGTCTCAAAAACTACAGTAAAAATTTTTCCCTCCTGCAAATTCTGTTTCAGAAGGGTTCATTCTCGTATATTGGAGACAGATATAGTTCAACGAAATGGGAATCTCTCTGGGATACAGAAAAAAGCGCTAAATTTCATTTTGATCTTATGCACCAGTTGTGGTTTGAAAATACATTTAACAGATTGCTTGTATCGGAGCATTCTCTTTTTGAAATAGAGAAATTCCTGCTTAATCTTATTGGTTTAATTCAGGATACCGGTCAGGAGAATGCCGCTAAAACCAGCGGGCACTGGATGGACAAAGCGCTTAAAGGTGTTCAGGAACCGGAAATATTCCGCCTGGGAGTTCAGGGCTTTGTCTCTCTCTGTAACCGGTCACCGGAGCATGTTGAACGGGAGGTAAAAAAACGAACAAACCAGACAATTACGGATGTCGTGAATCAGGCACGGATGTCATGGGCTTCATATATGCTTATTTTCTCCGACGCGGATATATTGGATATCGCGGATGGATGCGGATTTAGCAGTGTCAGTTACTTTTATAAATTATTTGGTGATTACTTCAACCAATCCCCTTCAAAATACAGAAAATCCCTCCGGGATCAGTCAGAAGTGAAAGAAAAAAGATCATTCAACAATTTCTTCGCAACAATACCGGAGATGGGCGTGTACAGATAATACCTGGCAAGATACCCTCTATTTTCAATCCCTTTAATCACCGGATGAAACCAGGGCCGTATAAAGCTCATGTTCAAGTTTCAGGATTTCACTGCTGTATGGTATCCTCAGATTATGGTCAAGATTATTGCGGAATTCGGCAGTCAGCCTCGACGGCCGTCTTGAAAGGACAAGAATATGGTCCCCGAGGAGGGCAGCTTCCTGGATGTTATGGGTGACAAGCAGGCAAGTCTTCCGATTTTTCTGCCATAGCTTGAGGAAGTCATCGATCAAATTGAGTTTTAAGGCCGGATCCAGGGCCTGGAATGGTTCATCCATAAAGAGAAGGTTGGATGGATAGGCAAATGCCCGGGCAAGGGAGGCCCTCTGGCGCATCCCGCCGCTTAATTTGTGGGGGTAGTAGTCCGAGAACTCATCAAGCTCAACCAGTTTAAGCAGTTCAGATATGAGATCCTTCCTGCGGGATGGTGCAAAGTGATTTTTTAAAACAAGATCAATATTATTATAGATGGTTTTCCATGGAAGGAGCCTCGGTTCCTGAAAAAGATAGGCGGCTTCTCCGGGAACCGCACCGCAAACCATCCCCTCTCCCGCGTCGAGTACCCCGGAAAGAATATTGAGCAGAGTGGTCTTCCCGCAACCGGAAGGACCCAGAATACAGGTTATCCTCTCCTTCTCAAGGTTGAATGAAAGATTCTCCAGAACGGTGAGACTGTCGTAGCTGAATTTCAGATCCTTGATTTCCATTTTCATTTTACCGGTTTCCTCATAAATTTCCCTGTCAGACTGCCGAGAACAAGCTCGCTCATTCCGGATAAAAGAATAGCCGCGGCAGTCCAGGCGAGGACTTCTCCGGTTTCAAGGTTCATCTGGGCCCACTGGATTCCGGAGCCAACCGCCCTTTTAGGCTGTGAGAGGACTTCGGCGGCGATGGTAACTTTCCAGGCCATACCGAGACCGGCATTTGCTCCCGCCAGTAAAAAGGGAGTCATTGAGGGGAGGATAATATGGAAAAATCGCTGTCCTGTTCCCAGACCATAGAGTTCTCCCATCTGGAGCAGTTTACTGTCAACCTGAACAACCCCTTCAAGAACATTGGAGAAAGTAATAGGAAAAACCATGAGAAAACATACAAAAACAGGAACCAGATCCGTCACAAACCAGAGCATGGCAAGGAGGATGAGGGCCAGAACCGGAATTGTTCTGAGTATTGTCAGCATTGGAGAAATGAATGCCCTGAACTGAGGCAGGATTCCCGCCATAGAACCGGCAATGATACCGGCCATATAGCTTATAAAAAATCCGTAAAGACTCCGGAGGGTTGTAGCCCCCAGAGCCTCCCAGAAAGAGGGCGCGGTTCCTATCTCTATCAATTTGTGAAAAGAGCTTTCAGGTGACGGCAGAAGGATATCGGACCCTATCCTTACCGACAGAAATTTCCAGCCCAGGATAAAGAAAAGGATACCCCCGGTAAAAAAGAGCTTACGGCTCAAGATAAAAACCGTCATCCGGCAGGGCGCCGCCTACGGACTGGGGATTGGATTCAAGGAGGACGGTAAGGAAGGCCTCAACATCTATCCTTGCTCTTACTGCCGTTGTGAATTCCAGACCGCAGTATGGAATTGCGGCCTTTGCCGGTCCCGCAGGAAGTATCCCCTGTCCCTCTATAGCGGCGGCAGCCTCATCCCTGTTTTCCAGAACCCAGGAGACCGATTCTTCGTATGCTGTCAGAATATTTTCGAAGACCTCAGGTCTTGAATTAGCTATATCCGGATCCACTACGAAGGCCGTCATCGGGTAGGTTTCAGCGCTATCCTGAATCTTCATCCACTCTTCCTGGAGATCTATTCGAATTTCCATCTCCTTGTTCTTCATGAGAATCAGTGAAGCGAAAGGCTGGGGAATCAGAATTGTATCGACCTGTCCCGCGGCTCCCATCTGTCCAAGCTGGGTTGGAGGATAGGTGAAATCAAGGTCAACGGTCTCCAGATTCAATCCGGCTTCTGTGGCCAGATATGAGAATAGATAGTCGGGAGTAGCTCCCTTTCCTACCGCGTAGATCGTCTTTCCCTCAAGGTCGGCCCATGTATGAATCTCCGGATCCCTGGAGAGAATATAGAGATTCCCCCTTCCGGGTACTGCCGCCAGGGGATATCCCGCGCCCTTGGTATAGAGCTTTGCCGCGGCGTTCAGGGGAAGAAGCCCCGCCTGAAACTCCCCGGAGGTGAGCTTGGCGATCATCTCCATTGGTGAAGGTGTGACAATGTATTCGGCTGTTACATTTTCACCGAAGGAGGGATTGTCCTCCAGCAGTTTTATGATACCGAAGCCTGAAGGTCCTTTCAGCACTCCTATCTTGAGTTCAAGTGGTGCGGGACCATCGTCTTCCACTTTGGTAACGGCTTCCTGTCCGCCACCGGCAAAAACAGCCGAAAGCAGCAGGGTCATAAGAATCACAGCAGCAAGGGCTGTTTTAGTACGTGAAATCATTTGATTCCTCCTAGATTTTACCCAGACCGGATTTTACGCTGACTCCCGGAATTCTGCCCAACCGCCCTGTTAAACTGCCCACCTGATCCGTGGTGGCGTGTACTATAAGGGTAATGATGGAGAGTTTGTTATCGGAGAGGTGGGGAAGTCCCATGCGACCGAGGATTATATCCCCGTAATCGGTGAGAATATCCTGAATAACAGGAGACGCGTCGTCCCTGTCAGCCACGAGTATCCCTACAAATCCGTAACGTTTTTCCGAATCAGCCATAATTCCTCCCGGGTTTTACAGGAGAAGACCAACCAGCAGGTTTGACAGATCGGTTTATATGATAAGCATATGAAAAATCTGTTTCCACCTCCTTAAGTCAGCAGGGGAAGAAGTCTGATCACAGACCGCACTCTCCCATCCTTCTCTCAGAGATGGCTCAATCATAACCAATTTGATAAACTTAATCAATAGATAAATTTTTATTCACAAGCAAAATGAGTGGAGTGAAACGATTATTTCATTCCCGAGTACGCGCAGTGAAAGCCGGGATTTATAAAATTTTATTTAACAATCACCCGGAAATACCGCTTTTTCCCCGCCCGGAGGAGAAGTTCATCCTCTTTAACGTGGGAATCGCTGATAACAGCTTCGATATCGGTAATCTTTTCCTCGTTGATCGATGCGCCGCCCTGGGTGACAAGCCTCCTAGCCTCTCCCCTGGAGGTACAGAGACCGGTTCTTGCAAAAAGATCGAGAACTCCGATCCCGCCGGCCAGTTCACTCCCTTCTATTTCTATGGAAGGAATAGAGGATTTATCCAGGGTCTTCGCCCCGGCTCCGACGGAAAAGGCGGCTTTTGCAGCCTCCCTGGCCATATCAGCCTCATCCTTGCCGTGGATGATCCTGGTCTGTTCGTAGGCAAGGATCTCCTTGGCCTTGTTGATTTCGGCGCCTTCGAGTTTTTCAAGTTCTCCAATCTCCTCCATTGAGAGGAAGGTAAAGAGCTTCAGGAATTTGATCGTATCCGCGTCGGCAACATTCCGCCAGTACTGGTAGAATTCATACGGGGAGAAGAGTTCGGGGTCGAGGAATACAGCCCCCTTTTCGGTCTTACCCATCTTCTTGCCGTCGGAGCGGGTTACCAGGTTAAATGTAAGGCCGTAAACTTCTTTGGATGCGACACGCCTTGTCAATTCTATACCAGCGACAATATTTCCCCACTGATCATCTCCGCCCATCTGGAGCTCACAGCCGTAATCTCTTGCCAGGGTAAGAAAATCGAAGGACTGGAGGAGCTGATAGTTGAACTCGATGAATGAGAGTCCTGTCTCCAGACGCATTTTGTAAGTTTCAAAACTGAGCATTCGGTTTACGGAAAAATGTTTTCCTATATCCCGGAGAAAATCAAGGTAATTCAAGGGGCCCAGCCAGTCGTAGTTGTTAAGCATGAGGGCTTTATCTTCGGAGAAATCGACAACCTTGGAGAGCTGTTTCTTAATGGAATCGGCATTTGACCTGATCTGCTCAATGGTGAGCATCTGGCGCATCTCGGTTTTACCCGAGGGATCTCCAATCATTGATGTTCCCCCGCCGACCAGGGCGATGGGTTTATGTCCTGCCAGCTGGAGGTGGTGCATGGCGAAAAAGGGCACCATATGTCCTATATGGAGACTTTTTCCTGTTGGGTCCACACCTACATAGAAGGTTACAGGTTTTTCCGACATCAGTTTCTCTAATGCATCCATGTCGGTGCACTGTTTTATAAATCCTCTTTCCTGTAATACTTCCAATCCGCTGGTCTTCATATCTTCCTGCCTTATAATTGAGCTCCGTCCCTGCCGGTCGACCGGTATTTCACAGGAGACAGCCCCGTTTGTAGTTTGGGGGATAGTTTATAGAATTTGTTTTATTTTTTCCAGAGCTGGAGTGGAATTGTGAAAATTCAAATACTGCGGACTTACATAATTATAGTTCCATCCAAAGGTTTTGTTAATTTAATACAAGGTCAACCGGAAAATCCGGAAATATTTCGAGAAGCTTCCGAATAGTTGAGAGTTTTGGATTAGATCGGGCTTCATAACGCTGATAGCCGAAGAGACTTTTCGCACCTAGTTTCTCAGCCACTTCTTTCTGAGTCATTCCATGCTGCCTTCGAGTATAGCGTAACACGACGCTGAAGGCGATTTCCGGATCTACCTGAATCTGAACATATTCATTTCCAACAGGAGGTATCTCCAGGGGAAGCGGATCTACCATATTGGAGCCGGGACGTTCTTCAAGATATAGATTAAGAGCTTCAGACATATTCTTTTCCAATTCTTCCTGTGAATCTCCCTGAGTCACACATCCGTCAAGTTCAACACATTCCGCCCAATATCCGTCAGGATCATTATGTATTTTGAATGTATATTTCATTTATCTACCTCTTATACGGCGAATTATCAAGATTAACAGATCAATCTTTCTTTGATGCTGATAATCGTTTGAGAAGGTAAGATTCCATTCCCTTTCTCAATTCTTTATGCATCGGAATAGTTTCCTTCAAAGAATCCTTTCCCACCCTGACATGACTTCCTCTCTGATGGACTATTTCCCATCCTGCTTTCCTGTACAGTTTCAGCATTTCTTTACCTGATAACGGCATTTTTATATCCTATCTATAAAATACCACATATAAGTGGTATTGTCAAATTTTAAATTCCGCCTAAATTCTTTCAAAAACTTCCATTGATAACGAGTGGATAGCTTTATCACGGTTAATTAACATTCTGATCAAAACTTTCTTTCCTGCCTTCCCGGACGAGCAGTAAAACTGCTCAAAAAATAATACCTACCGGTCAGCACTCTATAAAAAAAGATCTACAAGTCTGTTTTCTTTAACATCAATCAGCCCTTTATCCGTAATCTTTAAAGAGGGGCTGACAGGCAGGGTGAGGGTAGAAAAAGACATAAGCGGATTGGCATGATTAAATCCAAGCTGTCTCATGGCAGTTTGAATTCTGTTTACGGATTCAGAAAGTTCTTCAACGGATGCTTCAGAGATTATACCGCCTACAGGAAGCTCCAGGGATGCAATGATTTTTCCCATGGATATTACACAAATCCCCCCACCGCAACCAATAACCCATTCAACGGCTTTCTGCATATCCTGCTCATTATCACCTGCAGTTAAAATATTATGGCTGTCATGGGCGTAAGTAGAACAGATGGCACCTTTTTTGAAAATTTCTCCGGACATCAAACCTTGACTGTATTTCAAATCCCGCTCATACCGGTTTAGAACCAACACCAGATTTAAATTATTGTCCTTCCACAAAACCTGACTATCTGATACCGGAAGAGTTACTTCTTTTTCATCCGTATATGTGGTTAAAGAATTTTTGAACATAGTCCTGCAATTAACCGAACCATCCGGTTTATCGGTTTTTAAACAAAACATTTCTTCCGTAATATCCGTGCTGTCAATTATCATGCTTGATTTGAACTTGTTATCGAAAAGCGGAGAAGCACAGGTTTCAATTTCATCCTGACAATACTCCTTTCCCCTCTTGAAAATTCTTTCAAAAGAAAAATCACCGGATCTGTCTTTCAGCAGTATCATATCCGCGAGTTTTCCAGGAGAAATACTTCCCCTGTCTCTAAACCCCATTCTGGCGGCAGAAGAGTGGCTTGAGGCCAGGATCGCTTTTTCCAGAGATAATCCCAGGGCAAGAGCTTTTCGGACCACATGATCAAGATGCCCTTTACTGATCAGGATATCAGGAGGAACATCATCAGTAATGAAACTAAAGAGTCCGTCCACATCGTTTTTTTCCAGATACTCGATAATTTCTTTCCTGACTGACTTCTCCTGAATCTCTACAAACATTCCGAGTTTCAACCGTTCATACATACTCTCCGGGTGCTGCAGACAATGATCAGAATCTACACCGGCAAACATGACCCTGGACAAATCGGCTCCTGTAATATCCGGACAATGGCCTTCAATGGCAGTAAGCGGAAAGTTCTGCTGTATATACCTGATACACTCTTCGGTTTTTCTATCACTTTGATTGATCAGGCCCTGAAAATTCATTACCTCACCAAGACAAACTATTTCAGGATAATTCCTTATAAGAACATCCATATCCTCTAATGAAATAATGCCTCCGGATGTCTCCAATTCCGGATTTGTAGAGGGCACCGAGCTTGGGATGCCATAGAAGATATCAATCACGGCTTTTCTTGAAAGCCTTATCATTTCTTCAATTCCTTCCAGTCCAAAAACATTGGCAATTTCGTGGGGTTCCGATACAACGGTTGTAACCCCATGTTTTAGCACAGCTTTGGCAAATTCGGAGGGAGAACAGAGGGTGCTTTCAATATGAAGATGAATGTCGATAAGACCGGGAATCAGCGGTTGTCCCTTACAGTCAATTACCTCCTTGGCCTCTATGCCGAATTTACTGGAGGAACCGGAAAAAAATATTTTCCCGTCAAGTACTGCAACATCTTCCCTGAACCATCTTTTCAAATAGACATTATAAACTGAGGCATCCAGCAGTATAAGATCGGTCAGCACCGGATTCTCCTTTCTGCTACCGAATCCCTTTCAATCAAATTAGCTTTCATTTTCACCTTCCTGCTGGTTCCTGATCTTTTCAGTATATCCAGGAGAAGATCAGCCGCGTTTAAGCCTGCTTCCTGCATGTGAAGATCAATAGTTGTTAAAGCCGGCACGGATACACGGGAATATTCAGAGTTATTCCGGCCAATTACTGAGATATCCTCCGGTATGGAGGCTCCGGATTTTCTAATCGCACACATTGAGCCGGATGCCATAAGATCCGACATACAGCAGACTCCTGTTATATCATTATGTTCAGCAAGAACCTCCGATGTAATAATCCGGGATTCATCGGAACAGTAATTTCCAAATTTTATTAAATCCGGCGGCAGCTCCAAATTATATTCCTCAAACATCCGCTTGCAGTGTTTTTCAATCTGCTTCGTATGTTCTCCGCCCTTTCTGCCCAAAATAATTAATATTTTTTCATGCCCTTTTTTAAGAAGATACTCCACCCCCTGAGCTTCATTGAGACCATCAATAAGTATCTGATTTACCGGTTCATCAACTTCAGGAATATTGAGGGTGACAAAAGGTTTACCCGTATTTTCAAGAGCTGTAATATTTTTTCTTATCTGCGATTCGGAACAGAAACCTGTACTGAATAAAAGAAATCCGTCACATCCCGCGCTGTTTTCCAACTGTTCTTTCACTATTTCAATCGATGACGTAGCGGATGAAGGAAAAAAAAGAAGACTGTAACCATGCTCCGAAAGCTTTACCTGAACACCTGAAAGAAGAGTATTTGTATAGGCATTCTGAAATAACGACATAATGGTTGGAATGATAACACCAATAATATACGACTTGTCACTGGAGAGACTGCTTGCAAACTGATTTTTCCGGTAATTAAGTTTAACAACTGCCTCATCTATTTTTCTTTTGGTTTTCGAACTGACCCTGTTAGTGTCTCTGTTATTTAAATAAATTGATACCGAGGCAGATGATATTCCTACCTCTTTTGCAATTTCCTTTATATTACTCATAGACAGCAATCACCTATCTTGTAGTTAAACGTTTAATTAGTTATTACATAGAGAATGCACGATTGTCAAGTAAAATTATCATATATTTCTCAAATTTCTCAAATTTCAACTTAATTTTCCTTGACAGCTGCTATCAGATCTGCAAATATATTGTTAACCGTTTAACTATAATACATATTATGATTCAAGATCAGGAGGAAGGAATGATGAGATTTACAAAAATTACCCTGGCAGTATTGGTTTTCCTGCTTGTTTTTACAGGCATCTATGCAACAGGAGTACAGGAAGATACCGGTTCAGGGGACATGGATTCAGATCCCATGCCCTTTAAAGGACAAACACTGACCGTTTCCATGTGGGGATATAATATGGATCTTCTGGAGAAGAATATTATTACTCCATTCGAGGAAAAATATGGTGTCACAGTTGTCACAGAGACTGGTAATAACTCGGATCGTTTTACCAAGATGGTGGCCAGGAAGGCAAATCCTTTGGTTGACGTTGCACTTTTCGCAGGGTCCTGGTCATACAAGGCGATTGAAGAGGGAATAATTCAGCCCTACAATCCAACCTTGATTCCAAACCTTGACAAAATAATGGATACGGCCAGGGATCCCCTGGGCGGTAACTACGCGGTCGGATACACCATACAGCATCTCGGCCTGTTTTACAGAACAGACAAGGTTGCGCCTATTTCATCCTGGAAGGATCTTTCGAGAGATGACCTGAAAGGCCTGCTTTCAATTCCTACCATTACAACAACATACGGACCTCCTCTTGTTCACATGCTTTCCAAAGCCTGGAGTGGGGACTTTGACAACACAGAAGCCGGCTGGGACAAAATAGAGGAGCTCGCCCCTTCACTGGTTACAGCCTACTCCCGTTCTTCCGAACTCAATACCCTCATCGCACAGGAAGAAGTATATGCCGCGCCTTATTCAAGTTTTGCCTGGGGCAACATTGTCAAAACCGGATTGCCCGTTAAAAGTGTAATCCCGGAAGAGGGTTTAATAGGATCTTTCAGCATGATCAGTATAGCCGCAGGAACAGGCAATGAAGAATTGGCTCACCTGTATATTGATCATCTGCTCTCCTACGATGTTCAGATGGCAGAAGCCATGGACCTTGTTGATTCACCAGTCAGAACTGACATTGAGCTTCCGCCGGAAATCGCATCAAACTTGACATATGGAGAGGAACTCATCGGTAATCTTCACTTTTTCAGCCACAAAAAACTTGCCGAAGTGCAGGAAAATGATAGGAACTGTCATTTTTACTTTATGACGATTTTGGGTCAGAAAATAGGATTCCTCCCGCAATCCACCGAATATTGCCAACCAATCGATTGCGTCTACTCCACTTTCTGCTAGGCCGGTATGAT
>JAEINK010000008.1 GCA_016342585.1 Spirochaetales bacterium
TGTTTTTGTTGTTGTAGTTAACTCATTACACCACATGGAGGTATTTTTATAAAGGGCTAAGAATCGCTCAGTTTAGGATAGAGTTAGCTGAAAGAGTATCAAAAGAGGAAGAGGTCACAGATTATCTGAAAAAATCAATCGATACAGTTGATCGGGCACGCAACCTCACGAGACAGTTATTGACATTTTCAAAGGGAGGGACACCCATATGTAAAGTTGAAACACTGTTTCCATTTATCAAAGAGACCGTAAATTTTGCACTTAGCGGGTCCAATATAATAGGCCAATTTGACATACAGCAGGATTTGCGTAACTGTAATATTGATAAGAATCAGATTGGTCAGGTGATCGATAATATTATAATCAATGCCAGCCAGGCAATGCCCCTCGGAGGACAAATCGACCTCCGCGCAAAGAATGTGTCATTGAAAGATGGCGAACATGCCCTTTTAGTGGCAGGGGAATATGTTAAAATAACCATAAAGGATTACGGTATAGGAATACCACCACAAATGCTCACCCGCATTTTTGATCCTTTCTTCACGACAAAACCAAAAGGACATGGTCTCGGTCTTGCTACCTGTTACTCAATTGTAAAAAAACATGGTGGATGTATTGACGTCGAATCGGAACAGGGCACCGGCAGTACTTTTCATATCTATCTTCCGGCTACGGCAGAAGCAGAAAATTCTATGGTAACAAAATCAACCCGGAGCTTTCATGGAGCGGGTACGTTTGTAGTAATGGACGATGAGGAGATTATACGAGATACGATTGGTGCGATACTCAAACGTATCCAATTTAAAGTGGTATTCAAAAATAATGGACAGGATATGCTTGAATTTCTTACTGATGAGATTAAAGCAAACAGGAAAATTGCAGGTATGATATTTGACCTGACAATTCCAGGGGCTATGGGCGGAAAAGAGGCGATAAAGGAGGTCAGAAAACTCAAGTTGGATATACCTGTTTTTGTCTCCAGCGGATATGCAGAGGATCCTGTCATGGCAAATCCGACAGAATATGGTTTTACAGCAAGCATTGCAAAACCTTTTAGAGTTTCAGAGCTCATTGACATGTTGAGTAAATATATGGAACCATTAAAATAATCTAAAAGATGTCCCGCAATAACAATGAACTATTGCCAGAACAGATTTCAACGAAAAAAAGAAGGAAAAAATTGAACCTGAAAGATTTCCAGAGCTACTGCGATTCACTTCCCGGAGCATTCGGGGACTTCCCCTTTGATGATAAAACCCTTGTATACAAGGTCTGTGGAAAGATGTTTACCCTCTCAAATTTCAATGATTTTAAAAGTATCAGTTTAAAATGCGACCCCGAGGACGCCCTGATGTACAGGGAAATATATGAGGCCGTTATCCCGGGTTATCATCTAAACAAACAGCATTGGAATACAATCAATCTGGATGGTTCAATACCCGAAGAGACATTAAAGATGTGGATAAAAGACTCCTACGATCTGGTGGTTGAAAAACTTACAAAAAAACAGAGGCACTCCCTGGGGAATACCTCTGCCGAAAATTAAAGAATAAACAATTTCTTTCCTTGCGTTCTTTTGGAAATGAACAACCTACTCCGGCGCAATGACACCCTTTGTAAGGATCACATTTGCATACAGGGCTGACTCACCCGTAGAAACAACGGCATAAGCCTCTCTGGTTTTTTCATAAAAGTCAAACCGGGGTATCATTTCTAGCTCACCGGGAAATGAAGGGTCTTCTTTAAGAAGCTTCTTATACTCCTCCCAGATAACGGGAACGGTAGGATCTCCCGCTACAACCTCCATGACACCGGCAGGTTTTTCAGAATACTGATCCAAAGGAAATAATTTAAGTACAGCGGCAAGCAGTTCAGGCATATTATGCCCATCGGCCCTGACAAGCCTTTTCGCACATGAAACTGCTGGAAAATTTGCATCTCCAAAGACAATGGTATCACCATGCCCCATTTCCATTATGATCTTTAAAAGTTCGGGTGAAATAATACTGGGAATTCCTTTAAGCATTGAATACTCCTTCAAGTTTTGTTCTAAGATATTCCTTCATACTCCCGAATATTCGCAGAGTACGTTCGGTTTGCGGTAATGTGTTAAAAACTCCTTCAAGATAACCTCTGCTCTCAGCCAGTGCAAGGGCTTTGTTCGTATTGAGATCATAAACCCAACCCATCTGAAGGACTTTCATATCGGCCACCGATTCCATAAGGTCGTAGGAAACAGACTCCCGTCTCTCAACAGCCTCATAAACAGGAGTACAGACATCCTGACCATAGGGAAGATTATGAACCAGGGAGGGGTTATCCTTCTCCCTTCCATCCTTGTAATATTCGATAACAACACGCCAGATATCAAGCTTATCCGCGTCTCTCACTAATTTTGAGATTAGCGACGCCCGTTCGGAGAGTCCGGCAGTAATGGCAGCCTTATTATGGTTCTCCACCGCAATGAGGATAATTTCAGCCTCAAACGGATCCAGATCCCTCAATATATTCAGCTCTTTAAGGATCCGGACACCCAGAGAGGCATGATCCTCCGATTTAAAATCCGAAAAGGTTCCATGAATCCGGAGTTGCTCAAATCGGCCTACATCATGAAGAAGGGCCGCCGCAAGGGCAAGAATCCGATCTTCCGGAGAAAGCTCCCCGGCGATTAGATCCATATCCCGGACTACCCGAAGGGTATGATCCTTTTTTAGAAGGAGGTTTTCGATATCGGCTCCCGGGTGGGACAGAAAGCCCTCCGTATATACCAGGAACCAGCTTTCCAGTTCATCATATTCTCTAATTTTCATATTTCTTACCTCGTGGCGGTGCAGTCGATTCCCGGATTATCAATTCTCCAATAAACTGCTTCGATTCGGTGACCACCGGCTCGCCACTCCTCTTCTTATCTATTTCAGCAATCACCTGCCTGGCCATCCACTGCCCCATTTCAAAACAGGGCTGTCGCACGGTCGTTAAGGGTGGCCCGAATACCGAGGCAAGCTCAATATCATCAAACCCGACAATACTGACATCACCAGGAATAGATAAACCAGATTCTTCAGCGGCCCGATAGGCGCCAGCCGCCACCAGATCGTTATAACAGATTAGAGCCGTGGGGGGGACTTCCAGAGAAAAGAGCTTTTTAGCCCCCTCAAATCCATCTTTCAGGGTAGCGCCTCCCTTACCTGAGTATTCAGGACGGTATTCAAGCTGCTTCATCATTACGGCTTCCCGAAAACCGTCCTCACGCTGTTTGGCAGAGAGGGAAGTATCAGGTCCTTTCAGGAACCCTATCCTCCGATGTCCTAATTCTGACAGATATCCTACAATCCGTACAGTCGACGCCCCCTCATCCAGATCAAGATAACTGAAATCGATGCCGGGAGAACATCCAAAGGTTATACAGGGCTCACCTGCTTCCTTAATCTTCCACAAATGCGACAGGTCTACCCCCACCTGCTGGGGAGTTATGATCATCCCATCCACCCGGTAACTGCGGGCGACTTTAAGCGCTTCAAGTTCCCGGCTGTGTTCATCCATGGTACTGAGGAGGAGGGCATTGTAATCGAGGGGTCGCAGAACAGAGTTGATCCCTTCTACAATCTGGGAATTAAAGGGGTTCAGAACATCCTTCAGAATAAGGGCAATCAGATTTGTTGAGCCGCCCACCAGGCCGGCCGCCATTCGATCCGGGGTCCACTGATGCTCGGCAATAACTTTCTGAACCTTTTTTCGGGTATTCTCCGAAACCCAGGATTTGTGATTGAGCACAGCGTAGACAGTGGATCTGGCGCAACCTGAAAGTTCGGCGATATCATTCATTGTTAACATAATACACGTGTATTATATATCTGTATAAATTTTTAGTCAATCTATTTCTTTTTATCACAATTATTTAAATTGATAGTTTTAGACTTAAACGATCAGTAGTTGACTTCGTGTTTTATTTAATTTAAGATAGAATTGTTTAATTATAGGAGATAAATATGAGATATGCCCTGATTATGGCAGGAGGGTCCGGGACCCGCCTCTGGCCTATGAGCAATAAAAAGCAACCTAAACAGTTGATCCCTTTTATAGAGGGGAAAAGCCTCCTTTCTGTAGCCCACGACAGGCTCGAAGGCCTCATCCCTGTGGACAACAGATATATCTGTGCCGGAGAATCCCACAAAGGGTTGATACAGGCCTCCCTTAACCTGCCGGAAGAACGTTTTTTGGGAGAACCCATCGGCAGGGATACCCTCAACGCCCTGGGATACTCTGCGGCCATCCTTTACAAGGAAGATCCTGAAGCTGTGATGGCTGTGTTTACTTCGGACCACCTGATCGAACCTGTAGACTCATTCCTTTCTATCGTCGAGAAGGGGTTCATAACCGCCGAAGAGAACCCGGACACCCTGGTGACCTTCGGCATCAAACCTACCGAACCGGCAACAGGATTCGGCTATCTGGAACTGGGAGCCTCCCTTTCGGATGAGGCCAGGATAGTATCCCGTTTCAGGGAAAAACCCGACCTTGCCACCGCAACCGATTTCCTTAAAAAGGGCCCTTCCGCTTATTTATGGAACAGCGGCATGTTTGTCTGGCGGGCGGATACCTTTTTGAAGTGTCTAGAGAAATTCGAACCGGAAAGCTATAAATCTCTTATGGAGATCGCAGGGAGCTGGAAAACACCCGCCTTCGAGGAGACCCGGAATAGAATATTCCCTGAATTGAAAAAAATATCCGTAGATTTCGCCGTTATGGAGCCAGCCTCCTCCGATCCGGATTTTAAGGTAGCCTCGGTTCCCATGCCCCTCACCTGGCTGGATATAGGATCCTGGCCCGCCTATGCGGAAACCTGTCCTGCCGATGGATCCGGCAACAGGCAAGGAGGGGGAAAGGCGGTAATGCTGGACTCCAGAAACAACCTGACAGCCTCCTCTGATAATGATCATCTTATTACAGCCATAGGCTGCGACGATCTGATCATCATTCACACCCCGAAAGCCACCCTTGTCTGCCCCAAGGATAAGGCTCAGGAGATCAAGAAACTCCATGGACTCGTCGGAGAAAGTTACGGGGATGAGTACCTCTGATATGCACATCCTTCTAACGGGAGGAGGTGGATATGTGGGAATGAGCCTCCTGCCCCTTCTACTCAATTCGGGATACGGTGTTACTCTCCTTGATCCCCTCTACAGAGGGGGATTGGAACCACTCCTCCCCTTCTTCCGGAACAGTAACTTCTCACTCATCAAAGATGATATGTGTGATGAGGGTGTCATTGAAAACGCCCTGACAAACGTCGACGCTGTCATTCATATGGCGGCAGTCGTTGGCTACCCTGCCTGCCAGAGAGAACCGGATCGCACAGAAAAGCTGAATGTAGCCGCCACGGAAAAACTTTGCCGCCTGGCGGGCAACCGCCCGCTCATCTTCACTTCTACCGGCAGTTGTTATGGGGTGATAAAAGGAGGCCTCTGTACCGAAAATACTCCCTTAAACCCTGTGAGCCTCTACGGAACAAGCAAAGTTCAGGGAGAAAACCTTGTCCTTTCCATTGCCAATGGCACCGTCCTTAGATTTGCCACAGCTTACGGTTTATCCCCGGTAATGCGGATCGATCTCCTCTTAAACCATCTAACCATGATGGCTGTTCAAAGTAGAAAACTCTCCATCTATGAACCTTCTGCCAGGAGAACCTTCATCCATGTGGAGGATATGGCACGTTCTATCCTCTTCACCCTGAACAACTACAACAGGATGGCCGGTGAAGCCTGGAATGTGGGAACCGAAGAGCAGAATCTGACAAAGAGAGAAATCTGCCTTCACCTTGCAAAACTTATTCCCGATCTTGAACTGGATTTTGAGGCCGAGGGAAGTGATCCCGATGCCAGAGATTATGCCGTCAGTTATGAAAAAATAAGATCAATCGGATTTGAAACGGAAGTCCCTTTAAAAGAGGGGATGGAAGAGCTGATAAGAGCCTACCATTTCTTTTAAGGGGTCAGAGAGGGTACTCTATTGATGCCAATTCTGCCAGATATTCCCGCCCATAGAGCGGAAGCTTCCCGCGATCACCCAGAACATCCAGAATAAACGGCAAATCCGAACAGCCTAAAACATCAAGCTTCGATCTGGGAACAAGAAATTGTCCCTGGATTCCCAAAGGTTTGAGCAGGCTTAAATCGGTCTCTCCAAAGGGATTGCCTCCCCGCAGGATGCCCCCAGCCAATATATTCACATCCCTGTAGGTCATTTCAAACCAATCGGCAGGATAGTAGTCACTCACCCCCTGAACCCAAACCTTTAAACCGGCAGCCTGCAGCCTGCAAATGAGAGATTTATACCCCCGGCCCCAGACAGCCCCAAAGGGGACAGCCGCGGCCCTTCCAGCCACCTGATCTATCTGCACAGCATCGGCACCCAGCCTTTGCAGCATTAAAGCCTGTTCGTAAAGTTCATCAAGCCAGGGTTGATAATTGGGATCCATCACAAAAAACGTTCTCTCCTGATAGTTTTCGATCAACGGAACACTATTCCCATCCACATCTGCCCGGTTACAAATCCCCGCATCAAGTTCCGAAAAACGGTCGCGGCATTGGACATCCATAATTCGTCCGTTAAGATAACAGGAGACATGAAAACCGGCCCTCTGTGCCGCCTGAATTCCAGCTTTAAAACCAGCCTCGCCCCCAAACCTTTCAGCAGGAGAGTAATCGGGATACATTCGGTCATGCCCGGCACCATAACCAAAAAGGTGAAGGACAGGCGTCTGTTTAAAGGGGCCGAATTTCTCAGCTATCAAACGGGCGACCCGCCCTATGACATGAAACCCCTCATCCTTTCCAATCTCCGACTCTCCATCGGGTCCGATGAGTCCCAGCTGAAACTGGAGAGGATAGTCATGGAAGAAGGTGCTCTGTCTTCTGTATTGCCCCTGCAACTTTCTATCAGGAACCTTACGCTCAAGGGGCTGGAGACTCCAGACCCCGGGCTGTCCGGAAAAACGAATCACAACCTCTTCGGGGGAGGAAGAAAAGATCCGGATATCCCGGTGACGCCCCTCGAGGTCCACCTCCAGATGAAAAAGCCTCCCCCTGTCATCAGAGTCAAAAAAGGCACACCCCTGACATACAGCCGTGGCAGGCCAGGAAAGGGAGAGCCCCGATTCAAGGCAATCATGTTTTTTCAGAGCAGGATAAACAGAATCAAGGGTAAATCCTTCCCCCTCCCTGTTCGGCCAGACAATCCAACCCTTACCTCTCAGGTTAAGATCAAAAACAGGTGGGGATGGATTAGGGAAATCACCCAAATCCCCTGTGTCCCGTCCAACCTGGGGGGCAAAAAGGAGATCGGCGGTTATACCGCCGGAATTATAGATTCTCACAGCCTTCACAATGGGCCATGGATCGGCGCATCAGCTCTCTTAAATAGTCGTAAGAGTTATTGGATTTAGCAAGTTCAAAATTTTCTTCCAGCCGACAGGGTGTTTCCTCCGACAGAAGCCAGCCAATAACCTCATCACAAACCCTGGTGATTATATCCTCTGAAAGGGTATAGAGATTCTTCTCACCCAACAGGGCAGAGTCCCCCAGGGAGACAACCTGATACCCCTTCGGCTTTATATCTGATTTATAGACCGGATATTCATAAACAATCACCGGACACCGGGCGAATACCGCCTCGATAAACTGATTCCCCCACCCCTCATAGATACTTGGGTATGAGACCAGATCCGCATGGGGGTATGTATCAAAGAGAGAATAGATTTTCCCTTCCTCCTGAGTCGCCCTTTCGGCTGCAATCCTGGTGCGTAAAAAACGATAAGGAACACCCAGTGACTCCATCTCCCTGATGAAATCCTGTCTATAGGTTTCAGCCTCAAGCTCGGCATATCCGGCAAGCAGGAACACAAACTTTGATTTTTCTGTAACGAACTTACCATTATAAAGTCGCTTTCCAATTAACTGTCTCAGGTACTCGGGGGTATTCAGCTTACTTATAATCGGAGGAATGAGTTCAATTCCTTTCCGACGGACAATTCTTGTAGCCTGAAGAATAAAAATGTCATCCGAAGATAGATCAAAATCTTTAAGAAGCTGATTATTATAATCATCCTGGACCCAGGGTTCCACCGAAAAATCCAGTGTATCGGGAAAAATCATCGCATCAATCCCCGTTCGACTCAGGAGATTCCGGGCCGCCAGAGAGTTAATAACAGCATGACGCATACCCGGGATTACCGGGGGTACATACTTAGCCAGGAACCCTTCTACCCATTGATTGGCAGGATTCTTAAAATCATCCCGCTCCCAATAGAAATCATGGTGGGTTGTGAGGGCCGGACGGTTAAAATCTTCCAAAGCACGGGTAAATGCCCTGGCAGCAGCGATATGCCTTCCATGGGAAAATATATTATGCAGAAGGATGAAGTCGGGATCCCAATCGGAAAAAGCAGCACGAACGCCGGCCTCGACTCTATCCGAAAGGTTGAGGACAGCCTCTGACAGCTCCTCCTCATTTTCAAAATCGGACTCACCACCAAAGGCAGATCGGCTTATATTCCGGGCTTCATCGGTATCAAAATCAAGGGCGGGAATAACATAGTCAGCACCGGTACTCCCGGGGCCGCCTAACAGAGCTACCCGAAACCCCATCTCCTCCAGAACCGCCTGACGCTTTTCAATTTCAAGAGAAACCCCATCGGTCCATCCCACACGGTAATGGCAGATTAAAACCCGGGGGCTTTCATCCCCTCCGGGAGGCAATACGGAACGCCCCTGACCAAGCCTTAACAGCCTCCGAAGGGCTCTTTTACGGGAGACCGGAAGATAGAAAATGTCATCTTTCAAAAACCGGGTGCGTAAAATACCGGCCCAGACAGAAGAAGAGAGACCACGTCTCATAAGATCGGCCGAAAAACCAGCATCTGTGACCATCCAGAGTTTATCGGCGTCCTGCAGGATCCCATCTTCAACAGATAAAAACCCTTCCCGGGTATCATGCCCCAGGATCAGGGTACATACAGAATCGATTAATTTTTTGGAGTAGCCGACCATGCCCATCAATTTCCCGGCAAGTTCGACGCCCTGCTTTTCATGCGCCAGTCTGAGGGTATCCTCTTCAGAAGCCGAAAGGTCTGAATCAAAAAGCCTCAGGCGCGCTTCTTCCGAAATCTGGCTCCAGCCAATATCGTGCAAAAAGGCCGCAATAAGGAGCACCTCCTTATCGACCGAGGCATCCTCCGAGATAGCCTTGTACTCCTCCATAAGCACAACAGCCCAGGAAGTCACAGTCTCGGCATGCCCGGAGTCTCTTCGGCTATCCTGATAAGGAAGAGACAGTTTTATTAAAGATTCCCAGCGAGGGTCATTCAGGAGTAATTTCATATTCATAGTGGTGCATCCGGATATTAAGGATTTTTCCCCGAAAAAACAATCTTCCGGGGTGGATTTCATATCCTTTTCTCCGTTTCCTTGTTAAAGAAATGAAGTCTGCTCCGATCAAAATCAAAAGAGACCGGATCGCCAGGTCGTAAATGCTGATCGGAATCGACAATGATCTTGTATATCTGGTCATCTATCTCGACCGCTACAACCTGATGAGACCCCTGGGGCTCAACAACAAGCACCTGGGTATGCAAGATTCCCTTTCCTTCAGAAACAAGGATGAAATCTTCGGGACGAACACCAAGCACGAGCTCCGACACACCTGCCTTCGCTATCCTTTCCGCCTCTTCTTCTCCTATGTCGAGTTGAAACTTCGGGTGAGAAATCATAACCTGCCCCCCCTCTTTTCGAAACTCCACAGAGAAAAAATTTGTGGGCGGGGTTCCAATAAACCCCGCCACGAACATATCGGCAGATCGGAAGTAGACATCATCGGGAGTGCCAACCTGAATAATCTCACCATCCTTCATAATAACAATTCGATCGGCCATACTCATGGCTTCAGACTGATCATGAGTAACAAAGATACTGGTGGCACCTGTCTTCTGATGGATCGCTTTTAGCTCGGTTCTCATTACCACCCGAAGTTTGGCGTCCAGATTGGAAAGAGGCTCATCCATCAAAAAGAGTTTAGGCTTTACCGCCAGGGCCCTGGCCAGAGCGACCCTCTGCTGCTGACCTCCGGACATCTGCCCGGGAAACCTCTTCAGAAGCTCACCAATCTTGACCATTCCAGCTACCTCTTCAACCGTCTTCTTTATATCAACTGAGGACATCTTTTTCAGCTTCAAAGAAAAGGCGATATTATCGAAAACCGTCATATGCGGCCAGATTGCGTAATTCTGAAACACCATGGAGATATTCCTATCCCGGGGTGCAAGGTCTGTAATATCCCTGCCGTTCAGAGTAATGGTTCCCCGTGTTGTCTCCTCAAGACCCGCAATCATCCTCATACAGGTGGTTTTTCCGCAGCCCGAAGGACCGAGGAAAACGATAAACTCTTTATCCTCCACCTCAAGATCCATCTTACGAACACCCCAAACCTTTCGGTTATACTTCTTTGCTATATCATCCAATTGCAAAACTGCCATATTAACCTCACTTTTTCCGTTTAAAAGTTTCAACTTTTAAACGGCTTTCTCGAAATAGGGAGAAAAAAGCGGTGCTTTTTTCTCCTGAAAAGGTGTCGTCCATCCACCGGGATGGGCTATACCTTTACGCCACCCCACATCTGAAGTATGTACTTTCGGATGAAAAGGGTGAAAACTATGGCCGGAATGGCCTGGGCCACAGAACCTGCGGCTATGAGTTGAACCTGGGCATTGGCCCCCAGGAGAGACCGGTAAACAATCACTGGCAGGGTCGGATTAAACTGTGTCAGAATAAGGGCATTGATAACCTCATTCCAGGAGTAAATAAAGGAGTACATGGCACAGGCGGCAAGCCCCGGTACCGCCAGAGGAAGAGTTACCCTGAAAAAGGCTCCAACCCGGGTCGTTCCAAAAACCAGTGCTGCCTCTTCAAGAGATTCAGGTATTCCCATAAAGATACTGGCGGTTATCCATATACTCAGTGAAATCTGGTTGATTGAATAGATAAGACTTAATCCTGCCGGTTTATCATAAAGTCCCATGTTTCCCAAAATGATAACCATGGGTAAAGCAATAGCAACTGGAGGGAACATTCTTACAAAAAGAACGCTCAGCTTAAGGATATTCTTTCCTTTAAAGACATATCGGGCAAAAGCATATCCGGCCATTCCACCAATTGAGAGACTCAAAAGGATCGTTAGAAGAGCTGTATAAAGACTCGCCATAACCGAAGAAAAGGCTCCCGAATAGAGGGTAAAGAACCTGGTATAATTACTCAGGATACCTTTTTTCAGGGTAAAAGAAGCCTTACCATCCTTATCAGTCTGATCCATAATCTCCAGAATTTGGTCCTGACTTATTGTACAGTTGGAATAATTCCGGACAAAGTTCGAAAGCTTCCTGAGTGAACTACTGTCTCGTGTGTTTGATATAGGACCAAACGGTCGAAAGACCTCTTCCGACTTATTCCAGATTGAAAGCTGATAGGTCCTGGGATCCTCCAGTGGAGTAAGCTCAAACCGGGTATTTCTTGAAGGAATTAAAGGTTTTGGCCACTCTGAATAACTTTCGTAATCAGACATAAGAGAAAATGAAAAGAGAAAAAACATGGGGAAGATCAGAGCCATAGCCACTCCGGCGACTACGATATACAGAGTTGTCGTTCTGGCCGAACGGTATATTTTCCGTTTTATATTAGCCATATTAAATCCCCTTTCCGGCAGGTTCATCAAAGGCACCGGAAACCTTAAGATAGAGAAAGGAGACCCCGGAGACAATGATGGCGACAACGACAGAGAGGGCCATACCCTTTCGGAAAAATTCTTCCGCTACAAGTTGGTCGACATTCAGCACAATCTGCTCAAGCAATACGGGCAGACGATTAAACCCGAATATCATCACTATTATCAGCCATATCTGAATGGCTGCAATTATCCGCAGGATCATAGCCGTTGTAATTGTGGATTTCATCATTGGAATTGTGATCTTCCGGAGGACTTGTAATCGGTTACCACCAAAGACATAACCGGCCTCAAACATTTCAGGTTTCAAACCCTGCATACCCGATAGAAGGATAACCATCATGAATGGTATGACCTGCCAGGCGTCAACAATGATTACGAGGATCATTCGACTGATATTATTCCCCGCAAGAAAAAGGATCTTTTCAGAAGCCTCTAATAATCCGATGCGGATTAAAAATGAGTTCAGCCAGCCGTAGGTCGCAAGCCCGCTATTCCACATTGCCCCGACAGCGACAGCCGGCAAGGCCATGGGGATGAGGGCAATAAATAAAAACAGACCCGATCCCCGGAACTTCATATTTATGAGTAATGCCAACCCGAAGGCCAGAACAAACTCCAGAGAAACTGAGATCAATACAATGAAGGCCGTATTGAAAAGGGCCTGATAGAAAACAGGATCCGTAAAAAGTTTACCGTAGTTACTTAATGTCACCTTTCCACCCTGTGCAAGCGGGGCAGACAGGAAACTTCCAGAAACAGCCTGGATTACAGGAAAAAGCCAGAAGACCGCGTAATAGATTATTACAGGAGCTATCAAAAGGTAGGGAATAATCCGCCTCTTCTGCTCCCGGCTCAACGACCCGGTTCGATTGGTCATGAAAACCTCCCAGGGAAAATAAGGACATCCGGTCGGATGTACAAAAGAAAGCCCCCCGAAAAATGATAGTCAGAATTCAGGGGGCGGTGTTTTATCTGTGCATTAATTCTTTAAGGCATTAATGGCAGCCTGATAGGCATCCAAAGCCCTTAAAGTTACATTATTCATTGGTGCATTACCAAGGATGAGTTTCTGGAAAGCATCATCATAAACCTGCTTTACAGCACCCCATGATGTGTAATCACCACCGGGAACACCGGAAACAACACCGTTCTTAAGAACATAAACACCCTTTGCAATGATTTCATCTTCGATACTATTACCAAGTTTTTCGATTGCTTCATCGATGGGAGGAATAAATCCACCGGTTCCCCGGGCAATCTTTACAGCCATTTCAGGTTCGGTCATGTATTCAATAAACTTGATAGCGAGCTCTTCATGGGGAGCACCTTTAACAACGGCGAAACCACTGGTTCCGGCAATTGAACCGATTCCCTCAGGTCCGGCAGGAGCAGGAGCAAGAACGAAGGCGGAAGGATTTGATCTGTATGCTTCACCGCATCGAGCCATGTGTGCCACTGTCAACCACGCTTCCTCGTTTTTCATTGGAGCGGAAACATTGTCATAAGTATTAACGGTAGGAGTATAAGCATTGCTCATTTTGGAAAGAAGTTTCCAGCCTTCAATAGCTCCCGGAGAATTGATTACAGGAAATTCGCCACCATAGGAAAGGAACATTCCACCGTACATATAGATAAGGGATTTCATGGGTATACCGGTAACAGCGGTTTTTCCCTCTTTCTCACCTTCAGCAATGGCAACGGCCCAGTCTACATACTCTTCCCAGGTAAGAGCCTGAACATCGGCTCCGGCAGGAAGATAAGGCAGTGCTTTTTTATTGGCAAGCAGCAGATACACATCACCACCTACGGGTGCAAAATAGGTATTACGGCCCTTTGAGATAGATTCTCTGAAAGCCCTTGAGAATGTCCGGTCTCTCCACTGATCTACAGGAAGAGGAACAACATATCCATTATCCATCCATTCGGCCATTCTACTGTCATGAGCAATGACAACATCGGTTGTTACCCTTCCAGTTTCAGCCTGGAACTTGGCCCTTTTCAGCAGGGGATCATCTTCAATAATTTCAAACATAACAGTACAATTGTTCTCAGCCTCAAAATCAGGGAAGATTTCATCGATAAGGAACTGCTGTTCTCCGGGCTGTGAATACAACCGGGAAGAAACAACTAATTTAGTGCCCCCCTCCATCTGGCCTTCAGCAAAAACAAAACCTCCGGCTAAGATCGCGACAAAGAGACAAATCAATACTCGTTTCATAAATACCTCCATAAGGTAAATTGGGATTTACCTTACCATAAACCCGCCAACATGATATGTCAAGTTAGTTTTTTAAACTTTATAACTGTACACCTGACATATTAAGGTGTATAATCATTTCATCTTGTTCCAATATAAAAAATCAGGTATGTTTAGTCACTTTCGATGAATATTCGAAAAGCTGCAATTTCATATTTGATTCAGGAGTAAACAGGTATATGCTTCCCCGATATCAGGAAATTATAAATAACCTCCACAAAAGGATTCTTGGCGGTGAGTTTGGAGAAGAGGGGAAACTCCCCTCGGAAGCCCAACTGATGTCAGAGTTTGAAACATCCAGAATAACCGTCACCCGGGCCCTCCAGGAACTTGAACTCAAAGGAATTATTTATAAAATCAAAGGAAAAGGTTCTTTTGTCTCCAGAAAAAGGAAAAGTGGTGAAGAAAGCAGGATTATTTCACTGGTACTCCCCCACAAGGAGGATTTCTTCTCGGGAGGTCAGCAGTATGTGCGGGGGGTGTATAAGTCCTGTCAGGAAAGGGGCTACCTTTGCAGTGTCCACTACTCGGAGCAATCCTCCCGCAAGGAAAAACAGATCCTGGAGGAAATATCCCAACATCAGGTAGCTGGTGCAATAATCTATCCTATCAGTAATAGAAACATTAACCAATTAAGCCGACTTAACATATCAGGTTTTCCTCTGGTTCTTCTGGACAGACGCCTTAAGGAGCTTGATCTTCCGGTAGTTATCTCCAATAATTTTGAGGGCGCTCTTGAACTGGTGACCTACCTGACAGAAATGGATCATCGACGAATTGGATTTGTCGGAGCCATGGACTCAGAGGCGGTTAGCCGGCGTTACCAGGGATACTGCCGGGCCCTCGTAAACAGAAAAATTCCATTGGACTCCTCAGTTGTATTCTCAAAGTTCAACTGTGGCAGCGACGAGGATCAGCAGATTCTCTGCGAGGAAGAGGCTACTACCATTCTCACAAAACTTCTTACAGAGGGGGCTACAGCCGTGTTCTGCGTGAACGATCTCATAGCCTACCGGATGCTGAAAGCCGCAAGGGATTTGGGTCTCTCCGTTCCGGAAGATCTGTCTATAGCAGGTTTTGATAACATGAGATACTTCTCGGAAAGTAACGTTGAGCTCACCACCGAGGCGCAGGATTATGAAGCCATTTGCAGGGGTTGCGTCTCACTGCTTCTGGAAATAATAGAAAAAGGGCCCGAGCATGAACCGGAACCCCTGATTATCCCCACCACCTTCATTCCCGGGAATACTGTCCGCAGGGTGAAAAAAATCTGAGGCCCCGCAAGAACAATGGATAACACATCTTCATTAGTTAACAGAAAAAGAGTCCACCCCCTGAATGATAAGAGAGTTCAACCTCTGAAGAGCGGGACTATAATTTACTGGATGAGCAGAGAAAAGAGGCTCGAAGATAACTGGGGACTCATCTACGGCCTTGAATTAGCCTGGAGGCATGCACAGAGTTTCTCGATTATCTACACACTGTACAATGATATTTTTAAAGAAAACCCACGTGCGGATCTATTCTCAATTACAGGCTTGATAGAAACGGCAGAGAGAGCAGAAGAGCTCGGGGTGGATTTTACAGTTTTATCCGGAAGGGAGCCGGCCGATTTAATCCTGGAGTATGAAAGTACACATACTGTATCTGCGGTTATTTGCGACTTTCATCCTCTTCGCTTCCAGCAACAGGAGCAGATAAAGCTGGCTGCCCACTCTGATGCTCCAGTATTCGAAGTTGACTCCCATAATATAGTCCCTGCCCGGGTGGTGTCGGATCATCAGGAATTTGGGGCCCATACTTTACGAATAAAAATTGAGCGGCTGCTTCCCGAATTTCTGACCGATTTTCCCAACCTGTTCGATCTTATCAGCAAAGTCATGCTCAAAAAAGCCCCCAAGGTCATGAAAAAAAATACCGAAGGAACCAGGGAAAAATTATTCAGGACAATGGAATCTGAGGAATCATGTAAGAGAATTATCATCGGTGAAGAGTTTCAGCCGGGAAGCAGAGCCGGAACCAACAAACTGATGGATTTTATAGAGAATAAACTTTATGCATATGCCGCAGATAGGAACAATCCCACCCTTGAAGCCGTTTCAGGCTTATCCCCCTACTTCAATTCCGGTCAGATTTCTCCCCAAAGGGCCGCCCTCCTCATTTCCATTATTTACCAGGGAACTCCCCTGAAAAACGGGATCCTGGATGAACTCATTGTGAGAAGAGAATTATCAGATAATTTCTGTTTTTATACTTCCGATTATGAAAACATGGCAGGATTTCCCAATTGGGCGAAGCAAAGCCTTAAAGAGCATAGGGAGGATCTGAGAGAGTACATTTATACTTTAGAAGAATTTGAAAACTCTGATACTCATGATCCACTGTGGAACGCCGCACAAAAGCAGCTGGTTCTGACAGGGAAAATGCATGGATATATGAGAATGTACTGGGCAAAAAAGATCCTGGAGTGGACATTAAGTCCTGAACAGGCCTTAAAGTATGCTATTACTCTAAATGACAGGTATGCATTGGACGGCAGAGACCCGAATGGATATGCCGGGTGCGCCTGGGCAATCGGCGGTCTTCACGACAGAGCATGGAAAAGCCGTCCCGTATTTGGTAAAATCCGATATATGAATTATAATGGATGCAAAAGGAAATTCGATGTAGTAGAATATATAAATAAAATCGAATCTATTTCATAATTCCTGTATATCGGAGGCGAAGTTGGCGATTAGAATTAAGGATGTTGCCGAAAAGGCTGGAGTTTCAACTGCAACGGTCTCCAGGGTTCTTAATAATGATCCCAAAATAGCCGAAAAAACCAAAAAAAAAGTTTTGAAAGCCATCCATGAGACCGGTTACAGGATGAATAATGTGGCCCGGTCATTAAAAACATCCAGGACCCGAACCATCGGTTTTCTGGCTCCCGAACTTGTAAACGACTTTTTCATGACCATTGCCCAGGGTGTTGAAGATGAACTTAAAGATTCCGGATACAGCCTGATAGTATGTAATTCCAATGAAAGCTCTCATGAGGAAGAGAAAAGGATCGAACTTCTGGCTGAAATGTGTGTAGATGGCGTAATCATTATTCCATCATCGTCCAGGGGAGAGCACTATAACCGCCTAAAAAACATGAATATTCCCGCAGTTCTGGTCGACAGGCTTGTGGATGATTTTGAATCCGATGCAGTTCTTGTGGATAATCTTCAGGGAGCCTATAAGGCAATGGAGTATTTGATCAATAAAGATAATTCGGAATTCGGTTTTATAGGAGGCGATCTATCGTTGTCCAATTTTCGTGAACGATATGAAGGCTTCTGTCTTGCCCTTGAATACAACAATATTCCGAAAAATCCCGATTATATTAAATTGGGAGACTGCCATATAGAATCCGGCTATAAAATGATGGAAGAACTGATGAACCAGCCCCACCCTCCCGCCCATATTTTTATTGCCAACTACTTCATGCATGTTGGGGCCACAAAATACCTGACAAGCCATGGCTATGCAAGTAAAGCGGGCAACCAGACAGCCCCGGTTCACATCGCCAGCTTTGACGACATGACCCTCTCTCCCATTTTAGGTTTTTCAGATTTAACCGTCTCCCAGCCCATGAAGGTGATGGGACGGGAAGCTGCCAGACTTCTGCTTGAAAGGATCTCGGGTGAGAATGAGATCGAGGAGAACAGGATTGTGAGGCTCGAAACAAATCTGGTAACTCATTAGAAAAATATCTTCCCTTTAACCATTAACGACCATATATTATATATAATATATAGAAAGGAGTTTGATATGAAAAAAATAACTGGGATATTAATCTTATTCGTTATTGCAAATATGGCATTCGCTAACGATTCATTAATCAACAGAGAGGATTCAAAAATCAAGTTTTTTCTTGAATCTGAATTGGGTACCGTAAAGGTGAATTATCATACAATCCTGATTGGGTCGGAATCCGAGGGAACAGGAACGACTTTCGATTATGTAACAGAGGGTGGGCAGGAAATTTTATATAAATTTGAACGGTTTAATCTTGGATTCATCCTGGACAAACAGTATAAATTTTCATTTTTATACCAGCCCCTTGAGGTTGTTACAGAAGTTACCTTCAAAGAAGATGTTAAGATCGACAATGTTACTTTTGCTTCAGGCACCCCAATGGAAGTCTCCTATGGATTCCCGTTCTACAGGATCACCTATGGATATGACTTCTTTCCAGCAGATGAAATTGATTTGGGTATTGGCGGCGCTCTTCAACTCAGGAATGCATCATTGGTATTTAAGGAAATTGCCGGGGACCAAATGACGGTAAGCCAGAATCTGGGACCTGTTCCGGCCATCAATCTTTTTGGAAAATATACTTTAAATAATGGTCTTTTTTTCCAGACTGATATTACAGGACTCTATGCTTCTTCTGCCTTTATCAATGGAGCCGATTTTGAGTTTGAAGGTTCAATTCTTGATGCTTCATTAAGAACAGGGTATACCCTGAAACATGATATAGATCTGTTTTTGAATTTACGATTCCTCGGTGGAAGTGCTGCCGGAAAGAGTGAATATGATTATGAAAACTGGACCGACAGTGTTGAAAAAGAGACGGCCAACTATCTGGCAACCACATCTCTCACCTTTGGTATTACAATTCGATAATAAAACTTTACCTCACCTATCCGTTCAAACCGGATAGGTGGAGTATATATCTATAGACATAAGCAAACATAATTACTTTGAATGCCTATCTGCTACCGCTTGCCCGAGTGGTTGCTCTTTTCTCGGGAGAATAAAACTTCCCCCCATCGGTTTTGCCGCCGGCAATTTTCCTTCGGGAATCGGTCGGGCGATTATTACTCTGGCTCCGGCTCTGGGGCCTGCTGCCATCCTGAGTTCGGGCTTGAGGCCGTCCGGAATTCTGAGCCCTGTTTCTGGTAGCGGGTCTTCCCTGATTATTCTGCTGATTTTGAACAGGGGCAGGAGGAGGTACAAATCCTTCAGCCTTTTTAACGGGAATTTTTCTATCCAGAAGTTTCTCGATGCTCCAAAGCTGGCTTCTTTCATCATGACTACAGAATGAAATTGCCTGACCATCGGCTCCGGCACGGCCGGTTCTACCAATTCTGTGGATATAATCCTCGGCAGCATTGGGCAGATCAAAGTTCACCACATGGGTAAGTTTTGCGATATCCAGCCCTCTGGCCGCAATATCGGTGGCTACAAGAGCCTGGAGCTGCCCCTCTTTAAACTCTTTCAAGGCTTTTGTTCGGGCATTCTGACTTTTGTTTCCATGGATATCCGAAGATTTTATTCCAGCTTTATTCAACTGTTTTGATAGCTTTGAGGCACCATATTTTGTCCTGGTGAAAACCAGTACCTGGTACCAGCTCTCTTCCTTTATCATATATGAAAGCAAATGCTGTTTTTGGGATTTTTCCACATTATAAACAACCTGTTCAACAGTATCTGCAGCTGAGTTCTGAGGATTTACCTCCACTAAAACAGGCCTGTGAAGGAGTTCAGTAGAGAGTTTCTTAATCTCTTTGTTGTAGGTTGCAGAAAAAAGCATATTCTGTCGTTTTGCCGGCAGGCGGCTTATGATCTTTCTAATATCTCTGATAAATCCCATATCAAGCATTCGGTCTGCTTCATCGAGAATCAGGTATTCAACCTTGGAAAGGTTTATGGTTTTCTGATTGATATGATCAAGAAGCCTTCCAGGTGTAGCCACAACGATATCCAGCCCCTGACGAAGCCAGTTTATCTGCCCACCAATCTTAACGCCACCGAAAATGGCTGCAGAGTTGTAGGGCAAAAACTGACCATATTCAACAATACTCTGCCTGATTTGATTGGCAAGTTCCCGGGTGGGGGCAATTATCAAGGCCCGCGGGTGTTTGGATTTTTCAAGTCCATTGCTGCTCAGGTTCTGAAGCAATGGAAGGGTAAAGGCGGCCGTCTTACCTGTTCCTGTCTGGGCGCCTCCCAGAATATCCTTCTTATCAAGAATAACGGGGATTGATTTTAACTGAATGGGAGTCGGCCTGGTATACCCCTGCCGTTCTACTGCCTGAAGCAGTTCCGGTCTGAGTCCCAGGTTTGTAAATGTCATTATATTATTTCTCCAAAATGGGTAGTAGACAAAAAGATAATCATTTATATCACATAGTTGATTTAAATGATATAGCAGGGAGCGGTACAAGGGTATATATACTGTACTTTAACAGGAAACCATAGAAAACCCTCTTATATGGTCTATGAAAACCTTGATTTCTGGAAAAAAGGGGGTTAAGATAAATGTAATCGATTACATTTTAGATTCGGAGGGAATATGAGTAACCATAAAATGACAGAACCTGTGAACAGACTTCAGGGAAGCATGCCCAAAGTGGGCATAAGACCAACCATTGACGGCAGACGAAAAGGCGTCAGAGAGTCCCTGGAAGAACAAACTATGAATATGGCAAAATCGGCAGCAAAGCTGATAACCGAAAACCTGCGCCATTCAAATGGAATGCCCGTGGAATGTGTTATTGCGGATACCAACATCGGCGGATTTGCCGAAGCAGCACAATGCGCCGAAAAGTTCAAAAGGGAAAATGTCGGTGTATCCCTGACTGTTACACCATGCTGGTGTTATGGTTCTGAGACAATGGATACCGACCCTCTCATCCCCAAGGCTGTCTGGGGATTCAACGGGACCGAAAGGCCGGGTGCCGTTTACCTGGCAGCAGTCCTTGCAGCACACAGCCAGAAGGGTTTACCGGCTTTCGGCATCTATGGCCGCGATGTTCAGGATTCCGGAGATTCATCCATCCCTGAAGATGTCAAGGAGATGCTTCTACGATTCGTCAAATCAGGATTGGCCGTTGCGACAATGAAAGATAAAGCCTATTTATCCATGGGAAATGTTTCCATGGGTATTGCCGGCTCCATCGTCGATCAGGGATTTTTTCAGAAGTACCTGGGGATGAGGGTAGAATGTGTCGATATGGTAGAGTTTCTCCGCAGAATCGATGAAGAGATATACGATAAAGCCGAGTTTGAAAAAGCCCTCTCCTGGGTTCAGGCAAACTGTAAAGAGGGTGCCGACGATAATGCCCCGGAAGAACAGAGGTCCAGAAAGCAGAAGGATGATGACTGGAAGATGTGTGTAAAGATGACCCTCATCGCAAAAGACCTTATGGTAGGAAATCCGGAACTGGCAAAAATTGGTTATGGCGAGGAGGCATTGGGACACAATGCCCTTATCTCCGGCTTCCAGGGCCAGCGTCAGTGGACTGACTATAAATGTAATGGCGACTTCCTTGAAACAATGCTCAATACATCCTTCGACTGGAATGGGATCAGGGAATCCTTCGTCGTTGCCACCGAAAATGACGCACTCAATGGCGTTCCGATGCTGTTCGGCCATCTCCTCACCAATACAGCCCAGATCTTCAGTGATGTCAGAACATACTGGAGTCCAGAGGCCATAGAGAGAGTAACTGGATGGAAACCCGAAGGCCTGGCAAAGGATGGATTCATCCACCTGATCAATTCCGGCTCAACAACCCTGGATGGAACAGGAGAGATGACCGAAGGGGGAAAACCTGTCATGAAGCCCTTCTGGGATATCACAAGCGATGATGTGGATAACTGCCTTAAGGCTACCGAATTCCGTCCGGCAGATACCGGCTACTTCAGGGGCGGCGGATATTCAACCGACTTCCTTACAAAAGGGGGAATGGCCTGTACCATGAGCAGGATCAACCTGATTGACGGTCTTGGACCTGTTCTTCAGATAGCTGAGGGGTGGACCGCCGAGGTTCCTAATGAAGTCCATGAAGTTCTGGATGCCAGAACAAACCCGACCTGGCCTACAACCTGGTTCGTTCCCCGCTGTGAAAAAGCGGAGGGACCTTTCAGGGATGTCTATTCGGTAATGGCCAATTGGGGGGCAAATCATGGTGCCATCAGTTATGGACATATCGGGGCAGATCTCATCACCCTGGCATCCATGCTCAGGATCCCGGTCAGCATGCATAATGTACCTGAAGCAAAGATTTTCCGTCCATCGACCTGGAGTGCCTTCGGTATGAACAAGGAGGGTTCGGACTATCGAGCCTGTGAGAAGTTCGGGCCGGTTTACGGGTAAACGGATAAAGATGTATCAGCAATAATTGATTTTTTTGATTTTACAATTATTATGGACAACCGCATTTTTCGGTTGTCCTTTTTTTTAGGTATTCGAGAGAGAGCTTCCGTCGGATTTTGATTCATCCAGAACATTACGAACCAATTCCGCCAGTTGATTTTTTTTCACGGGCTTATGGGCAAAGGCTTTTATCCCCATAGCTTTACTCTCTTCGGCGGAGATGATATTAGAGTATCCGGTAAATAGAATTACAGGAATGTCTGCTCGGATAGCCATCATTTCAGCAGCGAGCTTGTTGCCTGTCAGCTCCGGCATGGTCATATCGGTGATCACAAGATCATAACCATCGGGATTTTTTCTGAACATTTCCAAAGCCTTCAGGGCACTTGTTTCAGCAGAAACAGTATACCCTAAAACCTCAAGGAGGGCTTTCCCAACCATAGCAACAGGTACTTCATCATCCACAAACAAGATGTGTTCACTCCCCTGTGCATTTTTCGGCTTCATTACTCTTTCAGCGTTCCCGGCAAGATCCGTCACGGGAAGAAAAACATGAAAGGAGGCTCCTTTCCCCGGTACGCTGTCTACATTAATTACCCCACCATAGCTTTTCGTTATTCCATGAACCACAGCCAGCCCCATTCCACTTCCTTCGCCATATTTTTTTGTTGTGAAATAGGGATCAAAAAGAGAGTCCATGATTTCAGGGCTGATTCCATCACCGGTATCTTCAACGATTATCTCAAGAGCCCCGTTCGGGGCAGCCTCTCCGGCAAAATATGATTTTACATCCTCCTGAAGAGCCCGACGAAGAGTGATCTTCAGAACCCCCGGTCTCTCCTTCATAGCAAAGGCCCCATTGGAACATAGATTCATAAAAATCTGGTGAATGCTGACAGGATTCCCCATGACGGATAAGTCACAATTAATATTCTGCTCAATCGTTATTGTGGCTGGAATTATTGAGCTCATAAGTTTTAAGGCCTCATCGGCTACCTTATCAACCCTTACAGGGAGAACCTCATCCTCGGATTGTCGTGCGAATGCAAGGATTTGACTCACCAGCTCCTTTGCTCGATCACTTGCGGTTAAAACCTGCTTCAGCATTTTGAACAGGGGGGATCCCGGGGCAGCCAGATCGAGAGAGAGTTCCGTATATCCGATTATTCCAGAAAGGATGTTATTGAAATCGTGGGCAATCCCGCCGGCAAGAAGACCTACGGATTCAAGTTTTTGAGACTGACGCAACTGACGTTCCAGATTTCGAGTCTCCACTTCAGATTTCCTGCGATCAGTTATATCATGTATAACTCCCGTTACTTTTAAAGGGGCCCCATCTGAATCTCTAATAATCTCAGCAATAGAGTGTATATACCTGCTTTCAGGTCCGCTGACTGGATGTATCTCGAACTCAATATTATAGGGAGTATTCTTGTCAATTAAATCTTCAAGTACCTTATGAACCCGCTCTCGTTCAGGAATACATTTTTCAACCTCATCAACTGAAAAGTCCAAACTGTCCGGATTGAATCCATAAATTCTTTTCGCCTCCTCAGAAGCCCAAAATTTATTTTCAGATATATTAAACTCCCAGTTCCCCACATGCCCAACCTCCTGGGCTGTCCGATACCTGTTCTGTTCTTCCTGAAGAAGATCCAGGGCGTTCCTATACTCGGTAATATCCCGAGCAATCCCCAGGATGCCGATTGCTTTATCTTTCCCATTCTTCACGGGGGTCTTTATAGTCTCAAATAAACCGGTATAACCATCGACCGCGAAGGTCAGTAATTCCTCATTAATACAGGGTTTGTCCGCCTCCATGGCAATTTTGTCATTTTTCCTGAAAAAATCAGCTAATTCTTTATCGACGAAATCATAATCGGTCTTTCCCCGGATTTCACTCTCTTTTGCTCCAAAGAACCGCTCAAAGGTGGGATTACAGCTTAAATAGACACCATTCAGATCCTTTAGCCAGATCAGATCCGGAATTGAATTAATGAGGGTTCGATTCTGCAGTTCTGATTCACTGAGAGCAGCCTCGATATTCCTGGTAGTTGTCACATTATTATAGACAGAAACAAGTTCTCCATTCGCCGTCTTGAAGATGTGGTTCTCATAATAATCATTATTATGGCTGTTATGATTGGCTTCAATAATATAATAATCAGGGACTCCGGTTTCCCACACCTTTTGAAACACAGGAATAATACTGGAATGGTCAAGAAAAGGCTGGAGTTCTGCAAAACTCTTCCCGACAACTTCATTCAAGGTTTTTCCTTCATACTCCTGACTGGTTCTATTATAGTCCCGGATGATGTAATCCTCTCCACTGCTGCCGTCATTAAGAACGGTATATACTGAACATCCTAAAGGTATATTATCAAATAAATCCTGATATAAGGCTTCAACGCCCTTTAGTCTCTTGTTTTCTTCTTCCAGTTCAAGAATCTTTTTTTGCAGTTCAGCTTTTGCATTAACCTTATCCATAGAGTAAGGATACGCCTCACACCCCTTGAAGTCAATAAATAGGTAAAACTTGATAAGAGAACCTCAAGAAAATTCAATTCATTGAATCAGCACACACTTTTTCCCGGTCTTAATAGTAATAGAGAATTTTTTCCAGGAGGATCATATGAAAAAAACAAAAATCTCAGTCGGTATTTTCCTTATTCTAATGCTGGCAGCCTGCCGTCATGAAGCGGCAAATCCCCCGGAACAACCCGGATTTATCAGCATCTTGATTTCAAATGACAACAGCAGGGATCTGACTTTAAATAACTCCCTTCCTGCTTCAGAGAATAGCGATACCTTTGAAATCATTATCTATAATGGGACTGAAAGCTTCTCGACGGTGCTGACGACGGATGAATTCCCGGAATCCGGCCCTATTACCCTATCCGTTTCGGCAGGAACATATACCATCCTTGTGCTGGCAGGCTGCGGTTCATCGACAGATTCCATCCTGCTTGGATCTGCCCATGAACCAGGTATAGAAGTGATATCCGAGTCGATAACAAATGTGAGTCTTACCCTGAACTCAATTTCACACCAACTTACCCTCCCGGAATCAGTACAGTGCTCAACCGATTATACGATAGCCATTTCAGGAGATACCAATAACCCCCTCTTACAGATTACAGCCGGCGGGAGCAGTATGGAAAATAAACCATACATCGAAAAAGGAGAGGTCGCGGATAATATTTATCTTGCCTGTGTTATTAATGGTTCTGACTGGACGGGTTCGATTTTACTTCCTGCACCGGCCCTGCCGGACTCATCCTGGATAGAGTTCTTTGGCAGTAATATAAAATTAGTGGATCCCGTTCATTCCCGGGATGAAGAGTTGGGTGTTTTAGGAAATATAAACTGGCAATGGCTCAATTTAAACAATATACCAGAATCCCTAAAATCCGAAGTTTTCAGGAGTATCGAATTTGCAGCTACCGATACGGGGGTAAATATCACGATAGACTGGAGCTGAAGAGAGATTTCTATTATTTGCTTCTATATGGAGATACATTTCTATTGACATTTCTTCTTTGATCCCTTATGTTTCTATACATAAGAACATCTTAATCATAAGGAAGAAAAATGAAAAAGAAAATAACAGCAGTACTGCTGACCATACTGATTTCTGCAATGTTGGTAACCGGTTGCAACAAGAAAGACGAAAGCACAACAACCGCGGACTCGACCACCGAAATGACCAAGACTGCAGAGCCTTTAAAAATTGGTATATCCAAAATAGTGGCACACCCGGCTCTCGATGCCCTGGAAAAAGGAATTATTGAGGTAATAAGCGGTGAATACCCCGATGCGGAATTCGACCTTCAGAATGCCAACGGTGAGATGTCTACAGCCTCTTCCATAGCCCAGAAATTTAAATCCGAGAAGGTTGATCTTGCTGTAGGTATTGCAACGCCAACTGCCCAGGCCCTGGCCCAGGCCATTTCCGATGCTCCGGTTATCTTCTCGGCAGTTACAGATCCTGTAGACGCAGGACTTATCACATCAACAGCCAGAGGTGAAGGAAATATAACCGGTGTTTCCGATATGACGCCGGTCAAGGAACAGATTGAACTCTTGATAAGCTTGACCGAGGTTGAAACTCTGGGAATGGTTTACACAAACTCCGAAGCGAACGCGGTAAGGCTGGCAGAGATTGCCGAAGAGGCCTGTGGAGAACTTGGAATCAAATTTATTGGAACGGGAATCACCAACTCAGCGGAGGTTAAACAGGCTGCACAGACCATCGCCGGAAAGGTAGATGCCTTCTATGTAAGTACCGATAATACCGTAGTTTCTGCAATAAGCGCCCTAATCGATGTTGCTGAAAAAGCAGGAATCCCCATTGTTTCAGCAGATCCTACCTCTTCAGAAAATGGCGGCGTTCTTATCTCCTGGGGATTTGATTACTACAAAATGGGCAAGGCCACAGGAAGACTTGCTCTTGAAATACTCGGCGGAGCAGACACAGCTGTTACCCCCACCATGTTCATGACAGATCCTTCGGATATTGATCTTCTGATCGACACTGCCGTTGCAGATGCATTAAATATTAATATTCCTGCAGCCCTTCTTGCCAAAGCCAGAACGGTTCAGAATTAAAATATGATTGAAGGTATTTTTGTCGAGGGCCTGATCTACGGGATTCTGGCCCTCGGTGTTTTTTTAACATTTAGAATCCTGGATTTTCCGGACCTGACTGTCGATGGAACCTTCCCCCTCGGTGCGGCAGTTATGGCCATCTCACTTACAAGTGGTCTGAATCCGGTGATAGCTCTTCTGCTTTCATTCATAGCAGGATTTGCTGCGGGAACCGTTACGGCAGTCATCCACAACAAACTCGGGGTTCCGGGACTTCTTGCGGGAATACTAACCATGACAATGTTGTGGTCCATCAATATCAGGGTTCTTGGTAATCGTGCCAACCTCCCCCTGCTCCGAACAGAGACTCTCCTAACAAAAGTGGAAGGGCTACTCTCTCCAATTATGGGGGAAACGGCCTCAATTGTAATATTCTTTATTATCATCGTCCTGCTGATTAAATTGGGAATGGATCTTTTTTTCCATACCGACCTGGGATTGACCATGGGAGCCATGGGGAATAATGAACAGATGATAATCAGTCAGGGTGTAAATCCCGAGATGATGAAAATCCTGGGTGTCGGACTTTCAAATGGTCTGGTTGCCATTTCCGGAGCATTCGCTGCCCAGTATCAGGGATTCGCGGATGTTAACCTGGGACAGGGTATCGTCGTATCCGGCCTGGCCATGGTCATGCTGGGAGAGTTCCTGTACTCATCCAATAAAATAGAACTACTGACCTTGAGAGTAATCCTAGGAGCGATTTTATACAAAGCAATAATGTTCTTCGGAAGATACTACGGTTACTATATCAAACTTACGCCCAATGACTTGAAACTTATCACAGGCGTCCTGATTATCACCTGTCTGATTATTACGAAATACAGAACAAAATCATTCAGATTCAGGAGGCCGGGAAGATGATCAAACTTGAAAAGATAAATATGGTCTTCGGCGAAGGAACTCCGAACAGGAATCATGTGCTGCGGGATCTGGATCTTAAGATAAACAAGGGTGATTTCATCACGATCATAGGATCGAACGGTGCGGGAAAAACAACCCTTTATAATGTAATATCTGGGAATCTCAGGCCAACATCCGGACAGGTTGAGATCAACAATAAACCTGTGACAAGAGATCCTGAATACAAAAGGGCAAAGTATATCGGGCGAATCTTTCAGGATCCCCTCTTGGGAACGGCTGGGAATATGAGCATTGTCGACAACATGCTCGTCAATGGGAGTAAAGGATTCAAAGGTCTGAAAATAAGCCTTAACCGAAAGAAGAGGGAGTATTTCAGAGATCAGCTCACAAGGCTTGATATGGATCTCGAGAATAGGATGAAGGATAATGTGGGGATGCTTTCGGGTGGACAACGCCAGGCCTTAACCCTGCTTATGATGTCGCTCTCCAGACCTGAACTCGTACTCCTGGATGAACATACGGCGGCACTCGATCCCCGTAATGCGTCCAAGGTTCTGGATCTGACAAGTCGCTTTATCGATGAATACAACTTTACGGTGATGATGATCACCCACAATATGCAGCAGGCCATAGACTTTGGAAACAGACTGCTCATGATGGATGAGGGGAGAGTCATTGTTGACATAAGCGGTGAAGAGAAGAAGAACATGACAGTGGAAGCACTGATAAAAAAGTTTCATGAAATAAGAAAAAAGGATTTCACATCCGATGAGGCTCTTCTTTCATAGAAGAAGGTTCAGGAGGGGAGGCTAATTCAACTTTATGCCCCCCTCCCGCTTTTTTACCTGAAAATTATTCAAGCTCTGTTTTTTTCAGCATAAAAAAACTGATAATTATGAACAACCCAAAAAAACCAAAAAGAAGCCTGTACGATAAGATGCCGAATCCCGAGGAAGCATCCAGAATTACTCCGGCAATTAAAGGAATCAACCCCGCAGCGGGAAGAGTTATAAGCGGCGCCAAAGCAAAAAAACCTGTAGCATCCTTATGCCCGGCCAACTGTTTTACCGCCGGAGAAAAAATCATTGCCCGTATAGCTCTGGAATAACCAAGCAGGAATCCTGCGATCATAACCGAAGGGATGCCATGCCATAAAATTAAAATAAGAATCCCTGTTAAGGATACCCCTTTGGATATCCATGCCGACCGCCTCAAACCAGGCCCCTTCTTAATCCCAAGGATAAAATTCGCAGTCAGCTGTCCGGCAATATTGACGGCCACAAGCCCCCCCGCGGCCAGGGCAGGCGAAAAGCCTGCAAAATCAAGACCATAGGCCGCATAGAAAGAGAGTGCCGAAATGACAGCAAAAAACTCAAGCTCCGACCCCATGTAATACAGAAAGTTTCTGTTTGTCAAAATATCCTGGAGAGTCTCTTTCAAGTATTTAAAGAATCCGGCACCGGAAACCGTCTCAAGGCTCTTTATAGAACCAGCCTCCCGGGTCCCCGGCTCCCTGGTTAAGAGAAAGAAAAAAGAAGCCCCTCCAAAAAGCAGGGCACACGCAGCAAAAACAAGGGCTGTAGAGAGAGATGTAACTTCCATCCTCTTTAAAACCATGGCAAGAAGAAAGGTCCCTATAAGTTTCCCCAGAGTCTGGAGAAATCTCATCATGGAAAGGGCCTTAAGAACCTTCGCCCTGGAGAAAATAGCCACGGTATAATCTTGCCAGACGGGGAGAATCAAACCGACTGCCGTACAGAGAAGCGTATAGAAAGCCAGAAAAATGGGAACACTGCCGGTGCCGAAACCTGTAATAAGGAGGATAAAACTATAAAAAAACATTATCACTGATGGAATCAAATGAGTGATGATAAGCAGCCGTCTCCGGTCATTTTTAAACGAAGCAAAATAGGAGGAAAATATTCCGGTAACGGCCAGACCAAAAAACAGGATTGAGGGGATAGATCCAATCACTAGCCCTGAGGCACCGAGAGTATGGAGAAGAACCTGAATAAACACCGACTCCATAACCAGAGGCAATCCAAAACCCCAAAAAAATTCCACAAGGGATATTCCTGCTGTATTGGGAATGAAATATTTATCCAGCTCTTTATCAGCTTCAACTTGTCTCTGTTTCATCAAAAGGACTCTAAATGAACTTTGGAAAGTATTCAAGAAAGCCGACAACCATTCCCCGGTATAATTAGATCCTGAATCATCCCCTCAAGAATATACTTACGCTCTAACCGAACGTGGAACAGACTCGCATAATGTGAGGTTTCGTGCTATAAAAGTTTCATGTCACCACGCTGTTTACAATGTTTCCGTCCTGTCCAGACCTGCTATTGCAGGGATATTATTCCTGTCGATCCTGGCATCAAGTTTGTATTCCTGATGCATCCAAACGAAGCATACCGGCAGAAAACAGGGACAGGCAGGCTGGCAAGTCTCTCACTTATCAATTCGGAAATCATCATCGACAAGACCTTCGATGAAAACAGAAGAACCCAGGCACTCATCGCTAATCCAATCTACTATCCTATGGTACTATATCCGGGAAAGGATGCCGGATTCACGGCAACCTACAACTTCCAAAAACATCTTTCAAATAAAACACTCCTCATATTCCTGATAGATGCCACCTGGATCAGGGCAAGGAAAATGATGTTTCGAAGCCCCAGCCTGCAAAAACTGCCAAAACTCTCCTTTTCTGCAGCATACCGCTCTCGGTTCGATATAAAACAACAACCCGAAGAGTACTGCCTTTCAACAATTGAATCCTCCTACTATCTAATAAAGGAGCTGCAGGAGGCAAAGGTCTGTCCACAGGAACTTAAGATTGAAGGGATGATGCGGGTTTTCGAAAAGATGGTCAAATTTCAGCAGAATTGCCGACAGAACCGAATCGGCATTTAATCCCTGAGCAACTACTCTTCCGCCAGGGAGAGGGCGGCTCTGATTCCATCTGCTCCGGAGGAGATTATCCCACCGGACCATCCACTCCCCTCACCAACCACATAAAGATTTGAAAATCCAGAACAAAGACCACTTTTTGAACGCTGAACCTGGAGGGGAGATGAGGTCTTGCTCTCTAATCCCATAATAATTCCCTTATTGAAACCTTTTATCTTCCGGCTGAAAATCTCAAGCCCCAGCTTCAGGGAGTGACTAACCTTTCGGGGAAGAAGTTCATTCAGCGGTGCTGGAATCAAACCCATAGGATAACTTGATAAAGCACCGCCAGAACTCACCCTCTCGTTCAGAAAATCTTCTATAGTAGCGTATGGGGCGTTATACCCTCCGGAGAACTCATAGAACTTATGCTCCAACTCCTCTACAAATGATAAGGCACCGCAAGGGTCGACTTCCCGATCCAGGAGTTCATCCAGATTAACACCGGCGACACAGGCGGCATTGGCAAAGAGACCATCCCTCTTATACCGGCTCATACCATTCACTATATTACCATCACGATAGGCTGAAGCAGGGACGACAACACCCCCGGGACACATACAGAAGGTGTAAACGGGTAGTCCCCCGTCAGGCTTGGCGGTCAGCCGGTATTCGGCAGCCTTTACACCGGGCAGATGGTCCGTCCCCCATTGAGCTCGATTAATGGTTTCCTGGGAATGTTCAATCCGGCAACCAAGGGCGAAGTTCTTTGTATTAAACCCCACTCCCCGATTCATAAGCATCCGAAATGTTTCATAGGCCGAATGACCGGCGGCGATTATCACATGTGAAGCATCAAGAATCCCCCGGGAGGTCTTTGCAGCGGTCACTCGCCCCCCCTGGACTATAAGATCCTCAAGCAGGGTATCGAAAAGGAACTCGCCACCCATCTCTTCGTAGGCCCTCCGCAATGACCGGGTAATCCCAAGGAGGTTATCCGTTCCAAGGTGGGGGTGAGCAAGGAAACCGATCTCCTCGGGAGCACCAGCCTTAATATAAGATTCCGTGATAAACCGTTTTTCCCGGGATATATGCTTGGAACGGGAGGTTAGTTTGCCATCGGAAAATGTACCGGCGCCCCCCTCCCCGAAGGCATAGTTGTTCCGGGAATTAAAAAGACCAGAGGTTTCAAACTCCTGAACAGCCCTATCCCTCACATCAACTTCGGATCCTCGTTCGACTATGGTTGTTCTGAAACCCGCACGCTGCAGTACAAGTCCTGTAAAAATACCAGCAGGTCCCGAACCGGTTATAACAACCCGGCCCTCTCGCTTTCGCTTCGGAATATCCAGTGGTGGAGTCGAAGCGGCAGGTTCACCTTTGATTTCAGGTGAAGAAACGCCAAGGCGTATCAGCCAGTGGATCCTGTTTTTATCCCTGGCATCCAGACTTTTACCTATAATACTAACCTGAAAATCCCGGACCTTAAGCTTCCGGCCAACAGCCTTTTTGAGATCCCCGGACGTATAATCGGTTGCTAATTTTAAGGAAATGATTTTATACCCCATAGTGGTGCGAATCCTAACCCAAGAGAAGAATCAAGTCAAATGAATCTATCGGCATCCGTGGTATAGGTAGACCTGAAACATACTGTTATAATCAAACTTATGTTAACCAAAGAACCAAAACTAAGGGATCTCCTGGCCATCGCACTCCCCATGGTAGTTTCCCAGGCCTCCGAAACAATAATGCTCTTCGTGGACCGCCTTTTTCTCTCCTGGCTTGGAAAAACCTATATCTCCGCCGGTATGAGCGGAGGACTTTCAGCCTTTGTCTTTATGAGTATCTTCACAGGGACCGTGGGATATGTGAATGCCCTCTCGGCCCAGTACTATGGCGCCGGAGAAGAAAAAAACTGTGTGAATACGGTAACTCAAGGGATACTTCTCTCTCTTCTCTTCTTCCCAATCGCCCTTACATTTATTCCACTTGTTGGCAAGTTTTTTGAAATCTCCGGTCATACCCCCGGGCAGATTGAACTTGAATATACATACTTCAGACTTCTTATGCTCGGAGGGCTCCTGGTACTCCTGCGTACCGTATTTGCCAGCTTCTTTTTGGGTATCGGTAAAACAAGAATAGTAATGTACTCAAACCTTGCGGGAATGGTTCTGAATGTACCGATAAATTACCTGCTTATATTCGGAAAACTCGGCTTCCCAAGGCTTGGAATAACAGGAGCAGCCATTGGAACCCTGGCGGGAAGCTTTCTTATAACAGTCATCCTTTTTTCCGCTTTTCTAAAACACAAATTGTATAAATCCAACAGATCGAAAGAACTATGGAAGATAAACCCTATAGTGATGAAAAAGCTTATGAGGTTCGGCATGCCCGCGGGTGTAGAAATGTTTTTAAATGTTATGGCCTTCAACCTCTTCGTCCAAATGTTCCATTCATATTCGGAGGATGTGGCTGCGGCGGTCACCATCGCATTCAACTACGATATGGTGGCCTTCATTCCCATGCTGGGCCTCGGATTTGCCACCACCTCAATGGTAGGACGCTACATGGGAGCCGGTAATCCAAAGGGTGCGGAAAAGACTGCGGGACTTGCCATGAAGGTGGGTCTTTTTTACGCCTCTGCCATGATGCTTCTTTTCGTATTCGGGGCGGAGGGGCTTGTAAGGGTCTTCACTGGCGGCCTTGCAGCCGGGGATACATCTGTAATCCCCCTGGCAAAAACCATGTTGCGCCTGGCCGCAGTCTATACCATTGCCGACCTGATCCAGCTCATCATGTCAGGCACCCTTCGGGGGGCAGGAGATACAAAATGGGTAATGTATATCTCGGCAGCCCTTCACTGGGCCATGGCAGGGGCAGCCTTTTTGATGATCAAGGTGTTCGTCATGAATCCGGTCGTCGTCTGGATGGGCTTTATCAGTTTTATCCTGATCATGGGGTTCACCATGTTTCTCCGGTTTAAATTCGGACCCTGGCGGAAAATGAAGATGATCGATTAAATACAAGGGAATATCAAAGACAACTGATTTTTGATAGAGCCTGCCACACTCACATTTTATACATTATTGTTCCGGAACAAGTAATTCTGCTTGTGGAATAGTGGTACGAAAGCTATAATTGCCCCAATAATTGTTAAAAGTTCACTATTTTGGGGAGGCTCTCATGCGTATTGGAAAGAAATTAAACTTTCTGATTATAGGTATAATTATATCCATGATCATTGTTGTCGGAATTTTTGCAATTATTTATATGCCCACTGTTAAAATGCGGGTAGAGAAGGATTCCTTATTTAAATTGGATTCTGCCATTTCTGAACTTCGGGCCGATATCAATAATGTACCTTTGGCCGCCTTTGATTCGGGAATGGAGAAGGTTGTGCTTAGCCATGATAGTCTCGTCCAGCAATTTGCATTGCTAAATGAGGTAAAAAATCTTAATAAGGATGAAAAAATTGCTTCAGCTCTTCATATCATGGAACAGCTTTACTCTTTGGGCGAAGATAACTATAAAAACCTGATAAAGTACTCAGAAAATGTACGATCAGACTTGAAGGAAGTCCTGTATTCAAGCCAACTCATGCTGATAGAAACAAAATCCTCTCCCTTCCTGCTCCGATCCGAAAGAAGAGATGAAATCGAAGGAAATGTGGATGTTTTTCTTTCATCAATCTCCATCCTCAATTCGAATCTATCTTCAAATCATTCGGTATTTGAAGAACAGTTTGCTTTAATAAACAGGATTATCAATCAAAAAGAGAGAAATGCCTTTTTGATTGGGATAATTACTATCATCCTTGTGGCTGCCGGTGCATTAGCAGGCGCGATGTACATCACAAGGAAAATTGTAGGAAATCTTAATAAGGCAGGCCTGGGGATAAGAAAAATGAGTTCCGGTGATATTACCTACGAATTTGATACCAGTCTCAACGACGAAATCGGGGAACTTGGTGCCAACCTGAATACATTGTCATTGAGTTTGAAAGATGCTTTTAATTCAATGAAAAAGGGTTCCAATGAAGGTGTGGCTCTCAAGGAGGAGCTTATAGCCTCTGCCGATGAAACATCAGTAGCAGCAAGACAGATAGCGGGTTCAAGCCAGGCCATTGAAAACAAATTCAAGGAGCTGCTCGAGAAGGTTGGCGGGGCCTCTGTGGCAAACAACCTGATGAAGAGCAGCATTAATCACCTGGAAGAGTACGTTCAGGACCAGACGGCCATGGTTGAGGAATCAACATCGGCCGTAACCGAGATGATAAGTTCAATCAATAATGTGGCAGATATTGCGTCCAAAAAACAGGCAGCCACGGGAGCCCTCGTAAAAACGGCAGAATCCGGCGGCAGCAAACTCAATACAACAACATCCGAGATAAACAAAATAACAGCCAATCTGGACGAAATAAAAGGGACCGCCTCGATTATTCAGCAGATAGCAAGCCAGACCAACCTCCTTGCCATGAATGCGGCTATTGAAGCAGCCCATGCAGGGGATGCCGGTAGAGGATTTGCCGTCGTTGCCGATGAAATAAGAAAACTCGCCGAAGCCTCTTCCAGGAATTCCAAACAGATAAGCGGCGTTCTTAAAGAAGTGGTAACACGGATTGAATCTGCATCTCAATCCAGTAAGGAGACTCAGGAAGCCTTCAGGGAGATAGACGCGGAAATAAATTCCGTATCCCAATCCTTAAATGAAATATCCTCGAGTATGGATGAACTGAATGTGGGAGGTAAGCAGATCCTTGAGGCCATGACCAGCCTGCAGGAGGTATCGACCAAGGTAAATCATGGGAGTACGGATATGAAAGATGCATCCGATCAGGTGAGCCTTGCTATAAATACAGTCTCCGGGGTAACGAAAGAGGTTTCAGGAAGTGCAACCGAAATCAATATTGGCATTACAGAGGTAAGCGGGGCCATGATGCTGGTAACGGATCTTTCCAATAAACTTGGAAAGATTACAGATCAGCTTGAGACACAGGCCGGAAAATTCAACACGGAATCCAAGGAAGAGATTGACGTAGAATTAACCGCCCCCCTGCCTTCTGACGAGATGATACTTCCCGCAGGAGAAAGTGAAACGGTGGATATATAAGATTCTTTAAAAACCGCGAAGTTCGGTGCTGCTTCTGGCAGGCAGGCCTTCCCGTGGCTTCCTCTTCAATATGAGATACTGAAGATCATGCTGTTCACAGAACTCACGTTTTTCGGGTTTATCGCCATCTTCGTTAACCGCATAGATATCCGGTTTTACAATGGCAATTTCGGGTTCGGCATCCATCCAGCCGGAACCGGTAGAAATAAGTGACTGCTTTACATACTTCATTGAATCGATAATAAAGAGCCTTTCATCCTCCTTGAAAAGAGGATGGGAATCTCCTTTCAGGAGTCCTACGTTTTTATCACTCCCGATAACCACATAAAGGTCACCATAATCGGAAACTTCTTCGAAAAATCGAATATGCCCGGTATGAAAAAGATCATAACAACCGGTAACAAGGACCTTTCTCCCTGTTTTTTGTTCATTTCGCCCGAGATCCGCCAAATCGGGATAATCAGGATACCCCTGAAGGTCCGAAGCTTTACACAGTCTGTATTCAAGACCGTTTGTTTTGGCAAAATCACGCTTCCCCCGTGTATCTTCATTATCTTTCACAAACCAGAGCCCTCCCACCGGACTCTCTCCTGATGAATGAATTTCAGAGACAGGAAGCGTATCGTCAGACCAGGATTCTGGAACAACAACCCTTTCTATGTAGCGTACAGATTCGGTAAAATAGGTCCTCTCATCCAAAGAAAACTTTGGCTTCTTACCACTCTCTTTAATTATATCTTTATCACCTTTCAGGAATAGAGTAACTTTTCCAAGCCTCGCCGCTTCCTGAAAAAAACGCAGGGTGTCTCCCCTTGTTGAATCAAAGGCTCCGGAAATATAAACCTGTTGCATTATTCGCTCCTAAAGATTATCAGAAGTTCTTACCCTGACAGCAATCCCGCCGGGGACTTCACCCTCGGCAACAACATAGAGATACCCTCCACCGCAGCCGGAATACATGGCCCCGTGAAACTCAGCCTGGTAGGCCTTGAGGATCTCTTTCAAATCCACCGTAAGGGTAGAATGGTGCACTATACCGGGCATTAAATTTTCCCAGATATCCATACACCTGTTCATAGACTCACCAAGCTTTGCGGAATCCATCTCCAGGATGGCATCATAGCAGTCCCGGCCGGTCTGGCCCAGATCACGGACAAGTTCCGGATCAAGGTTTCTGGTCTCCAGAGGATTATACCCGGCAGGTCTTGGACAGACAGGAACCATTTTTACATGCTGTTCAAGCCACCTGGCGACCCTTTCATCATTGTTATTCTCAACATGGACAGGAAAATACCCCCCCTCATGCTGGATCGAATAATCAATCCGGCTGACACCTGTGTAGATCAGTCCTACCATATCCTGAGATCCCGATGGTTCTGAAAGCCCCTGATTCTCAGCACGATAAAGCTCCTTCACAAGCGTTTCCGGATTTCCTTCAGGAATTTCATCACCCCATATCTTCCGTGCGATCTTCCGTGAACTGGTAGCCATCCCGCATCGATCCATGAACCTGAAATCGGGATGGATGTTCACAACCACCATGGAGCCGGTCGGATCGGGATTGATCCCGGAGACAAAAGGCTGATCTATCCACCCTCCGGCAAATGCCATACGGTAGGGAATTCCCCCCACCGCATCGGCTATGCAGGAGATTTTACTCTCTTGCTTACTATTCATGATCTAACTGACTGTCCTTTTTCCAGCCTTCCTGTCGGAATACTGTTTGGATATCCAGGTATAGGTCTTTGCCACACCTTCACTGAAAGGGGTGGACGGTTCCCAGTCAAGTTTGGATTTTATGAAAGTGTTGTCCGAATTTCGGCCGGCAACACCCTTGGGAGCATCGAGCTTATAATTTCTCTTCATCTTTTCACCGGCTACGGATTCAACATGATCAACAAGCTCATTTACGGAAATCAGCTCTGAAGAACCAAGGTTAACTGGTGTGGCGATCAGCTCTTCACAATGGGTGATCATATCAATTCCCTTAACACAGTCATCGATATACATATAACTTCTTGTCTGTGAGCCGTCACCCCAGATTTCCATCTCTTTTGAACCATCATCAACGGCCTGGATTACCTTCCGGCAAAGGGCGGCAGGAGCTTTCTCGCGACCACCGTCCCAGGTACCAAAAGGTCCGTAAACATTGTGGAATCGTGCAATAAAGGTTTTCATACCCTTTTCAGCCCAGTACTCTTCACAGAACATTTCTGATAGAAGCTTCTCCCATCCATAGCCCCTTTCAGCCATGGCAGGATAGGCATCGCTCTCTTTGAGGGCAACAACATCCGGCGATTTTTGGAGGTCGGTATTATAAGCACAGGCACTCGAAGAGAAGAAGTATCTCTCTGCCCCGGCGTTGTAGGCGGCTTCGATCATATGTGTATTGATCAAAATGGATCTGAGACAATCAACCCTGTTATTTTCAATAAACCCCATACCACCCATATCAGCAGCGAGGTTATATACTTCTTTGGCACCCTCGACAGCACGAACACAATTTTCATATTCGCTTACATCCATGCAGAGGCTCTCAGCACCTTCTACGACCTGATACCATTCATAGAGGGGTTTTTTATCTACCGCACGGAGATTGGTGAACCCCTTGTCCTTGAAATACCTTACCAGTGAACCAGCTATAAAGCCTCCGGCTCCGGTAACTACAATAAGACCATCTTTATTCATATCATTCTCCTTAATACAGATTTCATTGTTTATGTTCCAAATATTATCCCCGTTAAAGCTTGCCCGCAATGCTCATTATGCGTATACTTTATAACGTTATGCGCATAAAACCAAAAAAACAGAAGAAAATTGCCCTCTGCATGGGGATAAATGATTACTTTGAACATGGAATTGCCCGCGGCATAGTAAGGTATTCAAAACAGCAGGAAGAGTGGAAGCTTTCCGGATACGGATGGATGTTCGGAGGGATCGACGATCTGACAGCCTGGGATGGAGATGGCATCATAACACGTGCTGAATCGCCTGAAGATGCTGACAAACTGTCAAGCCTTGGCATACCGGTTGTCGATGTGGCAGGCGCTTATACGGATGCGGGTTTTCATATGGTGTTAAACGATGATTTTCAGACAGGAAAAAAGGCGGGTCTCTACCTGAAGAGCTGCGGATTTATCAACCTGGCATACTGCGGTGTAGAGAAAGTATCCTGGTCACAAAAAAGAGTAGAAGGATTTCTGTCAGGCTGCCTGAACACCGGATATGACAACAGGAGCCTGCCTCCTGATGCCAGCGCTGAAGGCAAAAAAAAGGTTCCTGAACAAAATCTCCCGATATTTGAACGGTCATTAAGCTGGTGGGAGAATTTAGAAACCTCCGGGGCCTTAAACCAGTGGCTTTCGGATCTGCCGAAACCAGTCGGAATATTCGCCTGTAACGATACGGCAGGGGTTAAGATCGCAGGGATTTGCCGGAACTTGAATATTGCTGTACCTGAAGAGGTGGCTGTCCTTGGTGTCGATAACGAGGATATCCTCTGTGAATTGTCAAATCCCTCCCTTTCATCCATACAGTTGGACTGTGAAGAGATCGGGTTCAGGGCCGCAGAGCTTCTGGACACCCTCCTCCTCCGTGAAGAACCCGGAAGAAAGTGGATATCAGAAGTGCAAATTCCACCTGGAGAACTGATCGAAAGGGATACAACCAGAACATTCGTATGCCCGGATCCCGTCGTCAGAGAGGCTGTTAATTATATACGGAGAAACTTCCAGAGTAATCTTCAGGTTATCCATGTGGCAGACCATGTAAATTCATCCAGAAGAGGTCTGGAGGTGAAATTCAGGAAGTCTCTGGATAGGACAATTAACACTCTTATTATGGAAGCAAGAATGAATCACATAAAAAAACAGCTTGTTTCAACCGAGAAAACCATGGAGACCCTGGCAGAAGAATCTGGATACGGTTCTATTCAACGGTTCCACAGCGGCTTCAAAAAAGAAACAGGAATAACCCCGGGACAATACCGGAACAGAAATCGAAGAGGTTGAATCGCGACTTGAAATTACAACCTTAAGCCACGGGCTCGAAATTATAAAACATTCGATTTATAGAATAACCTCTGCTATAATACCTGCATGTCAGACCGAATCTATAAACTCATGATAGTCGATGATGAAGCAATCATAAGGGAAGGGATTACCCGAAAAATCTCCTGGGGAGAAAACGGCTTTGAGCTGGCAGGGACCTTTGAACATGGCTTGGCGGCCCTTGAATACATTCATGACAATCCTGTGGATGTGGTGATCAGCGATATCAATATGCCAAGGATGGATGGCCTTGAATTGAGCAGGGAACTGGCCCGGAATTACCCTCACATCACAGTACTCCTCCTTACGGGATACGATGATTTCGAATACGCCAAGGAGGCGGTCCGGAATCAGGTTCGGGAATTCCTTTTAAAACCAATTACAGCTAAAGAACTGCAGGAGGTTCTGGCCCGGATCAGAGCCGAACTTGAAAAGGTCAGTGAGAAAAACAGGGAAGATGAGGAGATGAAAAAAAGGCTTGAAGAGAGTTTCCCCCTCCTTCGTGAAAGGTTTCTGAACAGGCTTGTCGGTGGAAAACTAACCGAAGAGATTATTGAAAAGCGTAGTCACTATTTAGGCTGGAAGAACCTTCAGAAGTGCTATCAGCTCCTTGCCATCAGTATACCCCTCTCCTGGGATACCATTCATATCATTTCACTCTCCGAATTCCTTAAGTCAATTATAGCTCCGGAAGATGAAGTCTTTACCGACAGGGAAGACAACCTGCTTATTCTGCTTCAGGGCAGGGAGATTGAACCCTTAAATATCCGCTCACGGAGGATAGCCGAGGAAGCCTTCCTGAGGGTCTTCGACTATGAAAAAGAGCAAATCAGTGTGGGGTGTGGAGAGATCGTTGAACACCTGGATCAACTCCCAGGCTCATACAGGGGAGCCTTCAACGCTATGGAGTATTCCAGAGTCATGGGAATCTCCCAGATACTCTCTGCAGCAGAACTCAGTAACAGAGAAAAGATTACCCTGGGAGAGTTTAATGAGCTCACACGGAATCTCATTTCCAGTCTTACAGAAGGAAATCGGGAGGACACCCAGAACGCCCTAGAGGCCATATTCACCTGCCTCAAGGCCCACTACCTTTCAGGACAGGAACTCCCCTTTTACTTTGCAAGGCTTCACTACCTCCTCTATTATTTTGTGGAAGAACTCGATCTTTATACAGCAGGAGAACCATTTTTCCCCCAGGCCGGGGAAAAGTTCGGCTCCCTCACCGAGGCAAAAACTCTGTTCACAACCATTCTGAATACTATCGATGAGAAAATCCATTCAAGACGCCATGATATGGTCATCTCCCGTATGGACAGGGCGAGAAAGATCATATCTGAAGAGTATCAGGACTCAAAGTTCTCTCTTCAGGATATCTGCAATAAACTCTACCTTTCGGTGAGCCAGTTCAGCCTGATATTCAAAGAAGGGACAGGACAGACTTTTATTGAGTACCTGACCTCCTATAGGGTGGAAGAGGCAAAAAAACTGTTAAAAACAACCGATCTGAAGGGATACCAGATAGCCGAAGCTGTGGGCTACACAGACCCACGGTACTTTTCCCTTATATTTAAAAAACATACAGGGATGACCGCCATGGAATACAGGAAAAGTCTCGAGTCATGAGAAAGCCGTTCTATCTGGGAAGTCTTGAATCACGCATATACACAATTTTCACCATCCTGATTTTTTCCACAATACTCATTATGCAGGTTGTCTCCTTCAGATTTACCCTGCAGACCGTCAGAACATCCACCCATGACACGAACAGAACCATCCTGAATCAACTGATCAGGCAGATAGACTCCTATATCTCGGGGATGGAAATCATATCCAGGGCTGTTGCCGAGGATACAGAGCTTCTCCATTATCTTGAAGCTCCGGAAAACAGAACAGGGGAAAACCATCTGATAATCCAGAACAGACTGGCAGACTATATCACCGTAAGGGAAGATATCTCGGATATACTCATAACAGGCCCCGATTCCATATTCATCTCCTCCAACCAGGATGGAATGATCAATCCATGGGCTTCTATCCAGGAAAAACCATGGTATACCAATGCCGTAGACTCCAATGATAAGACGATTGTCTCCACCTCCTATGTTCAGAATACCTTCGAAGGGAAATATTCCTGGGTAGTCTCTTTGAGCCGGGGGATAACCTCCATGGAGGACAGCCGCCTTCTTGGTGTTCTTCTGGTTGATTTAAAATTCAACAGGATCAGCCAGCTTTGTCAGTCTTTAATCGGGGGCAGGAAGGGGTACAACTTTATCATCGATAGTGAAGGGAATTATATCTACCACCCGAGCCAGCAGCTGGTCTACTCCAATATCAGAACCGAACCGATAGACCCCATCCTGAATCTCCTGGAAGATACGGAAAAGACCACCTGGTCTGAGGATGGACGGTACTTCATGATAGAGACATCGGAACTTACCGGCTGGCATGTTGTCAATGTTTCAAGTGAAAGTGATATGATATCGGACTGGCGATATGTTCAGACAACCTTTGCCCTGATCGGGCTCATCCTCTTCCTCGTTGTCGGTTTCGCTACAAATCGAATATCTCAGGGCATTACCAGACCGGTAAAAAAACTCCTTAAGGTAATGAGAACCGTTGAAACAGGAGAATTTGAGCGGGTAGGTAAAATAGAAGCAAGTGACGAGATTAAAGAGTTGGCGAAAGAGTATGACATTATGGTCGGGCGGATAAGAGAACTCATGGCCGCCAATGAACGAGAGCATGAACTGAAAAGAAAGAGTGATCTGAAAGCCCTTCAGGCTCAGATCAATCCACATTTTCTCTATAATACGCTGGACTCTATAATCTGGATGGCAGAAATGGATCAATCTTCCGAGGTTGTGGAAATGACCTCGGCACTTTCAAAACTCTTCCGTATCAGTATCAGCAAGGGGAGGGAACTCATTCCGATCAGGGATGAATTAGCCCATGTTCAGTCTTATCTGACAATTCAGAAAATGCGATACAGGGATAAATTCAAATATCTCCTGGATATCGATCCGGAACTTTACGATTTTACCACCTTAAAGATAACCCTCCAGCCATTGGTCGAAAACTCCATCTACCATGGAATCAAGGAAATTGATCATGAAGGGTTTATAAAGATATCCGGGTGGGAAGAGGGGGATTCGATCATCCTGGAAGTTGCCGATAATGGCAGAGGGATGGACGAAAATCAGCTGAGAGAGATGATCGAAGGCATTGAAATTCCCCCGGAAGAGAGATCAAGATTCTCTAAACAGGGGATGGGAGTCAGCAACATCCATGCGAGGATCAGGATATACTTTGGAAATGAGTACGGCCTTACCTGTAAAAGCAGTCCGGAAAACGGTACAATTATCCAGGTAAAAATCCCGAAAACACCAAGAGAGGCGGCGGTATGAAAAACTGGTATCTTTTAATTTTAAGTCTGATGGCCGCACTGGGTCTCTTTTTGATCCTCTCCCTTTTCTATAATCAGAACACCTCTAAGAAATTCATAATTGATAAACCCATTCAAATCGTGATGAAATCAACGCAGGGACTCCCCATGGATTTCTGGGATGTGGTGAACCAGGGGATTGCCGAGGCATCCAGGGAATTCGGAGTAGAATACGAAGTAACCGGCCCCAGATTTGAAAGAGAGATTAATCGTCAGATTACCATAATGAACTCGGTGATTGAAAAAGATCCCCCACTCATCATCCTGGCGGCGACCGATTACGTACGCCTCGGGGATTCTATCCAGGAGGCGACCCGCAGAGGAATCCCGATAATCACCCTGGATTCGGGAGTAGAATCCCCGGATCCGGTCTCTTTTATAGCCACAGATAACCTGGAAGCCGGGAATAAAGCCGGTACGGAGATGAGACGACTTATAGATGGCCATGAACACAAGCAGATAGCCATCGTAAGCCATATCAAGGAAACTGCCACGGGGATAGAACGTGAAGCCGGTACACGGCAGGCCCTTGAAAATTATAATGTGATTGGAACCTGGTACTGTGATGTGGACCAGGATAAAGCATACAGGATCACCATGGATCTTCTTAAAAATCCGGAACTCGGTGGGATAGTAGCCCTCAATGAAGTGGCCTCCCTGGGTGTGGGGAGGGCTATAGCGGAAACAGGGACCAAGGATAAAGTTCTGGTTGTAGGCTTTGATAATGCAATTAAAGAACTTTCATATCTTGAGGAGGGCGTGATCAAGGCGACGGTAGTGCAACGCCCCTATAATATGGGGTATATGGTCATCAAAACTGCTGTAGACTATCTCTCGGGAAAGAAGATCCCTGCGTTCATTGATACTGGTTCTATCCTTATAACCCGGGAAAATATGTTCGAGAGGGAATATCAGGAATTACTGTTTCCCTTCAACGATCAGCAATAAACATGGGACCCTTTCCCGCCTGACAGGCCGCCACACACACCCGCGTTCATGCTGCCACGCAGGATTTATCTGAAAAATTCTATTATTTTCTCCTTTTTTACCTTTTTGTAGGAATTTATTAAACATTCTCCGTAAGATCTTCGATTTCGGGATCCGGAATTCGGGGTGATAATAAACCATAACCCAGGAAGACAGGAATTGGAGGAGTAATAACTTTGAAAGAGACAGTGCTCTCGATGAATAAAATTCACAAAAGGTTCACAGGGGTCCATGCCTTGAAAGGGGTGGATTTTGAGCTATGTGAAGGAGAGGTCCACGCACTGGTTGGAGAAAATGGAGCAGGAAAATCGACCTTAATGAAAACCCTCACCGGGATATTTCCAAAAGATTCAGGGGAAGTCCGGTACATGGGGAAACGATTTAATCCCAGAAACCCCAAGGAAGCTCTGGAAATGGGAATCGGGATTATCCATCAGGAACTGAACATGATGGATCACCTCACCGTTGCCCAGAATATCTTCATTGGAAGAGAATCCACCAAAGCAAAAGGCCTTTTTATAAACGAGAAAGAACAGAACAGGAAAACGGCAGAACTTTTTTCCCACCTCAATATGGATATCGATCCGACAGAAACCTTAGGCAAATTGACTGTTGGGAAACAGCAGATGGTTGAAATTGCTAAAGCTGTTTCACACGATCTGAAAATCCTTATCCTCGATGAGCCTTCAGCGGCATTAACCCTTACAGAAATTGATGAACTCTTTAACATAATGCGCGAGTTGGCATCACAAGGTGTAGCCATGATCTACATTTCTCACCGAATGGATGAGATAAACCAGATTACCGACAGGGTTACGGTCATGCGTGATGGAGAATATGTAGGAACAGCAAAAACAAAAGAAATCTCCAAAGATGAAATAATTAATATGATGGTTGGCCGTGTAATTTACGAACAGCCTAAAACCAAAAGTAATGTCCCTGAAGATGCGGAGACCGTCCTTAAGATTAATAAACTTAACGCAGGTAAGCTGGTCAGAGATGTCAGTTTCTCCCTTAAGAAAGGGGAAATCATAGGTTTTGCGGGACTCATGGGTGCAGGGCGGACAGAAACAGCGAGAGCCATTTTCGGAGCCGACAAGATTGAAAGCGGCACCATCGAGATAAACGGAAAACCTGTCCGGGTCAAATCCCCCATGGAAGCGGTAGCCCATGGAATAGGCTATCTATCCGAGGATAGAAAGAGGTACGGCCTGGCTGTCGGGCTATCCGTTACAGATAATTCAATAATAGCCTCCTATGATGATTATGAGCGAGGTCTTTTCATTCATGCTAAAAAGGTTGAAGAGATTACCCAGAGTTTTGTCGATAAGCTCCAGGTAAAAACCCCTTCTCTGGATCAACTTCTGAAGAACCTTTCGGGAGGAAATCAGCAGAAGGTTGTTATAGCGAAATGGCTTATCAAGAACAGTCAGATTCTTATATTTGATGAACCAACAAGAGGCATTGATGTGGGCGCTAAGAGCGAAATCTATGCGTTAATGAATGAACTGGCCAAAGAAGGCAAATCAATCATCATGATATCCTCGGAACTCCCTGAAGTACTGAGGATGAGCGACAGAGTCGTCGTCATGTGTGAAGGAAGAATAACAGGCGAACTTGATATAAAAGACGCTACCCAGGAAAGCATAATGGACTATGCGACCATGAGAGATTAGGAGCAGATAGAAATGGATTCAATAAAGAGTGAACAGAGTTTCATGGATAAGATAAAGGGGATCGGCTTGCAGAAATTTCTCGCCCCGGCAGCCCTTGTTATCATATATGTATTTTTTGGTATTTTCGGCAGGAACTTTTTTTCCTATACAACCCTGGTTAACATCCTGGATTCCTCCTACTACATAGGATTCCTGGCTATAGGTGTTACCTTTGTTATTATAACCGGAGGAATCGACCTTTCCTGTGGAACAGTTATGATGGCTGCGGCCATAATCGGTGGAACAGCCTATAAAACCTGGGGCTGGGGTATGCTTGCCTCCCTGATCCTTATCATGGCTGTGGCAATAGCCTTTGGATTTTTCAACGGGCTCATGGTTTCAAGACTCAATCTTCCCCCCTTTATAGCAACACTCGGAACAATGATGATCTCCATGGGTGTAGGTTCAATCGTATCAAACGTTCGATCGGCCACATTCCCCACAAGATCGAATCCCGACGGCTGGTTCAAAAATTACTTCAAATATATTACTGAAGACAATTTCTCGATTCCCACTGGGGCAATAATCCTCTTCGGGGTCGCCATTATCGCCTTCATTATCCTTACCAAAACCAAAATGGGAAGATATATCTTTGCTGTAGGCTCAAATAAAGAGGCCGCAAGACTTTCCGGTGTCGATGTAAAGAAATGGGAAATGATGGCTTATGTCGTAAGCGGAATATGTTCAGGTATTGGAGGAATCGCCTTTGCTGCTGTTTATACAACAGTTATGCCCGCCGAAGGTCAGGGTTTTGAACTCTACGCTATTGCCGGTGCGGTTATTGGCGGAACATCCCTTTCGGGAGGTATAGGTTCAGTCTTCGGCACAATGATTGGTGTTTACATCATGAGTGTATTAAGGGCAGGGCTACCTTCCATGGATCTTCAGGCCCATTACCAGACCTTCTTTACAGGTGTTGTTGTAATCGGTGCGGTTCTTCTGGATATCTACCGAAACAAGCGAGCCTCGGAGGTAAAAGTACTTACCCCCGCAGACGCCTACAAGACAGAAATGCTGGATAAAATCAGCCTGATGAAATCGGAATCCGCAGACCGCTCAGAGATCAAGAAGATGAGAAATGAAATGACGACGACCTACGCAGCAATGAAAAAGGAAGAGAGAGCTGAGAAGATAAAAATTAAGGCTGAAGAAAAAGCAGCAGAAAAAGCCTTTCATGAGGAAATGAAAAAGAAATCAATATAAGTTAAAACCCCGGATTCGTCTTTCAGATCGTCTCCGGATAAATAAGGTTATCAACCTGAGTATTCAGGTTAAAATATTAGGAGGATGTATAATGAAAATGAGTAAGAAAATTGTGATCATCCTGTCTGCACTTTTAGTGCTCTGTACCCTTCCGGTTTTCGCCGGTGGACAGAAAGACGCAGGAACTCCCTACATCGCAGTTGTTTCCAAAGGTGAACAGCACGACTTCTGGCAGCAGGTTAAACTTGGTTCCATGGCTGCGGCTGAGAAATATGGGGTAGATGTAACATTTGAAGGACCTCCCTCAGAAAGTGATGTACAGGTTCAGGTTGAAATGCTGAACAATGCCATGGCAAAGAATCCCGTAGCTATAGCTCTTGCAGCTCTGGATACAACGTCAGTAATAGACCAGCTGCAGCAGTGTAAAGACAACGGTATACCCGTAATCGGATTTGACTCCGGTGTTCCCAACGCTCCTGCCGGTTCTATTTATGCCAATGCTTCTACAGACAACTTTAACGCAGCCGGTATGGCAGCCGATTCCATGTTCGCCGTTATCAAAGGTGACATTGAAGCAGCTACAGCCGCAGCTCCTGTAAAAATTGTTGTTATGAACCAGGATGCTTCCGGTGAATCACTCCTTTCCAGAGGAAAAGGTTTCAGAGACACCATGGTTGAACTGATCATTTCCAAAACTGGTCTTTCCGCAGGCGATATCAAGGTTATGGGAAATCCTGCCTACATCTCCGCAGATAACCCCACTATGGGAAATAAGGTTTTCATCGAAATGGTAGTACCTGCATCAGCAGCAGCCACCGATGCCACAGCATCTGCGACAGCAGTTCTTAATAAAGTTTCTGACGATAATGTCCTCGGTATCTTCTGTTCCAATGAAGCAACCGTTAAGGGTCTTCTCGCAGCAACAAATGATGGTGTTGATTTAGCCAGTAAATATGACGGTCTTGTCGTTCTCGGTTTTGATGCCGGTGAAGGTCAGAAGAATGCCGTTCGTAACGAGTACTTCCTTGGTTCAATTACCCAGGACCCCTACTCAATCGGTTACAAAGCTGTTGAGCTTGCTTACACAGCCTATATGGGCAAACCCGTTTCCGATGTAGACACAGGTGCTAAGTTCTACAACAAAGACAATATGGATGATGCAGATATCAAAGGTCTTCTTTACGATTGATTTTTGATTTTTATTAAAATCCAGAAAAGGCTGCCCGAAAGGGTGGTCTTTTTTTATTATGATAGGCTATGATATTTATATGCAGGATCACAGTCTGCAAAGTATCGAAGAGTAGATAACGGGTCCTTATATCACAAGAGATTTTGCAGAAACATCATCAAGCGCATTCAATTTAGAAAGAAAATCTTCAATATTTTCCTTCGTATCAACCAGCTGGAGAATGATCAGACCGCTAGCCGAACAGACATCCGTAGGTACATCATGAAGTCCCAATCTCACCTTTATACTGCAGCCAAAGGCTGTAAGGATCTCCTGCACACCCGTTGCATCTTTAACTCTGTTCCCAATCTTAATTGCTGCTAAAGTAAAATTTTCCATATTATAACTCCTTAATCGAAGTATAATCTCTGAAATTGGGTTTACAACAGAATAGTAAAAATTTTAAAAAAACCGGGATTGTTTCCAATCCCGGGTAATATGAAATCTATGAATAAAGCTTAAATATTTTCCGCATTTTCAAGAAGGTATTTTTCTGCCTCTATATTCCATAATCCATTATGTTTTTTGACAAGTTGATCCAGATCAGCAAAGAAAGGGTTGTTCTTTCCGAGAGCTTCAAATTCCACAAGAGCTGTTAAAGGCATCTTCTTGTGATTATAAATAAGCTTCTTCCCACCGGGGATTTTCGGTAGATTCAAAGTTGTTTCAACAACTGAATCTAGACCACCCACATGGGTAATCATGGCCGACGGATTAAGTTTTCCTTCGCCCATCATTTCGAGAGACTCTTTCATATCATCCGTATTCCCACCGCTTGTTCCAACGATGTGATGAAAAGCATAATGCACATTATAAAAGTTCAACTCAGCCTTAAACTCTGTGTCTGAAGGTCCTGCAAAAAAGTTCAAACATCCATCTTTTGTGAGGATCGAATCTCCCTGTTCTATCAGGGGTTTAACCGGAGCCATAACCATAACATCGTCAAAACCTTCACCACCGGACTGGGCCATCAACTCCGCAACGGGATCATCAAAATCCTTTGTATTCAAATACACAAGTTTTATACCATTGGCAGCAGCCTCTTCAACCGTATAGATCGAGGCTGCCCGTTTTAACCGATCATCATCGATATCGGTAACAACGAGCAAACCGGGTTTCAGGGGGGCATGGATGGCATAGTCGATGGCTCCCAGACCCATGGGACCAACTCCTGCGATAATGGCCAGTTTCCCACCTTCTCTAATCCCCATATCGTGGATATAGGTTCCCTGAGGAATATGGTACATGGCATGATATGTGCCCACAATACAAGAGACAGGTTCACTTAAAGATCCCATGAAGTATGCCTCACCGTCATAGGGCAGTAAACAGTTCATCTCCATGACTTCATTTGGAATGATTATGTTGGTAGCATCCCCTCCAATATACTGGAAGGAGTAACCCGGAGCATCCAATGAACCCTTATAGTTTAAGGCGGGCTGGATGGAAAACCTCTGCCCGGGTTTGAACTGATCAGCCCATTTCGATCCGACCTCTAAGATTTCCCCACAAAATTCATGACCGATAATCGTAGGATTTTCCGCCACATCATCCGGGATCCTCTTATGATCAGCCCCCTGTGATGCCGCCTTATAGGAAGACATACAGATACTGTCAGAAATTACTGTCGCCAGTATTTCATCATCCTTCATCTGGGGAAGCTCAAACTCCTCCAGTCTTAAATCATTTTTTCCATATAATCTTACCGCTTTGGTTTTCATAATTTTCTCCTTATTTTTTGTACGCAACCACATCAAAATTTTCCGCGATCATCTTTCGGCCTTCGGAAAGACCAACGATATCACCCATTGCTTTTGCCTGAACAAGTATGTTACCCAGAGCCGTAGCCTCTACAGGCCCTGCAAATACAGGAATCCCCAGAGCTTCAACGGTGAGCCTGTTCAGATAATCGTTCTGGCATCCTCCACCTATTATGTAGAGCTCTTCAATTTTATTTCCGGTGATTTTTTCTACCTTCCGGACGGTCCTCTTATAGGCCTCGGCGAGACTTCTAAAAACACAGGAGGCTATTTCTCCCACTGTCTCCGGTACAGGAATACTGTTTTCACGACAGTACTTCTGAATCCGTCCATTCATTGAACCATGGGTCAAACTGGAGTCGTAAAAGAGCGCATCATCCACGTCAATTCGAAACCCTTTATCCTCGGCTGCTTCAGCCGCCTTTACAATTTCGGCCCATTCGATCACCTGACCCTCGGAATCCCAGGCCCTCTTACACTCCTGAATGATCCAGAGCCCCATAATATTCTTTAAAAATCTGATTCCTCCGCTCACAGAGCCTTCGTTGGTAAACTCCTCGGAAAGACTTGCCTCATTTATAATCGGTGTATCCGATTCAATCCCCAGGAGGGACCATGTCCCGGAACTGAGATAGGCATAGTTCTTTTTTCCTTCCGAACCTTCTATCACGGGAACAGCCGCTACAGCCGAAGCCGTATCATGACAACCCGGTTCAATCACAACAACCGATTCGGGGGCACCCAACTCTTCCTTTACAGCGGCCGTCAAAGGACCAAGTATCGTCCCGGGCATGACAAGTTCAGGAAAAACATCAGGCTTTATTCCCAGTTCATCAATAAGTTTTGATGATATGTTTCCTGTTTCGGGATTTAAAAGCTGAGTCGTAGATAAGTGGGAGTATTCATTTTTCATAATCCCGGTCAGCCAGTAATTGAGGAGGTCAGGAACAGAAAGATAGTGTTTTACATGATTAAAGATATCAGGCCTGGCCTTCCTGGCCGCATGAAGCTGAAAAAGAGTATTGAACGGCATGAATTGGATTCCAGTCTCTTTATACACCTCTTCCCGGGGAATGATCTTAAAAAAATCTTCTATGGCCCCTTCTGTCCTGTCATCCCTGTAGTGATAGGGATTTCCAAGTATATCACCATTTTCATCAAGGAGAGCGTAATCGACACCCCAGGTATCAATCCCTATCCCGGCTATCTGATCACCATATTTTTTGAAAGCTTTTTTGAGGCCTTCTTTAATGGAAGCATAGATAAAAAGGATATCCCAGTAGATAGAGTCTTTTACCCGGACATTTCGGGTTTCGAAACGGCTGATGACATCGATTGTTTCAAGGTCTCCCACAATTACACGGCCATTGGAAGCACCGAGGTCCACTGCGATATATTTTTTCATTTACATCTCCTAATTCAACATTATTTGACCACCGGTAACGGGGACAGCCTGACCGGTCTCATACTTCTGCTCGGACACATAGAGGATAGCCTTAACAACATCATCCTCATAACATCCCCTCTTCATGGGAACCTTCGCTTCATAGAAAGATTTTACATCTTCAATTGTTTTGGCTCCCGGAACCTTCCCACTGTTCAAATACTGAACAAAAAGACCTCTATCCGGATCAGACCAAAGGGGACCATCGAAAAAGTTCCCCGGACAAATAGAATTAACCTTTATCCTGTCCTCAACAAGTTCCAGGGCAAAACTCTGGGTAAGGCCTATCCCCCCGAACTTACCACCGGCGTAGGCTCCATTCTTATTGGATCCTTCAAGACCTGATTTTGAGTTAATCTGCACGATATCGGTATAATACCCTTCAGCCATGGCATTCTGTTTGGCCATGATTGCCGAGACGAACTTTGTACAAATGAAGTATCCGGTATAATTCACAGAGGTCACAAAATTAAAATCCTTGAGGGTCAGAGTCTTCACACTTCCGGCTTTTAATACACCTGCGTTATTCACAAAGAGATCAAGACCACCCGTATTTTTAAGGATTTCCGATGTCATTTTAAAGACCGATTCTTCCGATGTTACATTAACTTCCAGAGCCATAGCCGTGGTTTTTCCGGCTGTGGAGTTGAGCTCCGAAACTAAAGCTTCAGCACCTTCAATATTCATATCCAGGATGTAGACAAAAGCCCCCTCTTCGGCAAGTCTGCGGGCTATTCCGGCCCCAAATCCCTGGGCTCCGCCTGTAACTGCGGCGATCTTGTTTAAGACGGTATCGGCTCTCCGCCCGGAAGCGGGGATTACAGGAAGGGGTGCAAAACTCGTTGGAACTTTATGAGTTGTTTCACTCTCTGCTCCGGCTTCATCAAAACTGGTCCCCAAGACAAAGGTTCCTTCGGCCGGCACAGAAACAGCGCAGGGCATGGTTTTACCTGCTGTATCAAATAATCCAAAAACAGATTTCAGACTCTCCTTCTGTTCATCAAAATCACCTGCGGGGAGTGTAATAACACCCTCACCTTCCGGGAAAAACCCCGGGGAAAATCGGACAAAGGCGCCCTTCTCTCTATCAAAAGAGAGACCGCGAATCAGTGCTCCCAATTCAAGAACACCATAATCAAATTCATTATTTACAGACATTATTCACGCTCCTTAACCATGATTAAATCAAGGACTTTATCAGGATTTTTAGGATCCATTCCTTCACCAGCCACCCCATAAATTGAAAGCCTTTCAGAGAGAGGCCTTGCGGCCATGGGATTCTCCGGATTGAAGAGACCATATTTAATATCCCTAGTGGCAGCATGCTCATGGGCGATGAGGGCCCAGGTTGTTCCTATCAGGTGAGAGAACTCATCCATCAATATTTCAGGACAGTTAAAAGCCTGACGGGAGGAGTTTATATCAACCCCGCTTATCTCCATGAGGTCCCATTTGGAAGCCAATACCTGAACCCTTTTAAGCTGTTCAATGCTGTTCCGGGGGGGCATATAGGCCAATGCCTTGAAACCGAGCTTCTTCACAACAGGAAAGAGTTCTTCCAGATAATCATCCTCAAAGTGCTCGGCCTTTTTATCTCCCGTAGGACTCTCCCCGACATCTCCGAGATAAGAGTAGGCAGGAATGGCACTTATACTGTTCGCGAAATCTACAACGGTCCCGACAAATGGACACTCAGTCTCATCAGGCTGGACAAAGAAACGATGCATGAACCCGCTTTTTAGAACACCTAACAGATCGTAGGCATAGTGGGGATTTTTATCATCCAAAAGCCATTCTGAAACCAAAGCAGGAAGCTTAAGCTCAAGAGTTTCGGTCAGAAAAGAGATCATTGCCTCCCCTTTTCCCACCCTCCCGATGAGTTTAAGACTAAGGGCATAGAGAATATGCCTCTCCGTAATACTTCCACCATCATAAGTCTCGGAGATGGCAGCAACATCTTTTTCATAATCAAGGGGGTCGACACCAAGATTCCCAAGGAGTTCGTTCAGCCTTTTAACCTCAGCCTCTATCCTTATATCCCTTGCCCTGTTGATGGGTTCAAGAAAACGGGCAACCTCATTAATTTTCTGATGGGGGATTCCGTGTATAATAATATAGGCATTATTAAGGGTATCCGGATTATTGAATTTCTTTCCCTCCAGGGGGGTTCCGGTAAAGTGAACACGAACCTCAAGACCGACGGTGCTTCCAATCCCTAAATAGCGGCAGGCTTCCACAATTTCCATACCGGCGGTAACAGATTCATGGTCAACCGAACCTGCCGCGGCAAGTCCGGCCTCCCAGGCTTTATAAGCAGCCATGGATGGTGAGTAGGGGCTGAAAGAGTAGATTGTGTGGATATGATTGTTCGTCTCTTTGGAGACTGTACGTTTAAGCTTACCCTCATCGATAAGGTGACCCAGCTCTTTCGCGGCGGATAGACGAACAGCCCTCTCGGGGCTGTTCATTCTTGTTAAAATATCATTCATTATACACCCAGCCGGTTCTGCCGGAGAATCTCACCATTGGTCTGAATCGATGTTGGCTTTCGTCCGGGTATCGGAAGAATCTGCTCATTGATTGTATCGATAATCCATTCAGCAGTGGGGAAGAAATAATCTTCCATCTCTGCAGGAGGAGTAATCCAGTTCTTGGACCCGACAATGGCAGGGGGCGCATCAAGATAATCAAAGGCCAGTGTTGAAATCCGCGAAGCAACATTGTGCAGAAAGGTTCCCCTTTCACTTGCATCCGAAGAGAGGACGACCCTACCGGTCTTCTTAACAGACTCAATGATCACATCATAATTCAAGGGATTGATGAACCTTAAGTCGATGAGTTCCGCGGACAATCCATATTTCTCTTCAAGCTGATCGGCAGCCTTTACACCTTCATAGAGGGTTGCTCCCAGAGTGATAATGGTAACATCTTTTCCTTCTCTCCGAACGGCGGGTTCACCTTCGGGCGTTTCAAAATAGCCTTCTGGAACGCCAGCCTTCTCGAACTCTTCCCCGACACCATACAGTTTCTGACTTTCAAAAAAGACAACAGGGTCCGTTCCTGCCAGAGCAAGGTTAAGCATTCCCTTGGCATCGGTGGGTGTGGCGGGGAACATGACTTTCAATCCAGGGATATGAGCAACAAGAGCAGCCCAATCCTGTGAGTGCTGTGCACCATATTTGTTTCCAACAGAAACCCTGAGAACCAGGGGCATCTTGAGAACCCCGCCGGACATGGCCTGCCATTTTGGCATCTGGTTGAAGATCTCATCTCCAGCCCGCCCCATGAAATCACAGTACATGAGTTCCACCATGGCACGTCCGCCACTCATGGCATACCCAACGGCAGAACCGACAATAGAAGCCTCGGAAATCGGTGAATTAAATAGTCTCTTATAGGGAAGGAGTTCTGTGAGTCCCCGGTATACGGCAAAAGCACCACCCCAATCCCTTACATCCTCACCATAGGAAATGAGAGTAGAATCGGTCGTAAATCTATGGAGAGCCGCCTCGAAAAGGCCGTCTCTGTAAACATACTGCTTTGATGCAGGGTATTTCTTTCCGGTTTCATCGAAGGCATACCTTTTTCTTCGGGCAATAGCCTTAACACGTGCATTATCCTCAACTTTTTCAAGGAGTTCGGGTGCTCTGTCATCAAAAGACTCAACCTTCTGATTGGAGAACATGACGGATTCGATATACGCTCCATCCACATGGGGGGAAACCTCATCGTTGATGGCGAGTTTCATAGTGGCAAGGATCTTAGCCTCAACCTTACTCTTCAGTTCCGCAATCTCTTTCTCTGTGATGATCTTATTCTTTTTAAGGTAGTCACCGTATCCGATAATACAGTCGGCTTCACGGAAGGCATCGACCTCTTCCTTGGATCTGTAGGAGGATGCATCCGAGGGAGAGTGACCGGCGAGTCTATAGGTGATTGTATCCATCAGAACGGGGCCTTTTCCTGCCAGAAGAAGCTCTTTCTTTCTGGAAACAGCATCCGCAACGGCGAGGGGATTGAATCCATCAACCCTTTCGGCATGCATATTATCAGGGTTAACACCGGCACCCATTCGGGCGGCCATACCATAACCCATGGTTTCACCAACAGGTTGTCCACCCATTCCATAAAAGTTGTCAAAGACATTGATCATTAAAGGAGGAGCACCACCGGCATCCTTTCCCCAGAGGGTAGTATACTGATCCATGGCGGCCAGCATCATACCTTCCCAGACAGGCCCACATGCCAGGGAGGCATCACCGATATTTCCGATAACGATTCCTGGCTTCATATTCACCCTCTTAAAAAGCGCTGAACCTACAGAGACATCCCCGGAACCACCGACAATGGCGTTATTGGGGTAGGATCCAAAGGGGGCAAAGAAGGTATGCATGGAGCCACCAAGCCCCCTGTTAAAACCATCTTTCCTGGCAAAAATCTCGGCAAGAGCGCCATAGAGGATGAAGTTCTCAGCCATGTCTTTGACATCAGTACCGGGATTGTGGGCAGCAACGACCTTATAGGTATCTCCATTAAGGAAACTTTCCATGGTGGAAGTAAGGTAGGTTTCATCCGATTTGTCGATGGCAGAAAAACATTTGGCAAGGATCTCGCCATGACTTCGGTGGGATCCAAAAATGAAATCATTTACATCGAGGGAGGCAGCCTGACCAACGGCGGCAGATTCCTGTCCCATGGAGAGGTGAGCGGGACCTTTATGATTATACTCAACACCCTGATAATTCCCCTCTTTCTTGATGGAATCAATCATATTCTCAAACTCACGGATCATGAGCATATCATAGTACATCTTCTTAAGCCCCTCTTTTCCATGGGCCTTAATTTCCGCATCAATATCACTCTTATACTGGTTTACCGGGATATCCTTAATTTTAAGTTTACCGGCCTTTCTTATCTCTTTAGGATCAACACTAACACTCTTGGGCATATTCCTTATCCTCTCTAATTAATTTTTACCGGGTTAACAACGCCCATTTCTGGGGAAGATGTTCCCGAATTCTTTTTTACAAAACAGCCGAACTCAGCGACAAGCTATAGTTGGATTGATTCGACTGAAATTATAAAGTTCTTCATGGAATCAAAGATTCCAGATTGTATCCTTAATGATTTCCGACACACTTGGGTGGGGGAAAATTATCTCTTTAATCTCCTGAACGCGAAGCTCGGCTTCTATGAAGGTTGCCGCTGCTCCTATCATTTCGGAACACAAACCTCCGGCCATATGGATGCCCAGGATCAGATCCGTATCGGCATCAACGACAACCTTACACTGACCTCCAGCCTTCTTTCCATACTCAGCAAGGAAACGGCCATTGGCTTTCATGGGCATGGCAGCACTCTTGACATTGAACCCTTTCTCCTTCGCCTCGGCTTCGGTAAGCCCGCAGCCGGCCACTTCCGGGATGGTATAAACAGCCCAGGGGACCGCATTATACCTCATGATCTGATTACCACCAGTCATATTGGCAACGGCAACCTCACCCATTCTCGAAGCGGAGTGAGCCAGGAGGGATTCTCCGGTTACATCACCGACTGCCCAAATCCCGGGAATATTGGTACGCATTTTCTCATCGACCTTGATTCCCCGACCGTCCATATCAAGCCCAAGACCCTCAAGCCCTTCGATATTGGGACGACGGCCAACAGACATTAGAACAACATCTGCCTCAAGGCTTGTCTTCTCTCCATTTTTATCAAAGGTGACAGAAGAGTCATCGATTGATTCAACCCTGGCGCCGAGATGAAACTTTACGGCCTTCATCTCCTTTCGAAGCACACCGGCAAGCCCCCTATCCATCATGGGACAGATTTCATCCATCATTTCCACAACATGAACTTCTACTCCCACATTCGAAAAGAAGGAGGCGAACTCGACACCAATAACTCCCCCTCCGATAACGACAAGTTTCTTCGGAAGTTCTTCCAATCCTAAAATTTGCCTTGAGGTGAGAACGTGGGGCAGGTCATGACCGGGGATTGGCGGAACAAAAGGTTTTGAACCGGTGGCAAGGATGATATCATCCCCCCGATACTCTACCCCATCAACAATAACCGGAAATCCTTCTGCTCCCGGCCTTCCGGAAGGGAACTCTGCCTGGCCAAAAACAACCTCAACCTTATGCTGCTTCATAAGAAATGCTATCCCCTTTTGAAGCCCTGTGATGGTCTCTCTCTTCCAGGCCATGGCCTCTGAAAGTTTGAAAACAGGATTATCAAAATGAACACCATATTTCGCAGATTCAATACCATGAACAAAATGCTTTGCCGCATTCAAAAGGCTTTTTGTAGGAATACATCCGTGGTTGGTACATATTCCACCAAGTGCTTCCTTCTCGATAAGGAGCACCTTTTTACCGGCAGCACCGGCTCTCTCGGCGGCGATATAACCTCCGGGACCGGCACCGACAACTATCAAATCAAATTTATCCATTATATTCTCCTAACCGGCCAGAAAAAGATCAAAGTTTTCGATGGCTTTCTTTAGATCCACCAGGAAGCGAGATGCGGGAGCACCATCGACAAGCTGATGATCGTAAGTTAAGGAAAGCCCTGAATATGGTTTGAAAACGATATCTCCATCGCCCTGTACAGGCCGCAGAACGCTTGAACAGATTCCAAGAATTCCAACCTCCGGAGGATTGATGATGGGTGTGAAACTTTCAATTCCCATGGCACCTAAATTGGAGATGGTAAATGTTGCTCCGGACAACTCTTCAGGCTGAATCTTCCCTTCCCGGCTGGCTGAAGCAAGACGTCCCGCCTCGGCCGAAATCTGCTTCAGCGTCAGAAGGTCCGCATTCCTTATGACAGGAACCAGAAGGCCGCGGGGGGTATCTACAGCAAACCCGAGATGAACCCTTTCAAAGCTGAGGTAGCGATCACCTAACCAGTGGGAGTTCAGGACAGGATGGCTTTTTAAGACCCTGGAGACCAGATAGAGGAAAATATCATTCAAAGAGATTCCGCTTACTCCCAACACCGGATCACTGGCCTTACACTTTTTCCTGTAGGCAAGAATCGAAGAGACATCCGCCGCAGTGTTATTTGTAAGCTGGGCAGTTGTAGAGAGAGAATCAATCATTCTTCCGGCAATGAGTTTGCGGACACCCTTTACCGCTGTTTCTGTTACGGGGCCGGGAAAATCCATCTGTCCGGCAAAAACTCCAGCCGGGCTCATTAAGGAAACATCAGCCCCGGGAGTCCCGAGGTCCCCAAGCCTTACACGGCCGCCAAGACCAGTACCAGAAGCAGGAATACTCTTTCCGGCTGCGGCAGCCCGGGCGGCAGGGGTAAGGGCGGCTCCGGAGGCAGCAGCGGACAGAACGTCCCGTTCTATAACCCGGCCTCCAGGTCCTGTACCCGTTAAAACTGATGAATCAACCCCCTTGTCACGAGCGGTGTTCCTGGCGCGGGGAGAAACAGGGTTCCCTCCGGCTTGAATACCAACCGAAGAAGAGGGAGAACTCTGTTCAGAAACAACAGATGGTATAGAAGATACCGATACATCCGGGGAAGCCTCCGACGGAACCTCATTCACTGATGAGTCCTCCGCCGCCCCGGATGAACCGGTTAGAAATTCACTTATATCTTCACCGGCTTCACCGATGACTGCTATCATTGTTTGCACGGGTACATCAGCATCTACATCAAAAAAAGTCTTAAGAAGGATTCCTCCGGCCGGAGACTCAATCTCAATAGTAGCTTTATCGGTCTCTGCCTCACAGAGGACCTCTCCCGGGGCAACAGAATCACCCTCTTTCTTAACCCAGTCTAAAATCACACAAGATTCAACCGAGTTGCCCTGCTTGGGCATTAAAACACTTACTGCCATAATTTCTCCTTAAACGATCTTAAGCTGATGGCCCTTCTCTAAAAGGGCTTCCTGAACATCAACGGGTAGTTTGCTGTCTGTTATAATGAGGTCAGCCGCCTCTAAAGGAAGGATCTTCACAAACCCAACCGTATTGTACTTTGCAGAATCGGCAAGAAGAACCACCCTGTCCGCCAGGGTAACCATCTTGCGGATGGTTTCAGCATTCTCCACCAGCTGAGTTGTCATGCCCGATTCCAGGGAAAACCCCTCAGTACCGATAAAAGCAGTTTTCACATGATACTGATCAAGCTGGACCAGAGACTGGGGACCAACCATGGCTTCGGCCTGAGGACGAAACTCTCCCCCCACAATGGTTAGCTGGATTGATGGATTGATCCGAACATAGGGGAGAAGTAGGGTTGAATTGGTGACAATCTTTATATTGCTCTTTCCAAGAAGATATTTGCCGATCAACGCCATAGTTGTACCGGCAACAATCATGATCGAATCTCCATCCTCAACCAGATCGGCACCGGCCCGGGCGAGCCTCTTCTTCACATCCACCTGACTCTTCTGTTTTTCAAGGATTTCAGGATGAAAAGCCGGCAGGACTCCTCCCCTGGTCTTGACCAGAAGGCCTTTCTCTGTGAGACCCGCAAAATCACTGCGAATAGTGACCCGGGAGACATTCAATCGATCACTTATCTCCGCCATGGAAAGGTGATCTTCATGAACCAAAAGATCAATTATTTTCCTTTCTCTATTATTAAGGTTTACCATATCCTTCCTTATGCTTGCCTTTTTCTTTCCATTTGCTTTCTATATTATTTCTTTTTTATTTACAGATCAAGTAAAATAGTTCGAAATATTAAAAAAAACCATCATTTTATATTATTTTTAAACTGCCACAGAAGGAATTTCATGAAATTTCTAAAGAACCGCACGAGTTTAAATAACTGAACAGGAGAAAAGATTGACCTTATTCTTCCCTGTATGGCACAGATTGTAAGAATCGGGAAGCATTGAAGCATTAACACTCCTCCCCATTTCCGACGTCGTTCTTGCGTGTTTAATCTTCTTAATCTATAATTAAGCATAAGCTTGAAATTATGGAGGATGAAAAAAATGAAACCCACCGGTGTGTTAAAAATTATTAATGTATTGTTAGCCCTGGATTTCTTATTAATCGCTACGACGGCAATTTTTCATAATTTGATTGCTCCAACTGGTTTTTACAGACCATTCCATGCCTTACCAGGATTTATCTTTCTCGGACTGGTAATAATTCATCTGTTTTTGAACCGAAAATGGATCAAAGCGAATTATTTTAAAAAGAAAGAGAGTTAATATTACTTTTCAGCGAGCACAACGAAATGTTTGGAAAGGCTTTCATCAACCGATATACCTTTAAATCCTGCCTGTTCAAGCTGCTTTGCCACCTCGGCAGTTTCATACCTTGAACTTTCGGGTGGACCAAAAGGTCCCGCCCCCTTTTTCCAATCGATGATAAGAATTTTCCCGCCCGCCTTCAAAAGGCGTTTGCATTCCCTGAGGATTTTTCCATGATCATCAAGTTCATGATGGAGAGTTATCATGAAAACAAGATCCGCCAGAGAGTCCTTAAGAGGAATACGCTCATCATTTATGAGTATTGGAATAATATCGGGGTAGTGATTAGTGATATTTGCTTCCATCCAGGAAATCATGACACTGGAAATATCACAGGCATAAACCTTTCCTTTTCCGGCAAGCTTTAAAAAGGGAATACTGAAAAATCCGGTTCCGGCGCCAATATCAACCATGGTTTCTATTTTATCAGAAGACAATTTTCGCCAGATATAATCAGGTGGAATTTCCTTCAGGCGTAAGGGATTATTTAATTTATCAAGTTTTTCGGGATTAAATCGTTTATTCATTTCCCTTCCCTTTCAAGATCGGTCAAGGTTCATCGATGTTTTTAATGATGATGTAGTCGTTGGCTTTAAGCCCGCTATGACAGGAGATGCACCCGCCGGGACTCCCCTCGGCCAGAACCTCCCCCTCGGGAGAAAAGGCCGCCCAGAACCAGTCATTTGTTTCCGGACTATACCCCTGAACCTTTGCCATTACCGTCAGTTTGTCCAACTCTTTCGATGAAGTATAATTCTCCTTTACGATAATGGAACCTTCCGGGACACGTCCACCGGTAACTGGAAGGGAATCATATAGGAGTTTATTAGCGTAGACTTTATGCCAGGCACCATGGGGAGACTGACCGGGCCGAAGGCCGTCATGATCATCCCATTGACTGTAGTTCTGGAAATCACTCTCAACGGATATTCGTTCCCATAACCGTTCTCCGGATATTTCGCTTACCGTAAGAGGTGAAAGAACAACCTCCTCCTGCTTTTCACAGGAAAGAAAGATGATAGTAAAAACAGCAATCAGTACAATTATTTTTTTCATTCTGTGCTCTCCAGCTCCACGGTAGGGATTGTAATGAGGAAGGATGTGCCTTTCCCGGTTTTTGTCCTGACAGTAATCTTACCTTTAAGTTTATGAACATCTGCCTGAACAGCATCAAGGCCTACCCCTCGGCCGGAAATAGTTGAGACCTGATCCCGTGAAGAGAAACCGGAGGTGAACATAGCCTTGAGTATTTCGGCCGATGAGTGACTCCCCGCATCAAGGATTCCCTTCTCAACCGCCTTCTCTTCAATTGCAGAAAAATCGAGTCCTTGACCGTCATCCTTGACCTCAATCCGAAGTTCACCCTCACTCATAATAAAAGAGAGGGTGAGCACGGCAGATTCTTCCTTCCGGGCCGCCACTCGCTGAAAGGTATCCTCTATTCCATGATCTGCAGCATTTCGGACGAGGTGAAACAGGGCCGGCTGCAATTTGCGAAGCCCGGGAATTGACTCAATATTGGATTTAAAAGCGAGTACAATTTTCTTATCCAATTCATCGGCTATTTCGGAAACCATCTCAGAGAGCCGCGTCTTGAAAATAGAAAGTTCAGGATCCCCTGACTCGGGTTCAATGGAGAAATTTTTAAACCTTTTCACTATCTTCCGGACTATATCAATCTCGGAACCCATCTCTTCAATCAGCTCTTTTTCTCCGGAAATCTCCGGGGCCCCCTCGGTTCCATTGCTTTCATCGCCCCCCGCCCGTAAGGCTGCAAATTTCTCCTCAAGCTCATGAGAAATTTTTTCAAGCCTTTGAAATTTCAGGTAGCGAGCGGTTCCTTTCAAAGAGTGGGTATCCCGGAAAACACGGGCTAAGATTTCTTCGTCACCCAGATTATCAATGTTCTCAATAAGTAAATTATACACGCCATCTGCCGCAAGGATAAAATCCTCGAAGACCTGAGGACCATGCTGAAGGATAGCGGCAATCTGTTCAAGCTCCGACTCTCTCATCATTTTTTCGGATTCAAGGGCTTCCCTGGCAATGACAATATCCGTCATATCCTGAAAGAGAACCATTACATTCTGTACATCTTCCCCGTCAAAGATCCGCTGGAACTCACCATTGATAATAATCTCACGGCCACTCTCCAGTATCAGGTGCATATCATGGACAGGATTTATTTCCATGATCATAGAAAGGGCAGCGGTCTTGTTATTGAACAGGAAATCGAGAAACATCTCCATCTCCTGCTTCTGTTCTTCACTGGCCTTGTTTTCCCCATAAATAAAATCAGTAAAATGAAGACCTGCCAGATTCTCTTTTTCAAACAGCTTATTTAAGAAAGATGAAACCTCATTAGTGATAGTGAAATCAGGATTTAATAAAAGCAACCCTTCATTAATATTATCAAGATACTTTCGGCTCTCTTCAAGTCTTGCTTCAATTCTGGTATTTTCAATTTCAAGCAGCTTACTCTTTTTAAGCCCTAAAATCATCTCATTGATCTGACCAGCCAATTCTCCGAATTCATCCTTCTGATTTAAATCGATCCGGGTATCAAGATCACCGCCGCCAACCCTGGAGACAACGCCACCTATTGAAAAAACAGGTTTTACAATGATTCTTCGTACCATCACGAGCATCCAGAAAAAGATAATAAATCCAACCGCCAGAAAAAAGAGGGTTAAAATTGTCCCGGCAGAGTTAAGCTTGCTGTAGATATCACTCAGAGAGATCCGGAAATATGATATGCCCCTAATAAAATGGTCATCACCGTGACAAGTCCGGCAATCCGCATAGTTCAGGATTGGAAAATAGTACTCCATCTCCATGGCTTCCTCATCCAGAGTTACCAGGGGAGTCTTGAATCTCAGCACCTCCTCAAAACCCGTATCATTAATCATGGAGCCATCTAACCGGGGAGTCTTTTCAAACATAACATCATCCTGGAAATTGTTTACAAAATCCATGGTTTCATAATTGCTGAAAGCCAGGCTGCCATCTCTGCGATAGATATCATACTCAAGAAAGTCATCCATTTCACGAAGGTCCCTCATGGTACGATTGGCAAGCGGAGCTTCACCACTCAACATAATATTGCGGATAGTGTGATTCAATACCTGTGTATTCATCGAAAGGGTCTGCTGCGAAGCATCCAATAAATTATTTTTTTGATTTGTAATTGTAAAATAGATGGAAAGAAAAACACTTAATGCGAGGATAATCAAAATCGCCGAGATTAACTTAACCTGAATCGATCGTATTTGTACCATCATGCTTCCTTTATGGAGACATTGATAGAAAAGCTCCCTAATTCTGATTCATAGGGAATGGATATAACAGGAACGCCATGGGGCCAATTAATCCTGTAATTATTACCTGTAATTATTCCTGGAAGCGAAATGGAAATCCGGAATTCTGCAAGGTCCTTTTTAGCGTTTCCGGCAATGATATTAATCATCTCGCCTACCCCGTCAAGGATCTCGGCACCCAGGGCAATATACGTTTTCCCTTCGAGTCTAGAGACCATTGCGATCGCCGTTTCTCTGGAAAAACTCAAAACAAGGGCTCCCGTTGTCTCTCCCGCAAGGCCGATGATAGCGGACACCCCCATCAAATCATAAGGGTCGTCCAGGATAAAGGGTTTTCCCGGCTTAATATCCACATCCATATACTCTTTAAACAGATTTAATGAGGCGTGTATAAACGGATTAATAAATTTAGCATTCATTATTCACCCAACCTTATTATAGAAAAGAAGAGATTTTATCCCAAAGAATAGTCCCTTTTATCGGCTTGACGACATAATCGGTAACACCCGAAGAAATTGCCTGAATGACATTGTATTTTGCAGCCTCGGAGGTAACCATGATGATAGGAGCACTGACGTACTTTTCCATGGACCTGAGTTTTTTTACAAATTCAAGACCATCTATCTTCGGCATATTCCAATCCACAAGGAAAAGAGTGATATCATTCTCAACAGCCCTCTTCAGAGCCTCCTGACCATCACCGGCTTCCATAATAAATTGTTCGGGAATTCCATTTTCGGTAAGGGTGTTTTTATGAATGCGACGCATAACACCTGAGTCATCAACTATTAAAATAATCATACTTTAATTATCCCCATGTAAATCAAAAAAAGCAAGAAAAACTCTTACCTCCCTCCTTTTTTTAACCATTTTAATAAGATTTTACGTCCTTTGAAGCAACAGTATATTGTTATACCAGCTGAAGAGTTACAAATAAAAGTATTATTCAATCTTAAAGGAGGTTGATAGATCTGGTTTTACAGGCAAGGAAAGATTCAATCCAGAACTGAATGCAATATTCTGTCGAAAACTTAAACAGTCTGACAGAATATTCACATCCAGTCAGTAACATTTATTCATGGAGCACACAACACGAGTTTTAAAAATCCAGGACAGTACTATCCCTGTATCGGTGCATGGAGCGGAAATTATCCCTCGTGCCATAAGCAAGAATCACCGGAAGGTCATTCTGACCGGCAGAGATAAAGTCGGATTTTTTGACTTTAAACTCGAAAAATGTAAACCCGTCATCTTCCATTAAAGCGAATTCAACATCCCGATTGTTTTCAACTTTAGAATGACTGTGCCCCTTTCCGAGGTGTTCCTCGAAGAAGGATTCACCGTTCTTAAAATAACCCATGAACATTTCCGAACCATCCATGCGGGCACTACCAAGTCCGACTGCAATCCACCCATCGGTTTCGGCATGAATTGCAATTCGAAGGTCATCCCCTTCTACTTCCCAGAAAAGGGATGCCTTCCTTAACTCTTTAGTATTTGAATATTCACCGGACATAATCTGTCCATCTATATTAACACCCTGGGAACCATCGGCAAAAGTTGAAACCAAACCAAAAACTAATAATACAACAAATAACATCTGCTTTTTCATGACTCACCCCTTAAATATCAAAGTTTATACTTAAAACCTATAAATGAAGGGTTTAATAGTCAAGTTTTATTAAACAGTTCTAAAGGGCTGAACATCAATGACCCCGGATAAACATAAAAACCCGGACTGTAACACAGCCCGGGTAAAAAGAAAATAAAAGGAGGTTATTATTTACTGGTCTGTTTTTCTTTTTTAGGAAATTTAGCCTTCATCCAGTCAGCCATCCTTTTATAAAGTGGCGTCTGACTGAAAACCATAATTACAATTACCAGGAAGAGAATGAGAGCCACCGGCCTTGTGAGTACCGGAAGAAAACTTCCCTTTGAAACCATGAGCGCACGACGCAGGTTTGTATCTGCCATTCCACCCAGGATGACGCCAATAACCAGCGGGGCAATCGGGTATTTCATCTCGGTTAGGAAGTAAGCCATTATTCCAACCGGGAACATCAGGTAAAGATTGAAAATTCTGGTTCCAAGTGCATAAGAACCGATAATACAGAGAACACCAATAACAGGCATGAATAGACTGATAGGTATTTTCAGAACCTTGATAACCTGTTTGGCAAGGAGAATACCGCAGATCCACATACATATGGACGCCAAAAGGAGAATGGCCGTAATCTGTAGATAGAAACCCGGGTGATCAATATTCAGCATGGGACCAGGATTAAAGCCATGAAGCAGGAGTGCTCCTAAAAGCATGGCAGCAGGAGGAGATCCCGGGACACCAAGACTTAAGAGAGGAATCATGGCTCCACCGATACAGGCATTATTGGCAGTCTCGGTGGCAATCACAGCCTCCTCAACCCCTGTACCGAATTTATCCCCATCCTTGCTGAATTTTTTGGCAGTACCATAGGAGACCCATCCGGCTATATCTTCACCAATACCGGGAACAGCACCAATACCTACCCCGATAAGAGCGGACCGCAGGATATTTTTAAAGTTCTTTCCAATTTTTCGCCAGGAAGGAAGTATCTTGCCAACATCGGCCATCTCACCATATTTAAAGTCGTCACGCAGGGTTTGCATGATCTGGGGGATACCAAAGGCACCGATGAGTACGGGGACAAGATCCAGACCTGAATCCAGCTCACTGAACCCGAAGGTGAACCGAGGAAAAGTCTGTAGTTTCTCTCGACCAATAGAGGCCATCCACAGACCGATAAATCCGGCAATCCATCCCTTGAATGCCAAATCCTGACTCGTCAGTGTTCCGGAAATCACAATTCCAAAAAGAGCGAGCAGGAAAAATTCAAAGGATGTAAACTCCAAAGCCAGGCTTGAAATAAGAGGAGAAAAGGAGACAACAAAAATCATACCGATAAAGGTTCCGATCGCCGAGGCTGTTGTCGTAAGCCCAAGAGCCATACCGGCTTTTCCTTTTTTCGCAAGGGGGTACCCATCCATCGCCGTCGCGGCAGCCGCCGCTGTCCCCGGGATATTTACCAGGATTGCCGTATACGATCCACCGTATACCCCTCCAACATAAATACCCATCAGGGCTACCATGGCGGTAGCTGGACTCATCCCATAGGTAAGAGTCGTAAGGAGTGCAACACCAAGTGTAGCCGTAAGACCAGGGGTCGCACCGAAAATAATTCCCATGATTACCGATGCAAAAAGCAGAAGCATCGCGCCGGGATTTATAAGGAGCATTCCTATTTCAATAAAGAAGCTCTGTAAAGTACCAAATATCATTTCCATTTCGGTGCTCCTAGTATTTAAGTGAATAGTAAAGGACGTTCATATGATCAATGATGACACCTTCGTTAGGCAGGGGTGTAAGAAGAGGATAACGAAAAACCGGGCAAAGGATCAGAGGAGTAACAATCGATACAATCATTACTGTTCTGATTTTTTTTGTCGATAATCCATCAGCCTTCATCAGCTGCCTTGCGTAGATATTCATCCAGATCAAACAGAGAATTGCCAGAAAGTCCATTGTGTAGGGGTAGAGGGAAATCAAATATTTTCCAATACCCGTTCCAAAAAGGATAGCTAATGCCAGAGACTGGATCAGAAAGTATATGGAGAGTTTCACGAATACCAGCCGGCTTTCGGAATAGAATACCGAACAGATGAAAAACAGAAATATGGCAATACTGACAACAAAATCAATATAGGGAATATAAAGATAGATAAAAGAGGCCAGGGCTAAAACGATAACCCATACTCTGATTGTTTTCTCATCAATTTTCTTACTATGATTAGCTCTCATTTTAATTGATTCTACAAGGGCGTTGAATCCACCATCCTTGACAGCAACATAGCAGAGAAGAGCCCCAAGTAAGATAAGGGCAACACCAATGCAGAGAGGAAAGAGGGACGGAGCTACATACCAATGGGCTTGAACTCCACCGTAGCTGGCAGTCATAGGCATCTGCAGTGCCATAATGGTTACAAAACCACCAAACAGCATTATTATAATACTGGTAACAAAATCAGATTTTCTTAAGCTCTTAAGCTCCATAGTTTACCTCGAAAGTAGAATAAAACTCCAGCGGAGCAATCTCCGCTGAAACAGCGGGCTGTCTGCAAACTATCACAGACAACCCTTTTAACACACATCAAACAAATTGATTCGCTAAATTACGGTTTGGGGATGTTCAGGTCAGCAGGATTAACATCTGCAGCACCAAGGTCCCACAGGGTCCATGCAAAGTTGGATTCGAGAGCTGCAAAAACTTCATTAGCCTCGGGTCCTCTTTTTCCGGAAAGAACATAGTATTTCTCTTCACCAAATGCCTTAACGGCATCGGAAGCCATGGATTTATCAAATGCTTCATAAAGCACATCTTTGACTTCCTGGGGAACGTCTGCGGGTACAGCAAATCCGATGGACTGGGGAAGGGGAAGATACTTGGAGAGGTCGGCATAAGCATCGAAAGCTGAAGGAATAACAGTTCCATTGAGGTCAAAGGACTCAGGAATAAGCATTCCGAGGGGTTTCAGTTTTCCACCTCTGATAAGCTCAGCCTGTTCGGCAACGGAAGTAACAATTACTGTAATTTCACCAGTCATGGCAGCATTCTGTGCAGGAGCGGAACCATCATAGGGGATGAACTGAAAATCAGCACCGGAACCATTCTCAAGAGCAAGAAGGTTAAGGTGATGGATAGAACCGGAACCGGAAGCACCAGCAAGAATTGAATCGGGAGCAGCTTTAGCAGCCTCAACCAGTTCTTCAATAGTGTTATAGGGGGCATCGGGTGTTACAGAAACAACATCGGGAGATCCACCGATAATGAATGTGTCCCATACATTAAAACGGTTGGACCAGGCGCCTTTAACACCTGCAGTAACGTTGGATTCGGAAAGACCGGTGATTGTATAGCCATCATGAGCGGCACTGTAACCATAAGTCATACCAACGGAACCGGCAGCTCCACCAGTTTTGTTGATTACATTTACATTCACACCGAGAGCCTTGGACATTTCAGCCATAACAACACGGTTACACACATCAGTACCACCACCGGCACCCCAAACAACAGCTGTTGTGATATCTCGTTCGGGATAAGAACCCATTCCTGCGGAATCAGCCTGTCCACTTGCGAAAACCATTCCTGTTAGCATCAACATTGCTGCTAAGATTACGACCAGTTTTTTCATAAAAAACTCCTTTAAAAGATTTATATCGTTAATGAAGATCCTGTATGCAAAAATAGATTTTAACATACAAGGCCTTCAAAACAATCCATAACTGAATAGGAAAACCAGACTTTTCCCAGGTCATCCGGGGATACTTTATTTAAGCACCCTTCTACTTTTCATTCCTGAAAAACATTTCATCTTCCAGGTATTTCCACATGTCAAGATAATCGCTGTTAGCCATTCTTTTCTTGAACTCTGCCCTGTCAAAGCCTCTTACAAGGTTCCAGAGTTTATTGGTCCATCTGGCATTGGCTTCAAAAGTTTTCTTAATATCCAGTCGCTGAGGAGAAGTATCTGAAGTTAGATAGTCATCGTAACCATACTCCTGGAGATAGTAGAGAAACTCCGCATAGGCGAGAAAGTTGTGGGAAGCTACAATATAATCCCAGTCCCATTTTCGATTGTTATCATTGATATGGATATAATATGGGAATTTACTTTCAGCAATTAAACAGAGGGCTTCAGCAGGATTTTCACCGCCATACAAGGAGTGGCCGAAATCCATGGTTACACCCATATTCCTATTTCCAATCTGCTCGAGCATATAGAGCGTCTTTGCAGCAGAGTCTAGAAAACATGCTCCTCTTACTTCACTTGGTTTGTACTCAAGAAAGAGAGGGATCTCCGGCATATAGTCACCGGCTTCAGCAAATCCATCCGCCATATTTTTCCATGCTTTGGCATAGTTCTCCTGAAAGCTGAACTCATACCCGTCCCCCAGAGGACAACACTGAACCTTGTCTGCTCCAACGGCCTTTGCGAAATCCTTGGCTTCCTTTACAAAACGAATAGCCTTCTGGCGGATTTCTTTATTCTCAGAGGTAATTCCTCCAGACACAAATTCCGGTTCACTCTTGATATTACAGTTGATGGCTGCAATTTTAAGACCATTATCTGCAATAAGCTTCTTTACCTTCTCAGCATCAGAAACTTCATATGGATAAACAATCTCAACACCATCCACATCTTTCATTTCAGAAACCATGGCAAACTTTTCTTCCAGGGTAGCCGGCTGGTTATACTCCCTGAACCGGTCTTTGGTCTGTCCAAGAAACCCGGTAATTACTCCACACTTAACCTTTTCCACAAATCACCTCAATATCTTATTTACCCAGAAGCTTAACGACTGCGTCATCAATGCAACGGGCGGAAAATCCATATTTATCAATTACTTTGTAGTAATCTCCACTCTCTCCGAAGGTATTATCCAAGCCAATATTTTCGAATTTTACAGGCTTATTCTTTAGAAGGAAGTTTGATACGGCGTAGCCGAGACCATTCTGCCTCTGATGATTTTCTGCTACCAGAACAGCTCCGGTTTTTTCGGCAGATTTCAAAAGGGCTTCCTTATCAAAAGGTTTCACAGAGTACATATCCAGAACATCAGCCGAAATACCTTTCGTTTTCAAAGTTTCTGCAGCTTCAAGTGCCTGAAAAACGGTATCACCATAACAAACAATGGTAACATTCTCCCCCTCTTTCAGAAGGTGGCTGCCGCCCATTTTAAACTCAGTATTATTGTCGTAGACCTCAAAAAGGGGGTCCCTCATAAGCCTGGTAAAAACAGGTCCCGGGGTCTCCATGGCAACATCAAAAAGCTTTGTCGCCGATGCGGGGTCCGCGGGACAGAGAATCTTCATATTGGGAAGAGTTGATATAATCCCTATATCCTCGGTAGCCTGATGTGTAACACCATCAATAGCAGCAGTCAATCCTCCATGAGAGGATAGAAATTTGACATTCAGATTCGGATAACAGATAAAACTTCGAATCGATTCCAGCGCTCTCATGGAAAGGAAAACACCATAGGTTGATGCAATCACTGTTCGTCCATTCGCCGCCATCCCGGCAGCCGATGCAACCATATTCTGTTCGGCAATACCACAGTTGAAATACCTTTTCGGATAGGCTTCTCCAAAAAGATAGGTGTAGGTGGAATACCCGATATCCGCCTCGAAAACGGCAAAGGATTCATCTTTTTTTCCATATTCAACCATTCTGTCCGAAAAAGCTCTTCTGGTCGGGATTGATGCTTTAGTCAATGTTGATGTCATTATTCTACCTCCCCCTGTAGTTCTGCCATGGCTTTCTTATACTCTTCTTCATTGGGAGCCTTGCCGTGCCAGACACGAACATCTTCCATAAAACTAACACCCTTGCCTTTAACTGTTTTAGCAACGATACAAACAGGCTTTCCAACCTTCATATCCCTTGCTTTTTCCAGGGCTGAAAGAACTTTCGACATATCATGACCGTCAATCTCGATGGTTTCCCACCCGAAAGCCTGAAATTTTGCGGCAATATTATAGTGGGGATAGATGTCTCTGGTGTAACCATCCATCTGTAGACCGTTGTCATCTACAATAGCGACAAGGTTTTCCAAATTAAAGGCAGCTGCCGCTCCGGCGGCTTCCCATACCTGACCTTCCTGAATTTCCCCATCCCCAAGGACAACCCATACATTGGCCGGCGAATTGATCATCCTGGCTTCGAGGGCCATTCCCAGTCCAAAACTCAATCCCTGTCCAAGAGATCCGGTAGTCATATCGACTCCGGGGGTTTTGTTCATTACCGGATGGCCCTGCAGGATCGATTCAAACTGTCTTAAGGTATCCAATTCAGCCTCATCAAAAAATCCGCGAAGGGCAAGGTTTGAATACCATACGGGACAGGCATGTCCTTTAGAGAGGACGAATCGATCACGATCCTGCCACCTGGGATCGGAGGTTTTAATATTAAGAACTCCGAAATACAGGGCAGTTACGATCTCGGAAGCCGAAAGGGCTCCACCGATATGTCCGGACTGGGCCTTATAAACCATATCTACAATTTTTCTTCTGACTATAGCAGTAATCTTTTCGAGCTCGGCTACCCTTTGCTCGAAGGACAAACTGCTGTCTACCATATCCATGATGCTACTCCTTCTTCAGCTGTTATACAGGCAAAAAAACCATCAAGATGCTCCCGGGCAGCTTTATATTTTTCCCGGACAGCATTTTTATCACATACAATTTCAAGATCCAGACTTCCCGAATATCCTGTCTTATCAAGGGCCTCAAAGAATCCGGTCCAATTTACATTACCCTCTCCCGGCGGGAGAGACAGGTTTACCTTTCCATCGTTATCGCTCAAATGAAGTACTTTCAGTTTTGAGCCCATCTGTTCTACAAGAACAACAAAATCCTCACCGCAAATATTCGCATGACCAGTATCAAGCAAAAATCCGATCTTCTCCGCAGCTGACTTCCATACAGAATCTGTAAGAAAGTTGGTATATCCGCCGGCAATCGATCCGGGGACGATCTCCAGAACCAGGCTTCTCCCATAACTATCTACAAGGCCTGCCCAATTACAGAGAACCTCTGCAGCCAGCATCTCATCTCCGGAAAACCTTTCCAGACAAGGCATCATAGGGACAGCCAAAGGAACTTCCGATCCCAAAGGGAGAAGCATCTCAAGAACATCCTTGATTAAACCATTCCCGGATGCGGCTTCGGTTTCCAGTTTTTCTTTTGATGTAAAACATCCTCCCAGGAAGTGAGCGACAAAAGCCGATGGCTTTAAACCGTTGGCAAAGGTTTCGTCCATCACAGCAGCAAGACCGTCGGTCTTCCAGTTTTCAAAGAGTGGTTCTTCAAAAACCTCATACTGCAAAGTAGAGAATCCCATCCCCTTCAGGGCTTCAATCTCACCTTTTACATTTTCAGGTGTGAAAGACGTCCCAAACAAGGAAACGAAATATGCGGGTGATACTCCTGTTATTTTGCCTACATCATTTTGCATACAAAATTATAAACACGGAATTCGGCATCTGTCAAATAAAAACTTTACAAAACTTGCATTTTTTGTTTAAAACATTTTGTATTCATTTTTTCTTGACCAATAGAAACTTTTGCCGTACAGTTATTTTATGTATTTGGTAAAAAATGAGGATCTATCCGAAAAAGCCTATGAGGCCGTAAAAAGCATGATTCTTCAGGGAAAGCTCAAACCGGGAGAAAAACTTTACCAGGAAAAAATGGCAGAAACACTGGGAATATCCAGAACTCCATTAAATGGTGCCCTGAACAAGCTTGAAAAAGAGATGCTTGTGGAAGCCCTGCCCCGCCGGGGATTTTATGTTAAAAAGTTATCTTTAAAGGAATTAAAGGATCTTTATGATATACGATTACGACTCGAACCCCTTGGTGCCAGGAGTGCCGCAGAGAGTCAGCATCCGATTTTAAACGAAAAATGTAAGGAACTCCTTGAGACTTTTTCTCAAATTGATGATCAGAATATTCCATCTGAATTTAAGGAACTTGATCATAAATTTCATAATCTTATTATGGATATGAGCAGTAATATCTTTCTCTCTAAAATGATATCCTCTTATAATATAATCAGTCTTGGCAATCTGCAATTGTTTATGGATAAGGAATATTTTCCCAAAAAAACAACTGACAGCCTGGAAGAACATAAAAGAATTTTAACGGCTATAATCAATGGCGAACCGCAAAATGCAGAAAAAGAGATGTTTTCACATATCGAGGGAACTCGAAATCTATTAGCGGAACAACTGGAAAAACAAGATGGCAAAGCTTAAAAAAGAGAATTTAAGCGATCTGGTATATAAACAGATCGGAAGCATGATCAAGAACAGGGATCTCGTTCCAGGTGAAAAAATAAACCGGAAAGATCTTGCCAAAATAATTGGTGTTAGCCAAACCCCTGTTAACGAGGCTATCATAAAATTTGTCAACGAAGGCGTTGTCGAGCAGCGGGAAAGGCAGGGATTTTATCTTAAACTATTCACAGATAAAGATATGAAAGATCTTTTCGCTGTAAGAGCAGGACTCGAGGGAGTCGCCTTAAGGATGTGCATCGAAGAGAGAGAAGCGGAATGTCTCAAGGATGTACTCACCGCCTTTGACGGATTCTCCAACCCTTTAAGCGAAGAGGAGTACAAGAAATACAGTGAAGCAGACAGAATGTTTCATGAAAAAATTCTAACGACATCCGGGAACCAGGTGATCATTGATTTCATCCGGAATTTTGATTTTATTTTAAAATGTTATCAGAAAGGTTTGATCAGATCACCTGAAGAAACCCTGGATGAACATCGTGATATAATCGCGGCTATAGTGGCAAAAGATGCGGACAAAGCCCAGAATCTTCTGATGAGTCATCACCTGAAAACAAAGAATTTTATTACGGAGAAACATATTCAATAACTAAAAAAGATCAATATCCCATCCAAGGTACCGGACCAGGGATTCCTCAATAATATCCCGGTATCGACCTCTTACCATTGCGACGTGATGTTCAAACCCCTCACGGCATATATGATTCATAACCCTATTTAAATCTGGAATTTTACAAACCGCAATACCACCATCCATGGCATAATTTTTGTTCAGAAATTCACCCTCACCCGAATAGGCTTTTATTCGGCCTTTACAGTCATCAGTAGATACCCTGAAATATGTAAGTTCACCCGGAGCAACCATTCCTTTCACGGCTCCAAAACATTTATCCCTTCCAAGAGTGTTTCCAAGGATATCTAGCTGACCAATCTCTATGGTATTTCCCATAAAACTTGCAGGATAATTACTGCAATGGGTACAAACACAAGTATTGTTCGCATAATCAAAATTATTATTCCAGTCAAGAAACCCAGGGGCCTTACTCGATGCAAGGCGAAGGATATACATCGAAACAGCACCTGCAACATCCATTTCACATGCGGAAGGATAGCCACGCTCTCCCATCATACTCATTGACAGACATGTCGCACAGCCATAATTACTCTGAATACTATCCCAACATTGAATTGCAGATGCATCCAGATTATTCTCAAGAACAAACCTATCGATAGCTACAGAAAGCTTTGCCTGTTTAAATATCTCACTTTTTGTAATATGAGACTCAATCTTTCCATAACTGGAAATATTTGCCAGTTTTTCGACTACATCCAAATCTTCTGCACCAAGGCTTTCAGCAGAGGAAATAATTTCGGAAAGGTCAACAGGAACGACCGTAATTCCGGAATTCTGAAATAGTTTTTCACTGAAGCGAACTGTCTGAAATGCTGCAGGCCTTGCTCCAATAGCACCGATACGGGCTTTCCTGACGCCGGAAACTATGCGACAAACTGATGCAAAACGCTCAAGATCCCTCCGGAACTCTTCTGAGCTTATATCACAGGTATGCATACTGGTATTGGTAAAATTAATTCCATACTGATAAAGATTATTACAAACAGATATCTTTCCGCAAAAAGCATCTCTTCTATAAAGAACATCTACCTTATCATTCTGATCATTAGAAGCCTGAACCAAAACAGGAACATCAAGTTGAGCAAGCTTTAAAGTATTTACGACTCCTATTTCATCACCGAAATTGGGAAGAATAACAAGAATACCGTCAATTCGATCTCTTTCCTTTTTAAATAATTCTGAACAGATAAGAGCATCCTTATAACCCTCCACCACTCCGGTCGGAGTAGAATCAGTATCAAGAATAACGGCGTCAAATCCTTTTTCTTCCAGAACTTTCAAAATCTCGGTTCGTCCGGATGTTGCAAGTTCAGGATTAAAAAAGCCCCTTGTTCCTACAATTACTCCAAAAGTAACTTTTTTCTGCTTCATACTGCAGCCTCCTTTCTTTTCTTCTTATCTTTAATTTCAGTTGCCCGTGCATTCATACTCTGCTGGGTCTGATCAAGAATTACCGCTGCCAGAATAACCAACCCCTTGATTACATTCTGCCAGAATTCGGAGACTCCCAGCATAACAAGACCATCGCTAAGGACACCAATTACAAAAGCTCCGACTATAGTTCCACCAACAGATCCGATACCTCCAGACATCGAGGTCCCTCCTAATACAGCAGCCGCTATTGCGTTCATTTCATAACTCTCACCCGTAGCAGGATGAGATGCAACAAGCTGACTTGCAATAATCAGACCAACAAGGGCCGAACACAATCCGGAAAACATATAGACAAGGGTCGTAACCTTTTTAACCTGAACTCCCGACAATTCAGAAGCCCTCCTATTTCCTCCAATAGCGTAAATATGCCTCCCGAGAGGTGTTTTTTTAGCAATGTACAATGAAAAGAAGAACAGTAGTATCATCAACCAAATAGAGATAGGTATACCAATAACTTTTCCAGCTCCAAGTATAGTAAATCCTGTATTTCCAAGCTCCACATTTCCCTGAAGATTTGGAAAAGTTGCCCCTCCTGAGCGTATATTTGCAAGTCCCCTGGCAATATACATCATACCCAGAGTTCCGATGAAAGGTGTGACATTAAGCCGGGTTATAAGTAACCCGTTTATACCCCCCAGTATGATACCCAGGACCAGACAAATCAGCACGATAACCCAAACATGAAAATATATTGTTATTCCAAATAAATTCAGGATTAATCCTTCATGAATCAATCCTCCTGCAATCATCCCGCAAAGGCCGACGATTGACCCCACAGAAAGATCAATACCACCTGTAATAATTACAAATGTCATTCCTATTGCCATTATTCCGGTAATGGCAACATGCTTCGAAATAGTGATCAAATTAAGAGGGTGAAGAAAATTTATATCCCGTGAAGTTTGTACAAGAATTGTAAAAACCCCTGTTAAAAGTATAAGAGCAATGATAGTTCTGAGTTTAAGCAGAATCATTCCTATCGTAAGATTTTCATTTCCCAAAATTTTCATAATACTTTTCCTTTGGCCCGTTGAGATGTAGTTAAATGTCCAAGAGCGGAAGCATTAACAAGATTATCTTCTGTCATTTCGTCCTTATTAAATTCACCAGCTACAACTCCCTTGGACAGAACCAGAACCCGATCACAAATAGCCATTATTTCCTTTAACTCAGATGTTACAAGAATTATCGCAAGCCCCTTCTCAGCTAGATCATTCATAATATTGAATATTTCCCCTTTAGCTCCGACATCGATTCCCCGGGTGGGTTCATCCAGAAGAAGCACCTTCGGTTTTGTAAGCAGACTTTTTCCGAATACAACCTTCTGTTGATTTCCACCGCTCAGGGATGTAATAGAAACTTCCGGTCCTGGAGCCTTAATCGACATTCCATCAAACATCTTTGAAATACTACTCCTTTCCTTATCTTTTAGGATATGTATTTTCCCCAGGACAATCCTCCACAATCCTGCTAAAGTAAGATTGTGAGAAACACTCATTGACTGTACAAGCCCTTCCCTCTGACGATCTTCGGGAACGAGAGCTATTCCCTTTTTTATGCGATCCAGTATATCCGGTTCACCCAGGATCTCTCCATCAAGAATAACCTCTCCATGGGCATCCTCGTGAATTCCCATAATTGTTTCAAGCAATTCGGAACGTCCGGCTCCCAACAATCCGTAAACACCAAGAACCTCCCCCTTTTTCACAGAGAAAGAAACGTTATTCAGTGCAGGTTCTTCGGTGTTTCCCTGCAGAAAGAGTTCATTTACTGTTAGTAGAGAATCCCCAATCTTTCGTTTTCCGGAATGAAATATTTTACTTGAATCTCCGCCAACCATCGAACTCACGATCCACTGAAGAGTAACATTTTCCATAGGACGTTCAACGATAAATGCCCCGTCTTTAAGCACCGTGATATAGTCCCCTATCTGAATTAGCTCCTCCAAACGGTGGGATATATAAATAATGGAAACACCATTTGACTTCAATTCATCAATAATTTTGAACAGGACATCAACTTCGGATTTTGATAACGCCGATGTAGGTTCGTCCATAATAAGAATCTTTACATCTTCAGCAAGGGCCTTCGCAATCTCGACTATCTGCTGCTGACCTACCTTTAGATTATGTACCATTGCACCAGGATCAATGTTCTGCTCAAGCCTCAGAAGCAATTCACCTGCCCGCTTTTTCTGGGCAGCATGATCAATCCAGCCTGGATTTTTCATCAGCTCACGATTAAGAAATATGTTTTCAGATACATCCATATTGGGAAAAAGGTTTAACTCCTGATAAATTATTCCGATTCCTTTTTCACCTGCTGCTACGGGTGTTAGTTGGGTTAACTTCTCTTCATTCAGAAATAGACAACCTGTTGTTGGTTGTTCGACTCCGGACAGTATTTTCATCAGGGTTGATTTTCCTGCCCCATTTTCACCAACAAGTACATTTACTTTACCCTTGTAAACATTGAAATCTACATCTTTCAAAGCTTCCGTACCGGGATAAACCTTTCTAATCTTCTCAGCTCTTAAAATTATCTCATCAGCCATCATTTTCTCCAGCTTCAAGATTAATCGAAACAGGAGTTATGAGAATCCCACCCGACTTATCAAATGTGAAGACTCCAAATAGCTCTACTATTTTTCCAGCTGAATACGAATCATCTACAACATTCAGGACATTATCCCTAATGTAAAAATTAATCTCCCGGGAAATATTGGCAAACTCTATTTGATTGCTAAAATCACCAAACTGAATAAATGACAAGGCATCCCTGATCATGCTTTTCTTGATTATTGGTCCAATCTGAACCCTGCAATAATTTACACCGCTTAGGTCAGGAATATCAAGAAACATGATTCCCGCCGATGAGGTACGATCTATAGATTGAATTGGAAATTTTCCTCGAACCATAAAACTAAAGGGAGAGGTTTCCTCTTTGCGAATTCCTAAACTCTTCTCGGCCTGATTTCTGTCCGACTGCAACTGTCTGATAACAAAATCAAGGTCATGAGCATTTTCAAGAATTTTCGGTAAGATTCTGGTTTCCCAGTTTTCTGCAACATAATTAGCTGCATCGAAGTCTTCATTCTCAAAATAGAATGTGACCTCATCCCCTTTCCCACTGTCCTGCTTATCATGTTTGACTACAGTACATGAAAAAAGTGAAATAATTATAGATAGAAAAAGAATTAACTTGATTTTTCTAAAAATTGAACAGAACATAACAACTCCTTACAGCAAGGTCAAATGAGCAACAACAGCCATATACAGAATAAAATAAAGTAAGAAAATAAGTTGTTTCGAACCTTCCGACAGTTGAATATCGGCAGCATCCTTTTTAATAAAAATGAATGCTGCCACAATATTACAAGTATAGCTATGGTTGCTCGTTCTTAGTTTAACACAAAGTTGTCAAGGTTCGCAGCATTGGAACCATCTATGAGTACACAATCAGTAAGCTGTTTCTCTGGTTTTCCTGTCGAACCATTTTTAATAAATGCATCAGCCTGCTCTACTGCCATAATCGCATTTGTAGCACATGTCTGAAGAACAGTAGCTTTAATCTCACCAGCAAGAATGGAATCACGAACATCATTACTGCCGTCAAAACCAACTACAATAACATCACCCATTCCAGCTGCATTCAAAGCGGCCATTGCTCCCATTGCCATGGTGTCATTTCCACATATAACTCCCTTAATCTCAGGATTGGCCTGAAGAATGGATTCCATCTTCTCGAAGGCTTCCGTCTGGCTCCAGTTAGCACTCTGACGGGCCACCATTTCCATCCCTGAATATTGATCAATTATTTCATGATATCCCTTGGATCGTATTCCGGCATTCGTATCGGACTCTTTACCAACTAGCTCAACATACTTTCCAGTTTCTCCCATCAATTCGACAAATTTTTCTCCACCGACAAGAGCTCCCTGGTAATTATTAGAAACAATCTGACTTACAGCAAGACCTGTCTCGTTTATTTCCCTATCAATAAGGAATGTAGGAATTCCTGCTTCTTTTGCTTTTCTAATGGCTCCGATTGTTGCATCTGCACCTGCATTATCACAGATAATGGCTACGGCGCTACTGGCGATAGCCGTATCAAAATGTGAATCCTGCTTATTGGCATCATCATCATGTGAAACAACCAGGGTTGTGTATCCCATTGCTTTTGCGGCTTCGTCTGCTGCAACGGCCTCTGTTTTAAAGAACGGATTATCATGGGACGGAGTGATTATAACAATCAACTTGGATGAACTTTCGGTATCCTTCTGCCCTCCGGCAAACATTGAAAACGAAACCATAAATACCAATAGACACAATAAAACTTTTCTTAACATCTTCATACTCCTTAGTTTTCTTTTATAATCGTTTTACCACACTATCTTTCTCATGTCAACGTTTATTTTTTCTTTTTAGCTCACTATGCACGTTTTTGTTTTTGTTTACTTTCGTTTTTAATTGACTCAAAAATATTTCTATGTTAAAGTTCAGACAAAGGGTAAAACCGTAAAACAAACAAAATGGTGGTAGAAATGAATAATCCATTCAACCTTTCATATGAAGAAATAGAAGAAAAAGCAAAATCAATAAGGAAAAACATTATACAAATGAATTCTCATGCCGGAGCAGGACATACAGGTGCCGACCTCTCTGAATCAGATATTCTGGCTACATTATATTTTAAAATTTTAAAATTTGATCCTTCCAATTTGAAAAATACTGAACGGGACAGATTCTTCCTTAGTAAAGGTCATGGAGCAGGTGGTTACTATTGCACTTTGGCGGAAGCAGGTATTATAGATAAATCACTACTCAAAGAATACCTCAAAAAAAATTCTCCGCTTCCCGGCCATCCTGTCAGACAAAAAACACCAGGAGTAGAATTCAACACCGGTGCATTGGGACATGGGTTTCCAGTTTCGGTTGGATCCGCCTTAGCTGCAAAAAAGACAGATAGAGAATATACAACCTATGTTCTTCTGGGAGACGGGGAACTAGAAGAGGGATCAAACTGGGAAGCCGCAATGAGTGCAGCTCATTTTAAACTTGATAATCTTATAGCAATAGTAGACAGAAATACACTACAGCTAGCTGATAGGACAGAAAAAATAATGGCTCTTGAACCTCTGGCGGATAAATTCAAGGCATTCGGGTTTCATGTAATCGAAGCAGATGGAAACAATCCACAGGAAATAGACTCTGCGATAAGTACAAGTATGAAAATAAAAAACAAACCCCACATTATTATTGCTAACACTATTAAAGGAAAAGGAGTCTCTTTTATTGAAGATCAACCGGCCTGGCACCATAAGATACCGGTGGGTGATGAAATCATCAGCGCAATAAAGGAACTGGAATAGATATGAAAGAAGATATAAGAGACAGTTTTGTTCAAGAACTAATCAAACTAAAGAAACAGAATGATAATATCGCAGTACTTGTAAGTGATTCCACCTCTACCTGCAGGATAAAACCTTTTATGGAACTATTCCCGGATGGAGTCATAAATGTAGGAATAGCCGAACAGAATATGGTTGGAATAGCTGCAGGAATGGCACTTGGCGGCATGATTCCCATAACCGCCAATGCAACCCCGTTTCTGATGGGCAGATCAAACGAGCAGGTAAAAACAGACATATGTTATTCAAATACAAATGTTAAACTTGTAGGCCTTAATCCGGGATTTGCCTATGGCAGCCTGGGTCCAACCCATCACTGTATAGATGATATTTCAACAACCAGGTCATTCGGAAATATACATATTTTCTGCCCATGTGATCCAAAAGAAACAAGACAGATTATCAGTCATGCCGTAAATATGGAGGGACCGGTTTATATCCGGTTGGATAGTTACAAGGCCGAAAATATTCATTCCTCGGACTACAAGTTTTCTCCAGGGGAACCTGTTGTAATCAAAGAGGGAAAAGACATAACAATCATTGCATTGGGCACAATAATACATGAGGTTATTGCAGCAGCGCAGACACTGTCCAAAGAAGGTATTGATGCAGAAATTTTTAGCTTGCCGTCAATAACTCCCTTAAAAAGAGAGAAAATTATCAAATCCCTGAGTAAAACTAAAACTGTTTTAACTGTGGAAGAACATAGCGTAAATGGAGGAGTTGGATCGATCACAGGAGATATTATTCTTGAGGAACAATTAAACTGTAAATTATTAAAATCCGGTGTACCTGCAGGAACATTCGCACCCGCCTCCCCCAGAAAAGATATTCAGGAAGAGTATCAACTCGATAAAAATGGTATAATAAGTAATTGTCGAAAAATTCTTAACAGGAAAGCATAATGCCTAAGAAAAGTTTAATATTATCAATTGATCAGGGAACTAGCGGCTCAAAGGCTGTAATTTTCGATACCTCTTCCAATATTATAAGTATCGGACGAGCTTCGCTCCAATCAAGCTATCCAAGAGAGGGGTGGGTTGAACAAAATCCGGAAGAAATATTCAAAAGTGTACTAACAGCTGTAAGAACAGCAATTGATGACCTCACCCGAAAAAACCATTCAATAACTGAAATAATAAGTTCAGGAATTTCAAACCAAAGAGAAACCTTTCTGTTATGGGATTCCGCGGGTACTCCGCTTACTCCTGCGATTGTATGGCAATGTAAAAGATCAATACCAATATGTGAAGATATTATTGAGAAAAAAGATGATTCCTGGCTGAGAAGTAGAACGGGGCTTTTTATCGATCCTTATTTCTCGGGAACAAAATTACTATGGCTTTATCACAATAATCCTGATATAAGAGAAAAAATAGACTCGGGTAAAGCCTATTTCGGAACCATTGATACATGGCTGGTATTTCGTTTGACGGAAGGAAAATCATTTAAAACAGATTATACAAATGCGTCCAGAACTCTACTTTTTAATCTGAAAGAATTAAAATGGGATACTGAAATTCTTAAAAAGTACAATTTCGATAAACTTAATTTAGCTGACGCACAGCCTTCGGGTTCCCATTTCGGAGAGAGCAGCTTTGGCGGTATTTTCAAAAACCCACTTCCAATTACAGGAGTTATAGGCGATTCGCATGCTGCAGCATTTGGGGAAAGGTGTTTTGACAAAGGGACTGCAAAAGCAACAATGGGAACAGGCTGCTCTGTACTTCTTAATACAGGAGAGATGGTAGCTCCTGAAAAGACTTCAATGGTCTCGACTATCTGCTGGAGTACTGAAAATACGGTATCCTATGCTCTTGAAGGAATAATTGTCAGTTGCGGGGCAACGCTTACATGGCTTCGATCTCAACTTGGCCTGTTCAATAATGAAAAACAAGCCAATGATATGGCAGATAGTATTAAAAACAACGGCTCCGTATTTCTTATTCCTGCCTTCAGCGGTCTGGGAGCTCCATGGTGGAAAATGAATCAGAAGGCAGAGATCCGAGGATTAACTTTTAATACTGATAAACGGCATATAGTAAGGGCTGGCTTGGAATCCATAGCTTATCAGATAACAGACGTTATTAAGGCAATGGAGAATCATAGCGGAACAACATTAAAATCAGTCCAGATAGATGGTGGTGTATCTGCAAGTTCATTTATCACAGGGCTTATAGCCTTATTAAACACTGAAACGGATATTATTCGGTGTGAGCTAAAGGAAGCCTCAGCCTTAGGTGCTGCATTATTGTCAGGACTGACCTTCGGAGCCTTCAATACTATTGAAGATTTGAGAAGACTGCAATATAATGATTATAAAATCAAATCTACCATGGACACTGGTATTTCAGATAATTACCAACAGTGGACAAAAATACTTCAGGGGCTTTAAAAATGCTGGCAGAACAGCGGAGAGAAAAAATAGTTGAGCTAGTTAGGGAGAATGGAAACGTAAGGGTAAGTTATATAAGCAAACTGTTTAACATATCCGAACCTACTGCAAGACAGGACCTCATCAAAATAGAAACGGAAACCGCTGGAGAAATTGCAAGAGATCATGGAGGGGCCTACCTCAAAAATACCTCGGACAGGATTAAAACTCTCTCTCTTGAACACACAGAAAACATGGATCTGAAACAGAAAATTGGAGCAAAAGCGGCTAGTTTTATAAAAAATCACAGCTCTATAACGTTGGACTCAGGAACTACAGTGACCGAAATGGCCAAATGTATGACGGAGATGAGGGACCTTAGAATAATCACCAACAGTTTGAACATCGCACTCACCCTTGGAGCTAACCCGAACCTGGAAATCCACATGACAGGCGGAGAATTCAAATCACCCACCCTTTCACTGACTGGAGACAAAGCAGCAATTTTCTTTGAGAACATGCATGTTGATCAATTATTTCTTGCGGCTGCGGGTGTCACAATTGGAAAAGGTCTCACTTATCCCGGATTCAGCGATCTGCCGGTCAAGCAGGCTATGATAGATTCTGCAGAAGAAGTTTATTTACTTGTAGATTCAACAAAAATCAATCACCCTTCTTTTGCGGCCTTAAACGTATTAAACAGTATCAATTATATGATCACAGATTCCGGCATTTCAGAATCTGACCGAAAGGCTTTCGAAGAAATCGGAATTAAGATAATTATTGCCTGAGTTCAACGAAACCAAGCCTTTCGGAAATCTTCAAGGCAGTCTCAACGACCCGGGGAGCAATCTTATCATACTCGCGTAAATTAAACTCCATATTCCAGGCTGTACTTATTGCGGCTATTATCATCCCGCGATAATCATAAATGGGGGCAGCCATACACTGAACACCCCTTTCATTCTCCTGGTCATCCTTGGTCCATCCATGAAGGCGGGATGCTCGGATATCATCGATCAATTCATCCACATTCCCGATTGTTCGGCTAGTCCTTTTTTTAAACTCTACATCTTTAAGGAGTCCCCTGATAACTTCATCACTCTTATCAAGAAGAAGGGATTTTCCCAGGGATGTGCAGTAGAGAGGGGCCCTTCTTCCGATAATGGAATAACGACGCAGACCGGTGGCCTGTTCATACTTATCAATATAAACGACCTCATTATCCTGTAGTACCGATAGAAAAACAGTCTGATTGAGAAGGTTTGACAGCGCGTGTAGATAGGATTCCGACTCTGTCTTTAACTCTATTCCATTAAGATAGCTGCTTGTTAAATGAACAAATCTCAGACCAAGCCTGTAAAGACCGGCAGTACTCCCCTGCTCCACATATCCTCTATCTTTAAGCGAGGATAGAAGCCGGTGAACAGTACTTTTGTGTAGATCAAGAACCTCACCTATCTCGGTAAGGTTCATTCCTGACTGGTTTTTTGCAAGAAGTTCGAGGATATCAAATGTTCGATCGATGGATTGTACTGCCATATCCATGATTATAAGCAAAATTATGGGAGAAGACAATCGTAAAACATCCTCCAGTTTCATTATATGAAACCGATTATCATTTTACAAAACCTATTTATTGACACCAGCCTATGGGGAGCTTAAAATAAATCATAATTTTAACAGAAACACGAACTTGATACCAAATTGGAAGGAAGGAAAATATGCCAAGATTCAGCAGACTTGATGCTTTAAACAGCACAATAGAGACGGGGATTGTTCCCCTCTTTTACAATGGAGACATTGAAACATCTAAGAAAATACTTGCAGCATGTGCCGAAGGCGGTGCCCGGGCAGTCGAATTTACAAACAGAGGTGATAGAGCCCTGGCAATATTCACTGTGCTTGAAATTTTCGCATCAAAGGAGTACCCGCAGCTCATAATGGGAGCAGGATCGGTTGCCAATGGAGCGACAGCTGCCATGTATATTCAGGAAGGAGCCAACTTTATCGTAGCACCTTTCTTCGACGAATCCACGGCAGCTGTATGTAACGGCTCAAAAATTCCCTACATGCCCGGATGCGGCTCTCTTACTGAAATTCACAAAGCGGAACTCTCAGGTGTAGAAATTTGCAAGGTTTTCCCCGGATCCCAGGTTGGAGGCCCCGGTTTTATAAAAGGAGCCAAAGCACCCTGCCCCAGATCAAACCTGATGCCCACCGGAGGAGTAGCACCTACCGAAGAGAACCTTAGAAACTGGTTTGAGGCCGGAGTATGTTGTGTAGGACTTGGCTCACAACTTATTCCCGGAAATATCGGAGAGACAGGTGATTACAAATCTATCACCGAGAAACTTAAGTTTTCGATAGACTTTGTCAAACAGGTAAGAAGCGGAAAATAAGGAGCTAATATATGGATGATATTAAGATAAAGAAAGCCAAAGATTGCAAATGGGACGGGCTGGCGTTGGGAGAGATCATGCTCAGACTGGATCCCGGCGAGGGAAGACTCAAAACCACCCGCTCTTTAAAAGTATGGGAAGGCGGCGGAGAGTACAATGTAATCCGCGGCTTAAGACGATGCTTCGGCCAGAGAACCGCTGTGGTTACCGGAATACCGGACAATGAAATCGGCCTGCTTCTTGAGGATTGCATCCTCCAGGGCGGAGTCGATACCTCCCATATAAAGTGGTTCCCCTATGATGGAATGGGCAGGGAGCACAGACAGGGGCTCAATTTTGTGGAGAGGGGATTTGGTGTCCGCGGAGCCAAGGGTGTCTCCGACCGTGCCCATACGGCGGTTTCAGCTTTAAAGCCGGGAGATATCGACTGGAAAAAGATTTTCGAAGAGGAGGGGGTCCGCTGGTTTCACACGGGGGGTATTTTTGCAGCCCTATCCGAAACAACAGCCGCCCTGACCATTGAGGCCATGAAAGCCGCCAAGGCAGCTGGAACAATCGTAAGTTACGACCTGAACTACAGACCATCTCTCTGGCAGTCCCAGGGAGGCCAGAAGGCTGCTCACAAGGTAAATCAGGCCATTGCCCCCTATGTAGATGTGATGATTGGTAATGAAGAGGACTTCACGGCGGCCCTTGGATTCCAGGTTGAAGGAATGGATGAAAATATTCAGAATCTCTCCACGGAGAAGTACAGGATGATGATGGAGCAGGTTGTAAAGGCCTACCCTAACTTCAAGGCTGTCGCCACAACCTTGCGGGATGTTCACACGGCTACCTTGAATGACTGGTCCGCTCTCCTCTATTACAAAGATAACTTCTACCAGTCGGTAGGCTGGAAAAAGCTGGAGATCATGGACAGGGTCGGAGGAGGCGACTCCTTCGCTTCGGGGCTGGTATACGGCTTCCTTGATGGCAAAACGCCCCAGGAGTGCATTAACTTCGGAGCCGCCCACGGTGCCCTGGCCATGACAACGCCGGGAGATACATCCATGGCATCCCTGGCTGAAGTTGAAAAACTCGCAAGCGGAGGCTCCGCACGTGTAGATAGATAGTATTAAGCAACACCTTAAGTAATGGGCTCTCTTCCCTACTTAGGGTGTTTAACCTTTCTGCATCGAATCCAATAGACCCAATAGATCCAATAGACGTAAATAATCCTTGAGATTCAGTATTTTACACACTATACTATATTTAATAGTTTTGGACGGTATACTTATACGGCCTTATAACTGAACCTCGTATTCCGGCATCCTCCCTTTCGTTTTTACTCAAATCCAAGACAAAAAACCGGAGGTGAGTAATGACTAAAAAATATCTTCAAAAATCAATTATCCTTATTATCATTATTGCTCTTATTATGAGTCTTACAAACTGTACATTGATCATGGAAGTATTGGGGATGGCGGAAAAAGAATTGCTGAGAATCAGATGTGTGGAGGATGGACCATTCACCATGGCATTGGGAACACAGGCAAGATATGAAATGGAGGCTATTATCAGCGATTCACACGGTCAGGAAGATACAAAATTTTTAGAAGACGCTGCCTGGAGCTCCAATGATGAATCAGTCTGTACAGTACATTTAAATGAGGCAGGGGATGAATGGTATGTATATGCCGAAGCGGAAGGTTCCGCCGTTATTACAGTAACCAAGGATTCGGTCAGTGGAACAATTGCAATTACTGTTGTAGAACCGCTTGTTGGCGAATTCAGCATAAGTACAAGTGAATCAGCTACAGATTTCTATGTAGGCACACCACAGCAGCTTACGGCAACAGCGAATGGTGACGGTGGAGATATCCCCCAAAATTTCGATATTACGTCCTATATAGAATCCTGGGAATCCAGTGATGAAACAGTTGTATCCATTGATACCACCGGACTTGCAACCTTCCATGAACCAGGCACGGTTGAGATAACAGGAACTCTGCCGATATCTCTACTTTCAGATCCCGGGGGTCAGACGTCATCGAATATTAACAATCTTACTGTTATAAGAACAATAAGTGCAAACCTTGATTATAGCGGAACTCCGGATAACCCGCCGCTGATATTTTCAGCACTGTATGATAGCACCGGTAGCCTGGCCGCCATGTTTCCCGACGGGACAAGATTCAATGGAGGAAGTCTTTCCATAGTAATGGTTTCTGTTATGGGTGATCTTTTCCATCACCCTTATTTAAACCTTGCGACCGAAGCATCCGTCACGGCAGGAGAATACAGTTTCCACGCCATAATAGATGTAAACAGCAATGGGGAAATTGATCCTGGCACAGATCTCGGAATAATCGACTCGGTCACAGCGATTCGTGATTATCCAGCATATGCCGAAAACGAGATGGACTACCTGCCTTTAGTTGCACAGACCATCTCTGTTACCGGTGCCGGAACTGTTTCAGATGGCGCAATTCTTACAGCCTACTGGCTGGCGGAAGGAAGCGGAACCGCCAGGCAGATCATATCCGATACAGCTCACCTGATATCGTCTTACCTTTTTAATAGCGGTACAAAACCGTCAGACTTTCCAAAAGGATTAAGAGATTTGAGTTTTGGTACATTTACATCCGGAAGCGTAACGACAGCAGCAGGCACATTGATTCCCGGAACCTATGATGTATGTATTACAATAGATAATGATAGCGATGGTTATTTTACTGCCAATAAGGGAGATTATCTGTTCTACTTAAACGGAATAACCTATACCGGGGGAGACAGGAATATCAGTACCGAATTTACAGGTGAGAATCCGATAGAATAAATTAAAACCTGCTCCGTAACAGGAACAGGTTTATTATACCAGCGAGATATATAAGAATAAGTACGACACCTCTACAATAAACCAGAATGGATGGCTTCTATATTTGCAGGATCAATATCAGGTAAAACAGCCTCATGGCTTGGTGAGATTATTAAACCCGTAGGAAAAAGCGTCTTTAATTCCTTAACCCGATTTATTACATCCTCAGCCGTTCCGTTAACAAGAAGATTCTGGGCATCAAGAGCTCCACAAAAAGAGACCTGACCTCCAAATTTCTCATTAATATCTTCGGCCCCCATACCATCCGCAAGAGCCTGAAGGGGATGAATTATATCAACACCCATTTCAATTAAATCGGGAATTATCTGATAGATCGAACCGCAGGAATGATGCATCACCTTATATCCAAAGGAGTGCGCCTGATCAACTAGTTTTTTTGTTCCATTAAACACATGTGCTCTAAGCATTTCCGGGGAGAGCATAAGCGACTGCTGACTACCGAAGTCATTACCAATCAGGACAACATCTACTTTACCGCCCACGCTCTTATAGAAGATCTCATTTGCCTTCAGGTAGAAATCGGTTATTCTATTAATAACAACATCAAACATTTCCGGATCCATCATCATGGTAATCATGGCGTTTTCCATCCCGAAAGCAGCACAGGCATCCTGAAAATGGGCGGACCAGACCGCGGCCAATACAGCCTTGTCATCCGGGACAGCGTTAACAACAGCCATGCATTCAGCCGGATCGATGTACCTGGAAGGATCTGGCCATTCAAAATCATCAACCTTCGCTGGATCGGTAAATCCTTCAAAAAAACCGGGAGCCGTTAAAGTCCGGTGAAAATCATCAAGCCCATCATTTCCCTTGGCGAAATTCAAGGCCGTATATATTGCATTACCCGCAGGAGAATGGTAGGGCAGCTCCACAGGGAAAATATCATCATTTACTTTCAATCTGTATTCAGTCTCATTGGATACCTTAAAATATTCAAACAATCCCGGTAGTGAATCAGGCACCGGAAGTCCGGTCCATATGGCAGGGCGATCTACACTCTCCCTGTTTACTGCACAATAAAATCTTTCTTTACAAGTCATTCTAACTCCAAGTAATTTAGTCCATTATCTTCAGTACATTACATATCAGAGATATCGAACTCTCCGAGATCAAGAGGATATTTTCCGTACTTCTTCATCAGATCTACCACGAACTCATATCTCTCGGCACTCACATTGCTCGGTACCGAATGATCAGACTGAACAATGTATCCGCCCCCTTTAGCGGCATTCAGCTTGGTCAGCACCTCTGCCTTCAAATCATCCAGGGAAGCATTTGCCCAGTTTAGAGCACTTATATTCCCGCAAAACCCCATCTCATGGCCATACTGCTTCCTGATCTCTACAACATCAAGACCGGATTTCGCCTCAAGAGGATTGTATGAGTCGAGTCCCATCTCAATGAAATCAGGATAGATGACAGAGGCATTTCCGCAGCCATGATAGATAACAGGCAGGTGCTTTGAATGACAATAATCTATTATTGCCTTAACGCCCGGTTTAAAATGCTGCCGCCAGTAATCGGGAGAAAAAAGCATGGCGTTTACATAGGCTACATCACCCCAGATAACCATTCCATCAAGCATACCGTCAGCGGCCTTGATCTGAGCCTTCACAAGTTCTAGATTGAACTCATTAACACGCTTGATAAACCGCCCAACCTCTTCAGGATAAAGGCCCATCCACATCATCATATTTTCTGAACCGATAATTCGCCACCCCAATTCATGACCTTCACAGACCGATCCATAAACTGGAAAATCAGGATGAAGAGATTTCACCGAATCCACCCAGGGAGGGGAATTCCTGGTGATAACCTCGGAGACTCCGGCGATCTGATTGTCACCACCTTTGAAAAATCTTCGTTCATCCCAGGGATCATCAAACTTAAAAGCGTTCATCTTTTCGATTGTATCAGTCTCAAAATGCTCAAAATAAGGCATCTGACTTCCATCCCTATGCCGGATTAATGCCTCAAATCCAGTTCTCACAAGGATATCGCCATCATTATCAGAGATGATTTCGAAATCCTTGATATGAGGGTCCATATTGGGAACCGTACAAATCCAGTCCAGATCATAGTGGTAGTAGGGACTCGCGTCTTTTGGGAGCCCAAGCTCCTCCTGCCATCTTTTAATAAAAGTCAGCCAGAAAAAATCGCTGAAAGGAACTTTATCGGGTTCCCCGTGTGCAAGAGCCGTATTCATCCTATTCAGCTTGGCCAAACAATTCTCTGTCCGTTTCATTAGAACCTCTTTCAATATGGAGTAATTAAATTTAAATAGAATTTTTACTATATGAAACCAAAAAGAATATTAAAAAATCAATGCTGCGGAAAATCCGCAGCATATAAACCTACAAATATTCTACCACTGGGGAGGATAGAAACTTGCAACATCCTCAGCCGTTATCATATGCTGTGGAAGGTTCCTTATTGCTTCGATTTCTTTTCCGTTAAACCAGTCTGCTGCCGTTTTTACAGCAAGTGCACCATCACCTTCTGCAGTCTGATATGTAATGGCATAAAGTTTTCCTTCAGATACAAGGTCCATTCCAACCTTACTGTTTCCTGCAGCAATAACAATAACGTCTTCTCTTCCAGCTTTCTTCAATGCTTCAAAAATACCCAGAGCCTGAGCCGAGTCATCTGCAGCACATATACCTTTCAAATCATCACCAAACCGGGTAAGCCAGTCAGAAACAAGCTGCATGGTTTTATCCGCCTCAAATCCAGGAGCCTGCATGTCTAAAACCTCAATATCAGGGGCATATTCAGCAAGTTCTGAAACAGGACCAAAGCATCTGGCGAAATAAGGAGAACCACCAGGAGCATGCTGTACATAAGCGACTCCGCCTTCTTTACCAAGGGCATCTGCCCATAATCTTGAAAGTTTTCTGAACTGACCGAAATCGTCGGGACCGGTCCAGGAAATTGCATAATCCATCGCAGCAGCATCAGGAAGAGTGTTGAATAAAATCAGAGGAACACCCGCCCTATTGATTTTTCTTGCCTGCTGTGGAGCGGTTTTAGCATCCAAAGGAATTAGAAGTATCATGTCAGGATTTTCATTAATAGCCTGATCAATCATCTGATTTTGAACAGCAAGATCCCAGTTTGGAGACTGAATTTTCAGTTCCATACCGTACACATCCGCAACCTTCTGAGCACCATTTGTACAAGCAGTCGTCCAGGGATGATCGCCATGAACAATCATGATTACCTTTTTTCCGATAGCACCATCAGCTGGGGAGTCTGGAATATTTGTTTTATTACTGATTTCGCCAGCAAATTCCATATCCCACCAGTGCAGGGGATCTGTTTCAGGTAAAGCTGAAGGATCACTGGGCCTCTGAGGAACAGTTCTTGTATTACCACCAATCCTTAATAAGGGCTGTCCATCTGCAGCTTCCAGAGCCAGGACTGCATCTTCCAAAGCCAGGGATGCTGCAAGGCTGGTAGCCGCATCACCATTATCACTTACTGCTTCCTGGTCACCGCCAGCAAAAACCATTCCCATTGTGAGTGTTAAAAGTAACACTGTCAGCAATTTAACCAATCTTTTCATACTTCCTCCGTTTAATATTTATTCCAACAGGCCTTAAACCTGATTATGGACTTCTTATTCTGATACGACCTCCAACTCTTTTAACAACTCAGCTCTCTGGCCGATTACCTTCTCATGTCGATAAGAAACATAGGCCTCATACAGCACAACCGAGGCAAGAATAACGCCGGCTATGAAAATCTTTACTTCATTACCAAGACCAAAGAGAATAATTCCGTTATAAAGCATATCGAGGGTCATGATGGCTACAAAAGTCTTAAAAATTCCGCCCTTACCGCCCGACATGGCCGTTCCACCAATTATTGCAGCTGATATTACATACATTAACGAGGAGGTCCCCATGTTCAGTGTTGCGGCCGCACTCTCCATTGCGAACAACACCCCCCCGATACCGGCAGTGACTCCGGATAAAATGAAGGCAGCAATCGTATACCGGTCTGTATCAATACCAGCAAGCCATGCAGTCTGACTGTTACCACCTACCATATAAAAGTTCCTTCCGATTTGGGTTCTCCGCATGAAAATACTGGCACCAATCACAAGAATCAGCGTTATAAGTACTCTCGGGGTAATTAGTGGAAAGATCATCAAGGCCATCCAGTCTGAGACGGCAAAAGCATCCGGAGTGGAAAGGCTGACAGAATTACCACCGGTAAATGTATATATTGCGCCCTGAAGAACAGTCATCATACCAAGTGTGACTATGAATGAGTTGATTTTAACTTTAGCAACAAGCAGACCATTAATAAGGCCGATGGCTCCTCCGGCAATAATAGCAACAGGAACACTCCCGCCAAAACCTAAATATTCTTTCAAACCCAATCCCAATATACCTGTGAAGGTAATTATTGTACCAATGGAAAGATCTAACTGACCGATTATAAAAATTATTGTAAACCCTATCGCTACGGTGGCATTCATAGCCATTGTCCGCATTATTGTTGTCAGGTTAAAAACATTGAAAAAACGCGGTGCAAACAAGGACATAAATATAAAAACAAATCCAAATAGAATAAAAATTCTATTTTTATCTATAACCATTAATACTGAACTCTTTCTCTTTATTTTATTAAGCATCATCCCGTCCCAATGTTCTAAGTGATTTCGCATTAATCCCGACTACAATTATAAAGATTGCACCCCGAATCATATCTTGTGAAAATGTGCCGACACCTAAAAGTGTCATAATGTTATTCATGAGTCCAATAATAAGAACACCTCCGAGCACACCGATGATTGAACCTCTTCCACCGGCCAGAGTCATTCCTCCAATTACTATCGCAGTTACAGCCTTGAAATCATATCCGGCACCATTATAGTAGGCCCCTACCCTTGACAGAGAAGTAATGGTTAAACCTCCAAGAGTTGCCGTAAGTGCACAGATAACAAAGCTGAGTCCTATCGTCCGTTCAACATTAACACCTGAGAATTTTGCGGCATTTCTAGCTGCTCCTGTTATTTTGAGCTGTTGCCCGAATTGAGTCCTTTTCATTATGAAATTCATAAGAACAACCAGGATTATTAAAAACACCACAGGAAGACCGATTTTATTGAAAAATCGAAGTCTATAGATATTGTCAAATAAATCACTCGCTCTCTGGGATTTTGCTATCATGTCTGGATATATCTGTTTATTTACCCACACAAGTCTGATAACCCCAAGTGTCACATAGCTCATCGCCAGGGTCCATATAATTGGATTGGCTTTGAACTTTCCAATTGCAACAGCATTTATTAAACCTATAAGAAGACCGGCTATAACAGCTGCTAAAATTGCAGGAAGAAAACCAAACTGGAGCATCTGTACCGCAATTATCCCCGTAAAAGCCATTGTTGTCGGTGCCGATAAATCAGCATAATGACCGGAATAAGTCACAAAAGCCATTCCTACAGCAATAATCCCAAGCATCGAAACAGCATCAATAATGTTAAGAATATTCTGAGCAGTGAGGAAATTATTTATTATTCCCAGCATCTGCAAGATGATTCCCAGCACCAGAAAAAGAGTGGCAATTGCATATATTCCAACGCTGTGAAATATTTTTCCCACAAGACTGTATTTTTTTGCTCTACCATCTAAAAGAGTGTTTTTATTTTCTTCTTCCACAACCTGTACATTCTCCATTAGAAAATCCCCTCCCCATTGGCTGCTAGCAGAACAGTTTCTTCAGTACAGTCTGCCTGTTCCATTTCCTTGATAAAATGTCCCTGCCGCATAATTACAACTCTATCTGAGAGAGAAACCAGTTCCGGTAAATCTGAAGAAATCAGAATGATTGTGCTTCCATTTTCTGCTAACTTCTGAATTGAATTATGGATGGTCATTTTTGCACCAATATCCACCCCTCTGGTTGGCTCATCAAGGATCAGGACTTTGGGCTCACATGCCATCCATTTTGCCAGCAGTACTTTCTGCTGATTCCCACCTGAAAGATTCCCAACAACTCTTGAAGGATCCGGGGGGTATATAGAAAGTTCATTGATTAGGCTATTCATTTTTCCATAGCCCTCATTTTCCTGGTATACACCATTCTTAATAAGTCTTGGAATCAGACCGGCTAAAATATTGTCTTTCACATCAAGTCGTAAGGCCAGTCCTTCTGTTTTACGGTTTTCAGTTAAATAGGCAATTCCACTCCTCAGGGCATCCTGCATATTTGATGGTGAAATTTCTTTGTCATCAAGGAATACTCTCCCTTTATCCTTTTTATCAAGACCAACTAAAACCCTTGCGATTTCACTTCTTCCGGCACCGGACAAACCGCAGATTCCAAGCACTTCCCCTTTTGACGCTCGAAAGGAAACATCATGAAAAAAACCATACCGGCTCAAGTTTTCTACCCTGATTCTCTCTTCCTCTTCTGCAAAACTTTCATGACAGTAGAATTCTTTAACAGAAAGACCTACCATCATCTGAACAAGTTCTTCACTGGTAACATCACTCATTTTCTTTGTTGCAATTATCTGACCATCACGCATAACAGTTACCCGATCAGCTATCTCGAAAATTTCAGGAAGATGATGAGAAATATAAATAATCGCAAGTCCTTGATTCCTGAGAGTCTTTATGATCTCAAAAAGTCTATCGACCTCTTCTCGGGAAAGTGCCGATGTAGGTTCATCCATTACAAGAATGTTGGGATTATTGCCAAGTGCCTTGCCGATTTCCACAAGCTGGCTCTCATGCTGACTAATCTCTTCTATTTCCATATCAGGATCCAGATAATCAAGACCAACCATTTCCAGACAACGGGAAGTCTCTTGCCGGATTTTTTCTTTATCCAGGAATAGACCTTTTTTAGGTAATCTGCCGACTAAAACATTTTCAGAAATAGTCAAAGGAAGAGCAAGACTAAGTTCCTGATAGATCATCTCTATTCCATTCTTCTTTGACAGGGACGGTGTATGGAGTTCAGTCTCCTTCTCTCCGACAAAAATCTTACCAGTATAATCATCGAACGAACCAGCAATAATCTTCATCAAGGTTGATTTTCCGGCACCATTCTCACCTATAAGAGCGTGAACCTCACCTGCTTTAACATTGAAGTCGACATTATTAACCGCTAAGGTACCGGGAAAGCTTTTACTTACCCCATCCATTCTTATAGCTGTATTTAATTCTTCACTACTCACTTGCTATCCTCATTATGTATATTTAATACCATTACAATGTTAAATCCGCTCTATTAATCTCACAACAGTGAATATTAGGTATCTATCTGTAATTTTTTGCAGTATTTATGAAAATACTGTGACTAAAATTAATCCAGATGATAGACCTCTTCCATATCACTCCACCACTCACCTTCCGCTCTACTTTCCAAAGGAGCCTGCATGGGCTTCATAATTCGCCACCACTCCTGAGTTTTGGGATCATCTGCCATTTTCTGCATATCTGCCTGATAATCATTTCCAATATATTCATAGTAGGCAAATAAAAGCCCGTCTTTATAGAAAATAGAATAATTACTAATGTTGCATTCTGAAATTTTGATGTTTATTTCAGGCCAGACAGCAGCATGATATTTTTTATATTCATCAAGATTCTCAGACTTAACACCAATCAATTGACCGAACCGCCTCATTCATTGCCTCCTTTTTTTTATAATCCTATCATGAATTTTTCAACTGTCAAGTTTTTTGTTAAATTTTTATTATTTTTATAACTATTTTTTACTTAATTTTAACACATTTACTACAACAACCCCCTATTTTTCAACTAAATGCACCTTATTGAAGATTAAATCCATTGATGTTGCTAAATTTTTGCTAAATTTTCAGATTTTATGATTGACACTATCCCATTAAATGATAAAATAATGCTAAAATATTATGAACTGGATGTATAATTATGAAACCAAAATTAAGGGATGTTGCCGAGAAAGCGGGGGTGTCGATCACAGCAGCATCAATGGCCCTGACTGAAACAGGAAGGATATCTGAAGAAACAAGAAGGAAGGTACTGACTGCCGCCGAAGAAATTGGTTACAAGCGTAAACAGAAACATAATAAAATATCCAACTTCAACCATGTCTGTGTACTGGTTTCAAGTGATTATAAATGGGCGTTCATCTGGAAATTCATTCGCCCGATAATTGAGCAGATCGAAACCGAGTTAAAAGCATATAACTTAAACCTTATCATGATACCTATAGCCCACAACTCCTCCCCTGACGTTCTTTTTGATAAAATAATTTCCTCCGGTTCCGGAGCTGTAATATCCCTCCATTACGGCAGTGACAAATTGTTATCCCGGCTTGAAAACAAAGGGATTCCTGTGATTGTTGTAATGAAGGCCGATTATCAGGACCGATACTATTCAGTTTGTGTAGACAACTTTCAAGGGGCCTATGAGGCAGGAAGCCATTTAATCAGACTCGGGCATAGGAGAATTGCCTATGTCGGCATTCAGCGTCCTGATCTTCCCGCCCTTTCAAATGATCGTTTCATAGGATTCAAGAAAGCCATGGACGTTAACAACCTTGAACTCCCGGCAGCTCATATCTTTGAGTTTGAACCGGGACAGATAGAAAAACTGAAAAAAGATCTGCAGCCCGTTTTTGACAAGGAGAATAAAGAATCTCCCACAGCCGTATTCTGTCTTGATGATGATCTTGCTCTGCGCGTTATTATTGCGCTTAAGGATTTAGATATTTCCATCCCCGAAGATGTATCCATCATAGCGCCGGGGGATGTCCTAGATTACAACTTGACCTATATACCACAAATCACAACAATGCAGATCGATACATCCTATATGGGGAAAATCATTGCCCAGATGCTGATAAACAGACTCGAGCACACTCCTCACATCCAGCACGGACTAAAGGTACAGCAGCATCTTGTGGAAAGAGGATCCTGCCGGGCAATTTAATCCATTGATAATACCCGGCTTGCATGAGTAAATGTGACCGTCCTATGCCTTATAGACTCCGAACTCCTCAATCGCGTCCATCATGGCAAGAACATTCTCAACGGGAGTCTCCTCAAGGATGGTATCATGACTCGCACCCCCAATATACCGACCACCTGGCATCATGATCTCCAGCAGTTTACGAGTCTGCTCCTTGACTATCCAGGGACTTTCACTGTTTATTAAAATATGATGCGAATCAATCGCCCCGTTTAAGACAATTTTACCACCGAAATCTCTCTTGATATCGACAGGGTTCATATTGGCAGCATCGGGTTGGAGAGCGTGGAGTCCATCCATCCCGATAGCAACGAGGTCGGTAATAAACTCCCTGTAACTTCCACAGCAGTGAAGCATTACCTTCAAGCCAAAATCATGACCAAGGTTCACCAATCTTTTCAGTGATGGTAAAATAAACTCCCTGAACATTTCCAGCCCCATAAGCGGACCGTTCTGGCTTCCAAAATCATTGCCTATAAAAAAGATATCCATTAAATCCGATGCCTCATCGAAGGCTTTTACAGAACCGGCAATATAGAAATCGGTGATCTTCTCAAAGATTTTTTTAACCACATTGGGATGATCATACATCTTATAATACAGGTCCTCATGTCCGACAAGATCAATCGCATCATGCCAGAAGGGTGACCACTCCCCACCAAGAACAGAAAAAACCCCCTTCCAGGATTCCGCCTCCCCCCTGATAGCTGAAACATCCACAATTGATGCATCAGGCCAGGAATAAGCCTCCACGGCCAGGAGGGTCTCCACATCCTTCAAAGGATGACTCATGGGCATACCATACCCGATCCCCTTCCGCTGAACACCAAAGGGGCTGCAATAGGTGGCACCGGGAAGGAACTCTACCTGGGGCAGCTTATATTCGGCCGAAACCCGGCGAAAATCATCCCCCATCCTCTGCCGGAGAGGTTCATCACCCAATCCCAGAGAATTTTTGGCTTTAAGCCAGAACTCCTCACTTGCGCCGCACCAGCGGGGAACCCTGTCCGGAATATCACCTTCAAATACAACAGAGACTCGTTCCTTTCCAGTCATAGCCATCTCAATAATCCTCAGCTACTCTCGAGGCAATCTCCGCCCACTCCCAGAGACGATGAGGTTCATGATTTACAGTGGAGATATCCTTCATAATCAACTCTACATGACACTTACCTTCAGTTTTATCCATAAAATCCCGTATTTCCTGTTCGGCACGATCCGGGGCCCAGTTTTGCTCGGCAAGAATGGCAGGATTGGGTTTCCTGCTCATTACAAAATCGGCGCCCATCTTCTCAATGGCATTTTCAGTATTAGACCAGGGACTTACCGAGATTTTACGAAGGTTTGGGATCCTCCTGAGAGAATCGACCTTACCGTCCAAAGGTTCACAACAGCCGTAATAGTTCTTTCCCCAGCGTTTCATCCATCGCAAATCATGCTCTATGGCAAACTCCCAATGCATTTCCGGGGAGACTCCGGTAAAGATCTGGGCATTGGAACATCCCCACATATTCTCGGGCTTAACATGATCCGAATTAAAATCATCTCCCGGCAGATCAGAAATATAGCCATATCCACCAGAACCGATCCTCGTATTATTAGCATCGAGCGAAAGAAGGTTTTTATCAACAAACTGATCCAACTCAACCATCCAGGCATCTACCATCCGATCCACAAAGGCATGAACCATATCCGGTCTCATAACAAGATCCATCATAGCCTCCTGGACACCCCACCATCTGATAAGGTAATCCCAGGGGGTATACCAGATATGTGACTGCCCGACCTTCTTTACGGGAATGATCCCTTCAAAAAGTTCATTCATGGCATTATAGCCATATTCAGTAGCCCTTTCAAAATGAGTAATCTCAGGCATCTGAATCTTCTCAAGATCATCCATATCCTTTATCTGAATTTTAAAATGCCTTGAATAGATATCGTTATCGGCATCAGTCCGTGCCACATCCACATCTTCGAGAATTCCAAAATCCGTACTGTGAATAACCAGTGGACATTCAATAAAGGGAGAGACAATCATATCCCCCTGGAGGTGATCCCACTGGTAAATGGTTCTGCGAAGACGGGTCTCAAGATCCCGGGCCCAGGGATGGTGGGTGCAAAGGGTTAATTCATCATCAACATTCATCTCATGCCAGGGAATCTCATTGATCCAGACCATCGGCCGTTTTGATTTTAGATCATTAAGATTCGTCCAGAGTTCTGCCCGGGTTTTATTTACAGGATCATCAGAGATCTCTGAAATTCGTTCACCGAGCTGTTTAAGGATATCCTTCTCTTCGGGCGCCAATACAATTTCTGATTCTAAGGGAGGGGCTTCCCTGTGACTTGGGTCATGCAGCATAATAAACTCCTTATACTCTATGCTTATTCCCGAAAATCACAGCCGTCAATCCCAATATCAATATTTTACAGTCTGATAATTAGTTTTTATTGCGGATTATATTCAGAAGGATAGACACCCGTATATTTTTTAAATGTGTTATAGAAGTAATTGGGATCGGTATACCCGACCTCAAGCGCAATCTGATTAGCCTTCATTCCGGATGTTCTCAGCAGTTTTTTTGCCTGGGTGATCCGAAGGTTATTAAGATACCGGGAATAATTATCCCCGGTCTGTTCCTTGAAAAGCTTACCGAGATAGGCAGGAGATAGATCAAACTGATACCCTAGAACTTTTAGAGACATTGGCTTGGTGTAGTTCTGATCAACATATTCAACAATCTGCTGAATCAGGGTTTGCGGCCTGCTCTCCTTTTCTGAAAGTCTGAAAATAATCTCCAGGGAGACCTGCTTCAGCCAGTCAAGGGTTTTCTCGATGGTCTTATGCTGAAAAAGTTTTTTAAAGATAGACTCATACCCCCCGACTATCTCCTGTTCGGCCAATCCATTGGTCTTAATTATATTCAGGAGGTTGGACAAAACTTCAATAGCAAAGCCCCTGAAATACTCTTCACTGATTATTTTCCGCTTTGTAAAATTGTGATAGGTTTCAGAAAAAAACAGTTCCACACTTTTCCGGTTGCATTCAAGAACCAGCTGATAAAGCCGATCAAGATCTATCTCCTCCGGTTCATCATAATCAAGCAAAAATCCATCCACATTCTCAGCAGTCAGCATCTGGATCGGGAGGTATCTAAAAGGTTCCACATCAAGACCGTTAAACCAGTCTATGGCCAGTTGTATAGCCAAGGCGCCGTCCAGCCTGGCGGACTGATAGGTGGCAACATCAAGCGTTCCATTTTTCAGCATCCTCATACCCACCCGGGAGCTGCCGTTGGCTACCCTCACAATATCGGTTCTGCCGGCCTCTTCTAATGCCCGGTTAATCCCCTGCTGAGCGATATTATCATCAGCACTGACAATCCCTTTAAGCTCAACACCGAATTCCTCTATCCATTTTTTTACCTGTCTGTAGGTCTGCTCCTTATCCAATCCCGTTGACTCAACACCAAGAAGTTTCATACGGGGTGCAATTTCATTCAATTCGGTGATCAACCCCCATTTTCTTCCCAAAAAGGCGGAAGAGCCGGGAATATGACAAATTACAGCGTACCCCCCCCTGAAATCGAGGCGCTCGGCGAAACGCCGGGCAAGCATTCGAAACTGCCCCCAGTCATCGGGCCCCGTCCAGGCAAGGATATATCGAAAGGCTTCCGGATCCGGAACAAGGTTACTGGCAATCACAGGAATTCCCGCCTCATTTATCTGCCTGTAACAGGAAACACTCTCCGAGGCACTTTCCGGAATAAAAATGACCATATCGGGTCGTGCCGAAATAACTTCGGCTACCTGCTGGGCCTGCATACCCATATCCCAGCCGGAATGTTTAAACTCAAGCTCTATTCCAAACGGTTCGGCGGTCTCCTTCATTCCCGCTTCATATTCGGTATGATAGGGATGTTCCGGAAGAAGACAGATAATCCGTTTCCCTTTGGCACCATCCATCGGGGATTCTGGAATATTGCTCTTTCGCACCTGCCAGCCCGGGAATTCGGAATCAAACCAATGACGACGATCACTTTCCGGGAAGGAGAATGGATCATCTGGTCTGGGGGGGATCGACTTTCGTCCCCGCATCCATAAAAGAGGTTTTCTTCCATCTGAATAATTATAAGAGTCCATTAAGAAGATAATACCAGAAATTCAGCTTGGCTGCAGAACTTTTATCTGCCCGGATTTTTTTGTTTTCTGACCATACCCGGTCCTTGAAGCAGCTCTCTATTTAAATTCCCTTACAGCCTCAAACATAGCCACAATATTTTCAGGAGGAACATCCGGCATGATATTATGGATATTCGCAAAAACAAAACCGCCCCGGGGAGCCAGGACATCAAGCCGTCGTGCCACTTCAGTTCGAACCTGCTGGACACTACCCTTGTTTAAAATTTCCCGGGGATCCATACCCCCGCCCCAGAAAACCATGTCATCCCCGAATTCGGATTTCAGCCGTTCAGGCTCCATATTTAGACAATTGGTTTGAACCGGATTTATTATATCTATCCCTGATTCAATAAAATCCGGTATAAACTGATAGACAGAACCGCAGGTATGAAGAAATGTCTTCATACTGCTGTTTTCATGAACGTAATCCGATAACCGCTTACGATGCGCATGAAAAAGTTCCCGGTACACATCAAGCCCCATGAAAGGCCCGGAGTCCATACCCAGATCATCACCGAATCTGATAACATCAACCACATCACCAACCGATTCGCAAACCGCGGTAAGGCTCTTCATATGCCGTTCCATCAGCAGTTCCACAAGAATAGCCACATTGCCCTGATCCGTATAAAGATCCATCAGAAAATTATCCATTCTTCGAAGAAATGTACCCCACTCAAACAGATTCGAACCCACAACCACCATTAAAGCCTTATCGGTAGTTTCCCTCAGGTGGATTGCTTTCTTACGAAGCTCATTGTAAAACCCAGCATCTCCCGCATGATCCCAGGGACTGTGAACAAGGTGTGACCACAAAACCCTATCCAGTGCCTCATCCAGTACCTCATTCATGGCAGCCCTTCCTTCCGGATAACCATCAATAAACGGAAATACCGTTTGATCAAAAAAGGTTGCCCCCTCCGGCATAATCGCGATGAGATCCCCGGACTGCCTGTGGCGTGCCTCCCATGTTCCGGAACTATTCAACTCCGGCTTGAACCAGGAGGGATAGAAGGCTTTATCACCTGTGGCAAGTTTGACAGGATACCAATCTGAAGATTTATCATTGAAACCACGGCCAATATCAAGAATATCCACACCAAGCAGATCAACAAGATCCATATCGGGCTGGGCCAGCTGCTGGACAACATCGTATATCAAAGTCGGGCTCTCTTCTCTGCCGAGATATTTCATCAGGTTCCTGTGGGCAATTGCCGAAATTCCTGCACTGGGATTGGATCCCAAATCAATAGGAACCCTGTCAGGGCTCTTATGAGTCAGGGAAAGTTGAATGCGTTCTCTAGAGGTCACTATATAACCCTCCGCTATTTAATTTATTTTACTAATTAATATGCTTTATTTTACCTCATATTTCACCATATATTTTACTACAGTTTTTATGAGTGTCAAGATTTTTAATAGGATTAATGATTTTTAATCGACTTTGCTCCCCAACTTAAAGGTGAATGATTGGTAAAAACCTCATTGTTATACCACTATTTGGTAAAATACAGGTTATATTGAGATTGTAAACTGATAAAATGAATAGTATAATTTTTAATACAGGAACTAATAAATGATAAAACTATCGGATGTAGCAGCAAAAGCAAATGTCTCGATTACTACTGTATCGATGGCCCTTTCAGGAAAAGGACGTATATCTTCGGAGATGCGAGAGAAAGTTATGACGGCAGCGGATGAGCTTGGCTATATACGAAAGAAACGATCAACTACCGAATCCTCCTGGGGAATACTCCTTCCCATGGGAGAAAATTGGGATGCCATCTGGCATTTTATACGCCCCATCGTTGATAATATTGTATTAACAGCAAAAAACAAAGATTTTTCATATTGCATAATTCCGGTGTATCCGGACCAGGAAACAGGGGATATAAAATCTTCTATAAGCAAACATAAATTAACCTCTATCTTCTCCATTCACTTTGGAGACCCAGACCTATTCGAAATCCTCGAACAGGAGGGAATCCCGGTAGTCGTGATCAATAACTCCCAGTTTCAGGAAGGGTATTACTCCATCTGTGTAGATGATTTCCAGGGAGCCTATGAGGGAACCCGGCATCTTCTGGAGAAAAACCACAGGGCTATCTCATTCCTGGATTACCCCCGAGGTATGGTTCCCAACATTGCCTACGATCGATACTTCGGTTTCCTGAAGGCCATGGAAGAAGAAGGGATAAGCCTCCCTAAACACTGGAAAATCACAGTTGACCTCAACGACACCACGGAAATGAAGAACCAGATAGGGAGAGTTCTTGAAAACAAGGATGCCCCGACAGCATTCTTTGTACATGATGACTTCATGGCCAATAGACTTATACATCTATTAAACACAATGGGAAAATCGGTTCCCGAAGATATTTCAATCATTGCTCCTGGAGATACTTTAAATTACATTCATCCCGAGACACCCAGAATCTCCACAATGAGCATCAATACAGGTCTAATGGGTAAATATGCGGCGGATATGATGCTCGAAAGGGCAAACGGGGGATACTAGGAGAGTCATGTACTAAAAATTAAACAACAGCTTATTATCAGAGGTTCAACACTGAGCAGACTCGATTAAACCACTTTCCGGTACCGCGAGTTTCTATTCGACTATTACAAGCTGAATATCACAGACATTGGTATTGGTAGGTCCGGTCATAAGCAGGCCGCCGGCCTGTTTAAAGTAGTTATAGGAATCATTCTTATTCAGGTACTCCTGGATCGACAGACCTTCCGCTAAACCGGCATCAAATATGCCCAGTTCCGCATAAGCTCCGGCCGCATCGGTGGGTCCATCATTCCCATCGGTTCCTCCGGAGAGGAAAAAGATCCTGTTGGTTTCATCGGGCGTATCCCTCATCTCATTCAGGAAAGAGAGGGCCATCTCCTGATTACGCCCACCGGTACCTTTACCCCGAAGTGTCACCGTAGTCTCACCACCGCCGATGAGGCAAAGGGGGCGGCCCGAACCATCCCGGAGACCTGAGCAGTCCAGAGCCATACCCAGATAAAATTTGGCGATTTCCCGGGCCTCCCCGGCGATACGGGAAGAGAGAATGACCGGCTGGAAGCCCAGTTCGCGGGCCTTTTTCTCCGAGGCGATCAGGGCCGCCCGATTGGTTCCCAGGAGACAATTCTTTACCTTATCAAATATAGGGTCTCCCTTCTTGGGTGTATCAGGGATATCCCCGGAAAGACCCCGTTCCAGAATGGACTTTACACCGGCAGGAACCTTATCCCGAATCCCATATTTGTCCAGAATCTCCACTGCCTGAGCAAAGGTTGAACTATCCGCCACAGTAAGGCCCGAGGCAATTGAATCAAGCCTGTCTCCGATCACATCAGAGAGGATGAGGTTTATACAGGTGGCAGGGTGAACAAGGGAAGCCAAACGCCCCCCCTTGATTCCGGAGATATGCTTTCGAATACAATTAATCTCCTGAATGGCCGCACCACACTCCAGAAGAAGCTTCGTCGTATCCTGTTTATCCGACAGGCTTAAGGAGACCTTATCATCACTCCAGGGCAGAGAAAGGAGAGCGGACCCGCCTCCAGAGATCAAACTGATTACCAGAGTATTCACATCCGCCTGTCCGGCAAGGTCTGCCATCTCTTTTGCCGCAAGATTTGAGTTTTCATCGGGTACCGGATGCCCCGCTTCTATCATCTTTATAAGATCAAGTTCCGCCGTATGACCATACTTTACAGAAATTATCCCCTGGGAAATTCGTGCCCCCAGGATAGCCTCGAGAGCTGCTGCCATAGGGGCTGTTGCCTTTCCCGCACCTATAACAAAAATCTGTTTATAATCATTCAAATTGAAGGTTAGAATCTCCGAATCAAGTTCGATTAAAAGGTTATTCCCCACCTTCTTTACCTTGGACAGGATCATCTGCCAGGGGTTAACCCTTTCAACTCCGGCCAGGAATATCTGCTCAAGATCCTTTCGGTATTCAGCAGGGTTTTTCATTACTTTACTCATAATCACTCTCCGTTATTCATAAAATGGGGGATCTATCTATCATAAACTGTCTATTACGATCTATCCATATCAGACTTTATCAGTAAATCTATTTTACCCTACTCTTAATCATAGTATAAGCTTGAACATTACTCAAAAAAAAGGATACTTCCCGTATTATTATGGAAAAACCGGCTGCCCAAACCATCCAGGACCGCCATGGCAGATTTACCTGTACAATGGGAGACACCGACAAGCCCCATTTCCCCATCCTTCAGGTAGTTCAAGGAACGCTCAAGACTCTCGCCATGGGCATCAATTAGATGGGTCCCCCCGATAACAGCATGAATGGGTTTATCAAATCGACTCTTAACCGTATCAAGCATATTCCTCACTCCAGGATGGGAACAGCCGAGGAGAACAACCATCCCAACCTCCATCTCTACCGCGATCAGGAGTTCATCTGTAAAATAATCCTGCACATACTCACCATCCTGCAAAATCTTAAACCGGGGATTAATCCCCTCATCTTCATGGGTCCGTTCAAAGGAAGTAAGGATATGAACCCCGGGTATAAGTTCGGTGGTAGAACCCTTTATGAATGAGTATTTGATCCCCTTCTCTTTAAGGAACTCCTCGTCAAAGGGGGTACCTTTATAATTATATTCACCGTTTTTAAAACTATACTTCTTCTTGAAAAATCCATCTCCCAGGTAGAGATGAAAACTATCATATTTCTCAATCAGGGCAGGAAGTCCTCCGGCATGATCATAATGGCCATGACTAATAACCACCGATTCAACCATCCCAAGATCCACACCAAGCTGTACGGCGTTTTCTATAAAAGCCCCTGACTGACCGGTATCAAAAAGAATTGTCCTTCCCTCTTTTTCGATTAAAAAAGAGAGACCATGCTCACACCTGAGTCCTTCCCGGATTCCGGAAGGCTCTTCCTGTATACTATTTTCTATCAGGGTGGTGATTTTCAAAGGCATGTTTTTCCTCCGGATTTATGGTGATAGAAACGCTCGCCCCTTGTCTTTTCCATCTTCACCTTAAACTTGTCTACTTGTCAGACAAGCAACAGTGTAATGAAGGTTTTTAGATTGGTCAAGAGAGAGGAAAATCCTTTGAACATACAGGGAATTCCATTATGATAAGTGCATGACAGATTTTACAGACAAGGGGTAAAAGCATGGGACAATACAGAGATATTAAGGAATCCCGAAAAGAAGTATCAGAAACTAGTATGAATCGCATAACGACCATGATTATTATAATTACCCTTTTGATGGGAGGCGGAATCTTAACACCGGTTTTAGCTTATTTCGGGTTTATGGATGACATCTACATTCCTCTTTCCATAGGTATAATCCTCAGTATATTAACCGGGATTTTAATTGGAATAATCGCAAGCCGAACATTCTTTTCTCCCCTCAAAAACTACCCTGTAAATATCGGCACAGGAATTATCTATTCAAGTGCGACTTATTGGGCGACCCTCGGATATATCTCCTTCCGAAGTTCATTTTATAAAATCGAAACCATTATTCCACTGGCAATCGGCCTCCTGCCTCTTTTACTGATATTCTATATCAAGGCTAAAATCAGCAGAAAAAAAGGAGTAGATAAAAGACTCAAAATTGAGCCGTGATGCCAAAATGGATCACCGAAACTGGTATTCGGGTTATAAACACTGAACACTTTCCATGAAAGCTTACTTAGCAAGTTCCCCTTCAACTGATTCAGTAATATTTAAAAAACCCTTTAATTCACTCTGGAAGTAGAGAGGATCGTCGATATTATTCCATTTACTGAAGACAACCTCATGGCTGCCATCTTTCCTGATTATAACTGTGGATAGGACCATTCCTCTTCTACCGCGGAACTTTTGGGTATAGACCCTAATAATATCACCGGTTTGAATAAACTTTGCTGATTTTGGCCATGGAAAAGGGTAGGTAGTAATCTGTAGACTTGTTCGAGTCAGATGGAATCTGGATGTATTTATAAGCCAGCAAATCTGGGCATAAAAAACAACAGCAATAACAATAAGAAATATTGATCCAAACAAAAGGGCAGCAATATTATCCCTGGAAGTATATAATGAATAAGAGACGCTACATAAAAAAACCCCGGCAAATGTTGTTCCGAAGATATTGAAAAAGCCTCCCCACCTATAGGAGTATTCATAGCCATCAGCTGTATTTGTTTTAATAACTTTCTTTGGTTTCATACAAAGGAGGATAGATAGAGTTCCACCCCCTGTCAATTACATTTTTCACAATTAAATATCCGTTGAAAATCCGCAGATCTATCTGTACAGATTATATAATGCCCCAAAGCCTGTTGATCTGAAGCAGGAGCACAAATTCCCCGGTATTCCTTATTAAGAAACAAATTAGTAAGGAGTATCGTATGGAAATCCCCTGTTGTCCTAACCCAAAATGCACACATTTTCACAATCCTGATAAGGATTCCTGGTATGTTAAGTATGGAACCTACCCTTCAAGAGCCTTTGGTACAGTTCATCGTTACCGCTGCAAAGCCTGCGGAATGACTTTTTCTTCCCAGACCTTCTCAATCGATTATTATGCAAAAAAGAGAGTCAGTTACGTCAGGCTTCTGCAGCATCTCAATTCAGCTTCAGGCCTGGGCGATATAAGCCGTTTCTTTAACCTGCGGGTGGAAACACTTG